>NZ_SRRY01000001.1:1892500-2492500 GCF_004792295.1 Pseudoalteromonas sp. MEBiC 03607
AAATGACATAAATAAAATCATTAAACCTATCACCGAAGAGCTAAATTCAATGCCAGTTTTACCTATCTTGAAGGTAGCATTACTGGAACTTTCTGGTTGTTGAGTTTTTAATTTAAATTGCAAGTACGAAAGGTAAAAACCACCTAGTACAAGAAGAATAACAATAATGAAAATACCTATAGTCATCCAATACTGTAGTTCATAAGCTTCTTCAGTTACGGTCATTAACTTTTTTTGATGAAGTAATAACTCTCTTTTTAAGCTTACATTAATCGATGGGTTTTCAGTTTCACTCTTGAGCGTTTCATACTGATAATCTAACTCTGCGGCAGCAATCCTTTCGAAAGGATCTGGCGATTCAGAAGCCATTTCCTTACAGGTCTTGAACTTAGGGTATTTTTTACAAAAGTCTTTAAAATTAAATGGCTTTATTGTTGGCGATGGAGACGGAATCAATATAGGCAAGCTAGGAACAATCATCTTATCTGGATCGCAGTCAACACATATATCGGAGTTATTTGTTAGTGATTTAAAATTAAGAGACTTAATTTGGTCGGGCAAAAGTATTGCTTCATTATTTAATTTCCCTTTTGGAATTATTAAAATATTAAATTCTTTATAAAAATCTTGTTCTTTTATTCGTTTTTCGAGCAAGGCACTACTCTCCTGGATATTTTCATTTGCAAAAGAATTGAAAGAAAAAAGGAGAGGTGTTACGAAAAAGAGCAGAACCAATCTTTTGTGTTTAATTAACATATTGACAACCTCCTTGCTAAACTTGAGAGTAAGAGCCTGAAAAATAGTGATTAGTTAACTCTCAAAACTTTCACGGTTATAAAACCAACGTTATTGGCCATTTTTGACTTAATGTCATTAGCAAAAAAAGTGAGCTCACCATCTTTGCTGGCTTTAAACTCGCCATTACAGCCTACAGCTTTTGCTTGATTATCATCTCTTCCTACAGAGCAGCATAAAGTAAACCAGTCAACTGATTTAACTCGCTTTAATCTGCGAGCAAGCTTTATAGGCAGCTCTTTCCAACCAAGCTGGACAGTGTCAGTATTCCAACCATCGGCATTGCATTTAACGCTGCCATCGCTCCAAACATCGTCTGCTTGAGAGGTAATTAAATAGACTTCACCTGTTTCTACTAAAATACCTGAGTGATTAAATAGTTTTGATGAATCAACTTCTATCTCAATTGATTCATTAACCTCCAATGCAAACCATACTGGTCTTGGGTTATTGCAGTAACTTTTAACTCCGAAGCCATTTATTGGCTCGTCCTTAAAGGCAAAAAATACATTGTGCGAGACGTTTGCCAATGACTTAGGGCGGTAATCTTTGTCAAATGCAATTCGTTCGGTAATTGAGTTATGAATAACAGGTTTATGCTTACTCGATAGCTTATCTTTATCTATTACACAACATAAGCGATCTTCAAGAGTGAGCCAGTCAACAATTGGCCAGCGATCTTGTTGATGATTTTTACCAAGAGCAGTAGCTTCTCTTTGGAGATCATCAAGTCCAATCATGTTTTTTAACCTTAATGGTAACGCCTTTTGAAGCGCTTTTTCTGAAGGGATTTTTAATTCAGGATCTAGCAGGTCAAACATTTTAACTTGGTAAGCAATCCAATTGATAAGATAAGAAAGTGTTAAATCTGATAAGCCATCACGATAATAACCTCCACCGACATCACTATGGGCACCTGCAAACCATATCTCAGTGATTCGGGTTTCTTCATAGTTCATTAGTGTTGGTTGAAATGCTTTCCGCTTGTCATCCAAGCTGACGAGGTGAGTTGCTTGTTTGATTATTTTTGAAATAGTATGCCCATTTTCGAAAACAACTTCATAGTCAGGGCGTTCAGCTTTACTTAAATTAGGCAGGCCGATGCTAGCCACGGTGTCAAATGCTGCTAAATAAATAAAAGGTGTTGTTTGTTTATTTAATAAGGGGGATTTTTCAATAATTTTTGAACAAAAGCGACGGGCTAGGGCTGCCCCTCTTGAAAAACCAGTGACAATAACTTGATCGCCTTTTTGATAAACCCGATTAAAGTCATTAATCGCTTTTATCAAAATTGTTCTGACGTCTTTTTTTTCAGGAGATAGCCCCTGATTAATTAACCGAGACCACCAGTTGCCATAGGTACCAACACCTTGGTAATAGAAGCAGTTATCGATATTACTGTGTGTTGATGAGCCTCTATATTCATCATCATGTAAATTACCACCTACCATGAAGTGAAATTTCAAAATATTGGTAATATTATCGTCTTCTTTTTTGCCTTTTTTGACAATTTGTAAGGCGTCTTCAGGCTCGTTGCCAGTGCCATCGAAGTTGAAAATATGAAGTGCCATAACTCCTCCATGAGTAAATGAAACTAGCTAACAGCTTCGAGACTTCATGAATAGCTATGTATTTAAAGGTTGGTTACAAGTGTAGTTTTAATGTTAAACTTTGCAACTCTGAAATTTCCTATTCTGCTTTCTAAACTTTCAATCCCCTGAAAAACAGATGATTTTACTTCTATATTTCATTAGTTGGAACAGCTGGTTGTAAAGAGGCGAAGGTATTTTAAAACCCCTCCAAACTTTGAAGGGGAGGTGGATTTCTAATTTCTCTGGTATCAAACAACCAACTGAACGGCATCAATAATCGGTTTGTTTTCGATATCTATGGTGTCGATGATGTGTTTGTGTAGGCGCTTTTTGTGCTCGGCGAAAATAGCGCGTTTTTTATCGAATTGGCTGGCAAATTCGAGGGCGGTATTTAACAAGGTTTCGTTGTCTGGGCAGGCTTGTTCGATAACATGATCAGCGGCAAGTTCGTCTGCAGTAACACGGCGGCCCGTTAGCATCATCTCGTTAAAACGATAGTCTGGAATGGCTTTTTTAATGAAGGCGAGCATGCCCGGTAAAAACGGAATTGATAAGTCCACTTCGGGGAAGCAGAAGAAACCACGGTCGCTTTGCATAAACCTAAAATCACAGGCGCACGATAAAATTGCGCCATTACCAAATGCATGGCCGTTTATCGCTGCGATTACTGGCATTGGGAACAGTAATAGGCGTTTGAATACCGCGTCCATTGAGTGCATAAAGCCACTTACTTCTGCAAATTTTTGTGTTTTTAATGCGGGCATAAGCCAATCGGTGTCTATGCCTAAACTCCATGATTTTTCGCTGCTTGAAGTGATCACCAGTGCTTTGTGTTCAGGGTTACTTTCGATTTCGTCAAGGCAAGTTAAAAAGGCCTCTGCAAAAGCAGGATTGTGGCGATTTTCAGCTGTTGTCATAGTTAATATAGCAACAGATCCTTGTGTACTTACATTCATCAGTGTCATGCTGTGCCTTTAATTTTATTGTGTTGTGGGCATAGTTATATACCATCGGTTTAACAAAATAAACCACAAGTCTGACCAGTTGTGAATTTAGGGGCACTTCTCTTTTGGTTGATATGGTCTTTTAGTCGAAACGATTTTCCAATTTGTCGCTAATAGTGGTGAGTCATGGTAGCGTTAGATCAAACACACTATTTAAAGCATAACAATGGATTTGATCAGTTGGCAGTTTTTGGGTGGAGATTTATTAAGTCCGATCAGCACAATAATGCTCATTGTGGTTGCCGGCTTTACTTCAATGATTTCAGCAGCTTTTGGTGCGGGTGGCGGTTTAATGTTGCTGGTGATCATGGCAACTATGCTTCCTATGAGTGTGGTTATTCCTGTTCATGGCTTAGTGCAGTTAGGCTCTAATGCAAACCGCTTTTTGTTCACGTTTAAACATATTGATGGTGCTATGTTTGTGTACTTCTCTTTAGGGGGAGTCATAGGTGCGCTGGTTGCTTCAACGATTGTCACATCAATTCCGCTTGAATTAATGAAAATAGTCGTTGCCGCCTTTGTGCTTTATTTACTGTGGGGAGTTACGCCGAAGCTTAGAGAAACCTCAAAGTTATGGCGTGTTCTCGCTGGGCTTTGGACCACGTTTATCTCGATGTTTGTAGGGGCAAGTGGGCCTTTGGTTGGCAGCTGCTTATATGTAAATAATTATAATAAGCTTAAATTTACCTCCACATTCTCAAGCTGCATGACAGTGCAACATACCTTAAAAGCGATTTTATATGGGGCTGTCGGGTTTGCATTTTGGCAGTGGTTGCCGCTGGTTATGCTCATGATAGTTAGCGGCGCTTTAGGTACTTGGTTTGGCCTTAAGTTATTGCACCGCATTTCGTCAGATAAATTTAAAAAGATTTTTCGTTTAGTGTTAACGGTGCTTTCCCTGCAACTTGCGTGGCAGGGGATCATGGCTTTTAATATTTAAATAAACCCAGTTTAGCAACGATGCCGCGCTCTAATTCGTTAAGCTGGCCTATGGTGTTATCAAGGTGTTGAGCTTCTTGCGATAGGCTCTTAGCGCCTTGGTTAATGAGTTGCATGGTATTTAATATATCAGCGGTCACACTGGTTTGCTCTTCAGAACTTGCTGCAACGCTCTCGTTCATTTGATTAATGGTATTGATTTGTTTAGCAATATCTTTAAACACTGCTTGGCTTTTTTGATTTGCTTGGCTCACTTTATCGCTCAGTGACTTGCTTTGCTCCGTAGCGGTTACGCAATCAGAGGTATTATTGTGTAGCGATACAATAATCGACTCAATCTCAGACGTTGAATCATAGGTTTTACTAGCAAGCGCTCTTACTTCATCGGCTACCACAGCAAAGCCACGACCAGATTCACCTGCACGAGCTGCTTCAATAGCAGCATTTAAAGCCAGTAAATTGGTTTGCTCGGCAATACTTTTTATAACATCGAGCACTTGGCTAATTTCATTACTACTGGCGTTTAGTTGTTTAACTACGTTTGATGTATGGTCAAGTTGTGCAGCTAATTCGTCAACCATGTTGCCATTGGCATTCATATTTTGTTCGCCTTGTTGGCATAAGCGATGAACGTCGGTGGTTTGCTGCGCGGTTTGATTAGCTCCTTGGGCAATCTCTTTGGTTGCTTCACTTAACTGACTAAGCGCATTGGTTGCTGAATCAGTGCGGTTATATTCAAGCTCGGCTTCGTTTTTAGAGCGCACAGATGCTTCGTTTACTGTGCTGGCAATCATTTCAAGCTCACTGGCTGTGCTGCCTAGCTCTGTAATTATTTCTTGTACTTGCGCTATAAAGCGATTGAAACCATCAACTAAATAGCCAATTTCATCATTCGATTGGTAGCTAATGCGTTTTGTTAGGTCGCCTTCACCTTTGACAATTTCATCAACAAGGCTATTTACGCTATCGATTGGTTTTATCACTAACAGTCGCACGATATAAATAATCACCACACCCAAGGCGATAAAAGAGACTAGCAAGGTAATAAACATGGTTCGTGTTGATTCAGCAATAGTGCTATGCAGTGCTTGTTGTGAGTAACCAATTTTTATATGACCTATTAAATTATCTAAATAGTGCAAATCAATAGTTTTGCTAACCGATGCACTATTGCTTTGTTTAGCGATAGCGGCAAGTGGCTTATTGCGATGATCTGTCACTGAAATACTATGTACATGTTTGTTTTGCGAAAAAGCTTTAATAATCTGATTGATTAACGGCTCATCATAAGAGAATACCGGTTCAGCTAAAATAACCTGCATTTGCTCATTAAGGGCAGTGATGTCATCTTGCCATTGCTGTGTCTGATTCGACTTTGCCAGCAGGTAGTTTGCGCTGATCACGAAGATCACGCTTAGTAAAAGGCACAAAGACAGTGCCAAAGTCATTTTGTATTTTAATGATTTCATTGTGCGCTCATTGAAATGGGTTAAACCACAAAGGGCTATTTTTATTAGGTGTGTTCGACGATAACGTTGGGTTATCTAGCTCAATAACGCGACGCGAGCTTAAATTGGCTTTTGATAAAACCGTTTGTACTTGGCTGTCTGCCAAAAACATGGCGTTAAATGTGCCATCGGCAATCATCTCGTTTAGGGCATCATTTAGCTGTTTATGTAGTGTGTGATTGTTTTTGTTGACGAAAAAGTAAAGTGGTGCGGTGTACTTAATAACTAAGTATGGCTCAACAGTGAGGTTAAGCTCTGAGTGATTGGCAATTTCATCCCAAGGTTCATTCACCCCACGTGGGAAGTAGTCAAAGCGCTCGCCCTCAAGCATTGGAAACAAGTTAGGGTATTTTAATGTGGTAACAACGGGCAGTTGATTCGCTTTTAATATTTTCGTGTCTGGCCAAGTTTTACCTTGCCCAGCGGTGAAGCGTTTTAAATCTTGTAAACTAGTTACCGAGCTAAACAGCTCGCGATTTTGTGCTTTCACAATCGCGACTCGCATGCCAAGTAAGCCACGAAACAAGGGAATATAAACAGCTTGATAATCTTGCTCTAACTGAGTAGATGTCATGCTCCACATCACATCCAGCTGGTTGTTTTTTACATCGTTTAAGATACGTGCATTAGAGATATCTTTATTGGTTTCGTAAGGATGAACATACTCTAAGCCAGCACGTTCAATGGCGCTGATCAATAATTTGTGGGGAAGGGAGGTATCGCCACTGTAGCTTTGTACTTTTACCGGTGCGGCGAAACAAGCCGACGTAAAAGCAAAGCAAAAAAGAAAAGCAAAATGACGCATAAAGCACCTTTGTTATTATTATGTAAACAATAAACTAAAGTGCTTTACGCGCTTTCTCAATCTTATTTCTTATGCATACGTATTCAATCGCTCAGAAGGCTGTCGATTGATTTATCACCATTAAACAATTCAAACACTCTTGGCTTTTTCGGTGTATGTTCAGCAAGGTATAGCAGGGTATCGGCCACATCTTCACGGTTGATCACCGCATCTTGGCGGGTTGCAGGGCGTGTGGTGGTTAATAATCCCGTTGCTGCATCATTTAACAGAGTGCCAGGTCTGACTATGCTGTAATTTAATTTGCTATTGATTAAATGCTGGTCAGCCATGTGCTTAGCAACTAAATACGGTTTTATACTGCTTTCAATGTTGTCTGGGGCATCAGCACCAATTGAGCTGACCATAATAAAGTGCTTAACCTTGGCATCTGCCGCATAATTAATCGCTTTAACAGCGGCCCATAAATCAATTAATAAGGTTTTATCTGCACCTGTTGAACCACCAGATCCAGCACTAAAAATTACTTGTTCAACGCCCTCGAATGCGCGACTAAAATCGTTTTCGAGGTCTTGCTCAACAATCGTTAAATTATTATTTTCAAGCGTACTCAGTTTGCTCTTGTCTCTAACCAGAGCCACTACGTCATGACCGCTTGCCAGCATTTTTTCGGTGGTCATTTTACCTATTTGACCTGTGGCGCCAATGATTAAGGTCTTCATATCAAACTCCTTCTAATTACTGTGTAAGTAAAGACCTTGGGGTGAGGAATTATTTTTAAAGGGGAAACTAAAAACGAAATTGTAATCAAGAACAATAATGGGGCTAATTAAAGCCCCATCCAACCGCTAAATTTTATTGCGAATTAAATCGCGTACAATAAAGCGGGCGGGGTGAATAGCTTGGCTCACACGTTCACTAAATGGTCTTGGTTCATTGTTTAAACAAGCAATTAAATGCTCAGCACACAAAGGGGCACTACACAGGCCTCTTGCGCCAAAGCCAGTAAGCACATGCAAGCCCTGCTGAGGTTTCGTTAAAGCTTGGTATTGATAACGCTTACCCAAGCGTAGATTGGCAAACGCATTTATATAATCACTTTGTTCAGCCCACTCACCAGCCATAGGTAGATGGTCGATGAAGGTACATCTTACCGCTGCTTTTGCCGCTGTTATTTCACCTAAGGTCGTTGCAAACTCGCTGTCTTTGTAAAAACTTAATAGTTGTTCGCGATTGGTATGGTTGTCTTGCTCTTTAACTTCACGGCTTTTTGAGTTTTTTTCAAAGGTTGCGCCCATACAATGATGGCCATGATATTCAGGAGTAAAATAGCCCTTATGGCAAAGCACTGTCTTTAGGCGTTTTGACTGCTCGCTTGCTTGCACATGCGAGACTTGGCCGCGCACACCAACAACAGGCAGTGCGTGAGTTTGGCTAAACTGGTCACTGTGTTCACCTGCACAGTTAATTACATCGCTAAAAGGCCCAAATGTTTGCTCTTTGCTGTGTAAAAGCCAGCCGTCAGCGGTTTTTTCGAGTTTTTCAATATGGCAATTAAAGTGGCTATCTATTTTACTATTGTTACTCGCACTTAAGGAGTTTGCTGCTTTAAATAATGCTGTAACAAGTGCTGGTGGATTTACCCAACCGCCTTTTGCAAAGAATACACCTGAGTAGCCCGTTTCTACACCGGCAATTTTGTCACCTTCTTCGGCACTTACATTGCGCATTAATTCAGTTGGCCAAAGTTCTTTATCGGCAAGGTTTTGATGTTTATCAGCTAGGCCTTGTTTAACCGCATGTTGCAATACACCACACCACTGGTGAGGGTAGTCAAAACCATCATCAAGCAATTGCTGATAAAGACGCATCGCATATAAAAAACTATGGGCAAACATTTCACTGTGCGGTGAATTCTTCGCTTGTAAATGCGGATAAACAGCTCCTTGTACATTGTGTGAAGCGCCCATGGCAAGGGCTTTATCTTGGCAAAAAAGTGTGGCATTCAGGCCTCTTTTAGCCAGTGAATACAGTACGCAGCTACTGGCAATACCGCCGCCGATAACAGCTACATTTCTCAGTTCACTTTGTTGGTGAGCAAAATACGCAGGTCCTGATTGTTGCTGATTAGGCTCGGTTAGCTTACCAATCAGCATTTCGCGCTTTTTACCGTAGCCCTTTGCTTTACTCATGCTAAAGCCTGCTTCGATTAGCCCTCTTCTGACAAAGCCGGCTGCAGTGAAAGTGGCGACTGTGGCGTTTGCTCTTGAAATAGTTCGCATTTTGTTAAACAAACTTTGCTGCCACATATCTGGGTTTTTACTTGGAGCAAAGCCATCTAAATACCAGGCATCGATAACCCCTTCACTTGGGTAGCTCATGGTATCGATGCTGTCTTGTACGTCACCAAAATAAAGGTCGAGTATTAGCTTGCCGCCAGCAAATTCAAGACGATGACAACCGGCCAAATTAATAGGGTATTGAGCAATCAGTTGCTCACTATAATCGCTTAAATTAGGCCAGGCTTTAAGTGCTTGTGCGAGGTCATCACGCTTAATAGGGTATTTCTCGAATGAGATAAAGTGCAGTCTATTTACGCATTTATTGCCACTAAGGTCGTGTTGATTTTGAACTTCTAGCTCTGCATGCTGCCTATCAAGGTGAGCAGCAAAATGTTGCCAAGTATTTAAAAAGTTAAGCCCAGTACCAAAGCCTGTTTCAGCAATGGCAAAGTGGTTACGGTCATGATTTTGTAATCGTTGCGGGATATTGTTTTGTTGGTAAAAAACATAATGTGATTCGGCTAAGCCATCGTCGTTAGAGAAATAAACATCGTCAAACTGATCGGCGACAGGGGTACCAAGGTGATTAAAATGAATATGTGCGTTTTTGATCATGGTTTAACTAATTAACTACAAACTTTTTTTAATTATTTTACGTGTTTTCTTTGAAATAGTCTGGCGTTATTTATAAGCTAGACATTCAGAGTACAAGTGTACGCTAGAAAGCTGACCACTTCGAAAGTAATTTCAGCGTAAAATAGAACACAATTTAGTATAGAGCTAAGGTAATTACCCATGAGAAGAGCCGTTATTACGGGCATCGGTGTTGTTTCAAGCATCGGTAACAACAAAGAAGAAGTATTAGAATCATTAAAACAAGGTCGCAGTGGTATTGCATTCAACCAAGAATTTGCCGACTACAACCTACGTAGTAACGTTTCGGGCAAAATCGATATTGATGTTAAAGAGTTTGTTGATCGTAAAGCAATGCGTTTTATGGGCGATGCAGCTGCATACGCTTATATCTCAATGGCACAAGCAATTGAAGATGCAGGCCTTAGTGAAGAGCAAGTTTCAAACGAGCGCACTGGTTTATTAGTGGGTTCAGGTGGTGGTTCATCTAAGTGGCAAGTTGAGGCAGCTGACATTTTACGTGAAAAAGGCGTAAAACGTGTTGGTCCTTACATGGTACCACGTACTATGGCGAGCACGACTTCTGCGTGTCTTGCAACACCTTTCAAAATTAAAGGTGTTAACTACTCAATCAGTTCTGCGTGTGCGACATCGGCACATTGTATTGGTCATGCGGTTGAGCAAATTCAACTAGGTAAGCAAGACGTTATTTTTGCAGGTGGTGGTGAAGAGCTTCACTGGACACTTGCAATGGAATTCGATGCAATGGGTGCATTGTCTACTAAGTACAATGAAACACCAGAGAAAGCATCACGTACATACGATGCAAACCGTGACGGTTTTGTTATCTCTGGCGGTGGCGGTATCGTTGTTGTTGAAGAATTAGAGCATGCACTTGCTCGTGGTGCGCACATCTATGCAGAAATCACAGGCTACGGTGCAACTTCTGACGGTTACGACATGGTAGCTCCATCAGGTGAGGGCGCTGTACGTTGTATGAAGCAAGCAATGCAAGGCCTTGAAGGTGGTATTGATTACTTAAATACTCACGGTACTTCAACACCAGTTGGCGATGTTAAAGAGCTTGGCGCTATCCAAGAAGTATTTGGTGGTAACTCTCCAATGATCAGTGCAACTAAGGCGATGACAGGTCATGCTTTAGGTGCTGCAGGCGTACACGAAGCAATTTTCTCGCTATTAATGCTTGAGCATAACTTTGTTGCTCCATCAATCAACATTGATGAACTGGATGAGCAAGCACAAGGTCTAAATATCGTAACTGAGCGTAAAGACGTTGAACTAAATACAGTTATGTCTAACAGCTTCGGTTTTGGTGGCACGAACGCCACTCTCGTAATGAGCAAATATAAAGGTTAAACCTCTCCAGTATTTGCTTAAAGCCGAGCAATTGCTCGGCTTTTTCATTATCGCTTTTAATTCTAACTGAAACTCGCACCTTGAGGTGGTTTGGGTATAAATAACCCCAAAATCGTCTTAGTTGTTACCTATCCGAATACCGATAAATTCGCTACAATAGCGCCACTTTCTGCCTCTCGGACACACAAATGAAAATTCTTGCAGATCAAAATATGCCATTGGTTGAGCAGTACTTTGCCGATTTTGGTGATGTTGAGCGATTTGATGGCCGTAATCTACAACCAGAGCAGCTAGTTGGAGTCGACATTTTGTTAACTCGCTCGGTGACCAATGTAGATAAAGCCCTACTAACTCAAGCAGATAAATTAAAATTTGTGGGCACAGCAACCATAGGTGTTGATCACATTGATACCGAATTACTTGCTGAGCGAAATATCGCATTTAGCAGCGCCCCTGGTTGTAATGCCGTGGCGGTAGCTGAATATGTTATTAGTAGCTTATATGCCCTGAGCCAAGAAAATGCCAGCTCATTACAGGGTAAAACCATAGGGATAGTTGGTGTTGGCAGTATAGGAAGCTGCTTACGTGATAAGTTAAGCCTGCTTGGTATGAATGTGTTGCTATGTGACCCACCAAAGCATGAAGCTGGTGAACTTGCAGAACACATTGAGTTAGACACATTACTAGCTCAAGCTGATATTGTGACTTTTCACGTGCCATTAGTTAAGCAGGAGCCACATAAAACCTTGCACATGCTTAATGAAACACGCTTAAAGGCACTTAAGCCTGGAATGACAATTATCAATGCAAGCCGTGGTGATGTAATTGATAACCAAGCATTGCTAGCATTGTTTGAACAAGGTGCCCAATTAGATTGCGTGCTTGATGTTTGGGAAAATGAACCCAATATACTGACTCCTTTGCTTGATTATGTGCGTTATGCCAGTGTGCATATTGCAGGGCATACACTCGAAGGCAAAGCTCGCGGCACACAAATGCTGTATCAGCAAGTGTGTGAGCTTGAAGGCATCGCAGCGCTTAAGTCTCTGGACGATTTTTTACCGGAGCCAATCAGCCATTGTGTCACACTAGGTGAAACCTTTAACCTAGACGATATAGGTCGCTTAGTGCATCTAATTTATGATGTGCGTCGTGACGATGGCATTTTACGAAGTAAATTAGCAAGCGAAGGCTTTGATAGTTTACGCAAGAATTACCCACCACGACGAGAGTTTAGTACTTTATCGGTGGCTGCCAACAGTGCATGTGAAGGCGCATTAGCTGCACTGGGATTTAGAATTAACGAATAAAGCCATTTGCTTTATTCAACAGAGGAAAACACATGTCGCAAAAATTTAATGTAGCCGTATTAGGTGCCACTGGTTTAGTGGGTCGTCAAATTATCGAAACCCTAGAAGATCGTAAGTTTCCAGTTGACCAATTATTTTTACTCGCAAGCAGCCGCAGTGCTGGTGAAGAAATTCAATTTCGCGGTGAAAGCATTGAAGTAATCGATGTTGAAGAATTTGATTTTAGCCAAGCTCACATTGGTTTATTTTCAGCAGGCGGTAGTGTCTCTGAAAAATACGCACCGATTGCGGCAGATGCTGGCTGTGTGGTAATTGATAATACCTCACACTTTCGTAATGACTTCGATGTGCCATTAATCATTCCTGAAGTGAATGCATCGAGTTTAGCTGATTTCAGAAACCGCAATATTATTGCAAATCCTAACTGCTCAACTATTCAAATGCTGGTGGCGTTAAAGCCAATTTATGATGCTTATGGTATTGACCGCATTAATGTTTCAACTTATCAAGCAGTATCAGGTGCAGGCAAAGAAGCCGTTGATGAACTTGCTAAGCAAACAGCAAACTTAATGAATGCGCGCCCGATGGATAATGCTGTTTTCCCTAAACAAATCGCTTTTAACGTGATCCCGCAAATCGACAGCTTTGAAGATAACGGTTATACACGTGAAGAAATGAAAATGGTGAACGAAACACAAAAAATCCTAGGTGATAACAGCGTAGTGGTTAACCCTACCTGTGTTCGTGTACCTGTGTTCTTTGGTCACAGTGAAGCGATTAATATTGAAACGCGTATGCCAGTAGATATCGAACATGTGAAGCAGCTATTAAACGATGCACCAGGTGTTGAGTTTATTGAAGACTTAGCGGATTATCCAACAGCAGTGTCTGACGCTAGCGGCAACGATACTGTGTATGTAGGGCGTTTACGTGCCGATATTTCGCATCCACATGGTTTAAATATGTGGGTTGTTAGTGATAACACACGTAAGGGTGCGGCAACAAATAGTGTGCAGATTGCTGAAGAGCTAATCGCAAATTATTTGTAAATCTGATGATTTTGGCTGAGCTATAAGTGAAAGAGAGCGGCAATTTGCCGCTTTTTTTGTGAATTCACTGCCAAATTATTGCCGCATACGCTGTAAAAGCGTATAAACTTAACAATAACAATAAATAAAACTCTCAGCCGTAGATATTTAAGCTATTTACTTTCAAAGTGTTGCGATGGATATTGCCTAGCATCTGGTTTATAGTCTGCAGCTGGAATAGAGCTTGCAAGAAAGCATAATTAAGAATCAATTCTGCAAGAATTACTTGATGTTTAAGCAACCAAGGTTGCTGCGTTAACATTTAAAACATAAAGGATCAGCATGCGCGGTTTAGCAACACTCTTCATATTAGCGTCTGCATTGGTGGTTACACCGACATACTCTGATGAAGGCTCCACACTTAAAGGCCCTAAAGGGGTCGACTATGGTGAGCAAGGGCGATCAATTGGCCCAATAAAGCCAACTGATACGTTATGGCGTATTGCCGCAAAAATTCGTCCTGATAACTCAGTTTCTATTTATCAAGTCATGCAAGCATTGTATGACAAAAATCCGTCGTCTTTTTTAGACCAAAACCTTAATCATATGCGCGATGGCGCATACCTTAAAATCCCAACAATTGCAGAGATGCGTGCGGTCAATCCCACGTTAGCAAAAGCGCGCTCAGAGCAAGATGATGAATTATGGGAAAAAAAGAAAAATGGCACGTTAACGACTGCTGAAATAAATGAATCACAAAAGAATGTAACGCAGGCTCGTAAAGTCGACGTAGACGAAGCAAAACAAGAGCTTAAACAAGAAATAAATACGATCAAAGCAGAGCAAGGCACTCAGCTTGTTGAGTTGCAAAAGCAATTTAAATCGTCGGTCGAGAATGTAGAAGAAATTTTAGAAGAGAATAACAAACTAAAAAAACAGTTAACGGGTATATCTAAGGAGCTTGAGACTGTTCGTGATCAACTTGGTCAAGACAGTGAAATCCAAAAGCAGCTTAAAGAGCTGATAGCCAAACAAAACGAAATTATAGAGCAGCAAAGAGCAAAAAAGATTGAAGAGGACAGTGGGTTTAATTTTTCGTCTATTCTGAGTAACCCATTTGTTCTCGGTGCTTTAATGTTTCTACCGGCTTTGCTGATAATTGCAGCCGTTGTGATGTTCTTGAAAAAACGCAATAGCAGCGAAACTGATGATATTGATGACGATGAGTTTTTACCGCAAAGCCCTGTCCATACGCCAGATGATGATCTTGATCCAATTGTAGAAACTGATCCACTTGTCCCTGAGCCTTCAGACGATGATGACGAACTAAGTGTCCGATTAGATGACGATCAAGATATGCTGCCAGACGATGATATTATTTTCGACGACAGTATTGATGATAGTTTCGATGACGACGATAGCGTATTAAATCAAGATGAACTAAACGGTTTGCTTAGCGATGATATTGAGTTTGCTGATGAGTCGACAGCGGGCGTTGACGACGATGATTTGGATGCATTTTTACAGCAAGATTTTGACCAAACAGACGATAGTTTAGGTGATGAAATAGATCTGGATAGTGAACAGTCAGATACTGACTTATCTGGCGATATTTTAAGTGCTGACGATATTGATGACTTGTTCGACAATGATGCAGATGATTCACTTGATGATACAAATGAAGATATGGCGGCTCTAAGTGAAGAGCTTGCTGAAGATGATTTTGATATTGATAGTTTAATTGATGAGCAAAATGCGAGTGCAGATGATAATCAAGACGTTGATTTAGATGATATTGATGACTTACTCGATGCTGCCGATGAGCAACCAACAGCAGGCAATGTTGAAGCAGAACTCATTGATGAAGACGATTTCGATATTGATAGTCTAATTGATGATACACAAGCAGAAGACGACTCTGATGATATTGATTCGTTAATAGAAGAAACTAAAAACGAACAGCCTGCACAGCAAAGTGATATTGATGACTTAATTGACGAAGATGAGTTAGACGAAGACGACCTTGATGCGTCAATAGATGATACTGCAGAGGAAGTTGAGGCTGATGATTTAGCCGATGAGCAAGACGATGATGATACGTTTGATCTCGATGATATTGATTCTTTAATCGACGATGTAGCCGAGCAAGAGGCACCAGCAGAAGAGCCTGCGGTTGATGATTTAGCCGATGAGCAAGACGATGACGATACGTTTGATATCGATGACATTGACTCTTTAATCGATGATGTAGCCGAGCAAGATGCACCAGCAGAAGAGCCTGCGGTTGATGATTTAGCCGATGAGCAAGACGATGACGATAGCCTTGATACCGATGATATTGACTCTTTAATCGACGATGTAGCCGAGCAAGAGGCTCCAGCTGAAGAGCTTGCGGTTGATGAGCTAGTCGACGAGCAAGACGATGAAGATAGCCTTGATAGCGATGATATTGACTCTTTAATCGACGATGTAGCTGAGCAAGAGGCTCCAGCTGAAGAGCCTGCGGTTGATGAGCTAGTCGATGAGCAAGACGATGAAGATAGCCTTGATAGCGATGATATTGACTCTTTAATCGACGATGTAGCCGAGCAAGAGGCTCCAGCTGAAGAGCCTGCGGTTGATGAGCTAGTCGATGAGCAAGACGATGAGGATAGCCTTGATAGCGATGACATTGACTCTTTAATCGACGATGTAGCCGAGCAAGATGCAGCAGCTGAAGAGCCTGAGGTTGATGAGCTAGTCGACGAGCAAGACGATGACGATAGCCTTGTTAGCGATGACATTGACTCTTTAATTGACGATGTAGCCGAGCAAGATGCAGCAGCTGAAGAGCCTACGGTTGATGAGCTAGTCGACGAGCAAGATGCAGCAGCTGAAGAGCCTGAGGTTGATGAATTAATCGACGAAGGTGATCTTGAAGAAAGTGATTCAGAAGATGCACTTGAAGAAGACGATATAGATTCTTTACTTGATGAAGTTGAACAAGCACAGCCAAGCAGTTCTGAGGACGAGTTAGCTGACTCTTTAGATATGGGCGACTTAGACTCACTACTGGAAGAAGATGATGATGAAGCTGTTTCAGATGATGAGCTTGAACAGTTAATTCAAGAGGCTAATGAACTTAAAGAAGATACACAAGCTCAGATAGATGACTTAAGTCATGATGATGCCCAAAGCCAAGAACACGATGAGAGTTTACAAGAGTCACTAGAAGATCTAGCTGATGCAGACCAAGCAATAGACGACTTGAATGTTGAGTCAGTGGCTTCTGATTTAGTCGATATTGATGAAGCGCTCAATCACGAGTTTAACGAAGACACCGATGATCTACTAGATGACGAAGATTCACTGGATGAATTTGATGATCCATCACTAAAAAGTGTTGATGAATTATTAAGTGAAATAGGTGAAGACGAAGATGATTATATAGCAGCTCCGGATTGGTCTATTGATGATGAACCTCAAGAAGATATTGAAGAGGTTGAAATAGATTTAGGTGACGATCCTCTTGCCGATGATCAACTAACAGATGAATTTGACCTAGGCGTTGAAGATGAGCCTCTCGTTCAAGACACAGTTACACCGAGTCAAGAACTTGATGAATACCCTGAACTTGAGTTAGATGATGCTGGTTTTGAGTCAGAAGACTCAATTGATGAGTTCCAAGATGATTTATCTTTACAGCCAAGTCAGGCAGAGCAAGACCTTGCAAATTCACTGGCGGGCGGTAATGAACTTAATCAGTTAGAGGAAGACTTTGACGATGAGTTGTTGCTAGATAATGAGTTTACTGAGCAAGATGCTCTAGAATCTGAAGATGACTTAACAGAGTCAAATGATGCAATGGTTACAAGTGCAGAGTCTGAGCTGCCGACAGCTGCAGATAATAGCGATAACCTTGAGAGCGAAGCGGAGTTTGAGCTAGACCTTGACGATATTGAGCTTGAACATGAAGACGAAGCTGACACCATCGCAGACATTGAATCAGAAATTGTGGGCAGTGATGACTTAACTACGTTATCTGATGATGAAATCGACGATGATTTCATGGCTGATTTAACTCAAACAGACTTTGATGCGCTGCTAAATGAGCTAGCAGAGCCAGATGAAGCCGACATTGCAGATGCCAGTGAGTTTGATGTTGATTTTAACGCACTGTTAAATGAAGACTTGCAGATTGAAAACGACGCACAGCCAGAGCCTGAGGATAATGTATCAGCAGCTCAAGAGCCTGAGTCTACAGGCGATGAGTTTGTTGATATTGACTCGTTACTTGAGCAAAGCGACGATGAAGCATTAGACCATGAACCTTACGATGAGGTTGATATGGATGTAGGGCTTAGTGATTTTAATGAATTACTCGCAGGTGACAACCCAACAGATGTTGATGCCGAAAGTGGCGGATACTCAGCAAAACTAGACCTTGCAAGGGCATATATTGAAATCGACGACTTTGATGCTGCATTACAAGCCATTGAAGATGTGATCGAAAATGGTCCAGAAGAAGTGCAAGAAGAAGCACTTTCGTTAAAGGCGAAGATTAAAGAGTAATACTATCCAATAATAAACCGAGCCAACGAGCTCGGTTTTTTTATGTCTGCTGCACAGCATTCTGTACTCAAGCCATGTAATAATCTGTAATACACAAGTGAATTTCTCCATCTTACTATTTAACTGAACCATGAGGGTTTAGCTAAAAATTTACTAGGAGAAGGAAAATGAGTTCACTTTATGTATCAATCGATGGAAGACCAGTATCCGATGTATTTACTCAATTAGCCGATACAGCGTTTGAAATACTAAAAAATGAAGGGAATGCCTCAACGCAGATAGTGCCTGAAATTGTGAATAACACCAACAAAACATGGCATTATAAAACAAGTGGTACTATGCAAGGGACAATGCAATACCCTCAAAGTGGAGGCATTGAGCCACATTTTGCTCGTGCATGGACTCAGCGTTCAATGGGGGCAGACGGCTCATTTGGTTGGGTTATTTATACTGATGATGATAATAATCAATTATTTGTAGGGTATTGCGTATATTATATCGGTGCACAAGCTAAGTATCTTGTTAAGTACGAGAATACTAACTTTGCAGGTAAAGACAATAACGCCCTATTAGCTATGATCGATTCAGAAGGCAAAACGGGGGGTTATGCATTTGAATTTAGCGGTGTAAATGTGGATTATTCTGGATTTGAGCATCGGCAGGAAGGGGTTGCTCAATCAAGAGAGCTGCGGGTAACGTTAGAATAATTAAGTTGGTTTAATCAATTAGCAAGTTGGCATATTGTACATAAAAAACCGAGCAATGAAGCTCGGTTTTGTATCTAAGCGAAGGTTATTGCTTGTCTTGCAAACGACGCGCTTTGAAATCAGACTCAGCTTTCCATTTTGGCCAGTCACCGTTATTAGCAAGTTTGGCTGCAATATCAACGATCAGTTCGATATCTTGCTTAACACCACCCATAGACCATTGGGGTGAATAGTCGTCAGCTTCTTTGTGATATTTATGGGCGATATAATCAGGATCAGTATCACCTAAGCTCATAAATAATAAACTTGGCACGCCTTGTTTAGCCAGTGAGAAGTGATCAGAGCGGAAGAACAATCCATTTTGAGGACGAGGGTCCATTTTTACATGACGACCTTGTGCTTTCGCTGCATCTGCAAGGTAGTCTTCCATTTCAGACATGCCTTTACCGTATTGTAATATGTAGTCAACGCCATCAAGTACGTTCATACCATCAATATTAAGCAGTGCGACCATTTGCTTGGTTGGTACAATTTCGCCAGTAGCGAATTGCTCAGAACCAATAAGCCCAGTTTCTTCAGCCGTAAAGTTGGCAAAGATAATCGAGCGTTTAAATGGTTTTTTCTCATGCATTTCAGTAAGAATACGGGCTATTTCTACCGTTGCTGCGCTACCTGATGCGTTATCAACAGCACCATTGTAGATTTTCACGCCTTCATCAGTTTGCTTGGTACCAAAATGATCCCAGTGTGCACCAATTACAATGTACTCATCAGGGGTTTCGCTACCTTTAAGCGTTGCAACAACGTTATGTGATTGTGCTTGAGAGATATCACTTTTCAGTGTTAGGGCTGCTTTCGCTTTTAAGTCGACAGGTTTAAAATCAGCTTTTAGTGCGTTGGCCTTTTCGGTTTGATAATCAAGACCCGCTTGAGCAAATATTTCATTTGCCGCCTGCTCATCAATCCAGCCCATTACAGGGATGTCAGAAGCATTTTTATCTTGGTCAATTAAAGTGTATTTACTACCCGTGTTCGAGCTTTCTACTACACTCCAAGGATAAGCAGCAGGGGCTGTTTCGTGAACGATAAATACCGCTTTTGCGCCTTGGCGTGCACCTTCTTCATATTTGTAAGTCCAACGACCGTAGTAGGTCATGGCATTTCCAGTGAAAAGTGATTCGTCTTGGGTGGCAAAACCTGGATCATTAACAAGCACGATAATTGTTTTGTCTTTTACATCAATATCGGCAAAGTCATCCCAGTTGTATTCAGGTGCATTAATGCCATAGCCAACAAACACAACATCAGAGCCATCAATGTTGATCTCAGGGTTAATCTGTTGAGTACGAGCGGTAAAATCACTGCCAGCATTAAAGCTTAAATCACCCACTTGTAAGGTCATGTTTTGATCTGGGGTGAGTTTTGCCATAGTAACTGGCTGTAAAAACTCGCCATTAAAACTACCGCTTAAGCCGAGTTTTTTATATTCATCGGCTAAATAGTTAATAGTGAGCGTTTCGCCTTCAGTTAAAGGACCGCGGCCTAAGAATTCATCTGAGGCGAGGGTTTTAATATGTGAGCGTACATTCTCAATATTAACGGCTTCAAGGTTTTTTTCGCTTGGCTCATCAGCGCTTGATGTTGATTGCTCGGAGCAACCGAATAAACCAATGGCAAGCGCTAAACTTGCGTATTTTAAGTGAGTTGTCATAGTTTTTCTGGTTGATTGCACAGAGTTCCACTATATGGGACGAGAAGGGGGCTGTCTAGAAAGAGTCTATAAGTAACTAATTATTCAGGATGAAAGGATAATAATGCACCTTTCATCCTGTCAATTTTACCACCACGCTTTATCAACTGCGTTATCTTGAATTTTAAATACCTCACCAACAAGTGGGGTACTTAGCGGTACGTGCTCCTGTTGTGCTTTTTTGGTGACACGCTTGAGGGGGTCATACCAAGCATGAAATGCTAAATCGAAAGTACCATTATGCACTGGCACCATGATATCACCTTGTAAATCGAGATGAGCTTGTACAGATTGCTCTGGTGTCATGTGAATATCAGCCCAATCTTTGTCATAAGCACCGGTTTCTATAAAAGTAATATCAAACGGCCCATAACGATTACCAATTTCTTTAAAGCCAGCAAAATATCCCGAGTCACCGCTAAAATAAAAGCGCTTGTCATTTACTTTAATAGCCCATGAACCCCAAAGGGTTTTATTGCCGTCTGTTAAACCTCGACCAGAGAAGTGCTGGGTTGGTGTAAATACAATTTGGCTATTTGCCATATTTTGCTCTTGCCACCAATCAAAACTATGGACTTTTTGTTCATCAACGCCCCATTTTTTAAGGTCGTTTTCGACTCCTAATGGCACATAAAAAGAATCTGTTTTATCAACAAGCTGTTTAATTGCTGCTTTATCTAAGTGATCATAATGGTTGTGCGAAATAAACACTTTAGCAATGTTTGGTAGTTCTGCAATACTAATTGGTGTTGGTTGAAAGCGCTTTGGACCCATGAATGAAAAAGGCGAAGCGCGCTCTGAAAATACCGGATCAAATAGCCAGTATTCGCCATACACTTTCGCTAAAATAGAGGAGTGACCTAGCTTTACAAAATGCACTGTGTCATTTGATAAACGCTCAAGCTGAGCATGAGAAACACAGTGCATAGGCAGCTCGCCCTTTGGCTCTGCATCAATTTTCTTTTCAGTAATGAAGCGTTTGAAGATAGCTAACGTTTTCTTAAAGCTGGGTCTTTCTACTTCAGCACTATTGTGGAACTTGCCATCAGCCAGTTGCGCAGAGTGGCTGTTATCACTCACGCCTTCAGCAGCTAATTGATTATTCATAATAAACACTCCTATCACGATGCATAGAGTGGCGATTGCGAGCCATTTTAGAAATTTCATATCGTCACCATAAGTAAACTACACGGTGTAGTTTTTCATGGTTTGCTATAAAAGTAAACTATCTAGTGCATTTTTTATTTTTGCGTTACACTAGTAGCCCTTATCGGAGGGGTCCATGAAATTATCACAGAGAAAACGATTAGATATTTTGAATGCAGCTGAAACATTGTTTTTTCAGCAGGGTGTTGAGCATACAAGTATGGATCAGGTTGCAAGCTTAGCGGGTGCCTCAAAGCGTACCGTATACAATCACTTTGAAAATAAAGATGTGTTGTTTCAAGCCATTCTAGTGTTTATGTTTGAAAAAGTTCGCCAAGAGCAAGCGGTTGTATTTGATGCTACTTTACCAATTGCAGAGCAGTTAACACGTATTGCCGAGCAAGAAGTGGCACTTTTGACCTCTGAAGAATTTTTAAAAGTAGCGAAAGTCGCCTTTATGCAAATGTTACAGCAGCCCGATTTAGCAAAATCATTAGCGAGTAACAACATGGGCTGTATGCACGACCTAGTGACGTTTTTAGAAGCAGGTGTGCAAGCACAGGTTTTAGCTATTGATGATGTTGAGTTTGCAGCAAAACAATTTGTGTATCAGTTAAAGTCTCTGATCTTTTATCCGTTGCTGTATGGCTTTGAGCGCCAAGAAGGCGACTCAGATAACAAAGTAATAAGCGAAACAGTAAAAATGTTCTTAGCGCGTTATGGGCGCTGATATTTTGGAATATAAAAAAGCCCGCTTAATGCGGGCTTTTAAATAGTTGTAAAACTATTATTTTACTTCTTTACCAGCTGCTTGTTGGTCAGCATGGTAGCTTGAGCGAACAAATGGGCCACAGGCTGCATGTGTAAAGCCAATTTCGTCTGCATAGTCTTTTAATGCATCAAACTCAGCTGGCGGCACGTAGCGTTTAACAGGTAAGTGGTGCTTTGAAGGTTGTAAGTATTGGCCTACTGTTAGCATATCAACGTTATGCTCGCGTAAGTCACGTAACACTTCTTCGATTTCGCTAATTTCTTCACCTAGACCTACCATCAAGCCAGACTTCGTTTTCACATTCGGATGTGCTTCTTTAAAGCGACGTAATAACTCAAGTGACCACTTATAGTCAGCACCTGGACGCGCTAATTTGTATAAACGCGGTGCTGTTTCTAGGTTGTGGTTAAACACATCTGGTGGTGTCTCGATTAAGATATCAAGGGCTCTGTCCATGCGACCACGGAAGTCAGGTACTAGAATTTCAATCGTGATCTCTGGGTTGTGCTTACGAATTTCACGAATACAGTCAGCGAAGTGTTGTGCACCACCATCACGTAGATCATCACGGTCTACAGAGGTGATTACAACATAGCTTAGCTTCATGTCTTTAATAGTAAGCGCTAGCTTTTCAGGTTCAGCTGCATCAGGCTTTAATGGACGACCGTGAGCAACATCACAGAACGGACAACGACGAGTACAAATAGCCCCTAAGATCATGAAGGTTGCTGTACCGTGATTGAAACATTCAGATAGGTTAGGGCACGAAGCCTCTTCACAAACTGAGTGCAAACCATGTTTACGCATCGCTTGTTTAATACCATCAATACGTTCAGTTGATTTAGGTAAGCGAATTTTTAGCCACTCTGGCTTACGCAACATTTCGTTTTTTTCAGTCGGTAAAACTTTAACTGGGATCAGTGCCATTTTTTCTGCATCACGCAGTTTTACGCCTGGTTCCATTTTGACTGGTTTATTCATTCGTTTCAAACCCTTCAGTGTGCTTAACCACAGTAGCATTAAGCTTTTTAATCATGTGTTTTACAAGCCCTGCACCTGCTTGCTCGAGGTTTTGCGGACCATTAAGGTCAGTTGTTTGCACCATGTTCATGCCTGCATAGCCGCATGGGTTGATACGTAAAAACGGACTCAAGTCCATATTTACATTCAGTGCTAAACCATGGAATGAGCAGCCGCGACGAACTCGTAAGCCCAATGAGGCAACTTTACTATCGTTAACATAGACACCCGGTGCATCCGCTTTGGCGTAAGCATCAATGTCGTAGTCTTTTAACGTGTCGATAATGCACTCTTCAAGCCAAGTTACCAGCTCTCTTACACCAATGTTTAAACGACGTAAGTTGAACAGTACATACATCATTTGCTGACCTGGCCCGTGGTAGGTTACTTGACCCCCGCGGTCTACTTGGATCACTTCGATATCACCGGTATTTAATAAGTGCTCAGCTTTACCAGCTTGACCTTGAGTAAATACTGGCTCGTGCTCTACAAGCCAAATTTCATCGGCTGTGTGCTCATCACGGGTGTCGGTAAAAGATTGCATTTTTTGCCAAATTGGCATGTAACGCTGACGACCTAATTGACGAACGATTAATTCTCTTTCGCTCACGACTTACTCCGTAATCAGCCTATAGCATGTGACGTACGTCATCGATGTTGCTGATCACGTTATAGATTTCTTCAATGTGCTCTTTACTTGTAACGGTTGCCACAAGCGTGACTGACTCGTAATTACCTTTGCTGCTTGGTTTTACCTTTGGCGCATAATCGCCTGGTGCAATTGGTTGCAGCTTTTCTAGGATCTGGTCTGTTAGATTTACGTTTGCTAAGCCCATGATTTTAAATGTAAATGGGCAAGGGAAATCTAAATACTCATCAAACTTAGTATCTTTTACAGGTTGAACCACGACGGTGACTCCTCAAAACAGTGAGTGTGCTTAATCGAGACTTTCTCGGCCAGTTCTTGGCAGTAAGCAGACTTAAATTACGACGCACTCGACCCAGCGCGACTGATATGGGGCGCATTCTATCATTTTTCAGACAAAAAAAAACGCCTTGCAGTGCAAGGCGTTTATAAACTTTTATCTGAGATTACATGATCTGTAAACGTAAGTAATCGTAGATCTTGCTGAAGAAGCTGCCTTCTTCTACTTCTTCAAGTGTAACTAACGGATATTGAGCGATTTCTTCACCATCCAGTTGCAAGAATAAGGTGCCAACTTTACTACCTTTGGCAAGTGGAGCTTCTAGAGTTTTATCAAGCTCAAAGTTCGCTTTTAAGTTTTTACGCTGACCACGTGGGATGGTGATTGGCGTATCTTCTAAAATACCCAGTGAAACATTTTCTTTGTTACCCATCCAAATACGTTG
Source organism: Pseudoalteromonas sp. MEBiC 03607 (assembly GCF_004792295.1). Taxonomy (NCBI): domain Bacteria; kingdom Pseudomonadati; phylum Pseudomonadota; class Gammaproteobacteria; order Alteromonadales; family Pseudoalteromonadaceae; genus Pseudoalteromonas; species Pseudoalteromonas sp. MEBiC 03607. The sequence goes on from NZ_SRRY01000001.1 coordinate 1,917,088, forward strand.
CTCTGCGAAGCTGTCACCTGCTTGATATGGTGTAATCGTTTCAAAGAAACGGAAACCGTAGTTTAGTAATTTTTTACTTTCAACTTTACGAGCACGCTCGCTTTCGGCGCCCATTACTACAGCGATTAAACGCATATCGTCTTTAGTCGCTGAGCTCACTAGACTATAACCCGCCTCTGACGTGTGACCGGTTTTGATACCGTCTACGTTCATGCTTTCATCCCATAATAGAGAGTTGCGGTTATATTGTTTAATACCGTTAAAAGTGAATGATTTTTTAGCGTATACTTCGTATTCAGCTGGTACATCGCGAATAAGTGCAGCACCAAGAGTGGCCATATCACGTGGCGTTGTGAAGTGCTCGTTAGTATCTAATCCGTGACTATTTACGAAATGGCTGTTTGTCATGCCTAACTTTTCAGCGTGAGCATTCATTAAATCAGCAAATGCACTTTCGCTACCAGCAATGTGTTCAGCCATTGCTACGCACGCATCATTGCCTGATTGGATAATGATACCGTGGTTAAGGTCGTCAACACTGATTTGCTTACCCACTTCGATGAACATTTTTGATGATTCAGGAAAGTTTTTTGCCCACGCTTTTTCACTCACGGTGACCATGTCTGTTGGTGAGATATTGCCGGCTTTAATTTCAGTACCGATGACGTAACTGGTCATCATCTTGGTTAGACTGGCAGGTGCCAGCTTGGTATCGGCTTCGCCTTCAGCAATGACCTTACCTGTGGTGAAATCAACCAAGAAATAACCTTTCGCATTAACTTGTGGTGGGGCAGGAATGATTTGGGCTGTTGCTGAAAATACACTCGCTGTGCAAACAAGGCCACAAACGCCACTTAAGATTTTATATTTTATAGATTTCATCGTACTCATTAATGGTTAAAGTTAAACATGTCGCGTTAACCTATTCTAAAGGTCTTACTCACTGTAAAGCAAGAACGCGTTCTGAAATTGGTTTTGTTTTAGCTTTTCTAAAACAGTTTGTGCTTCTGCGGCATCTTTTATTGGACCAAGACGTAATCGATAGATTCCATCTTTTTCAACAATGTTTGTTGGCACATGATATTGCTGACGAAGTTGAAACGCGAGCGCTTCAACATTGGCAAGAGTACTTCCCGCTGCAACCTGTATGTAACTTAAACGAGGGGCAGAATTGCTAAGTGTAATGGCTTCAACCTTAACACGCGCTGTACCTTGGCGATAATAATCTAGTTTATAGGCCGCAGAATAAGATAAATCGATGATACGGTCATCATGGAATGGGCCGCGGTCATTAACGCGAACAATGACAGATTTACCGTTATCTAAATTAGTGACTCGTGCAAAGCTGGGTAATGGCAAGGTTTTATGCGCTGCAGTCATCGCGAACATGTCATATATTTCACCATTAGATGTATGATAGTTATGAAATTTTCTACCGTACCATGAGGCAATCCCTTCTTCAGAGTAGCCTGTTTCATCTAACATGGGAGTGTAGCGTTTTCCACGAACTTCATAAGGGCGACTCGCACTGGCACTCTTAACTACAGCCGTTACTACTGCATCTTGCATTTCAAGTTCGGTAGGCTTTCGAAGCGGGGCTGCATCATGCTCCATAGCATAACGACCTTGCTGCGACGAGCTACAAGCAGTGAGCATTACAGAAAATAATGCAACAAATAGAAAACTAACGCGATGTGTCATTATTTTAAAAGCATCCTTTTATCTGTGGCGATAGACATAATAATGCCAAATCCTGCCATCAAGGTCACCATAGAGGTGCCGCCATAACTGATCAAGGGTAAAGGGACACCGACCACAGGCAGTAAACCTGACACCATGCCAATATTTACAAATACATAAACGAAAAAAGTTAAAGTTAATGCACCTGCAAGCAGTTTACCAAACGCATCTTGGGCATTGACCGCTATGTATAAACCACGACCAATGATGAATAAATACATGCACAGTAATAAACACACTCCAAATAAGCCAAACTCTTCGCTTAAAACAGAGAAGATAAAATCGGTATGACGCTCGGGTAAAAATTCAAGTTGTGATTGCGTACCTTGCAGCCAGCCTTTTCCTTCAATTCCGCCTGAGCCAATTGCAATTTTCGATTGAATAATGTGATAACCAGAGCCAAGAGGATCACTTTCAGGGTCTAAAAATGTTAATACGCGTTGTTTTTGATAGTCGAGCATAACGTAGTGCCAAAATGGCCAAGCAGCAATGGCTACTGTAGCGGTAAAAAAGCCGATTAATCGCCAACTTAGACCTGACAAAAACAATACAAAAATACCTGAACTGGCGATCAATATTGATGTTCCTAAGTCAGGCTGCTCTTTGATTAGGATGGTAGGCACCATCACAATCGCAAAACCAATGATTAGATGAATAATGCGGGGTGGTAAATGGTTGCGACCGATATACCATGCGACCATCATAGGTACGGCAATTTTCATTAATTCAGATGGCTGAAATCGAGTAATACCAAGATCTAGCCAACGTTGCGCACCTTTCGAGCTAACACCAAATAGCAGTACCCCGATGAGCATTAATAGGCCCACGCAATAAAGTGGAATAACCATTCTTTTTAGCGTGTTTGGCGAAAATTGCGCAAGAATAAACATGCCTAGTATCGCCCCAAACATCCGTGTAGCATGGCGGATCATCATCGCTGGGTCTTGACCACTGGCACTGTAAACAATGGTTAGGCTGCCTACCATCATGAGCATTAACGCTATCAGGAGCGGTAAATCAAGGTGAAGGCGTTGCCAGATAGAGCGTTTTTTATTTAATGGGATCATGGCGCATCACTTTGTGCAACAGGCAGAGGGTTAGCTGAAAAATAATAATCCATCAATTGACGAGCAATAGGCGCACCTACGGTACTGCCGCCACCGGTATTTTCTACAACCACAGAAACCACAATTTGTGGGTCATTATAAGGTGCAAAGCCAACATAAATTGCGTTATCGCGTTGACGCTCTTTAAGTGATTTAGCGTCATAACGTTCACCTTGGGCAATGCTAACTACTTGCGCGGTACCGGTTTTACCAGCAGGGTCATAATTGGCACCTTTAAATGCTTTATGGGCGGTGCCGGTGACTTTGTGTACTGTGTTGTGCATTGCATCAAGCGCTATTTGCCAATGGTGAGGGTTTTTTAGCACCACCGGTGGCTTTTCATCGTTGTTTATTTGAGTGACTTCATTTTCTTTTTTAGCCACTTGCACTAAGTGGGGTGGGTGATCAATCCCGCGATTAACTAAAATATTCGTCGCATTGGCTATTTGCATCGGTGTTGCGGTCCAATAACCTTGGCCAATACCCACTGAAATTGTATCACCACGCCACCACGATTCTCTAAAGCGGCCTTCTTTCCATTCTTTTGATGGCATAATCGCAGAGGTTTCTTCATGAATATCAATACCTGAAAGTTCGCCAAAACCAAATTGAGACATAAAATCACTGATTTTAGTAATGCCTAAGCGATACGCCACGTCATAAAAATAAGTATCGCATGACTCTTCAATAGCACGATAAACGTCAACATGGCCATGACCCCAACGTTTCCAGTCACGCCATTTATGTTCAACGTTTGGAATTTGAAAAAAGCCCGGATCCCACATTTGTGTTTGCTCGGTTACAAGTCCTTCCTCTAACGCTAAAATGGCCATATGTGGTTTAACCGTAGAAGCTGGTGCGTAACGACCTTGTGTGGTTCTATTTATAAGAGGGCGATCTGGGTTCAATAACTTTTTGTAGTCGCTACTACTGATGCCATGAACAAATAAGTTTGGGTCGTAACTTGGGTTAGAGTAAAGAGCCAGTACGCCACCATCTTTTGCGTCGAGCACAACGACAGCGCCGCGCATATCTTTTAAAGCATGCTGTGCAATTTGTTGTAAGCCTATATCCAGAGTAAGTACCAAGTCATGGCCTGGCTCTGGTGGGGTCATGCTTAAAGTGCGAATGATACGACCCCTGTTGTTAACTTCTACACTTTGTGAGCCAACTACACCATGAAGTAATTGCTCATAGTATTTCTCGATACCTAGCTTACCTATATCATGTGTAGCACGGTAATTTGTTGCTTGATCATCGGCTTCTAATTTTGCCAGCTCTTTTTTATTGAGTTTGGCAACATAACCTAATGCGTGAGTTAAAGTATCACCATAAGGGTAGTAACGAGCTAGTCGTGCTTCAATACTAAAACCAGGGAATTTGTGCTGATTAACTGAAAACTTGGCAACTTCAGTTTCGTTTAATCGTGCTTTAAGGACTTGGCTCTTAAAACGGCGATTATGTTTGATATCATCTAAAAACTCTTCTTTTTGTTGTTCACTGATATCGATAATTTGTTGAACATCTTCTAATGCTTGATCTAGGTTATCTGTTTCTTCTGGAATGACTTCAAGGTTATATACAGGTTTGTTTTCAGCAAGTAAAACGCCATTTCTGTCATAAATTAAACCTCGATTCGGGGCAATTGGGATAACTTTGATCCGATTATCATTAGAGCGTGTCTGGTAGTCTTGGTGGTCGATAACTTGAATGTTATATAAGTTTGATAATAAGACACCAATTAATAATGTAACAAACACAAAGCCCACAAACGCGCGGCGAGCAAATAAATTAGCTTCAGCCGAGTGGTCTCGAATTGTGGGTCTGTGTTTTCGCATTGACTAACTACTCGCGGTGGTATGGGTGATTATTATTTAAGCTCCAGCCACGATAAAGGCTTTCGGCAACAATAATACGCACTAAAGGATGCGGTAGTGTTAGATTTGATAAAGACCATTTTTGCTCAGAAGCTGCAATGCATTCTGGTGCAAGGCCTTCAGGGCCACCAATGAGTAAGCTAACATCACGGCCATCAAGCTGCCATTTTTCCATGCTTTTAGCCAGTTGATGAGTATCCATTGGCTTACCTGTTACTTCTAAAGTAACAATGCGATTGCCTTTGGGTATTGCTGCTAAGGTTTTTTCGCCTTCAAGTTGCAAAATACGTTTTATATCCGCATTTTTTCCGCGTTTACCGGCAGGAATTTCAATAAGCTCAAGCGGCATATCACGCGGGAAACGGCGCTGATATTCTGTGAATCCAGTTTCAACCCATGCTGGCATCTTAGTACCAACGGCAATCAATTGTATCTTCAAAATGGTTTACCTATGTCCTTGCAAGGGTTAACCCCAAAGTTTCTCTAGATCATAGAAGTCGCGAGTTTGGTCTTGCATGACATGTACTACTACATCACCTAGGTCAACAAGCACCCATTCGCCTTCATTTTGGCCTTCGTAACCAAGGGGCTCTTCACCAGCGTGGCGTGCTTCTTTTGCGACGTGATCAGCAATCGATTGAACATGGCGTTTAGAGTTACCAGAGCATACTAACATATAGTCGGTAATATCTGACTTTCCACGAACATCAAGTTGCACCACATCACGGGCTTTCATGTCGTCGACTTTATCAAGGGCAAATGCGAGTAGTTGTTTAGAATCCAAAGTGTTTTCTCAAAAAATAAATAATCTTAATTGTTATTTTATCACGCAGGCAGCATTTATTCATCTGTTTGATAAAGATGATGCTGTGCGATGTATTGACTGACTGAAGTCGGTAAAAGTTCCGTTATTTCACTATTTGAATGCAGTTTTTTTCTGATTTCTCTTGATGCGGCATCTATTTGTAAGCCATTTAAAAAGAATAACTTACCTGCAGGTTGTTGCTTTAGTTCAGCAAGGTTATCAGTGTATGCCTGTTCCTTGTAATGAGCCAATTCACCAGCGACATTACAGGTTTGCCCCGGTCTTTGATACACGACTATGTGGCAAAGTGTGACAATTTCTTGCCATTTAAACCATTTGTCGAGGCTAATGAATGAGTCCATACCGATTAAAAAAATAATGGGCGTAGTCGGGTGCTCAGCTCTTAATTCTTGCAAGCTAAGTAATGAATAAGAGGCACCTGAACGATTAAGTTCTCTGTAATCAATCGTGAAATAAGGGATGTCTTCAATTGCAAGTTTGAGCATGTTGATACGGTGCTCATCACTGATCCCCGGTTTAGCTTTATGTGCAGGAATAGCGCAGGGCATAAAATACAGCGTATCAAGCTGACACTGTTTAACGCATTGCTCGGCCATATTGATGTGGCCTAAGTGAATTGGGTCAAATGTTCCACCAAATATAGCAATCATTATACAACTCTAATCTAAAACAGGGTGGCAAGGTAATGGCATTGCCAGTGGTTGGCAAAATACTAAGCAAAGGTGTGTTAAGGCTTGATAAGGCGCAACAAGGTTGCCTTGTTTGTAGGCAGCATCAAACTCGGCTAATTGTTTGATGATTTGCTCAAGAGTACTAATTTGCAGGCGGTTTAATGCCTGCTGTACTGTTGCTTGCTGGTTTTTCCAAATATTAAACTGCCGATATAAGTCAGTCATATTGGCACCGTTTAGGCGAGCGTGTTGCATTGCAAGTAAGTTAGTGGCTTCTTTATTAATGGCCCAAAAGATACTCATTGCTTCTGTGTTATCAGTAGCGAGTTTACTCATTACTTTGACTGCTTGACCTGCATTGCCGGTTAATAAAGCATCACTCAAATCGAAGATATCAAATTTTGATTGATTAAGAAGACCTTGCATTACGGCCTGCTGGTCTACTAACTCACTGCCATATAATAGAGATAATTTTTCAAGTTCTTGGTGGCATGCAAGTAAGTTATCTTCAGTGGCATCAATCAGGCTTTGTTTTGCATTATTGTGCAAGTTTAAATTTAAACGGTAACATTGCTCGTCTAGCCAACGGCTTAAATGGTTACCTGTTAGGGGATAACAAGGTACAAATAAGCCTTGCTTATCTAAAGCTTTAAACCATGCACTGCGTTGAACATCTTGACCAGCTTTAGCACCTTTCAATACCAAAATAGTGTCTGGATTAGTAAGTTCAACAAGTTGTTTAAATATTTGGCTACCTTGAGTACCTGGTTTTTGCTCGTTTAAATCAAATTCAATTAAGGTACGAGCGCTAAACAGTGACATACTTTGGTATTGAGCTACAATTTCTTGCCAATCAAACCCTGGCATTAGGGTGAATTTTATAACTTCGTCAAAACCTTGCTGTTTGGCGGCTTGACGAATTTGCATGACACATTGTGTAATTTGATAGGGCTCTTCACCAAACACCATGTAAAAAGGCGCAAGGCCTTTTTTCAATTGGCTAGGTAGTTGATTTGCATAACAACGCATTACAGTTGTGATAGCTCACGAACAATTCGACGACTGGCTTGCTTACGAATTTCGCTTAACAACAGCTCAAGCTCTTTTGCTTTTGCAAGGGCATTATCTGGGTCGTCTTGATAGTTACGATACAATTCAAAGCGCTGGTTAATGGCTTTTTGTCTAGGGCGCTTAAGGGTATAGCTTACACTGTAGGCAAGTTCATACTCGGCAACCTGACCATTATCAAATAATGATAAGATTTGACGCTCTAAACGGTCTTTGTGGATTGTTAACTCTGGGTGTTTACCACCTTGGCTAAGCTCAACTTTACTCGCAATAAGCTCTTTTTCGACTAACTCGAATAATGCTGACTTTTCATCATCCCCGACAAGGGTGATCACTTTCAAGTCGTCAGGCAAGTTTGAGGCTTTCTTTAAATGAAAGCCACAACTTGTTAGCAGTAAACAGACTAGCGCAAGGGCTAGTCCGTTTTTCAGTGCTTGAAGCGCTGCCATCTTAGTTAGCAACCACGTTAAGTAGTTTGCCAGGTACGTAAATCACTTTACGGATGGTTGCACCATCAGTGAACTTAGTTACGTTTTCTTCAGCAAATGCTAATGCTTCAACTTGCTCTTTAGTTGCATCAGCAGGCACTGTTAACTTAGCACGAAGCTTACCATTAACTTGTACGATGATTAGCTTCTCATCTTCAACAAGTGCTGATTCGTCAACTTTTGGCCATGCTGCATCTAAGATGTCGCCTTCTTTGCCAAGGTCTTGCCATAATTGATGACACATATGCGGCGTGATAGGCGCAAGCATGATAAGTAATGCTTCAAGCGCTTCGTTAGCAATTGCCACATCTTGTTTATCGGCAAGCGGTGCTTTAAGTAACTTGTTCGAGATTTCCATAATTGCAGCGATTGCAGTGTTGAATGTTTGACGACGTTCTACGTCATCAGTCACTTTTGCAATTGCTTTATGAAGTTCACGACGAAGTACTTTTTGGTCGTTATTTAATGCTGACTTATCAAGCGCTTGATAGCCTACTGTTTCTACATCAACAGCATATTTCCAAATACGTTTTAAGAAACGCATTGCACCTTCAACACCTGAATCAGACCATTCAAGGGTTTGCTCTGGTGGCGCCGTGAACATCATGAATAAACGCACTGTATCTGCACCGTACTGGGCGATAACTTGTTGTGGGTCGATACCGTTATTTTTCGATTTCGACATTTTGCTCATGCCCGCAGAGAATACCGGCTCGCCATCTTCTTTGTGCCACGCTTTAACAACACGACCTTTGTCGTCTGTTTCAGTTTGTACGTCTGTTGGCGAAATCCAGATATCACCGCCTTTCTCATCTTTACGGTAGAAAGTATCTGCTAATACCATGCCTTGACATAGTAAGCGCTCAAATGGCTCATCTGAAGTTACTAAACCAAAGTCACGTAATAACTTGTGGAAGAAACGCGAGTAAAGTAAGTGCAAGATCGCATGCTCAATACCACCGATATATTGGTTTACTGGTAACCAGTAATTTGCAGCACCTGGCTCAATCATGCCTTCGTCAAAACGAGGGCTACAGTAACGCGCGTAGTACCATGATGATTCCATGAAGGTATCGAAAGTATCTGTTTCGTGGAATGCAGGTGCGCCATTTACCGTTGTTTTAGCCCACTCAGGATCAGCTTTGATTGGTGAAGTTACACCATTCATTACCACGTCTTCAGGTAAGCGAACTGGCAGCATGTCTTCAGTTGCAGCAAGCTCGTTACCGTTCTCGTCGCTTAACATAGGAATTGGAGAGCCCCAGTAACGCTGACGGCTAACACCCCAGTCACGTAGACGGAAGTTCACTTTACGCTCACCTACACCCAGTGCTTCTAGTTTATCTGCAACTGCATTAAACGCCGCTTCAAACTCAAGACCATCGAACTCACCTGAGTTAACTAGCACGCCTTTTTCAGTGTATGCTTGGTTGTCTAAATCAACTGTTTCTTCAGAGTCAGCTGCTGGTGCAATAACTTGAGCAATCTCAAGGCCATATGCTGTTGCGAACTCGTAGTCACGTTGGTCGTGTGCAGGTACTGCCATAACAGCGCCAGAGCCGTAATCCATTAATACAAAGTTAGCGACCCAAATTGGTACTTGTTTACCAGTTAATGGGTGAATCGCGTAAAAACCAGTGGCAATACCTTTTTTGTCCATGGTTGCCATGTCTGCTTCAGCGATTTTCGTGTTTTTACACTCATCAACAAACATAGCTACAGCGTCGCTGTTTTTAGCTGCTTCTTGTGCAATTGGGTGACCAGCTGCAACAGCAACGTACGTCACACCCATGAAGGTATCTGGGCGCGTTGTATAAACACTGAATGTTTCGTCGTTATCAGCACGCTTAAATTCGATTTCTAAACCTTCAGAGCGACCAATCCAGTTGCGCTGCATGGTTTTAACTTGCTCAGGCCAGTGATCAAGTTTATCCAAATCATCTAATAGCTCTTGTGCGTAATCAGTGATTTTGATGAACCATTGTGGAATCTCTTTTTGTTCAACAATGGCACCTGAACGCCAACCACGACCATCAATAACTTGCTCGTTGGCAAGTACTGTTTGGTCAACTGGATCCCAGTTAACTGTTGACATCTTTTTGTAAACTAAGCCTTTTTCATAAAGCTTAGTGAAGAACCACTGTTCCCATTTGTAATATTCTGGATGACATGTCGCAATTTCACGATCCCAGTCGTAACCAAAACCCAGTTGCTTTAACTGGTTGCGCATGTAATCGATGTTTTCGTATGTCCACTTAGCAGGTGCAGTGTTGTTTTTGATTGCTGCATTTTCCGCAGGTAGACCAAACGCATCCCAACCCATAGGTTGCATTACGTTTTTGCCTTGCAAGCGTTGGAAGCGTGATACTACGTCACCAATGGTGTAGTTACGAACGTGACCCATGTGGAGTCGGCCGCTTGGGTATGGGAACATAGAAAGGCAGTAATACTTTTCTTTGCTCTCATCTTCAGTGACTTTAAATACTTGGTTTTCTTCCCAGTAGGCTTGTACTTTTGACTCTATGTCTTGCGGGTTATATTGCTCTTGCATCTACGATTCCAGACTTCTTGCAAATTAATAAAAAATTGTCGATAAGGATAACTCAAAATACACGCTAATCACAGCGGCAAATAGGCGCTTTTATTAATTTTGTCTGGAAATATATTTTCAGGGCAGGTTAACCTATACTCAGCTAGAATAACGATTGATTTTTCATCATTTTTGAAGGAGTAACCGATGGCAGACTATAAATCTTGGCTCACTGATTTAACTAAATGGATCAAAGATGTAAAAGACAATGAATTAAAGGATGCAATAGATAAATTTGTTGAATCAGAGCAAGCACTTAAAGATTTAGGACAAGAAAAGCTTAGCCAATATCGAGAGTATCTTAAGCGCGATATTGATCACATCAAAGAAAATGATGAGCATTATGACTCGTTGGCTTGGCTTGAACTTAAGGAGTCGCTTTGGTACGAGTTATCGCATATTGAAGATAAAACCCAGTTAGAATGGCATGCCCTTAATCAAGATTTTAAACACGATGGTGTCTATCAAGAAGGAGAATGGATAGCCATGGGCACATTAGTATGTAAAAATTGCCAACATAGTTACGATGTTTACCATGCTACGCAAATTACTCCTTGTACTGAATGTGGCGGTATTTATTTTCGCCGTAAGGCATTACAACCTTAAATCAGTGACGCAGGCTTTTGCTGGGCGTTACCTATAATGCCCAGTAAAGACTGGGAAATAAGAAGTTAGAATGACAAAAAAACTAATCCCATTACCTGTTTCTGCGCTAGCGCCAGAGATTTCTGCAAGCCATGTTGCCACTTGCATGCAAAACCCGTATCCAGAAGCACTCCCTTTTATCGGCCAGCAACGAGCACAAAGCGCTCTCGACTTTTCTCTGGGAATGGAACTTCCGGGTTATAATGTATATGTGATGGGTGAAGCGGCACACGGTCGTTACACGTTAGTGAAAGATAAACTCACAGCCCATTCTAAAGGCCGCCCAACTCCCAACGAATGGTTGTATGTAAATAACTACGACGATCACCGTGAGCCAATTGCGCTGTTTATGCAAGCAGGGCAATCGAAGCAGCTTGCCGATGATATCGACTCGTTTATTGATGAAGTGCTTGATACTTTTCCTGCGGCATTTGATAACCCTGGGTATCAGCGTAAGAAAAAATCAATTGATCGCGAGTTTACCGACACCTACGATGCAGCTATAACTGCAGTAGAAATTGCTGCTCTTGAGCAAAGCGTGGCTCTCATTGAAGAAAATGGTGTGGTTGGCTTTGCTCCACTTATTGACGGTAAGCAACTGAGTGATAGTGAATTTGCAGCTCTTGAAGAGCCGCTTCGTATAGAGTTTTATGAAGTCATTGAAAAGCTTGAAGATGCGTTAATCGAAGCGCTGATTGAGCTACCACGTTGGAAGCGTGAATCATCAGAAAAACTGCGTAACCTTAAAAAATCAACAGCAGAGCTTGCTACTAAACCACTTCTTAAAGCGCTTGAGCATAAATATGCAACACATATTGGGGTTCTTCGTTATCTAAAAGATATTCGTGAAGAAATCATTGATGCGGTACTAGAGTGGCTCGACGATGATGACAACGACGAAAATAAAGAAGATTTTGACCGCAAAGGTATGCTCACAGATTTCTTTGCGCCAAATATTTTAGTGGAATACAAAGAAGGCGATGCTGCGCCTGTAGTCTATGAGCCGAACCCAACCTTTGGCAATATCTTTGGCAAGATTGAATATGCAACGTCGCAAGGGTCACTTATCACCAGCTATCGCTCAATTCAGCCAGGTGCATTACACCGTGCTAATGGTGGTTATTTGATCATGGATGCAGAGAAAGTTATGTCTAACCCGCAAGTGTGGGATGGCTTAAAACTGTCTTTGAAAACCCATCAAATCAAAAACGACTTACCCTACCAAGACAGCTCAGTAGGAAGTAGCTTTACATTACGCCCGCAGCTTATTCCACTTGATGTAAAAATAGTACTTTTAGGGTCGCGAGAGCTTTATTACACCATAGGTGAATATGACGAAGAGTTTGCTGAGTTATTTCGTGTACTCGCTGACTTTGATTACTACTTACCAAGTAGTGATAAGCTGCAGTATCAGTTTATTACCAAGGTAACTGAATATTGTCAGCAAACACTTAATTGCACTGTGAATGAAGCGGCGATGGCGAGATTATTAAAGTTTAGTTATCGCCAAGCTGAGCATCATAATAAACTCTCAGCTCGTTTTGCTGATGTATTAGAGTTAGTGGCAGAAGCTAGTTTTTATGCTAAACAAGATGAGCAAACAGTGATTGATGCTCATCACATAGACGAGGCCATTGTTGGTAAGCAGTATCGAACAGGGCAAATCTCTGAAACCATGCTCAGTGATATCAAAGAGGGGCAAATTTTAATTGCTACTGAAGGTCACGCTGTGGGTAAGGTGAATGGCTTAACCGTGCTGCACATTGGCGATACCTCATTTGGTACACCAGCACGCATTACTGCCACTGTGTACGCAGGTGCTGATGGCGTTATTGACGTTGAACGTGAAGCTGAGCTGGGTAAAGCCATTCACTCAAAAGGGGTGATGCTATTAACCGGTTACTTAGGTAATAAATACGCTCAGCAATTTAGCCTGACACTCAGTGCTAATATCGCAATTGAACAAAGCTATGGCTATATCGATGGTGATAGCGCTTCACTGGCTGAGTTGTGTGCGCTTATATCAGCCATTACTAACTTACCTATTAGCCAATCTATCGCGCTGACAGGGTCAATTAACCAGCATGGTGATGTGCAATCAATTGGTGGTGTAAACGAGAAAATAGAGGGCTTCTTTAAGCTTTGTAAAATGCGTGGCTTAACCGGTGAGCAAGGGGTGATTATTCCTAAATCTAATCAAGTGAACTTGGTGCTTGATGATGAAGTACTCGATGCCGTTGAAAAAGGCCGCTTTAACATTTATGCCGTTGAAACCGTTGATCAAGCATTGAGCTTATTAATGGATAAAGACGCAGGTGAAATGACCCCACAAGGCTATCCTGATGGCTCTATTAACGCGCTAGCCTTAGCAAGGCTTGCCAATATTGCTGATATCGTAAATGGCGACAATGATGATGAGAAGGACGCAGAATGATTAATTTATTACTTTTACTGATCATCGGTATTTTTTGCTTTTTAATTTTTAAAAATAGCAAAAAGGCGAAGCTACAAGCCCTTGAAAATGAAAAACTAGCGGCGGATTTTTTAGCGAACAATAGTAAAGCCGACGATGTTCATGAAACAGCATCTGGGCTGCAGTACAAAATTGAGCATCGCGGCGACAATGAGGCAAAACCAAGTGCCACCAGTAAAGTCAAGGTTCACTATCATGGTACGCTGTTAGACGGCAGCGTATTTGATAGTTCAGTGGTCAGAAACTCGCCAATCAGCTTTGGTTTAAATCAAGTCATTGCTGGTTGGACCGAAGGCATACAGCTAATGAGTGAAGGGGATAAGTTTACCTTTTATATCCCACCGCAGCTTGCATACGGCAGTAAACGGGTAGGCAGCATTCCAGCAGGTTCATTGCTAATATTTGATGTCGAATTGATAAAAATAGAATCTTAAAATCTTAAAAGGCTTCATATTGAAGCCTTTTTTATTTGTTATTTCTTAACCCTGATAAACACAGCCACAGCACTGAGTAATATCACCACAATCCATACCGGCCAATTACCATATTGACTATAAAGACTATCGCCTTTGATTAAGGTGATATTGGCTTCAAGTACATCAGCTTTAAATTGCGGCATGCTCAACTGTGATTTAGCAATAGGGTCGTAAACGGCGCTGATACCATTATTCGTTACGCGAATTAGCGGGCGCTGTAATTCTAGAGCACGCATACGGGCTATTTGCATATGCTGATGCGGGCCATGAGAGTCGCCAAACCACGCATCATTACTAACGGTAAATAAAATGTCTGAATCACTGCGATAATTACCACGCACTAAATCAGCAAAAGCAATTTCATAACAAATAGCGGGTAAAATATGTAAGCCGTTTGCCTGTAGATTGTTTTGAACTTCATCGCCTCGAGTAAATGACGACATAGGTAAATCAAACAGTGGGGCGATTGGACGCAGTAATTCTTGAAATGGCACGAACTCACCGATAGGCAATAATTGGTGCTTTTGATAGCGATTTTTACCTAAATACTGATAATGACCTTCGCTATCATCTTGCTCTTTTTTACCTAAGACGATGAGGGTATTAAAAATATTACGGGTGTCGTATTGATAATCCACGATACCGGTGATCAGGGCTGTGTTGTTAAAAGCTGCTGCACTATCAAGACCGGTTAGGTATTGTGTTGATAGGGCTTCAAGCTCAGGGACAGCAGCTTCTGGCCAAACAATGAGGTCAGCATTCCAGTGTAGGCGCGTCATGTCTTGGTATTTACTCATAGTATTCCAAAACTCTGACGGTTCAAATCGTAAATGCTGTTTAATGTTCCCTTGTACTAAAACTGTTTTAATTGTTTTATCTTGATACTGTAAAGCACTATTACTCGCAATTACGTATAAGCCTGCCAACAAGGTCACAGAGCCGATTAACGGCTTTATGTCTTTACCTAGCAAACGAAAGAGTGAAAACGCGATGAGCACGCAAACAAGTGTTATACCAAACTCGCCAATCACAGGGGCTAAAAAGTTCAGTGGGCTGTCGGTTTGTGTATAACCAAAGCTCAACCAAGGAAAGCCTGTTAGCAAAGTGCCACGTAAGTACTCTGTAACCGCAAAGTTGGCAAGCAACAAGCAGATAAAGCTATAGGGCCCTTTAGCAAGGCGGGTTGTCAACCAAGCTGCTAGTGCAGGATACAAGGCTAAGTAAGCGCAAAGTAGCACCATCAATGAAATCGATGCAATTAATGGCATACCGCCAAAGGTGGCTATTGATACATGCACCCAACTAATACCTGCACCAAACCAGCCTAAACCAAAGATAAAGCCATACTTAGCACTTTGCTTAGTGGCCGATTTACCATTTGCCTGCGGATTAATGCAATAGATAAGTATGCCAAGAGAGAGAAAGGCAATATACCAAAGATTATAAGGGGCGTAGCTTAAGGTTAAAAAGAGGCCCGCAATGAGTGCGAGCCAGGCTTTTTTATCTTTTGCAATAAGGCTTAGCTTAGTTAGCAGTTTCTTCACTGTCGTTATCATCAGCCTTAGGAATGGTGACTTGCAATTGTAAGATGCGACGGTTATCTGAGTTGGTGACTTTAAATTGCAGGCCATCAATATCAATTGTTTCACCGCGACTTGGCATATGACCAAATGCGTGTAAAACAATACCACCTATGGTGTCAGCATCAGAGGTGCTGTAACCGGTTTTAAAATACTCGTTAAAGTCATCAACTTCAGTCAGTGCTTGTACTGCATAAACGTGTTTAGCTACTTGACGAATATCTTGTTGGTCTTCGCTTTCGTCGTGCTCATCTTCGATTTCACCAACGATGATTTCAAGAATATCTTCAATGGTTACTAGACCCGACACGCCGCCGTATTCATCGATGACGATTGCCATATGGTATCGCTGTTGACGGAATTCGTTAAGCAGTGTGTCAACACGTTTGCTTTCTGGTACGACTACTGCTGGGCGTAAATAATCACGCAAAGAAGGTAACTGCTCATCTTTGTTTAAGATAAGTGGTAATAGATCTTTTGCTAATAAAATACCTTCTACATGGTCTTTATCTTCACACACCACTGGGAAACGTGAATGTGTTGAGTCAACCATCATAGGTAACAGTTCTTCAAGTGGTGTATCAACCTCTAAGGTAACCATTTGCGAGCGAGGGATCATGATGTCACGAACTTTAAGTTCAGATACACCAAGAACTCCTTCGATCATTTCTTTGGTTTCAGGGTCGATAAGGTCGCGTTCTTGCGCATCGGCAATTACTTCAACCAGCTCTTCTTTATTCTGGGGTTCCCCTTGCAACATTTGGGTTATTCTGCCCAACCAAGTTTTGCCAGAAGAACCCTGGCTAGATTGCGAGTTGTCGTCGCTCATTGCGTCTAATTGCTCCGTAAATTTAAATATCGTCTCGATATGGGTCTGCGATGTTCAGATCAGCAAGTAATTGCTTTTCTATGCTTTCCATTTCGAGTGCATCTTCGTCCTTTATATGGTCAAATCCAAGTAAATGCAAGCATCCATGGATCACCATATGGGCAAAATGGTCATGAAAGGTCTTTTCTTGCTCAATTGATTCGGCCAAAACAATGGCCGGACAAATGATTAAATCACCCACTAAAGGTAACTCAATACCCGGTGGTGCTTCAAATGGAAACGATAAGACATTAGTCGGTTTATCTTTTCCACGGTAATCATTATTGAGCTGCTGGCTTTGTGCTTCGTCGCTTATGACGATAGTAAGCTCAGCGTCTTCACGGTAGTTACTAAGGGCTTTATCAGCCCATAGTTGGAATTGTTCAAAGCTAGGTAAGTCGTCAAACTCACAGGCTATTTGTAAATCTAATTCGGTCACGAGTTTGCTTCTTGTTGGTTTGCTTGTGCTTCTTTTGCACGTTGCTTTTCTGCGCGTTTTAAACGCTCAGCTTCATCATTTCGCTCATAGGCTTCTACGATACGTGCAACAACAGGGTGGCGCACGACATCGTGTGATTGGAAGAAATTAAAACTAATTTCATCTACGCCGTTTAATACCTCAATAGCATGACGAAGCCCAGAGCGAGCACCACGTGGTAAGTCAACTTGTGTTATATCACCTGTGATCACTGCTTTTGAATTAAAACCAATACGGGTTAAGAACATTTTCATTTGTTCTGCGGTGGTGTTTTGGCTTTCATCAAGAATAATAAAGGCATCATTTAATGTACGACCACGCATGTAAGCAAGTGGGGCCACTTCAATGATGTTTTTCTCAATTAGCTTTTCTACACGCTCAAAGCCCAGCATTTCGAATAAAGCATCGTAAAGTGGGCGTAAGTACGGGTCGATTTTTTGGCTTAAATCACCCGGTAAAAAGCCCAGTTTCTCACCAGCTTCAACGGCAGGGCGCGTTAATAAAATACGGCGAATCTCTTGACGCTCGAGGGCATCAACAGCAGCTGCAACGGCTAGATAAGTTTTACCTGTACCAGCGGGACCGATACCAAAGGTAATATCGTGATGCAGGATGTTAGCAACATACACGCCTTGGTTATCGTTGCGTGGTTTAATAACGCCACGGCGTGTTTTAATCACCATGTCTTTACCGTACACGCCCGGGTTTTCATCTTGCTCTAGGGCATTCGATTCGCTAATTGCTAAATGCACTGCATCAGGTTCAATTTCGCCTATTTGACCACGAATAGGTTGAGTGTCAATGTAAAGGTTTTTTAAGATTTCAACGCTGGCTGCGGCGCAATGAAGTTTACCCGTGACTCTGAAAAAATTATCACGGTGGGCAATTTCAACACCTAGGCGGCGTTCAATTTGTTTAATGTTTTCGTCAAACGGACCACATAAAGAAGAGAGTCGTTTGTTGTCGGCAGGTTCTAAATAAATCTCTAATGTTTTTAATTGATTACTCAAAATTACTTCCTATTCATGGGTGCTGGCAGTGCCAGCACCAGTGTCTCCCTAAGGTACGAAAGTAGCAACGCCAATTTCGTTAGGGGCAGCTGCGGCTTCAGCTTCGGCAGCTTTATTTAAAATTGCTGATGGCGCCACATCACGACGTAAATTCATCTCTGATTCTGTACGAATTAATTCACCACGTAAAGAGTTTGGCAACGCTTCAGTAATACGTACATCAACGAATTGACCGATCACTGAGTGAGGGCCTTCGAAGTTCACTACACGATTGTTTTCTGTACGGCCACGTAATTCCATCGGGTTCTTCTTAGAAGGACCTTCAACCAGGATACGTTGTTCAGTACCAAACATTTGGCGGCTAATTTGCTGCGCCATTTGCGTGATGCGGTTTTGTAATAGGTATAAACGCTCTTTTTTCTCTTGCTCAGTCACATCGTCTGGTAAATCGGCAGCAGGTGTGCCAGGGCGCGCACTGTAGATGAAGCTAAAGCTCATATCAAAACCAATATCATTGATAAGGTTCATAGTTGCTTCAAAATCAGCTTTACTTTCACCAGGGAAACCAATGATGAAGTCTGATGACATGCTTAGGTTAGGGCGAATTTTACGTAATTTACGAATCGTCGATTTATACTCAAGCGCGGTATGACCACGTTTCATCAGGTTAAGAATACGGTCAGAGCCACTTTGTACTGGTAAATGTAAGTGATCAACAAGCTCTGGCACATCAGCGTAAGCATCGATGATGTCTGGTGTAAACTCTACTGGGTGTGAGGTGGTGTAACGAATACGGTCAATGCCGTCAATCGCTGCAACATAACGAAGTAGGTCAGAGAAGTAACAAATCTCACCGTCGTGTGTTTCACCGCGATACGCATTTACGTTTTGACCTAAAAGGTTTACTTCACGCACGCCTTGCTCTGCAAGTTGCGCAACTTCAAGGAGCACATCATCTAATGGACGACTTACTTCTTCACCACGCGTGTAAGGTACTACACAGAAAGTACAGTACTTAGAGCAACCTTCCATGATTGATACAAATGCAGTAGGACCTTCTGCTTTTGGCTCAGGTAAGCGGTCAAATTTTTCAATTTCAGGGAATGAAACGTCAACCACAGATGTGCTGTCGCCACTTTGCACTTGCTTAATCATTTCTGGCAAGCGGTGTAATGTTTGCGGGCCAAAGATCACATCAACAAATGGCGCGCGTTGGCGAATTGAGTCACCTTCTTGCGATGCAACACAACCACCAACACCAATGATTAAGTCTGGCTTGTCATCTTTTAATAACTTCCAACGGCCAAGCTGATGGAACACTTTTTCTTGTGCCTTTTCACGGATTGAACAGGTATTGAGTAAGATCACGTCAGCGTCTTCAGCTTCTTCAGTTAACTGATAGCCGTTTGTCGCATCTAGTAGATCAGCCATTTTCTGAGAGTCGTACTCGTTCATCTGACAACCCCAGGTTTTAATATGCAGCTTTTTACTCATTGAAATATAGCCTCGTTTTCAATTCGGTAGTGACACAAAAATGTGTTAGAAACAGGATTAAGTGGCAATTATGCCGACTTAAAGGACGCGTATTTTAGCTGGATACCCGCACAGATCCAAGTATAGTTTTAATCTTTGTGGTGTGAAATCAAACAAGTCCCTGATTTGAAATTCTTAAGTATTAAATGCACTGACACTGTTTATTGAATTACGTTACAATTTGCCGGGTATTTAAATAGCCAAATGAGCGAATATTAAATGAATAAAAATAAGATAATTGTTGTTGGAGGTGGCATGGTAGGTTCTGCTACAGCCATAAAATTGGCGCAGCAGGGGAGTGATGTCACGATTATTGAAAAGCACCTTATTGATGCGGATAGTATTCTTAGCTCAGATAAAGTGGATATTCGTATTTCGGCTATTAATCGTTTTTCAGAGCACCTACTTGATGAGCTTGGGGCAATGCCATTATTGCGTAAAAACCGAATCGCACCTTATCAACAACTAGAAGCGTATCAACAGCAAGACGAGAGCTTATTATTTGATTGTAAAGATATTGGCGAGACACATTTAGGCCATTTAATTGAAAATAGCTTAATTCAGGCGAGTCTATGGCAACAATTTGCTGATTACAATATTGAGGTTATCGAGCAAAAGACTCCTGTAACCGATATAAATCAAACTGACGATTCAATCACTCTGAATTATGGTGATACACACTATACGGCAGATTTAGTCATTGCGGCTGATGGTGGTCAATCACAATTGCGCACCAAAGCTGGATTAGGTGTAACTGGTTGGCAGTATGCTCAACATTGTATGGGTGTATTAATTAAACTGGATGCTCCTCAACAAGTAAAAACGTGGCAGCAATTTACTCCAACCGGACCTGTCGCGTTTTTACCTATGCAAGCACCTTATGCAAATTTAATTTGTTACCACGACGCAGCAGTTTTAAAGCAATGGCAAAAACTTTCTAATGAAGAACTTAAAGCAAAGCTCATTGCACATTTCCCTGAACTACCGGGTGACTTTGAATTACTTGAGCATGCTGTTTTCCCTCTTGCCAGACAACACGCCAATGATTACTCACAAGGGCGTTTAGTACTTGTGGGTGATTCAGCGCACACAATTAATCCTCTTGCAGGTCAAGGCGTAAACTTAGGCTTTCAAGATGTGGTTGCATTGGCGGATATTTTGGAAGATCAAGAAGACGTGGGTCAACATCAATTATTAAAACAATATGAGAAAAAACGTCGTCATGCGAATTTACTCATGATGAGTATGATGGATGCATGCTATTTTGGTTTTTCAAATGAAATAAAACCACTCAGTTGGGCGCGGAGCAAGTTCTTGAAATTAGCCAATAATAAAGGCCCTGCAAAAAATTGGGTATTGAAATATGCGATTAGTGGCACGTTAGGCTAATACTCGTCTGCAAAAATACCTAATAAGTAAGCGTATTGGTATAAAATATAGATTGCGGGTTAATGAAAATTAGCCCGTTTTTTTATGCTAAATACAATCGAATATAATTTTTGAGAAATTAGAAATTAGAAATTAGAAATTAGAAATTAGAAATTAGATAAGGGAAGTAAGTTGGCTGGGATACCAGGATTTGAACCTGGGAATGGCAGGATCAAAACCTGCTGCCTTACCGCTTGGCGATATCCCAACGCTAAACTTGAAGAGTTTTAGTTCTACTTAAGAACATGGTGCGGAAGGAGAGACTTGAACTCTCACAACCGAAGTTACTGGAACCTAAATCCAGCGCGTCTACCAATTCCGCCACTCCCGCATCATAGGGTTTGCTAATTTAAACTCTTAGCTTGAGTTTTCTTATTCACTCTCTTGGTAGAGAAAGTGGCTGGGATACCAGGATTTGAACCTGGGAATGGCAGGATCAAAACCTGCTGCCTTACCGCTTGGCGATATCCCAACAAAGAATAATTTGATAGTTTGAGTTCTTATCAAGAACATGGTGCGGAAGGAGAGACTTGAACTCTCACAACCGAAGTTACTGGAACCTAAATCCAGCGCGTCTACCAATTCCGCCACTCCCGCATTATTTGTACTAAATGTACTGGTAGTTATTTTAAGCTCTTCATTGAGCATTCTTCGTCACTTTAAGAAAGTGGCTGGGATACCAGGATTTGAACCTGGGAATGGCAGGATCAAAACCTGCTGCCTTACCGCTTGGCGATATCCCAACAAAGAATAATTTGATAGTTTGAGTTCTTATCAAGAACATGGTGCGGAAGGAGAGACTTGAACTCTCACAACCGAAGTTACTGGAACCTAAATCCAGCGCGTCTACCAATTCCGCCACTCCCGCATCATTCGTACTAAAAGTACTGGTAGTTATTTTAAACTCTTCATTGAGTGCAGATTAAACTCCTGCAGAGCCATTCTAAAAAAGAATGGTGGCTAAGACGGGATTTGAACCTGTGACCCCATCATTATGAGTGATGTGCTCTAACCAACTGAGCTACTTAGCCATCGTGGCTGGGATACCAGGATTTGAACCTGGGAATGGCAGGATCAAAACCTGCTGCCTTACCGCTTGGCGATATCCCAACAAAAGCTTGATAGTTTTAGTTCTTATCAAGAACATGGTGCGGAAGGAGAGACTTGAACTCTCACAACCGAAGTTACTGGAACCTAAATCCAGCGCGTCTACCAATTCCGCCACTCCCGCATCATTCGTACTAAAAGTACTGGTAGTTATTTTAAACTCTTTATTGAGCAACAAAAAAGAATGGTGGCTAAGACGGGATTTGAACCTGTGACCCCATCATTATGAGTGATGTGCTCTAACCAACTGAGCTACTTAGCCATCTTTTTTGTTAGCACTTCATCGCTGAGTGCGGGGCGTATTATGCTGATATGACCTAAATCCGTCAACACCTTTTTTGCAAAAAAACGCTTATCAGTGTTTGTTTGCATTAAAATTAAGCTAAGTGGCTAAATTTCATTTGAATTGCTGTTTTTTTGACTGCTATTTACCAATTTAAAACTGCAATGTGTTTTGTAACTGTTTTAATACTGATTTTAAGCTGCTTGATTTTCAAACAAAAATCAAGCAACAAAAATAGATAATTTCTTTTTATAGGATGTTTGCTTGTTAAAAACAACAAAAGAACTTATTTCTTAAAGTGATTGCAGCTAAAAGAGCACTCGATTTCGATCTTTGTTTCTTTAAGTAAAGACGTGGTTTGGTAGTAAATCAACTAACAGCGGAACAATCCAGCACTAAAAAACCTTAATCCTCTGTCAAATTATGTTTGGCTGTATCGGCGCTAATACCAATTTGCCAAGTTCGTGATAAGCGTCCATTGCTTGGAATAGACGGTTAAATCTAGCAAATAGCTAGGAGTGCCAAATGATATGGTGGTTAGTAGCAAGTTTAAAAGATGATAAGCAATAAAAAAGGCTCGTAGTAACGAGCCTTTTAAAATTTTATCAGCGAAGCTGCTTATACATTGAATAAGAAGTTCATTACATCGCCGTCTTTAACAATGTACTCTTTACCTTCTTGGCGCATTTTACCTGCTTCTTTTGCACCGCTTTCACCTTTGTACTCGATATAATCATCAAAAGCGATAGTTTGTGCTCGGATGAAGCCACGCTCAAAGTCAGTGTGAATTTTACCTGCAGCTTGAGGCGCAGTTGCACCTACTGGAATTGTCCATGCACGTACTTCTTTTACACCAGCGGTGAAGTAAGTTTGTAATTTAAGTAACTCGTAACCACCACGGATCACTAAGTTAAGACCAGGCTCTTCTAAACCTAGGTCAGCCATAAACTCTAACTTGTCTTCTTCTTCAAGCTCAGACAGTTCAGATTCGATAGCCGCACAAACTGGGATCACAACGGCATCTTCTGCAGCAGCGATTTCACGAACTTTGTCTAGGTATGGATTATTTTCAAAACCATCTTCAGCAACGTTTGCAATGTACATAGTCGGTTTAATCGTTAAGAAGTTAAGTGGCTTAATTGCTGCTTTTTCTTCTTTTGTTAACTCTAATGAACGAAGAGTTAAACCTTCATCAAGGTGTGCTTTTACCTTTTCAAGTACTGCATTTTGCTCTTTAGCGTCTTTATCGCCGCCTTTTGCCTTTTTAGCGTTACGAACAAGTGCTTTATCGGCACTATCCATATCGGCTAGTACTAACTCAGTATTAATAACATCAATATCATCTGCAGGGTCAATAGTGCCTGCTACGTGTACGATGTTCTCATCTTCAAAGCAACGAACAACATGGCCAATCGCGTCAGTTTCACGAATGTTTGCAAGGAACTGATTACCTAAACCTTCACCTTTAGATGCGCCTTTTACTAGACCTGCAATATCAACGAATTCCATCGTTGTTGGTAAAATACGCTGAGGATTTACAATAGCAGCTAACGCATTTAAGCGTGCATCAGGAACCGGAACCACGCCAGTGTTTGGCTCAATGGTACAGAAAGGGAAGTTAGCGGCTTCAATACCCGCTTTAGTTAGTGCATTAAATAGTGTTGATTTACCAACATTTGGCAAACCAACGATGCCACATTTAAAACCCATAGTAAGATACCTTGTGTAATTTCAAATAAACGATTTAAGGTTTAAATGAATGTAGTCTGTTTTGTGCTTTTAACACACCATCTTTTGCAAGAATTTCCATACAACGAACTGCTTCGTCAACTGCGGCATCCATTTTTTCTTGGTCTTCTTTCGCGGCTTTACCCAGTACCCAGCCCGTAACCATTTCACGGTGACCAGGATGACCAATGCCAATACGAAGGCGCATGAAATCTTTTTGGTTTGCCATTTTCGCTATAATGTCTTTTAAACCATTGTGGCCGCCATGACCGCCACCTTTTTTTAGTTTAGCAATCCCGGGTTCGAGATCCATTTCGTCATGTGCGACGAGGATATTTTCGACAGGAATTTTAAAGAAATTAGCGAGACTACTCACCGCCTTACCGCTTAAGTTCATATAAGTAGTAGGGATCAGTAATTTAAATTCTTGGCCTTGAATGATCACTTTGCCTGTTAGGCCATGATATTTAGGATCGTGTTTGAGTGTGCAGTTATAACGTGCAGCAAGTTCTTCGATGAACCAGGCACCTGCATTATGGCGTGTGTTTGCGTATTCGGGGCCTGGATTAGCCAGGCCCACAAGCATTTGAATAGAATTCAAGGTGTTGACACCTTAAAAATTATTCTGCAGCGTCTTCTGAAGCTTCGTCTTCAGCAGGAGCAGCTTTGTTAGCTTTAACAGTAACAATTGACTGATCGTGGTCTGCGCCTTTAGCTAGCTCAACAGATGTAACACCTGCTGGTAGTTTAAGGTCAGAAAGGTGGATTGAATCACCAGCTACTAAGCCTGCAACGTCAACTTCAACGAACTCAGGAAGTGACTTAGGAAGACACGTGATTTCGATTTCAGTTAATTGGTGAACAACAGTGTTACCTGCTTTAGTTACTTTCTCTTCACCGATGAAGTGTACTGGCACTTTAGTGTGAAGTTTGTGAGAAGCATCTACACGTTGGAAGTCTAAGTGAGTGATCTTAGGCTTGAATGGGTGACGTTGAATATCTTTAAGGATAGCTTCAACTGACTCGCCACCGATGTTTAAAGTAAGGATGTGCGTGTAGAAACCTTCGTCTTCTTGCGCTTTGATCATATCTTTGTGTGCAAGAACGATAGATGCAGCTTCTTTGTCAGCACCGTAAAGGATTGCAGGAACTTTATCTTCACGGCGTAGGCGGCGGCTCGCACCAGTACCTGTTTCTGTACGTAATTCTGCATTGTATGTATAAGTTGACATAATGTCTCCAATAATTAATAGTCTTAGGGCCTTTGCGACCAAGGTCCCCAGCCAAAAGGCGCGCTATCATACCACCCCTTTCGGGGAAAATAAATAACGACTACAAAAAAAGCACCTAGACGGTGCTTTTTGAATATCTTCGCGTTGTTGATTAGTGTTCAAACATCGCTGAGATAGATTCTTCATTGCTGATACGACGAATTGTTTCAGCAAGCATATCTGCAAGCGTAAGCACTTTGATTTTATCAATTGCTTTAAGCTCATCAGATAATGTAATTGAGTCAGTTACAATCACTTCGTCAATTACTGAGTTACGGATGTTTTCAGCGGCATTACCTGAAAGCACAGGGTGAGTTGCATACGCAAATACACGTTTAGCACCATGCTCTTTAAGAGCAGCAGCGGCTTTACATAATGTACCACCGGTATCGATCATGTCATCAACGATGATACAGTCGCGGCCTTCAACGTCACCAATAATGTGCATTACTTGTGAAACGTTTGCTTGTGGGCGGCGCTTGTCGATAATAGCTAGGTCAGTGTCATTTAATAGCTTCGCAATAGCACGAGCACGAACAACACCACCGATATCTGGAGAAACAACAACAACGTCATCGAAGTCGCGTTCTTTCATATCTTCTAATAGCACTGGGCTACCGAATACGTTATCAACTGGTACGTCGAAGAAACCTTGAATTTGTTCAGCGTGTAAATCAACCGTCAATACGCGGTCAACACCAACACTAGAAAGGAAGTCTGCAACAACTTTAGCAGTAATTGGCACACGAGCAGAGCGCACACGGCGGTCTTGACGTGAATAACCAAAGTATGGAATAACTGCTGTGATACGACCAGCAGATGCACGACGAAGGGCATCAACCATAACGATAAGCTCCATTAAGTTATCGTTAGTAGGGTTACAGGTTGATTGAATGATGAAAACGTCAGAACCACGAACATTTTCATTAATTTGAACACTGATCTCACCGTCACTAAAACGGCCAACAACAGCATCGCCTAATTCAATATACAAACGTTTTGCAACTTTTTGAGCTAGCTCAGGTGTTGCGTTACCAGCGAAGAGCTTCATGTCAGGCACGGTAGGGTTCCTCAGGCACTGAATTTTGGGACTAACAGGCTATGGTAGACACCAAAGCAGGTTAACATTTACTTGTACGTTACTTCATAGCAAAGTGAGCATTTAATGCTTTATGAGCAGGTGAAAGTGTAGCACTACTTGCAACAAAACCTGTCCATTTATCTGGTAACTGAGCTAAAACTTGTTGTGCTTGTGCCTGGGTTGAAAACTCAGCAAAGCAACAAGCGCCCGTACCAGTCATCTTTGACGGGGCGTATTTTAGCAACCACTGCAGGACTTTTTCAACCTCGGGGCAGAGCTTTTTAACCAAAGGCTCACAATCATTGCCTAAATTTTCCGTTTGCCAGTCTACTTTTAACTTGGGTGTGTCACGTTTTAAATCAGGATGGGTAAAAATTTTCGCGGTGCTGACATGCTCCCCAGGATGTATTACACAAAACCAACTTTGCGGTAATTCTACATTTTCTAGTTGCTCGCCAATACCATGAGCAATTGCTGTGTGGCCATTTATAAACACTGGTACATCGGCTCCAAGCGTCACCCCAAGTTTAGCTAATTCTTCGAGCGATAAATCGCACTCCCACAACTTATTGAGAGCAAGTAGGGTCGTAGCCGCATCGGATGAACCGCCACCAACACCACCGCCCATCGGTAAACGTTTTAATAGCTCGATAGTCGCACCTTGTTGGCAACCACAATGCTGCTGTAATAAACGAGCTGCCTTATATATAAGGTTGTCTGTTAAAGCAATGCCATTTGTATCGCCAATGACTGTGATATCGGGTTCATGGGTCACTGTAAATGTTAAGTCATCACCAAATTCTAAAAAGGTAAATAAGGTTTCAAGCTCATGGTAGCCATCATCGCGACGACCATTAATATGCAAAAATAGGTTTAGTTTAGCGGGTGCGATTAATGTGAAAGGGGGCTTTAAAATGTGTGTCATGATTAATGTAACTGCCAATCATTAAGTTGAATTTTAATACGAATATGTTGATTTTTTAAAGTCAGTTTTTCTGGCAACCAATAACCATCTTGCTTGCGGTAATTTGCATAGGTAATGTGCCATTGTTGACCATTCTCTGCTTGCCAAAGCAGTGTTTTTAAACGACCTTGTTCATCGAATGATGCTTGCTCATTCTGTGCAGTACCTTTTAGCCATTTTGCGGCATTATCTAATGGAATTGAAAAGCCTGTTAACCGGTAAAGTAGTCTAGATGCATCCTGATCTGTGTAGGTGTCGCCATCATACTCTAAAACAGCACCTTGAGGGTTTTGCTGTAACGACAGAATGCGTGTGCCAATAAAGCTAGTTAGAACCATGTCACTGTTGCGTTCATCATGTTGCCAATTTAAATTGGCTGATTGGCGTTGCTCGGTGCTGATAAACGCCATTTTACCTTGTACTTGCCACTGAGTCTGTTGGTCTAGGCGGGTTTTCCAATCAGGGTAAATGTAATCAACCGTTGAAATTTTTTGCGCACAACCGCTGATAAATAAAAAAAATATGAATAAAATCAAATATTGTTTAATCAAATGTCGTTCCTTACTTTCCATATTCCGCTGATTTTTGGTAAAATTAATGCCTTTACAGCTGGGCTTAGCAATATTTGGTACATATGACCATCGTAGCACTTGGTATAAATCACAAAACCGCATCCGTAGAATTACGCGAAAAAGTTGCGTTTTCGCCTGAGCAAATGTCTGAGGCGTTACAACAATTAAGTGGCCATGCGCATTTCAATGAAGCGGTCATTGTTTCGACCTGCAACCGAACTGAAATCTATTGTAGCCTTGCCGAGCGTAATTCCCAAACCTTGTTGCACTGGTTAGCCAGTTTCCACGGTTTGGATGAACAAGAACTGAGCAACAACATCTATTATCACGAAGGTACCGAAGCCATTAATCATTTAATGCGAGTATCTTGTGGTTTAGATTCGCTGGTGCTTGGTGAGCCACAAATTTTAGGGCAAATAAAACAAGCCTATCACAATGCAAAGACTCACGATGCAATCGGTGTGACATTCGATCGCTTGTTTCAAAAAACCTTTTCGGTAGCAAAGCAGGTTCGTACTGAAACCGATATCGGTGCCAGCGCTGTTTCGGTTGCCTACGCAGCGGTTAATTTAGCAAAGCACATATATGGCAAGTTAGATAAAACCAATGTACTGCTTATTGGTGCTGGTGAAACAATAGAGTTGGTTGCTAAACATTTGTACCAAAATAATCCGCAAAAAATTACTGTTGCCAACAGAACTATTGAACGTGCTAAGACCCTTGCCAGCGATGTCAACGCAGATGTGATTGCACTTGCCCAGCTACCTGAGCGCCTTCATGATGCGGATATCGTAATTAGTTCAACGGCTAGTACCTTACCTATTATTGGTAAAGGGGTGGTAGAGCAAGCGCTAAAAAAGCGTCGCCATAAACCAATGTTATTTATAGATATTGCAGTGCCACGCGATATCGAGAGTCAAGTAGGCGAATTAGATGCCGCCTATTTGTATTCAGTTGATGACTTACAAGCCATAGTAAGCGAGAATATCGCCGCCCGAGAGCAGGCCGCCGAACAAGCGCAAACCATTATTCGCTCTCGTACCGATGAATTTGCTATGTGGTTGCGTTCACTCGATTCGGTGGATTTGATTCGCCATTATCGCAACGATGTACAAGATATAAAATCAGAACTTGTCGAAAAAGCCCTCAGTCAGCTGCAAGCAGGCAAAGAGGCAGAAAAAGTTATACTCGAGTTGGCAAATAAACTGACCAACCGCTTGATGCACGCACCTACCCGTGCCATTCAAGATGCTGCTAAAAAAGGTGAAGCAGCCGAGTTAAGCCAATTAAAGAAAATGTTAGGTATTGATCAGGAATAGTCGTTAAATGAAAGAGTCTGTTTATAGAAAATTAGAAACCTTAGTTGAGCGTTATGAGGAAGTGCAAGCGCTGCTAAGCGACCCCTCTGTGATCAGCGACCAAAATCGCTTTCGTGCCTTATCTAAAGAATACTCAGAATTAGAAGAAATCGTAAAAGCGTTTTTAGCCTATCAACAAGCACAAGATGATGTTGCTACGGCTGAAGAGATGCTAAAAGACTCTGATCCTGACATGCGTGAAATGGCGCAAGAAGAATATAAAGAAGCAAAAGCACAAATTACCGAATTAGAAGACGAAATCCAAATTCTGATGTTACCAAAAGATCCGAAAGACAATAATAATGTCTATTTAGAGGTTCGTGCTGGTACCGGTGGTGATGAAGCTGCTATTTTCGCTGGTGATTTATTCCGTATGTACAGCCGCTACGCAGAAACTAAAAAGTGGAAAGTTGAAGTAGTAAGTACTAATGAAGGTGAACATGGCGGTTATAAAGAAGTCATCGCGCACATCTCTGGTGAAGGCGTGTATGGTCAGCTGAAGTTTGAATCGGGTGCTCAC
Organism: Pseudoalteromonas sp. MEBiC 03607; assembly: GCF_004792295.1. Taxonomy (NCBI): domain Bacteria; kingdom Pseudomonadati; phylum Pseudomonadota; class Gammaproteobacteria; order Alteromonadales; family Pseudoalteromonadaceae; genus Pseudoalteromonas; species Pseudoalteromonas sp. MEBiC 03607. The sequence continues at coordinate 1,946,829 of NZ_SRRY01000001.1, forward strand.
CGTGTTCAACGTGTACCAGAGACTGAATCGCAAGGTCGTGTTCATACATCTGCTTGTACCGTGGCAGTGATGGCTGAAATTCCTGAAGCAGAAGCAATTGAGATTAACCCTGCAGATATTAAAGTCGATACGTTCCGTGCATCGGGTGCTGGTGGTCAGCACGTAAATAAAACAGATTCAGCAATTCGTATTACTCACATTCCAACAGGTGTGGTTGTAGAGTGTCAGGATGAACGTTCACAGCATAAAAACCGTGCTAAAGCAATGTCTGTACTTGGTGCTCGTTTACAACAAGCTGAAGATGAAAAGCGTCAAGCGGCTGAGGCGTCAGAACGTCGTAACTTAGTGGGCAGTGGTGACCGCTCTGAGCGTATCCGTACTTACAACTACCCACAAGGTCGTATTACAGATCACCGCATTAACTTAACACTTTATCGTTTAAATGAAGTGGTTGCCGGTGATTTAGGCTGTGTAATTGAGCCACTAATGCAAGAACACCAAGCTGACTTACTTGCTGCGATGGGCGATGAATAATCGTGCCGCAAAGCATAGAACAAGCACTTGTTACTGCGACGGCGTTATTAACGCCTAGCAGTGACAGCGCCAAGCTTGACGCGCAAGTATTGTTATTATCCATTCTTGATAAACCCCGCAGTTATTTATTCACTTGGCCAGAAAAACAACTTACCGAACACCAACAACTTGCTTTTGAACAAGCATGCCAGCGCCGCTTAAACGGCGAGCCAGTTGCTCATATTGTTGGCTTTCGTGAATTCTGGAGCCTTCCTTTAAAGGTCAATCCAACAACCTTGATCCCAAGACCTGATACCGAAACCTTAGTTGAATATGCTTTAGGTTTAGAATTACCAGCAGGTGCTAAGGTGCTTGATTTAGGCACAGGGACAGGGGCTATTGCCCTTGCGCTAGCCAGCGAAATGCCAAGTTGGCAGGTTACTGGTGTCGATAGGGTCGCTGATGCAGTCGCACTAGCTGAAGAAAATAAACAACGGCTAAACATTCACAATGCTCATTTCGCATTGAGTAATTGGTTTAGTGCAGTAAAAAAAGAAAAGTTTGACCTAATTGTCAGCAATCCGCCGTATATTGAACATGATGATGACCATTTGAGCCGTGGAGATGTGCGCTTTGAACCTTTATCTGCATTAGTCGCAGATGATGACGGGATGGCTGACATCAAACAAATAATTACTATGGCGCGTGACTATTTAGCAACAAATGGCTATCTTTTAATTGAACATGGCTACCAGCAACGGGCAAAAGTTCAAGATTTTTTTGCACAAATGTCGTATAGCCATATACTTACAATTAAAGATCTTGGCGGTAATGACCGTGTAACACTTGCACAATGGCCTAAATAATAACAAAAAGGCTTGTGCGTACATAGCCTTTGAGGATCCCTTATAATGGATGATTTTTTGTTTTCGGATGAAGCACTTGATGAAGTAAATGAAGTGCTCCAAGGTAGTTGGAAAGTCATTGTGGTTGATGATGAGCCAGAAGTACACGCCGTAACAAAGCTTGCGTTGAGTGACTTCGAATTTCAAGACAAGCGTCTTGAATTTATAAGTGCTTATTCTGGGGAAGAGGCAAAGCAAGTTATACAAGAGCATCCTGATGCGGCAATTGTGTTACTTGATGTTGTTATGGAAACGGATGATGCCGGCTTAAAGGTTGCTAAATTTATCCGTGAAACTGCTAAAAACAATCATATTCGAATCATCCTAAGAACAGGTCAACCGGGCCAAGCCCCAGAGCGACAAGTAATAGTCAATTTTGATATCAACGATTATAAGTCGAAAACAGAATTAACAGCACAAAAGCTGTTTACGGTAGTGATGTCGAGTTTACGGTCGTATCGAGACATTTTATCGATTGAGCAGTCACGCTTGGGTCTTGAAAAAATTATTAAAGCATCTCGCGATATTTTTTCTACTCACTCACTTGAGAGTTTCATCGAAGGTGTAATGCAGCAGCTTACTTCTTTGCTTGGTACTGTTGACCAAGCAATGTATTCAACAAGTTTAGTGGCTAGTAACCCGCAGGATAATCAAAAGAAGTTAGTGGTGTTTTCGGGCAGTGGTGAGTTTGAACGCAGTGAGGGTAAGGCGATTGAAGATGTGCTTAATGATGAGCAACTGCAAGCCTGCCAACAAGCCTTAAAAGAAAAAACCATTGTTTATCGAGAAAACTACTTATTTGCCTATTGTTGCAGTGAGTTCAATCATAACTCAATGTTATTTATATCAGGTATTCCAAAACACCTTACCGACACACAGCGCCATCTAATCGAAATTTTTTCGCAAAATGTTCAGTTAGCCTACGAAAATGTGCAATTACAATCAGAAATAGAAGCAACACAACAAGAGCTAGTGTTTAGGCTAAGCGAAGCACTCGAACAACGCTCAACAGAAACAGGCAACCACGTAAAACGTGTATCGCATATTTGTTATGAGCTGGCGATAGGCTATGGCTTAGACAAACGAGAAGCAGAGTTAATTCGCCTTGCTGCGCCACTTCATGATGTTGGTAAAGTAGGTATCCCAGATTCTATATTAAACAAACCTGGACCACTGACAGATGATGAATGGTCTGTGATGAAGCAGCATGCTGAAAAAGGCCATAGTATTTTGAAAGACTCTAAACGAGAAATTGTTAACGTTGGAGCTACTATTGCTTTATCGCATCACGAGCGTTGGGATGGTGCAGGGTATCCAAAAGGTTTAAAAGGGCAAGATATTCCTATAGCTGGCCGAATTGTTGCGCTTGCAGATGTGTATGATGCACTTCGTCATAAGCGCTGCTATAAAGAGCCTTGGTCGCTTGATGATGTTATAAAAGAAATAAACGCACAAAAGGGTAAACAATTTGATCCCAAGTTGATTGATGTGTTTAATGAACGCGTTCAAGAATTAGAAGACGTACTTGTACGTTATCCAGATTAATAAAAACAAGTTTAGGGTCGTATGGATTATTTAGCAGTAAAGCATACTCACATGTTATTTGCCGTGTTGAGTATAGTATTATTTTATGTTCGCTCTTTTTCACGTTTAAAGACGGGCGCTTTAGCAAAAAATAAAGTGGTGTTTATTGGTAGTCATAGTATCGACACTTTATTGCTTGTATCAGCCGTTGCATTAATTGTTATGGCGGGCTTTAACCCTCTAGAGCAATCGTGGTTATTAGAAAAGATCATTCTAGTGATCCTTTACATTGTACTTGGCGTTGTGGCAGCAAAACAAAGCGCACAGGGTATGAAAGTCGCTTTACTTGCGATCACCACAGTCATCTTATTAGCAATTGGCTATTTAGCTTCTGCTAAAACAGCACTTCTTCTGTAAGAATCTTTAAGCGGTATTTTGATGGCGTGCGCCATCGTACCGCTTTTTTGTATCTCATCGCTCAGTATTGGTAACTTAGGTCAAAAGTAGGTAAACTAGCTGCTCTTTTTTGAAATAGATGTTGCAGTATAAATGACCATTCCTTGGTTTGAAGATCAAAATGAATCCTATCAAGATGAAGCCTTCGATGCATATTCATCTAAAGTGCTTTATCGTTGTATTGATGCTGAATTAAAGTGGGATCCGCAAGTAGATTTATCTGCTTGCTACGAGACACTAAATCAACTTGAAGACACGGTAGCTACTTTTTGTTCTGAAATAAAAGAGCCGCACGAACGTCTTGATAAATTACTCGATACGTTTTATCAACACTGGTTATTTAGTGTTTCTAGTTTAAAAGTCCCTGAATATACATTAAATAGTTTTCGCTATACGATTACTATGCGTAGTGGCACACAAACAACGTTGGCTATTTTACTTTGCCACTTAATACAGCATGCTGAACTTGACGCGAGTGTTACCTTGAGTCAAGGAGAAGTGCATGTACATGTAGGTATAAGTGATGAAGAGGGCTACTTAATTGAGCCTAGTACAGGCCAACAAAGTTGGTATATTACCCCAGAAAACGCGTGCGAAGAAAATGGTGATGAACAAGAGCCACTGGAGCTAGTATTTGATGAAGAGCTATATAAGCTTTACCTAGCTCAACAAAAATGGTCGTTTATTAGCGAAAGTAAATTTGGTCATGCACTTCATTGTGTAGAGATGCTCATGGAATTATTAGGGGATGACCCTTATGAGCGTCGTGATCGGGGTTATCTTCTAAATCAGTTAGATTGCCCAAAAATGGCAAGAGATGATCTTCAGTATTTTGTGAATGAATGCCCAGATGATCCTGCTATTGAAATAATTCAGCACCAAATTGCTGAAATAGAAGACAATAATAATACACACCACTAATTTAAAGGAACATTTATGACTGACGCCCACAGTGCGCTAATTACCAATGACGCAGTCGTACTTGGTTTGCTTGCCGTTATTTTGGGGTTTATTTTTAAAACCTCTCACAGTAATAATGCTGCCTGCCAAAAATTTTATAAGTATGTACCCGCATTACTACTTTGTTATTTTTTACCTTCGTTACTCAATACCTTTGGTATTGTTGATGGCCACTCTTCAAATGTTTATTTTGTGGCATCACGTTATTTACTGCCAGCTTGCTTGATATTGCTTACTATTAGTATTGATTTGAAGGCAATTCTTAATCTTGGTCCAAAAGCACTAATTATGTTCTTAACGGGTACTATGGGTATTGTTATTGGCGGACCGCTTGCTATTTTAGTGATGAGTGCAGTTTACCCAGAGGCCGTTGGCGGTCATGGCCCTGATGCGGTTTGGCGCGGTATGACAACCATTGCTGGTAGTTGGATTGGCGGTGGTGCAAACCAAGCTTCAATGAAAGAAATGTTTGAAGTAGGCGGCGACATCTTCTCTGCAATGGTTACCGTTGATGTGATTGTGGCAAACTTATGGATGGCCGTATTGCTATTAATGGCTGCAAATCATAAAGCGATTGATGCAAAAACGGGCGCAGATACCCGTGCGATTGAAGAGCTTAAAGAGCGTGTAGAGAAATATCACGCAGAGCATGCACGTATGCCAACCTTAAATGATTACATGACGATCATTGCTATTGCCTTTGGTATTACTGGCCTTGCGCACTTTTGTGCCGACTTTTTAGGTCCGTTTTTTGGCGCTAACTTCCCTTGGGCGCAAGAGTATAGTTTAAACAGTAAATTCTTTTGGTTAATCGTTATCTCAACCACAATTGGTATTAGTTTATCGTTTACTAAAGTTCGTCATATTGAAGCTTTTGGCGCTTCAAAAGTAGCATCAAGCTTTTTATATATCCTTGTTGCTTCAATTGGCTTACACATGAATATTACCGCGATTTTTGACTCACCAATGTATTTTGTACTGGGTGTGATTTGGATGATTACCCATGCAAGCTTAATGCTTATTGTCGCGAAATTAATTAAAGCACCATTGTTTTATATGGCAGTAGGCTCTCAAGCAAATGTAGGTGGCGCGGCATCAGCACCCGTTGTTGCATCAGCATTCCATCCGTCACTTGCGCCAGTAGGTGTATTACTTGCTGTTTTGGGCTATGGTGTAGGTACTTACATGGCTTATATTTGTGGATTAATGCTACAAGCTGTTGCACCCTAAGGAATAGAAATGAACAACCAGTTAATTAAAATTAACGAGATTGAATTAGCCAACGACAAACCATTTGTTTTGTTTGGTGGTATGAACGTACTTGAATCGCGTGATTTAGCAATGCGTATTGCTGAACACTACGTAGAAGTAACGTCAAAGCTAAACATTCCATACGTGTTTAAAGCGTCTTTTGATAAAGCTAATCGCTCTTCAATTAACTCTTACCGTGGTCCGGGTATGGAAGAAGGTTTAAAAATCTTTGAAGAAATTAAATCTACTTTTAACGTGCCGCTTATCACCGACGTACATGAGCCACATCAAGCAGCACCAGTTGCTGAAGTTGTTGATGTAATTCAGTTACCGGCATTCCTGGCTCGACAAACTGACTTAGTTGTAGCGATGGCAAAAACAGGTGCCATCATTAACGTGAAAAAACCACAGTTTTTAGCACCACACGAAATGCGTCATATCATTAAAAAGTTTAATGAAGCGGGCAACAACAATGTTGCACTGTGTGAGCGTGGTACTAGCTTTGGTTATAACAACCTTGTGGTTGATATGCTTGGTATGGATGACATGAAGCCTATGGCGCCAGTAATTTTTGATGCAACGCACGCATTACAGCGCCCAGGAGGCCGAGCTGACTCTGCAGATGGTCGCCGTGCACAAGCTGCAGAACTTGCTCGCAGTGGCATGGCATTAGGTATTGCAGGTTTATTTATTGAAGCGCATCCTAATCCGAATGAAGCAAAATGTGACGGCCCATGTGCTTTAGCACTAAGTAAGCTTGAAGGTTATTTATCGCAAATGAAAGCGGTTGATGACTTAGTTAAGAGCTTTGCACCACTCGATACCAGCGCAAGCGATTTATAATGATATAATTATAAGTATTTAAGTACGAAAAAGGCGACCAAGGTCGCCTTTTTTTATTTGTGTCGCTATAATCGATGCATAAGAAAAACTAATTCAAAGCTTGGTGTTTATGTCTCGTCGTTTACCTCCCTTAAATGCGCTTAAAGCCTTCGAAGCTGCTGCACGTCATCTGAGCTTTACCAAAGCGGCTGAGGAGTTGTATGTCACGCAAGCTGCGGTGAGTCACCAGATTAAAACCTTAGAAGAGCATCTAGGCTTAAAACTGTTTTTACGTAAAAATCGCTCGTTGCTGTTAACCGAAGAAGGGCAAGGTTACTTTCTGGATATTAAAGAGATTTTTACCCAGCTGATTGATGCCACAGAGAAATTGCTAGCACGAGGTGCGAAAGGTTCTCTGACAGTAAGTTTGACGCCAAGTTTTGCGATTCAATGGTTAGTACCCAGACTTAGTTTATTTAATGAATTACACCCAGAAATCGACGTGCGAATTAAAGCGCAAGATCAGGACGAAAATTCACTTTCTGACGATGTCGATATTGCTATTTACTATGGTCGTGGCCACTGGAGTGGGGTGCAAACTTATAAACTGCACACTGAATACTTAGTGCCGTTATGTAGCCCATTATTGTTAACAGGCCCTAAGCCTCTTAATCAACCCAGCGATTTGGCAAATCATACCTTGTTGCATGATACCACCCGTAAAAATTGGAAAACGTGGATGAAAACAGCAGGTGTGCGCAATGTACAAGTTAACCAAGGGCCAATTTTTAGTCACTCATCGATGGTATTACAAGCTGCGGTACATGGGCAGGGTGTCGCTATTGGTAATAGCGTATTAGCAAAGCCCGATATTGATGCGGGTCGACTCGTCATTCCATTTAATCACTCATTAGAAAGTAAAAATGCTTACTATTTAGTGATCCGCGAATCACAAACAGAGCTTGGTAAAATTGTTTCCTTCAAAGACTGGATGCTGAGCTTAGTAGAGCAAGAACAAGAGTATTAACATGTTACAGTGGTTTAAAAGTGCAACGGGCAAGGAGCGTGCACAATTTATATTTGCCCACGGAGCAGGGGCAGGTAGCGACTCCGAATTTATGCAAACAATGGCTAAATTGATTAGTCAGCAAAATATTGATGTGGCGTTGTTTGATTTTCAGTATATGCAAATTGCTAAAGAGACAGGTAAGCGCAGACCTCCTGATCGCGCACCTAAGCTGCTTGCATATTTTGCCGAAGTTTTAGCTGAGCATCAGCCAGAGTTGCCGCTATTTATTGGCGGCAAATCGATGGGCGGGCGTATGGCTTCTATGCTTTGTACTGAGCAGGGTTTGGCTAATATTATTGGCGTTGTGGCTTTTGGTTATCCTTTTCACCCACCGGGTAAACCTGAAAAACTTCGCATAGAACATTTTGTTGATATGCCATGCCCATTTTTAGTCCTACAAGGTGAACGCGATACGTTTGGTAATCAACAAGAGCTTGCTGAGCTTGAAATGGTTAACCCGCCAGAAATCAAATGGCTAAGAGATGGTGACCATTCACTAAAACCTCGTAAAAAAAGTGGTATTACAGAACAAGAAAACCTACAGCAGGCTGCGGATTACGCTGTGCAGTTTATGGCTAATTTAATTGGAGAGAAAAAATGATCAAACTGTATTTAATGACAGGCAGTATATTTTGTATGTTCTCTGTAATACTAGGCGCATTTGCTGCCCATGGTTTAAAAAGTCGCGTATCAGAATACGCAATTGGTATTTTTAAAACCGCTGCCGAATATCAAATGGTGCATGGTCTTGCGCTTATAGCGATTGCTATCTTAATCAAGTGGGGAATGAACCTGACTTGGGCTGGTGGTTTTTTTATTGCAGGTACTGTGTTATTTAGCGGTAGTTTGTATTTACTCGCATTAACGGGCATGAAATGGCTTGGGCCTATCACCCCAATTGGCGGCGTTTGTTTTATTATTGGTTGGGCTATTTTGTTAGTTCAAGCCGCACGATATAAGTTTTAAGGGGTATCTATGTCGAGTGTAGTTATTTATTGCCGAAGTGGTTTTGAAAATGATGCCGCTGCTGAAATTACTTTTCAGGCTGCCGAGCAAGGTTTTGCGGGGTACGTAAAAACAAAACCAAATACAGGAATTGTTGTGTACGAATGTTTTGATGCAAGCCACGGCGATGAGATCATAAAAAAAGTAGATTTTAAAAACATGGTATTTGCCCGCCAGTGGTTTACAGGCACGTTAGTGGATAATATGCCACTTGAAGACCGCGTTAGTGCCATTGCTGATGCAACCGTTGACTTTCCTGAGTGTGGTGACTTACGTGTAGAAACACCCGACACCAACGAGGGTAAAGAGCTTTCTAAGTTCTGCAAAAAGATTTCGACACCACTTAAAAAGTCGCTTGAAAAACGTGCAAAGGTTACACGTGAACTTGCCCAGAAAAAACCAGTCATGCATGTGTTATTTTTAGCTAATAACAGCGCTTATGTGGGGTATTCGTATACATTTAATAATTCGCCATTCTTTATGGGTATTCCGCGATTACGCATGCCAAGTGATGCACCGAGCCGCTCTACACTTAAATTAGATGAAGCATTTAATGTATTCATTCCACCTCATGAAGCTGAAGAGCGCATGCAACCAGGCATGCGTGGTGTTGACCTAGGTGCGTGCCCAGGAGGTTGGACTTATCAGTTAGTACGCCGTGGAATGTTTGTTAGCGCTATCGATAATGGTCCAATGAATGATGATTTAATGGAAACAGGGCAGGTTAAACACTTTAGAGTCGATGGTTTTAAATATCGCCCTGAAAAGCGCAATATCGACTGGTTAGTGTGCGACATGGTAGAAAAGCCAGCTAAAGTAACGAATCTTATGATTGACTGGGCAGTAAATGCTTATGCCCGCGAGCTGATTTTCAACTTAAAGCTGCCGATGAAGAAGCGTTTTGACAGTGTCTATGAATGCTTAAAAATGATTAAAGAAGAGCTTGAAAAGTACGGTGTAAGTTACGAGTTACAAGCAAAACATTTATATCATGATCGTGAAGAAGTGACCGTTCATTTAAATGTAACTAAGGTGCCACAAAGCCTCTACAGTTAACATCAATTTGAAATTAAAAAAGGCCAATCGCAATTCGATTGGCCTTTTTTATTTGAAATCAGCTTAACGTGGTTAAAGTTATGAGCGGTATTTACTGCGGTAATTTTCAACCCATAACCGGGTTCCACCACATACAGCAACCGGCATAACAATGAGGTTTACAATGGGGATTGCTGTTAAGAGCATCACTGCTAAACCAAAGCCATATGATAAGGTTTGCTTTTGTTTTAAGTCATCTTTCATGGCATTAAAACTAATTTTATGGTTATCAAAGGCATAATCTTCGTATTGGATAGCATACATCCAACAGGTGAATAGCACCCATAAAACTTGCCCAATCACAGGTAAAATCCATAATAGAATAAAAAAGCCTATTGCGCGCGGCAGGTAATAGCAAAGTTTTGTCCATTCTCGGCCTAGCATGCGTGGCACATCTTTCATTGTATCAAGCAGACCATCATCGTTGACTTTTTGACCTGTCAGGTAAAGTTCGACTTTTTCACTGAGCAAGCCGTTGAATGGGGCTGCAATAAAGTTCGTAATAACGGTAAAGAGCATGCTGTAACTAAATAAAATGACAAGCACAGCAATCGGCCACATTAACCATTCAAGCCAGCTCAGCCATTCTGGTAGCAATGAGTTCATGTAAGCAAAGCCATCAGTTAGCCAGCCGTACAAAAAGAACAGCGAACTACCAAAAAGCAGGATATTGATTAATAAAGGAATAAGTACAAAACGTTTTAACCCCTTTTGGCTAATTAGTTTAAAGCCAGAAAAGAAGTATTCCATACCTTGAGTAAACTGCACGAGATAACCTCATCTTATTTCTTCTTGTTTGCAGTATAGGGTTTTCAATATGTTTGAACAGTCTTTTTCCGTAACAAAGTGTTTATTGAGCAAAATTGTAGCAAGCAGGCATACTGATTAATTTAAGAGGTTAAGGTGAGTTAGTTTGTTAACAAATCATTGTGAAGTGAATTGTTTAGATATTAAGCAATACCGCCTCACTGGTATTAATGTCTTAAGTTAGCGAAAAATTCTAATGTAAACTTAATTTACGGAACATTGATTTTTAGTTACAACTAACCTGCTAGGCAACCCGCAAGGCTACTCACGTTAAACGTTGTTTTTTATCATTTGAACGTATTTTCAGTTACATCGGGATGAACTAAGCGATACCATGACTGTCTGATAGTACCTATAAAAACGAATAATGAAAACAACAGTAGAGGATCACACTAATATCCGATACTATTATTAACATCATTAACAAAAAAGACATATAAAAATGGGAGTTTTATGCAGTTAGTCGATTTAAATCCAGATGATCCAGAAGTAGTAAACGTGTTTGCTGATATAGACCGACTCATTAACTCTTTATACCCCGTAGCTACAGCTCAATCATTAAGTGTTGAAGAGTTAGCTGAGCCTAATGTTTACGCCATAGGTTTAAAAAATGAAGATGGTATTGTTGCCTGCGGAGCGATTGTGATGCAAGAAGGCAACCCACCGTACGGCGAAATCCGTCGCCTGTATGTGAAACCTAGTTATCGAGGTAAAGGTTTGTCTCGCCGAATTATGCAAATCTTATTGCATCATGCTGGTGAACAACAAATCCCGCTAATTCGTCTTGAAACGGGTCCTAAGCAAACTGAATCAATTAGTTTGTATGAAAATTTAGGCTTTCATCGTTGTGGTCCATTTGGCAACTATACTGACAGCCCGCAAAGTTTATTTATGGAACTGGGACTTAATCAGTAATTGTGAGAGCTATTTAAAGCTTTGTTTTTGTGAGGTTAACGTTATTACTAAACAATCCTTGCAGGTCATGTTGCTTTTTATAGCTTTGCTGCTCATTGCGTGTGATAAAAAACACACAATACCTGAACAGCTACAAAATAAACAACCCGACCTTATTATTGATAACGCCGAGTTTTACTTAAACTCATGCCAGTCTCTTAGTGGTGTTTTTAATGATGCTGGCAAGATAACCTCCAGAGTCATTGTTACATTTCCTACTCGCCTTATGAGTTACTGTTCTGAAGAACGAACACAACTTAGCTATGATGGCACATACCTTACAGTAAAGCTTTGCCGAACAGCGTTTGCAGCAGGGGATTGTGGGCTTGAAAGGTATCGCTCGAAAGATTTTCAACATTGGCAGGAATATATAGGGATTACCTGGGTGAATAATGAGCAGTATGAGGCATGGCGGCAGCTTGGTTCAAGCTCTACTAAAGCAGATGAAATAAACAAAGTTATCCCTTAAGCACCAAAGTTTAACTGTCTGTTTAGACTTTAAAATTATTAGTCGATAAACGATTAATTTTTCACATCAAAAATCACTCGTTACGAGTAAAAATTCTTGTTGGACTTGAATCACTATTTTTCTTTTAATGCGCGCAATTACCGCTTGCCAATTTTGGCATTACTAAAATAAAGAGAAAGATAGATGAAAGAAACAACATCACTAGAACAAGCTCGCACGAGTTACAATGTTCGTCATTGGAGCCAAGGTTTCTTTGGTATTAATGATCAAGGTGATGTGTATGTTGCGCCAAAGGCCCATGCCCCAGAGCAAACCATTGCACTAATCGATATCGCACAGCAGTTACAAGATAAAGGCTTAAGCTTGCCTGCGTTGGTTCGTTTTCCACAAATTTTACATCATCGTGTACATAGCTTATGTCAGGCATTTAACACGGCGATTGAAAATTATGGTTACCCGAAAGACTATTTGCTTGTTTACCCAATTAAAGTAAACCAACAGCGTGAAGTTGTTGAAGAAATTGTTGCAAGCCAAGCTGATATTGAAAAGAAACAATTGGGCTTAGAAGCGGGCAGTAAACCTGAGCTATTAACTGTATTAGCGATGGCTGAAAAAACCAGTGCTGTCATTGTGTGTAATGGCTACAAAGACCAAGAATACATTCGTTTAGCACTGATTGGTGAAAAGCTAGGTCACAAGGTTTACATTGTTCTTGAAAAACTGTCTGAGCTAGACATGGTGCTTAGCCAAGCTAAAGAGTTAAACGTAAAGCCGCGTATTGGTATTCGTGTACGTTTAGCGTCGCAAGGTAAGGGCAAGTGGCAAGCAAGTGGTGGCGAAAAATCAAAATTTGGTTTGTCGGCATCGCAAGTACTCAGTGTGGTTAATCGCCTTAAAGCGTCTGATCAACTTGATCTGATCCAACTTGTACACTTTCACTTAGGCTCGCAAATGGCAAACATCCGCGATGTTCGCTTAGGTGTGAGTGAAGCTGCGCGTTTTTACTGTGAGTTACGCAAGTTAGGTGCACAAATTGATTGCTTAGATGTGGGGGGCGGTTTAGCGGTAGATTATGACGGTACTCGCAGCCAGTCTCATAACTCAATGAACTATAGCCTAAGTGAATACGCTAATAACATTGTATACACCATTGGCGATACCTGTAAGTTATATGAGCAGCCAATGCCGCGCATTATTTCTGAATCAGGTCGTGCTTTAACAGCGCACCATGCTGTATTGATTTCGAATGTTATTGGTACCGAAAGCTATGTACCAGAAGACATTCAAGCGCCAGCCGCTGATGCACCACTTTTATTAAAAAACATGTGGACATCATGGCAACAGTTAAGTGATGACAATGACGACCGTGCATTAATCGAAATTTATCATGATAGCCAAGGCGATTTAGCCGAAGCACATAATCAATTTGCACTTGGTTTGTTAGATTTAACAGAGCGAGCATGGGCGGAGCAAGTTAACTTACGTGTATGTTATGAACTTAACAAACATATGGATAACAAAAATCGTTTTCACCGCCCGATTATTGATGAATTAAATGCCCGTTTAGCAGATAAGTTTTTTGTGAACTTTTCATTATTCCAGTCATTACCGGATGCATGGGGTATTGACCAAGTGTTTCCTGTTCTACCATTAAGTGGTTTAACAGAAGCACCACAAAAACGCGCCGTGTTACTTGATATCACTTGCGATTCAGACGGTGCTATGGAGCATTATGTAGACGGTCAAGGTATTGAAAGCACATTACCTGTGCCAGCTTTTAGCGAAGAAAAACCATATTTAATGGGCTTTTTCTTAGTGGGTGCTTATCAGGAGATTTTAGGTGATATGCACAATTTATTTGGCGACACACACAGTGCAATTATAAAAATGGATGAGCAAGGTCAGGCGCAAATCACTGAAGTTAACGAAGGTGATACCGTTGCAGACATGATGCGTTACGTACATTTAGATGTAGAAAGCTTCCAGCAGTCTTATGCCCAGCTGGTGGCAGCTAAATTGCCAGAAACTGAACAGCAAAGCGTATTAGATGAGCTGCAAACTGGCTTAAATGGTTACACTTATTTAGAAGAGTTATAAGCAATGTCGACATTGTTTGACCACACAGATCATTCATTGTATTCAAACGGCATGACGTTTTTACGTCAGCCGATGGTGCAGAACATCACCGCAATCGATGCCGATGTAGTGGTGTTAGGTTTACCCTTTGATTTGGCGACCTCAGGTCGCCCTGGTGCACGTTTAGGGCCTGACGCAATTCGTCGTGCCTCAGTGCACCTCGCATGGGAAGAAACCAAGTACCCGTGGACGTTCCCATTATTTGAGCGTTTAAAATTAGCTGATGCAGGTGATTTTACTTACCCAGTAGGCGACCCAGAATATTTTACCGCGCAGTTAGAATTAGCCGCTGAGCAAATTCTTCGTCAAGGTAAAACATTATTAGGTTTAGGTGGCGACCACTTTGTGACTTTGCCGCTACTGCGTGCCCATGCTAAGCAACACGGTAAAATGGCATTAGTGCATTTTGATGCCCACACAGATACTTACAGCAATGGTTCGCGTTATGATCACGGCACCATGTTTTATCATGCGCCGATGGAAGGGCTTATTGATGTTGATCACAGCATTCAAATCGGTATTCGTACTGACTTTGATCAGAGCAAGCATGAGTTTGCAGTGATTGATGCAATGGCTGCTAATGATTTGCCAGCGCAAGATATTGCAGAGCAAATTAAAGCGCGCGTGGGTGACTTACCTGTGTATCTAACCTTTGATATTGACTGCCTTGATCCAGCATTCGCGCCGGGTACTGGCACACCAGTTTGTGGTGGCTTAACCAGCGATAAAGTACTCAAAGTACTTCGTGCGTTGAAAGGCATTAATATGGTCGGTATGGATGTGGTTGAAGTGTCGCCATCCTATGACCAAAGTGAACTAACAGCGATTGCTGCAGCGACCATTGCCAATGAGTTATTACACTTATGGGCTTTGAAGCATAAATACTAAATGAGAGAGACAAAGAGCGCCATTAGGCGCTCTTTTTTTGATATTGGATGAAGCAATTATGCGCTTCGTACATCAACCTTTAATTTAAGCTTTTGCCCAGGTTGAATGTATTTTTGCCCAGCTAATGAGTTCCATTTAATAATATCTTCTACGGACACATTAAACTTAGCAGCAATGCGCGCTAATGAATCACCACGACGGACTTTATAAGTAATGGTGCGCTCTTTGATTTGAGTAGCAGCCAGCTGTGACTTTTCTTCTTTATATACAGTTAGCTTTTGACCAACACGTAATACAGCATCTTTTTTAAGTTTATTCCATGTTGCAAGCTCTGCAATGGTCACATCGTACTCACGGCTAATATCCCACAGCGTATCGCCAGTGGCGACTTTATGGCTTAGCTTTTTACGTGTTGCTTTATTAGCAGCCATACGCACTGATTTTGGTAAATGCTGACTATTTATCTCACCATCACTCAGTGGTACAAGTAATTGCTGACCAACACGAATGGTATTCGATGAGAGTTTATTCAGTGTTTTAATAGCATTCGTACTAGTAGAAAACTTCTTCGCAATCACAGATAAACTGTCACCGCGCGCAACCACGTATTGTTGCCAACGTAGACGATCTTTTTGCTCTGTTTTTGCTAGTTTTGCAGAGAACTCTTCAACCTTATCAGACGGTAATAATAAAAAGTGCGGTCCATTAGGGTCGGTCGCCCAGCGATTAAAACCTGGGTTTAAACGATAAAGTTCAGTTAAACTAATACCTGCCATATCAGCTGCAAGCGCTAAGTCAATTTGGCTACCTACATTCACCGCCTCAACTACTTGAGCATTAATAATTGGTTGCCACTTAACACCAAACTCGTCACTGCGTTTAACTAGATCAGACAGTGCTAACAGTTTAGGTACATACGATGTGGTTTCTTTTGGTAAATCCAAAGACCAAAAGTCTGTTGGTAAATGCTTTTTACGATTCTTTTTAATAGCTCGTAGCAAACGGCCTTCACCTGAGTTATAGGCTGCGATGGCATTTAACCAATCGCCTTCTAAGGTTTTGTGAAGATATGACAAATAATCAAGAGCTGCACGGGTCGACTGTACAATGTCACGACGACCGTCGTACCACCAGTTTTGTTTTAAATCAAAACGCTCACCAGTTTGTGGCATGAATTGCCAGATGCCCGAGGCACTGCGATGTGAATAACCAAATGGGTCAAAAGCACTTTCTACAATCGGTAAAAGCGCAATTTCAATTGGCATTTGACGCTTCTCGACTTCTTCGACAATAAAGTACAGGTAAGGCTCTGCACGCTTAGAAATACGGTCTAAATATGCCTGATGACGTGCATAGTAGTTACGCTCAGCAACCACTGGGCGGTTTTGTGGCACATCAATCGAAAGTTGGTAACGAATACGCTCCCATACATCATCAAATACCGGTGGTGGCTCATCAAGATCTGCGACCTGTTGATACTGTGCGTTAATCATTAGTGCATCATTAACGTCACTTGGGCTTGCGCCATTGAGCTGTTGCTCAACATCATTATTAGCTGTGGTATCTGAGTTAGAAGCTGTTAACTGACAACCACTTAGTACCAGCGCAAGTGTTATAACTAAAGGAGACTTATACATATATACCTATATAATCAGGTAAAAAAACTCGGCGAATATTACCTGCTATAAGCACATATTGCCACTTTATGACCAGTATATGTCAGCTCATTATTGCAAGGTGTTGATCTAAATATAGAAAAAATGTAATCGGTAGAGTTACACTTTTAAAAATTATCTTTCCAGGCTCTGAGACCCGCAAAGCGTTGCCAAGGTTCAGCTAGATCAAGATTTTCTTTCAGCTCGCTTGGAAGCTCATCAGTTATGTGTGGAAAATGACAACGGATAAAGGGGTTTATTTGCCTCTCAACGCTTAATTGAGTCGGTAAGCTAATTTTGCCGCTTTCTCGCAGTGCATCTACTTTATCACTGTAGTTGAGAAGGTATTCGTTATTTGGTTCAACAGCTTTTGCAAAGGCCAAGTTGGCCTGCGTGTATTCATGAGTGCAGTAGATTTTACACTCATCAGGCAGAGCTCTTAATTTACATAAAGAGTGCCACATTTGTTCAGCACTGCCTTCAAATAATCGCCCGCAGCCAGCACTAAATAAGGTATCGCCAGTAAAACTTAACTCATCATTAATGTAACAAACATGATCGAGAGTATGCCCAGGTGTCGCAAGCACAGTAAAAGTGTAATCGTACACCGCCACCTTATCCGCTTCACAAACGCCATGGCTAATGCCTTTGAAAGGGCTGTGTCTTGGTCCGTACACCGGGATATCACGAAATGTTTTTACCAAGGCTGCAACGCCATCGGTGTGATCATAGTGATGATGGGTAATTAAAATTCCTGCGAGTGATAAGTTATTTTCGCTTAGGTAATTTAGAACGGGCTCTGCCTGTCCTGGGTCGACCACCCACGCTGTTTGTTCAGCTTCATTGCTGATGCACCAAATGTAGTTATCAGAAAAGGCTTTAATTGCTTTAACTTGCACCATGTTTAATTGCTCTATAAAGTGACAGTTAACACACAGTATAACGAGCTCAGAAAATGAAACCAGCCCTTAGTTTTCAAGAAGGTCCTAAGCCATACTCTTGGCAGCAGTTCCCTCATGGTGACTATTTACGTGCTGAAATTGAACGTAAGCTAACACCATGGCTGCCGCGCATGTTTGGTTATCACATGCTCAAACTCGGTAATTTAAGTGGTGAGCTGGCAACCAGTGAAAGTCCTATTAAGCATCAAGTTTGCGTAGCAGAGCAGGGCTTATTTACCGGTGTTATTGCTGATGTAGACGAGTTACCGTTTTATGAGCACAGTGTTGATGCCTGCATATTATCGCACTGTTTAGAATATCATTCTGATCCGCACCATATCTTACGTGAAGCGCATCGTACTTTGATCCCCGGTGGTTACATCGTGATCACAGGCTTTAACCCGTTTAGTTTGTGTGGATTGGCGCAGTTATTACCTTTTAGCCGCCAAAAGCTACCGTGGACAGGGCGGTTTTTTACGCCATCACGAGTAAAAGATTGGTTGAATTTATTAGGCTTTGAAATAATCTCTGATGAGCGTTTTATCCATTCATCGCTTGCAAGAGGTAACCGCTTATCGCGCTTTGCTGCGTGGCGCAGCTTTGGCCAGCAATATTTAAAGCCAATGGGCAGTGTGTATATGCTGGTGGCTAGAAAGCGTGTGGCCCCGCTGACACCAATTAAACCTAAATGGCATGCAAGGCCGCAATTTTCGCCAGTGAAAGGAGCAGGGCTTAGACAAACATCAAAGCAGCACTGTGAGCGGGATAGCTAGATAATGCTGTTGCGTGTCTGTTTTACTTGGATACTGACCTGCACGAATATTTAATTGAATAGCAGGATGCAGTAGTTTTGGCACTGCCAAGGTTGCATCGCGGTTTTCACGTGTTGCAATAAAATCTTGTTTATCTCCTTTTAAGTGAATGTTTTGCTGACGCTGCTCTTTAACCGTGGTTTTGTTTGCTAAAGGTCGACCATCAGGTTGGTAGTCATGGCACATCCAAAGCACTGTATCGTCAGGAAACGCTAAAATTTGTTGTAGTGAATCATATAATTCGCCTGCGCTGCCGCCGGGAAAGTCACAGCGTGCTGTGCCACTGTCTGGCATAAAGAAAGTGTCACCGACAAATACATTGCCATCAATGTGATAGCACACACTGTCAGGAGTGTGGCCAGGCGTGGCAATCACATCAACCATGTAATTACCTAACTTAAATTGCGCTTTATTAGCAAATAAAGCATCAAAAGGCTCGCCATTACACGGCATATCCAGATTGTAAAGTTGGCTAAAGTGCTTTTGTACTTGTGTGATCCCTTCGCCAGTGCCGAGCTTGCAAGGATGTGTGGCTTGTAATTGCTGCTTTATATAACTTGCCGCAGTGATATGGTCAGCATGGGCGTGGGTTTCAAGGAGCCATTGTAATGTCAGCTGCTCAGTTTTTATGAAGCTGATGATCTCATTGGCTGTGGTAAAACTTAACTCTCCACTTGGCATATCAAAATCAGCTGGCGCATCAATCAGCAAGCAATTTTTAGTGCTTTCACAACTGACTAAATAACAGAGAGTGGCGCTTTGTTGATGAAAAAAAGAGTGAATGCGCAGAGCCATAATGAGTCCTTTATATTTCTTTATAGCCAAATCTTATAACATATAACAAAAATATAAAACGGCCTGCGCTAAGTTTCTTTCAAGGTAATTTTAATTACCGTCGTAACCTGTGTCTTCAAGTAATTGATCGCTGCCAGCGGCTTCGCGGGCTAGATCGTCAACAATTTCATTATATTTGTTGCCGCTATGGCCTTTTACCCAGCGCCATTCTACTTCGTGTTGCTGGCATGCTGCATCGAGTCGTTTCCATAAATCGACATTCTTAACTGGTTTTTTAGCTGCAGTTTTCCAGCCGCGTTTTTTCCAATTTTCGACCCATGACTCAATGCCTTGTTTCACATATTGGCTATCGGTAGTAAGAATGACGTGACAAGAGCGGGTGAGGGTTTCTAGTGCAACGATAGCTGCGAGCATTTCCATCCGATTATTAGTTGTTAGGGTATAGCCTTGACTCAATTGCTTTTCGTGGCCGTTGTATCGCATCACGATGCCATACCCTCCAGGCCCTGGATTTCCTAAACATGATCCATCGGTGTAAATCTCTACGGTTTTCTGCACTGTTTTACCTTGATATTGTGTACAATAAAGTGAATATAGAAAGATACCAGAGTCAGGCTTAAGACGATATGGCACATAGACAAATAGTTTTAGATACAGAAACCACGGGTATTGACCCAAAGCAAGGCCACCGCATCATTGAAATCGGTTGTGTTGAACTTGTGAATCGCCGTCTTACTGGCAACAACTTTCATGTGTACATCAATCCACAACGTGAAATAGAAGAAGAAGCGATAGACGTACACGGTATCACCAATGAATTTTTGCGTGATAAACCTTTGTACCACCAAATTGCCCATGAGTTTTTAGAGTATATTCGTGGCGCAGAGCTTGTTATTCATAACGCAGCGTTCGATATCGGCCACATGGACAACGAGTTTGCATTGTTAAATCAAGGTTTTCCGAATACTGCCGATGTATGTAGTGTACTTGATACCTTGAAAATGGCGCGTGACTTGCATCCAGGTCAAAAGAATAACCTTGATGCGCTTTGTCGCCGCTATGATATTGATAACTCAAAGCGTACTTTACACGGCGCATTACTGGATTCCGAGATTCTAGCTGATGTTTACTTGGCAATGACCGGTGGACAAGTAAAGCTGAACCTCAATCAAAATAAAGATGAAGGCTCAACACATCAAACGGGTGGTATTCGTCGTCTTAGTGCCGACAGAGCACCCCTTGTGGTATTAAGAGCAACCGAACAAGAGCAAGCTGCCCATGAAGAACGTTTAGATTTAGTGGCAAAGGGTGGTCAATGTTTATGGCGTGCAGAATAAGGTAATGAAATGAGAAAACAGCTACTAGCAGGAATACTGTGCTTAATGCCTTGTATGGGATTTGCAACAGCACAAGATAAGATAACGCCATTAGCTCGGGATGGGGTTAAAAATGAAATTCCTCTGTTAGAAAACCGTTTTCGCATCGATCATAAAATCGATAAAGTAACCTTACTGTTCTTTCGTAACCGCGGTGCACCTGCCGTTGTATTGGTTCGTCCTGATGGGACTAAGTATTACGCCACAGACTCAGTAAAAAATCATGATCTTGATTGGTATGATGAGCTAAGTTATGACTTAGTCACTATTACTAATCCTATGCCTGGCCCATGGCAGGTTGTTGGCAAAATTTTGCCAGGAAGCCGTATTATGGTGATGGGAGAAATTGAATTAGATGTAGATCCTTTACCGCCGATGCTATTTCGCGGAGAGACAGTGAAACTGACTGGTCGCGTATTAAATGATGGAGAACCCATCGAAGTGGGGCAGTTTCGTGATGTGATTAGTTTGAATGTCGATTTTGTCAGTACTAATAATAGTGATTACTCAAACTTTGGTGCCGGTACGCAAAGTGTCACTGAGTTTAGAGATGATGGCCGTGGTTTTGATGAGCGCCCGCTTGATGGGGTATTTACTGGCGAATTTAAACTGACGTTTCCTGCAGGTGAGTGGCAACCAGAGCTATATATAGAAACGCCTATATTAAAGCGTACCGTGGTGCAAAAGCCAATTGTGGTGCATGAGCCGCCTTTTGATTATGAAGTAGCACTTGCTGAGCAAGATGAAGATGACCACATTTTAACGATCACCTTAAATCCTGAAATCGTCAAACCTGAAACCGTGCTCATTCAGGGGAAAATCTATTATCCGAATAATGAAGAGCAAATGTTCTCAATTGATGCGGATAAATCACAAATGCGCGAACTTGCAATTAAAAATTATGACTGGGGTAGATACAGTGTTGAGCTATCTGTATTTGGTAGCAATATAAATGACCGTGAATTTATGGCTACTTTACCAACTTATAAATTTGAAATTGAGCGACCCATTGAAGCTGTACCAGAAATTGTTCGCCCTGAAATCGATTTAGAAGCCCAAGCTGAGCAGCAACGAATTATTGAAGAGGAACAAAAAGCGTCCACTACACTAATGGTGATACTCATTGTTGTTGGAAATTTAATCGTTCTACTGTTAGGGTGGCTAGCGATTCGAATTTTTGTGCAGAAAAAACCACTTAAATTTAAAGTTTCTTTGCCATTTTTAAAGAAAAAAAATAAAACTGAAAATGATGAGCAAGCAGCGAAAGAAAATGAAGTCGGCAAAAATGGCTCAAAAAATGACAAATCAGGTGAAATTTTAAACCTTTCGATGTCAGATGACTAAAAAACCTGTAAAAATACAAAAAACCCCTTGACGAACCAGAGGGTGATTCGTATTATTCACGCCGCTGTCAGGGGAGACTCAGTCAGCAACGAAAATGTGGAGTGGTAGTTCAGTTGGTTAGAATACCGGCCTGTCACGCCGGGGGTCGCGGGTTCGAGTCCCGTCCACTCCGCCAATTTTCGACAATTTGTAAGTACGCGCTGGAGTGGTAGTTCAGTTGGTTAGAATACCGGCCTGTCACGCCGGGGGTCGCGGGTTCGAGTCCCGTCCACTCCGCCAATTACTTACACAACTTATGGTTGTAAAACATTTTCCTTTGCGGAGTGGTAGTTCAGTTGGTTAGAATACCGGCCTGTCACGCCGGGGGTCGCGGGTTCGAGTCCCGTCCACTCCGCCAATAGGAAAAATAAATAGCATTAAATACTGCGGAGTGGTAGTTCAGTTGGTTAGAATACCGGCCTGTCACGCCGGGGGTCGCGGGTTCGAGTCCCGTCCACTCCGCCACTATTTAAACGCTATTTTATTACAAAATTTGTATCGCGGAGTGGTAGTTCAGTTGGTTAGAATACCGGCCTGTCACGCCGGGGGTCGCGGGTTCGAGTCCCGTCCACTCCGCCAACAAATTAAGTAATAACAATGATATCTCTGCGGAGTGGTAGTTCAGTTGGTTAGAATACCGGCCTGTCACGCCGGGGGTCGCGGGTTCGAGTCCCGTCCACTCCGCCATTTGATATCATAAACAAATTAAGTGCATTACCCCATGCACATACCACTGCGGAGTGGTAGTTCAGTTGGTTAGAATACCGGCCTGTCACGCCGGGGGTCGCGGGTTCGAGTCCCGTCCACTCCGCCATTTGTTTTCCTCAAACAAATGATTAGATAAGTCTTTACTTCACAACGCACTTTTTAATTATACTTACAACGTATCTCGTATCTCGTATCTCGTATCTCGTATCTCGTATCTTTCATCCTATCTTGCTAATATTCTTCATTATTCCTATTTATTCAGCTTTTTATATCTGCATGAATAGCAAAGAATGGCGGCTCCACAACAAAAAGGAAATGCGTTATGAGTACATTCGGAACACAACTAAAACACTATCGCAGTGAGCTAAAACTGAGCCAACCAGAATTTGCAGAGCAAGTTGGAATAGAGCAAAGTTACCTTTCAAAACTTGAGAACGATAAATCAGTGCCTTCGAATGACACATTTCGTTCAATATTAACGGCGCTCAATCTAACAATTTGCGACTTTATGGAGCCATTAAAACATTCTGTAGATAAAGCTCGGTTGATTAATGTGCCTGACATTGAAGCTTGGTATAAGCAACAAAGTAATAAGCAATTCATTAAGCAGCGTTCACTCGTCTATATTGCCATACTGTTAAGTGCGCTAGGCTGTGCCATGTTTTATTTAGGGCATCAAGAAAAGCTATTCAATACAAAATTCTATGAGTACAAATCATATGGTGTGGTGAAAGATAATGAACCAGATGGCATTTTTCATGATTGGCGTATGCTCGTAGAACAAAGCAGCGAGAAAATAGATGCTAAACGTCGTGAAATGATTAGCAGGCATGATTTTAAATTTATTATCTCAGCGGACTATAAAGGTTTTTCGTTTGTAGAATCTGGCGAGCAAGGCAGGCGTTTATATAGCCTTACTTCAAAAACACCTATTATCAAGCCCCATAAAGGCCATGTGTGGCTTGAGTTTATAGGTATCTTATTGTTTGTAGTTGGTGCAGGTCTCATAACATTTGAGAGTAAACTGACAAGACAGCATTAATGAGTTGTAGAACCTGACGCGTGTTAGCTTGCGTCAGGATCGCGAGGAATTAAATGTGCAAATTGCTGCTGGTGGATTTGTTCATATAGGGTAGCTGCATAGCTTTGCGCGTCTTGTAATCGGCGCGTACTGATGTGTTTTCGAAGGTCGTTAAGTGCTGCGGTTGCAGGCTCATAACCCTGACTACTTGCCAGACTTAGCCACACCGCGCCATGAAATACACTGTGCGGCACACCTTGCCCTTTGATGAAAAACAGCCCCATATAAAATTGTGCCCTATGATTACCCGCCATAGCAGCTAAACGCATCCATTTGGCAGCAAGGGGAGGCTGTTCATTTTTTAAATAATACAAAGCTTTGTTTAGTACGTTTTCAACAGATTGAGTACTTTTATCTGGCGCCGACCCTTTATCGGGTTGGGTTATAAAGGCAAGTACATTATCAAGCTGTTGCTCTAAATCTAAGCCTACTGGCGAATTATCAGACATAGTTTAGTTATTTTCTTGAAATAAAAGACCTTATTAGTTTAGAACATTGCAAGGTAAAATGTCCTCTTATTGAGATAAAATATGATAAAATTAGCCAATTAATCTCAACTTAAAGTTAAACATGTTCGAAAGACTTTTCAAAATCACTGAAAATAACACCTCTGTGCGCCGCGAGACTATTGCTGGCATCACAACATTCATTACCATGGTTTACATTGTATTTGTTAACCCTGCAATGCTTGCTGAAGCGGGAATGGATCAAGGTGCCGCATTCGTAGCAACTTGTATTGCTGCTGCAATTGGCTGTTTTATCATGGGCTTATGGGCAAACTATCCATTAGCACTGGCACCGGGTATGGGCTTAAACGCGTTCTTTACCTATGGTGTAGTGCTTGGTATGGGCTACACTTGGCAAGCCGCACTTGGTGCAGTATTTATGTCTGGCTGTATATTTTTGTGTTTAAGCCTATTTAAGGTGCGAGAGTGGATCATTGATGCGATCCCTCTGGTATTAAAGCGTGCGATTGCCACAGGTATTGGTGCTTTCTTAGCGCTTATTGCACTAAAAAATGCCGGTATTATTGTAGCAAGTCCTGCAACCTTAGTGCAGTTAGGCGATATCACAGCTCCAGGTCCTTTACTGGCTATCTTTAGCTTTTTTGTTATTGCGGCTCTTCTATACCGCGACATGAAAAGCGGCGTGCTAATTAGCATTTTATTGGTTACGGCTATCGCCCTTGGCTTAGACCTAGTGGAGTATCAAGGGATTATTTCAATGCCACCTTCAATTGCGCCAACCTTTATGCAACTGGATTTTGCTGCAGCATTAGAAATTTCAATGTTAACGGTAATCTTTGCCTTCTTATTTGTTGATTTGTTTGACACTTCAGGCACCTTGGTTGCTGTAACGCAAAAGGCAGGTCTTGCTGATGAGCAAGGTAAAATGCCACGCCTAGGTCGTGCGTTAAGTGCCGACAGCACAGCAACGATTGCAGGCTCAATGCTTGGTACTTCAACGACAACGTCATACATTGAATCTGTAGCGGGTGTGTCTGTAGGTGGTCGTACAGGTCTTACAGCTGTTGTTGTGGGTATTTGTTTCTTGTTAATGATGTTCTTTGCACCACTAGCCGGTATGATCCCTGCGTATGCAACGGCAGGTGCGATTTTGTATGTTGCTGTTTTAATGATGCAAAACTTAAAGCTGGTAAATTGGGATGATATGACAGATGCCATTCCAGTGAGCGTGGTATTATTAATGACGCCGTTAACTTTCTCGATTGCGCACGGTATCGCACTGGGTTTTATTTCGTATACTGCGGTGAAGTTGGTATGTGGTAAAAAAGATGAAATCAGTATTAGTGTGTGGGTGTTAACAGCATTGTTTATTGTTAAGTTCGCGTTTTTATCTTAAACACCAACTAAATAAAGTAAGCACAAAGAAAAAGTGGTTTACCACTTTTTCTTTGGTGCGAATAACACGTCTAAGTCGTCTTGCTCTTGCTCTGCTTTTTTCTTAAGTGATGTTGCATTAGATGCTTTCAGTTCAGAGCTTATCGCTTCTAAGTAATTCTCAACTTCTTGTTTTTTACTATTAACATATTCATCGCTATAACTAACAGATGATAGTGTTGCGAGTGCTTTTTCAAAGTATTGTCTCGCAGAGCCAACCATATTGGCAGAGCGAGCAGACATACCTCGCTTAATTTGGCTTTCGACATTAATACGTAATTGAAGTTTTTCTAAACGTTTATCTTCGGCAACAAAAACTTGGCTATCGACTTTGCCTTTACCATGTTCAGAGCGAAGTAAGGTACGCAGTTTCTTTATACCCTGGATAAGTGAAATAAGTTGTTTGTCGTTATCTGGTAATACTAACGCTTCTGTGTTGTTGACTTCGAGAGGAGCGGTTAAGCGTTCTTTTGATTCTTTTAAACGATTTTTTAATTCTCTTGAGTTTGGCGAAAGTTGCACCATGCTTGCTAGTGCATCATAAATACGTCGTTGAATAATGCGTAAGGTGTTTTCAGACATAGGGATGTTCGTACTGTTAAGAAGTACATCTTCTGCCTCTTCGATAATTTTTTTTTGTTTTGTTAGTTCTTTGCGGCGCTCAGCTTCTTGTTTTTCTTTGTGTTGCTGCACAGCACTTACCCACAGTGCGATTACGATTAATGCAACAATGAGCATGATGATGATAGAAACAATCATTACTAAATCTCAGTTTTAACTATCTAATTTTTTTATCTTACATTAAAAAGATTAGATCTGGATAGTTTTGCGGTTACTTATCTAGAATAAACTTCTGATGTTTACTACTTTTTAATGAGTATAGCGTTAAAGCAGCATCTTTATTGAATATTTTGCGAGTAAACACGGCTACCGAGCAGTAATTTATTGTGTTAGCCTTAGAAACAATCGATATAAAAGTATAGCGCGATGAAATATCACTTGGCATTGCGCTTTGCAGCCTTTATAAATAAACAATAACAACGTTTACAATGCAGCCATGAAATTACAACAACTCAGATATATAGTCGAAGTCCAAAATCATAAACTAAATGTTTCAGCGACAGCAGAAAGTTTATTTACTTCTCAACCGGGGATCTCAAAGCAGGTACGTATGCTTGAAGATGAGCTCGGCGTACAAATTTTTGGTCGTAGTGGTAAACACCTTACGCACGTAACCAGTGCGGGTAACGAAATTATTAATATTTCACGCGAGATACTATCAAAAGTTGAGGGTATTAAAGCGGTTGCCAATGAACATACTTTACCGGATCAAGGTAAGCTAAACATTGCTACAACACATACCCAAGCACGTTATGCATTACCCAATGTTATTCAGGGCTTTATGAAAAAATACCCTGCAGTATCGTTGCACATGCATCAAGGTACGCCGCAGCAAATTTCAGACGCCGCAGCACGCGGTGACGCAGACTTTGCCATTGCAACAGAGGCTTTGCATTTGTACTCTGATCTAGTGATGCTGCCATGTTATCACTGGAATCGCAGTATCGTTGTTGCAAAAACACATCCACTGGCGCAAAAGGCTGATAACTTAACAGTTGCAGATGTTGCTAAATATCCCCTTATAACTTATGTGTTTGGTTTTACAGGTCGATCTGAATTAGATAAAGCTTTTAATGCTCATGGGCTTGAGCCGCATATTGTATTTACTGCAACGGACGCGGATGTAATCAAAACCTATGTGCGTTTAGGACTTGGAGTGGGGGTTGTAGCATCAATGGCCATTGACCAAGTAACTGATAATGATTTGGTGTGTATTGATGCAAGCCACTTATTTGAAGCCAGTACCACTAAAATTGGTTTTAGAAAAGGCAGTTTCTTACGCAGCTACATGTATGACTTTATCGAGCGTTTTGCACCACACTTAACTAAAGAGTTAGTTGAGCGAGCAAGCTTATTACGTAACCAAGAAGATGTTGATAAGCTCTTCGAAAATATTGAGTTACCAGTAAAATAGAGATAAAAAAGCCGCTTTAAAGCGGCTTTTTTATGTGCTGAAGACGTGCTGTAAATTAACACTCGATGATATTAACCGCCAAGCCACCGCGAGCGGTTTCTTTGTATTTGGTTTTCATATCATTACCTGTGTCGAGCATGGTTTTAATTACCTTATCAAGGGTCACTTTTTGCTCGCCAGAGCCACGCATTGCAAGGCGTGACGCATTGATTGCTTTTATAGCACCCATCGCATTACGTTCAATACACGGTACTTGCACAAGGCCACCAACAGGGTCACAGGTAAGACCTAGATTATGCTCCATGCCGATTTCAGCAGCGTTCTCAACTTGCACAACATTACCACCCATTATTTCAGTTAGTGCACCCGCTGCCATTGAGCAAGCAACACCCACTTCGCCTTGGCAACCTACTTCAGCACCCGAAATTGAGGCATTCTTTTTATACAAAATACCAATTGCCGCAGCTGTTAATAAATAACGGGTGGCAATATCTCGGTCTACTTCTTTAATGAAAGTGTGATAATACATCAATACCGCTGGTAAAATACCTGCAGCACCATTGGTTGGTGCGGTAACAACACGGCCGCCAGCTGCATTTTCTTCGTTCACAGCAAGGGCAAATAAATCAACCCAATCCATAGCGCGAAGCGGGTCATTGTTAACCTCAATATTTAATTTAAGGTGTAAGCTAGGTGCACGACGTTTTACTTTTAAGCCGCCCGGTAAGATACCTTCTGTGCGCATACCACGTTCAATACAGGCTTTCATGACTTGCCAAATATTAAACAGCTCATCTTTGATGTCTTTTTCACTACGAAGAGTTTTTTCGTTATGCATCATAAGCGTTGATACACTAAACCCTGATTCGCGACACAGCTCTAATAACTCTTTAGCAGTATTGAATGGGTAAGGTGCTGGGTTTTCTTCACGGATTTCGAGCGCTTTTTGTTTTTCGTTCTCGAACTCTTCATCACTTACGATAAAGCCACCACCGATTGAGTAATACACCTTACTAAAAAGTTTTTCGCCATTTTGGCTCGCAATGATTTCCATCGCATTTGAATGCTTTGGTAATGTTTTACGACGATGGAATACAATCGCACCTTGCTTTGGGAAATTAGCTTTATGGCTTTGGTTTAAGTAAATAACCTGTTCTTTTTCGATTTTCGCGAGAATATCATCGACTAAATCAGCATCAATGGTTTCTGGATCATAACCGGCAAGGCCTAAGATCACGGCTTTACCTGAGCCATGGCCAATGCCCGTTTGGCCTAATGAACCAAACAGCTCTACTTTAATATCGGTGACGTTTGTAAGTATGTTTTTTTCTTCTAATTCGTTTACAAATAAACGCGAAGCGCGCATTGGGCCAACTGTGTGAGATGACGATGGGCCAATACCAATACTAAACATATCGAATGCACTGATCATAATTTGCTACTCATTTTCCTATTAAACGCTATACCTAAAATGTAGTCCCCTTTACATACTTTGCTCAGTAACTTAGGGGAAGGTATATCTGTCTTTGAACGGTGCCACATGATAACGTTTCTATGTGGCTGTGTAACCCTAAAAGCAGGATAATTAAACTGGTAGGGCGAGCTGCTTGATAAAGTTGTTAATTATGCTCGCGGTTGCTCCCCAAAGTAGGCCATGCGGGGTCATCAAGCCCTGTAATATGATGGTTTTGCCATTGCGCTCAAAAGGGAGAGGTTGCCAATTTTGCTGGTTGCTCAAATGTGATATCGGTAGCAAAAAACTGGCGGCCACTTCATTAGGATCTGCTTGCCATGTAGTGCCTTTACTAAGTACACAAACAAATGGTTCAATAGTGAAACCAGTTAAAGTCGCATACTGGTGTAATTTACCGTGAACAGTCACTTGATGTGTCGCAATGTTGAGCTCTTCATTAAGCTCTCGAAGGGCAGTGTGCATTAAAGTGTCATCTTGCTCTTCATACTTACCACCCGGTAAGCAAATCTCCCCCGGGTGATGAAGTAAATAACTTGGTCGTTTGCACAGCAATAAATGCGCATCGTCATTAACATCAAGCAGAGGGAGCATTACGGCACTGGCACGCTTTTCGGCATTAAAGCGAATGGTGGTAGGGCGCTCTGTGGTTTGACTTAAACTAAAGCGGGCAATTATTTGCTGACTATTCAAGGCTTTTACTTCAACTTTTACTTTAATAAAGGCAGTATTTTATTTACTTTATCGTAAGTTTCTTGGTACTCCAAGTCGACCTTTGAATCAGCCACAATGCCACCGCCAGCCCAACAATAGATAGCACCTTGATGGCACACTAAAGTACGAATTGTGATACTGGTATCCATATTGCCACAGGCACTTAAATAGCCAATTGAACCACAATACACACTACGGCGATGCGGCTCGAGCTCTTCTATGATTTCCATAGCGCGAATTTTCGGTGCTCCTGTAATTGAGCCACCCGGGAAAGCGGCATGAATTTGGTCAACGGCATCTTTACCCTCGGCTAATTCTGCGCGCACTGTACTTACTAAATGATGCACAGCAGGAAAGCTTTCAATTGCAAATAGCGATGGTACAGTGACAGTACCAGGTCGGGCAACTTTGCCTAAATCGTTGCGCAATAGATCAACAATCATGACATTTTCTGCACGATCTTTTTCAGATTGTTGTAAGCGAGTTGCTTGCGCTTGGTCTTGTTCAGAGTCAGCCAAGCGTGGCAGGGTTCCTTTAATCGGCTTGGTTTCAATTTGCCCTTGATTTATCGAGATAAAGCGCTCAGGTGAGATAGATAAAATAGCGCCATCTGGGTGATTTATATAGCTTGAAAACGGTGCTTTATTCGCTTCTCGAAGTTGTTTATAGGCTTGCCATGTTGAACCTGAAAATTCAGCTTTGAATCGTTGTGCAAGGTTGATCTGGTAACAGTCACCGCTTTTTAAATAAGCTTGAATTTTCTCGAACTTTTCGCTGTAGCTGGCTTTGCTCATGTTTGACTGCCAGTCGCTCTGCAGCGCAAACTCTGCACTTGCTGGTGTTTCGTTTAGGTGCTGCTGGTATAGCGCTAAGCGATTGTGATTTGGCTGACAAACGTAAAACCAGCTTTGTTGTTGCTTATCAAAAATAAGGGCATCAGGATAAAGGCCAACAGCCATTTGCGGCATGTTAATGTCGTTTTCGGCATTACTCGGCATGGTTTCAATCACGCGGCCTAAATCATAACCAAAATAGCCAAGCCAACCACCCGTAAAAGGTAGGTTATTCGAGCTTGGTGCGTGATTAAATTCCTGAAGGCCCGCTTTCATTAAATTAAAACAATCACTCGATTGTTGCTTACCGTCGATAAAGCACTGATTTTCGCGCACCTCTAATTGCTTTAGCGGCGCAATGGCAATGATATCAAAGCGACTATTTACATGTTCACTGTTAGCTGAATCAAGCAACACGGCATGGGGTAAATGAGCAAAATGAGTAAATAGCGCGATGCAATCACCGCTTAAATCTAATTTAATGCACAAATTTTCATCGTTTATCATCTACATTGCCCTGAATAACTAGCCCGAAACGGGCGGGGAGGGTATCATAAGTTAAATTTGATTGGCAGCGTTATGATTTCCTTTATAGTGATGCCATGACTAACCCGTAGAGTAAATCTTCGTCACCGGTTTACTCAGGATCACGTACAGCGCTACGCGATAAAAACTTAAGGAACCCGTAATGAGTACAATTCGTCAGCAAGACTTCATTGATAGCATTGAAGATGCATTGCAATACATTTCTTTTTATCACCCTCTCGATTTCGTACAAGCCTTAGAAAAAGCTTACAACAAAGAGCAAAGCAAAGCGGCAAAAGATGCCATTGCGCAAATTTTAATTAACTCTCGTATGTCTGCTGAAGGTAAACGTCCACTGTGCCAAGATACCGGTATCATTACCTGTTTTGTAAAAGTAGGTATGGATGTCAAGTGGGATAAAACAGACATGACTGTACAGCAAATGGTTGATGAAGGTACACGTCGCGCATACTTAAACCCAGATAACCCGTTACGTGCATCAATTGTTGCAGACCCTGCAGGTACGCGTAAAAACACCAAAGACAATACTCCATCAGTTGTTCATATCGACTTAGTGCCAGGTGCTGAAGTAGAAGTAATGGTGGCAGCGAAGGGCGGCGGCTCAGAAAATAAAACGAAAATGGTTATGCTTAACCCATCTGATGATGTGGCTGCATGGGTTGAAAAAACATTACCAACAATGGGGGCGGGCTGGTGTCCACCTGGCATGCTAGGTATAGGTATTGGTGGTACTGCAGAAAAAGCAGCGGTACTTGCTAAAGAATCATTAATGGATCCGGTTGATATTCATGAGCTGATTGAGCGTGGCGCAGAAACAACTGAAGAAAAAATGCGTATCGATATCTTCGAACGTGCAAACAAATTAGGTATTGGCGCACAAGGTCTGGGTGGTTTAACAACAGTTGTTGACGTGAAAATCAAAACTGCACCGACTCATGCAGCATCAAAACCAGTGGTAATGATCCCAAACTGTGCAGCAACTCGTCACGTTCACTTCACGTTAGATGGTTCAGGCCCAGCTGATCTTAAAGCGCCGAAACTTGAAGATTGGCCAGAAGTTACGTTTGAAGTAGGTGAAGGTACACGTCGTGTTGATTTAAACACACTGACTAAAGAAGACACGCAAGAATGGAAGATGGGTGAAACGGTTCTTCTGTCTGGTACTATTTTAACGGGTCGTGACGCAGCACATAAACGTTTACAAGATATGATCCAATCAGGTGAAGGTTTACCTGAAGGCGTTGATTTTGATAACAAGTTTATCTACTACGTTGGCCCTGTTGATGCAGTAGGTGATGAAGCGGTAGGTCCTGCTGGCCCTACAACTGCAACACGTATGGATAAATTCACTGATATGATGCTAGAAAACACTGGCATCATCGGTATGATTGGTAAAGCAGAGCGTGGTCCTGCAACAGTTGAATCAATCAAGAACAATAAGTCTATTTACTTAATGGCGGTAGGTGGTGCAGCTTACCTTGTATCTAAAGCAATCAAAAAAGCACGTGTAGTGGCTTTTGAAGATTTAGGTATGGAAGCAATCTACGAGTTTGAAGTAGAAGATATGCCAGTAACGGTTGCTGTTGATAGCGAAGGTGCGAATGCGCATACACAAGGCCCTGCTATTTGGAAAGCAAAAATCGAAGAACTTGATGGTAAATTAAAATAATCATCCTGTAAGTCTTTTAATAAAAAACGGCGCATCTGCGCCGTTTTTTTTCAGCTCTGACCAGTCTCGGCTATTTTCTCTGCATGCCCTTAAAAAGCAGATACTACTTAGCTTTATCGGCACATTTTCCTTGTCACTTTTTCTTTACGCTATACTTTACCTTTACGTTCACGTAATAAAGTTGGTGATGTTAATATTTTGTTTTGAATTAACAATGCTCAATTCAAACTTTGGTTGGTATATTTTTTCTTTTATAAGTTGTTTTTTGAGTTGTTATTTCTGTCATTGAACTTTGCTTAGTTTTATCATCTCATATAGTGGTAAGCGAGCATATGAAGTGATAAAGTCTCGGCAATTTCAGCGCTCACACCCCTTAGGGTAAGAAAATTTCGGAGTATTTAACTGTGGCTGTATTTAATAAAGTCGACTTTGATAACCACGAGCAAGTGGTATTTTGTTCAGATAAAGAATCAGGCCTAAAAGCTATTATCGCGGTTCACAATACCAAGTTAGGTCCAGCTGTTGGTGGTTGCAGAATGTGGGATTACACAACAGATGAAGATGCTGTAACAGATGCACTTCGTTTATCAAAAGGTATGACGTATAAAAATGCTGTAGCACGTTTACCATTTGGTGGCGGTAAGTCAGTGATCATCGGTAATGCTAAAGAAATTAAATCAGAGCAACTTTTCCGTGCATTTGGTCGCCAACTAGAGCGTTTAAGCGGTAGCTACTATTCAGCTGAAGATGTAAACATCACCTGTGATGATGTGGCTATCATGAATAAAGAAACTAACTATGTATTAGGCCTTGAAGGTAAAAGTGGCAACCCATCACCATTTACGGCATACGGTACATTCTTAGGTATTAAAGCTGCTTTACAGCATCAACGTGGTCATCAAGATCTAGCTGGCATCAAAGTAGCCGTGCAAGGTTTAGGTGCCGTGGCATATGGCCTTTGTAAGCACCTACATGAAGCGGGCGCAACATTATTTGTAACAGATATCAACGAGCAAGCTGTTGAGCGTGTTGTAAATGACTTCAATGCAACGGCTGTTGGTATTGATGAAATCTACGACTTAGATGTTGATGTTTATGCACCGTGTGCGCTAGGCGCAACGGTAAACGATAATACCATCCCTCGCTTAAAAGCAACGATTATTGCTGGTTGTGCGAATAACCAATTAGCAGAGTCTCGTCACGGTGAGATCATCCGTGAAAAAGGTATCTTATATGCGCCAGATTACGTAATTAACGCAGGTGGTATCATCAACGTTTACTACGAAACTGCGCCAGAAGGTTATAGTGCAGAAGCTTCAACTAAGCACGTTGAAGGTATTTACGATACCTTAACTGAAATCTTTGCTCGCTCAGAGAAAGAACAAAAATCAACACATTTAATTGCCGATGAACTAGCATTAGAAATCATCGAAAACGGTTTATAATTAATTAAATTAGTTGTTCGAAAAGGTGCGCAGGTCGCACCTTTTTTTGTGCTCGTAATTTGTCGCAACTAAGTGACGAAGCCATTTTAACTCGTTAAACTCGATTTTTAATCTTCGAGGGTCTCTTATGGATACAGCACTTTGTGAAATCACACCGATTGATTTAGATTCTTGGCCTCGAAAGCAACATTTTGCTTTTTTCAGTGAGTTTTCTTTACCTTATTTTAATGTCTGTGTTTCGCTTGATATGGCTGCGCTTTATGAAAAATGTAAAAAATCGCCGTACTCATTTTTTCATACATATGTATACCTTACTTTGGAAGCGTGTCATGACTACGCCCCAATGCGGCAACGTATTATAGATTCTCTACCGGTACAACTGTCATCGGTACGAGGGAGTGTGGTTGAGCTTGCTGATGATGATACTTTCCGATTTAGTTATTTTGAAAAACAGGCGTCGATTGAAGCGTTTTCTAAACATGCTATTGAAGTGGGAAAAAACAGTAAAGTACAAGCTTTTTTCTCTGATGCATTTGCTGCAACAGAAGGGCAGCCAGACCTAATTCATATCTCAGTGCTACCATGGTTAAACTTTACTGGTTTTTCGCATGCGGTAAGTGAAGGTCACGGACTTGGTATTCCTAAGTTTGTATTCGGCCAGTTTGATTCAAAAACTGGAAAAATGCCTCTGTCGATTGACGTTCATCATGCCTTGATGGATGGACTTCATGTAGCGCAGTTTTTAAAGGTACTACAAGAAAAAATTACAAATTTTTGTAATTGATTGTTGCTAAATGTGATTAAAGTAAGTAAAAATTGCAACTAATGTAGTATTTTAGCAATTCGCTTAATTAAGTAAGTTGGTTCCATTCGGGGTTTTGCTTAACCCTGAACCTATAAAACTACATCACTGAAAAGAATGATAATAAATATCAGGGTCTTAGTTTATGGTGCGGGTAGTTAGCTGTATTTTACTTTTCTTGTGTTTCAATGCTTTTGCAGATTCTGCACGCCTCTCTCTCAGTGATTATTTTACCGAGACTTGGAGTACACCGGCAGGCCTTCCACATAACAGCATAAATTCAGTTACACAAACAAATGACGGTTATATTTGGATAGCAACTTGGGAAGGGCTCGCTCGTTTCAATGGTCGTGAATTTAAACTTTTTACCCGTACAGAAATCCCCGGCTTACCTGACTCTGGATTGCGTAGCCTTATTCCGATGGATAATGGTGATTTATATATAGTTGGTGCACGAGGTGGTATTGCACAACGAACTCAAGGGCAATGGCGCGCTTTAGCAACATCGTCAGCTATGATAAATCATGCACTTATAACTGAACAAGGTGAGATTTGGCTTGCCCTCGAAGGAGAGGGGATTGCTTATCGGGCCGCAGAGCATGCACCTGAACAAAAACTACTTGATAAATTGAGTGTTTATCGCTTGTTACAAGACCAAGAGGGCGTTATTTGGGCGGCAACCAGTGATGGCTTGTATCAAATTATAGATAGCAAGGTTAGTAAGGTTGGCCGAGATTCAGGGTTGCCGGACGCCTCCGTATTTACTTTACTACTAACGAATTCGGGTACCTTAATTGTAGGCACCGAAAAAGGTGTATGGAAAAAGCAACAAGACAAGTTCACTTCTGTTGACCCCGTCCTTAATAAAGAATCTATCTCTAGCTTACTTGAAGATGCACATGGTGATTTATGGTTTGGTACCATTAATAAAGGGGTGTTTAGGTTAAGTGAATTGGGTTTAGAAAATTTAGCCGCTGACGATGGTTTACCAAATAATCGCATCTTATCGCTAATGCAAGATCGTGAAAAAAGCATTTGGGTCGGAACTAACGCGGGCTTATTTCGATTAAGAGAAGCCCCTTTTACAAATTGGAACAAGAGTAGAGGTCTGGCATCAAATTATGTTCGTACAGTGCTCTCTCACTCAGATGGCAGCTTGTGGGTGGGCAGTAGTAACGGCTTAAATCGTATTGAGAATGGTGAGTTAACAACGCTTGAACAAGTTAACGACAAAGACCCTTTATCAGTGTTAAGCCTTACCGAAGATAAACAGGGAGGTGTTTGGCTTGGTACTTATACTGCGGGTTTAATGAAAGTTGCAGATAACAAAATTTATCCCGTTAAAAATCGAAGTAATGGTCTTATTAGTAACGAAGTTCGCGCGGTGCTATTTGATTCGTCTGATAACTTGTGGGTTGGGACTGCAGGTGGGTTAACTAAAATAGATACCTCAGGGCAAACATATTCATATACAACAGTCGATGGTTTAGCTGGCGACTTTATCATGGCCCTTGCCGAAGATGCTTATGGCAAGATCTGGATTGGCACAGGCGTTGGCGTATCTATCTTAGATTCAGCTTCTGGACAAATCAGCTCATTAAAATTTCCTGATCAGTTTAGCACTGAGTATGCATTCGGCTTTTATTTGGATGGTGATAAAATGTGGCTCGCCACAGACCGAGGGCTAGTTCGCTACAACCTCAGCACAGATCAAATGAGTTTGTTTGGCCGAGAGCAAGGTTTACCCGTTGATAAACTGTTCCAAGTGATTGAACAAGGTGATTCACTTTGGCTTACCAGTAATCGCGGTGTCATTCAGGTTAACAAAGCACAACTCAATACGTTATTAGATAACCCAGCTAAACCAATGGACGTTTCCATGCAGCTTTATGACGAAGGCGATGGCATGCTAAGTGCGCAAGCGAATGGTGGCTCAAACCCTGCTGCGGTAATACATTCTGATGGTCAAATATGGGTTGCGACCGCTAAGGGCGTTGCTATTGCAGCACCAGAGCGCTTAAAAGAGGCAAGTAAACGCCGTTTGTCGACTGTAATAGAAAGTTTTGAAGTAGATGGTAAATCAATGCCTTTAACTTCTGGTACTGATTTTATTAGTTTGCCGGCAGGTGTCTCACGTGTGTCTTTTAATTACGCAGGGCTAAGTTTTATTATGCCTGCTCGGCTTAACTATCAAACTCAATTAAGTGGGTACAATCAACAATGGGTAGACCGGGGGCGTCTGACCATTACCGAGTACACAAATTTACCGCCAGGTGAATATACCTTTAAAGTGCGCGCAGGCTACCCAAATAGTGATTGGCAAAATAATGAGCAAGTATTGCATTTTAAAATTGCTCCTTATTTTTGGCAAAAAACCAGCTTTAAGTTATTTATCTTAATTGCCGTTCTTTTTACCGCGTATGTCATTTATAAATATCGACTATATCACTACAAGCGAATTGAAATCGAATTAACGGAAAAAGTTGAACAGCAAATGCATGAACTAAAAACACAAGCTGATGCATTTGCCCACTTAGCAAACCATGACCAATTAACACAATTGCCGAATAGACGCGCCTTTGATAGTTGGTTAGCAAATAACTTTAACCAGTTTCAAGATGAGGATAAAGCGCTCAGTATTGCGATTATGGATATTGATCACTTTAAACAGATTAATGATGATTTCTCTCATTTAATCGGTGATAAGGTGATTTGTGAAATCGCACGATTATTACAAATGAGTTTTCCAGATGAAGGCTATGCTGCACGATGGGGAGGTGAAGAGTTTACCTTACTATTCCCGCACAAAAATGCTGAACAAGCAGCACTGTTGTGTGAAAACATACGTTTACAGATAGCTGACTATGACTTTGCTGATATCGCAACAGGACTATGTGTTACGGTGAGCTTTGGTGTTGCAGATAATTCAAAAGTCACTGACTATGATCGATTACTATCTAATGCAGACAATGCTTTATACAGTGCTAAAAATAGCGGCCGCAACAGGGTTTTCATGCATAATAAGGGTTGTATGACACCAAGTTAAGGTTTTTGAAAATAAAAAGTGTGCAAACAATTGATCTTTTTTGGTTTGCACACATTAAAGTAACAAGACTGTTTTTTAGGCGTTAGTAATGCTAAACCTGTTGTTGTTAGTTTTTTTAATTATATTTATTGTCTGTTACTGGCGCTGGGATGACATCCGTAACCACTTTTGGCAGAAAAAATACCTTAATTACTCCCTCAATGCTCAGCAAAAAAAACTGCTATTAAACTATATGCCCATCTACCAAAAGATGACGGATGCAGATCGCGAAAAGCTGGAGCGTCACATTGTCTGGTTTTTAAATGAAAAGCACTTTATTGGCTGTGATGGCCTTAAACTTAATGATGCAATGAAGCTGATTGTAGCGGCCGATGCCTGTGTTTTAGTGCTTAATAAACCTTGGCCCCTGTATCGCAATGTAAAAGAGATCCTTTTATATCCAAGTGCTTATTATGCGCCGCAAACTTCCCGCGATAATGCAGGACTCGTAAGCTATCACAATACCGTGCGCCAAGGAGAGTCTTGGCCGGGTGGAACCTTGGTACTGAGCTGGCATGATGTTCTTGAGGGCAATCGCTTACCAAGTGATGGACATAATTTGGTGTTTCATGAGTTTGCTCATCAACTCGACCAAGAAACAGGGCAAACCACAGGCACGCCATTGCTTTCGAGTAATGAGGATTACCAAAAATGGGCGAAAGTATTTAGCCGCGCATTTAATCAACTCAAAACCCACTTAGCCTATGGCATGCCTCATGTTATTCACAGTTACGGGGCAACTAATGAGGCCGAGTTTTTTGCTGTTATCACCGAAACCTTTTTAGAAAAACCTGCAGAACTCAGGCAGTTTGACCCAGAAATTTATCATTTACTGGTTGGCTTTTATCAGTTTGATCCGATTGCGTGGCATTAGTCGTCTATTTACGTCTGTTTAACACGTATTGCTGGAATCTTGCTATGCTATTTGGTGCAATCTTAAAAGTGTGCATATAAGCAAAACAATAAAAAGTGAGATTTCAATGAAGAAAATGCTTCATACAGCGCTTGCTGTATCGATTTCACTTGCTCTATCAGGGCAAGTGGCTGCAACTGAGCAATCAAATGATGACAAATGGCAAGTAGATACACCAAAAGGCCAATTCCTAGACGCTAAAATTAGTGTTGAGCAAGGCACGTGGATGAATGTTGATATTAGCCCTGATGGTAAAACAGTGGTGTATGACCTACTCGGCGATATTTATACCATGCCAATGTCGGGTGGTACTGCAACGCAATTAACCAGTGATATTGCATGGCAAATGCAACCACGCTTTAGTCCTGATGGTAAGCACATTGCGTTTACTTCAGACCAAGGCGGTGGTGACAATATTTGGGTTATGGATGTAAACGGTGAAAACCAAAAGGCAGTAACCAACGAAACATTTCGTTTGTTAAACAGCCCAGCTTGGAGCCCTGATGGTGACTACTTAGTTGCGCGTAAGCACTTTACTGCAAGCCGCTCTTTAGGGGCTGGTGAAGTATGGCTTTACCATAAAGCGGGTGGTAAAGGTGTGCAACTAACTGCACGCGAAAACGACCAAAAAGACTTAGGCGAGCCAATGTTCTCACCGGATGGTCGTTATGTTTATTTTTCTCATGATGCAACGCCGGGTAAAACATTCCATTACTCTAAAGATTCTGTAGCGG
The DNA here is from genome assembly GCF_004792295.1 of Pseudoalteromonas sp. MEBiC 03607. NCBI lineage: Bacteria > Pseudomonadati > Pseudomonadota > Gammaproteobacteria > Alteromonadales > Pseudoalteromonadaceae > Pseudoalteromonas > Pseudoalteromonas sp. MEBiC 03607. Next base: position 1,986,582 of record NZ_SRRY01000001.1, read on the forward strand.
GTATTTATAAAATTAAACGCTATGATCGTGAAACCGGCGAGATTGAAACAATTATTGATGGCATGGGTGGGGCTATACGACCGACACCTTCACCAGATGGTAAAAAGCTTGCGTATATCAAGCGCGATGATTTCCAAACAAGCTTGTACTTATATGATCTTCACACCGGTGAGCATACAAAACTGTATGGCGAGCTTGAGCGTGATATGCAAGAGACATGGGCAATTCATGGCGTATACCCAACAATTGCTTGGACGCCAGATAACGAACAACTAGTCTTTTGGGCGGGTGGTACCATTCATAAGCTAGATGTAGATGATAAGTCTGTCTCGACTATTCCATTTAAAGTTGAGACCAATAAGCAAATTCAAAAAGCCGTGCGTTTTACACAAAACATCGATAGCGATAATTTTGATGTGAAAATGCTGCGCAATGTACAAATTTCACCGGATGGTGAAACGGCTATATTTGAAGCGCTAGGTCATATTTATAAACGTGATTTAGAGTCTGGCAAAGTAAAGCGCCTGACTAAGCAAGACGACCACTTTGAATTATTCCCGCAGTTTTCTCGCGATGGTAAGAAGATTGTTTACACCACATGGGATGACAACGAGCAGGGCTCAGTACGTGTTGTGTCTGCACGTGGTGGTCGTGGCGATACTATTACCAAAGAACCAGGTAAATACGTAGAGCCAACATTTAGCCCAGATGGCAAAACGGTTGTTTACCGTAAAGCGTCTGGCGGCAGTATCCTTAATCCAACATGGTCATTAGAGCCAGGTATTTACTCAGTAAGTACTAAAGGCGGTAATTCAACACTTATCACTAAATCAGGGTATCAGCCGCAATTTGGTGCAGCGAATGACCGAATTTATGTGATGAGCCCTTGGCCAAAACCAACATTAAGTGTTGTTGAGCTGGAATCAAAACAAGTTCGTAAACTTTATGAGTCAGAGCATGCAACAGAGTTTAGAGTATCACCAGATGGTCAATACCTAGCGTTTGCAGAGCGTTTTAAAGTATTTGTTACACCATTTGTTGAGCGTGGCAAAACCATTAATATTGGCCCGAAAGATAGCCAATTCCCAATTGAGCAGCTCTCTGTTCGCGCGGGTGAAAACATTAGCTGGAGTGGCACAAGCGATAAACTTTATTGGAGCCTAGGACCAGAGTTATATCATGCAAGCCTAGCGGGTTTATTTGATATTAACCAAAATGCAGAGACTGACTTTAAAGTTAAAAGCGGCGATAACATCGGTTTTACAAAAACCATGGCCGAGCCTAAATCAGTATTTGCGTTAACTGGCGCACGTATTATCACCATGAACGGTGAGCAAGTCATTGAAAACGGCGTTATTGTTACTGATGGTAAGCATATTAAAGCGGTTGGCAGTAAAGACAGTGTTGCTATTCCTAAAGGCGCAGAAGTAATTGATGTAACCGGTAAGACGATTATGCCGGGTATTGTTGATGCGCATGCTCACGGCTCGCAAGGCAGCGATGAGATCATTCCACAGCAAAACTGGAAGAACTTAGCGGGCTTAGCGTTAGGTGTGACAACGATTCATGATCCATCAAACGACACCACTGAGATTTTTGCTGCAAGCGAAATGCAAAAAGCGGGCATGATTGTCGCTCCTCGTATTTTCTCAACGGGTACCATTTTATATGGTGCGAATATGCCAGGTTATACATCGCATATTGATTCGTTAGAAGATGCTAAATTCCACCTTGAGCGTTTAAAGAAAGTAGGGGCGTTTAGTGTTAAATCATATAACCAACCACGTCGTGAACAGCGCCAGCAAGTTATTGAAGCAGGCCGCGAACTTGAAATGATGGTTGTGCCAGAAGGCGGTTCATTACTACAGCACAACTTAACCATGGTAGTTGATGGTCATACGGGTATTGAACACTCAATTCCTGTTGCCAATATTTACGATGATATTCGCCAGCTTTGGTCACAAAGTGATGTAGGTTATACGCCGACACTGGGTGTAGCATACGGTGGTATTTGGGGGGAAAATTATTGGTACGATAAGACCGATGTGTGGAATCACCCGCGCTTAAGTAAGTTTGTACCAAAGAATCAGCTTTTACCTCGCTCAATGCGCCGTGTTAAGGCTCCCGATCATCACTATAACCACTTTAACAATGCCCGTGTTGCAAAAGAGCTGCAAGACTTAGGTGTGTTAGTAAACCTAGGTGCTCACGGTCAACGTGAGGGGTTAGCAGCACATTGGGAAATTTGGATGTTTGCGCAAGGTGGTATGACGCCACTTCAAGCAATTCGTGCAGCAACGTTAGACCCTGCTAAATACATTGGCCTTGATAAAAATATCGGTTCTCTAGAGCCTGGTAAACTTGCCGATTTAATTGTTATTGACGGTAACCCGCTAACTAACATTCGTGATACAGATAAAATCGATTACACCATGATCAATGGTCGTTTATTTGATGCTGCAACCATGAACGAAGTGGGTGAGAAAAAACGCGAAAAGTTATTTTTTGAAGAAATTTAACAAAGCGGAAATCTAAACTGAAAGCGGCCATAGTGCCGCTTTTTTTATAATTTATTTATTGCTTTAAATGAGGAAACTGTTTAATTCCTACTAGTTTTGCTTGGCAGATCATGCCCTCTACAAGCGTCATCAAATAGTGGCTCTGTGAGTCGAGCTGTGAGCTTTCCATGTTTTCACACGCTGATAAGCGCCGTTTTATTAACTGCTGTACCGCCATTTTATGCTCTTTGCAGGCTTGATTTATCGGGCTTGCAGGATCAGCAAACTCAGCGGCAGTGTTAATAAATAAACAGCCATTAAAATCACCTAATTCTGTTACTTCAGAATTAAACCAAGCTTCATGGCAGCTGATCAACGTTGCTTTAAACTCTTCAACAGTGGTTTGCTTGCTGGTGGCATGCGTTAACCAATTTAAAAACCTATTATGTCGCTCACTGAGGCACGCGAGTAATAATTCATCTTTACTTGCGAAATGGTGGTACATGGTTTTTTTGGCGACACCCGCCACACTAATGATTTCGTTTATTCCCACACTATGAATGCCTTTTTGATAAAAAAGTGACAAGGCGGTCAAAATAATATGTGTTCGTTTATCCATAACAAGGCCTCAATTGGTCATTAATGATAGCTTGACAGAAGTAGACCGACTTGTCTACTATCTGCTGGGTAGACAAGTCGGTCTACTTTTCGGAGGGTTTATGGATAATAAAGTAAGCAAAGCGGCCATTGCAGGTATATTTGCTTGTATGGCAATTTTTGTATTGGCCTATTTACAGCAATTAGGACATTACGGTGTGTGGTTGATGGCACCCTTTGGAGCAACAGCGGTGCTAGTGTTTGGTGTGCCACACAGTCCGCTTGCGAAAGCGAAGAATGTTATCGGTGGGCATCTTTTAACTGCCTTAATCGGTGTTGTATTTGTAAATTATGTCGGTGTAGGGGCTGTTGAAATTGCTATAGCAACAGGACTGGCAATTAGCCTAATGATGTTGACAGATACCGTACATCCAGCGGCAGGCGCAAACCCAATTTTGATAATGCAATCTATGCAAAGCTGGGATTTTTTAGTGATGCCCGTATTAATCGGAACCGTATTTATTGTGTTGTTTGGCTATTTAAGTCAATGGATATTAAGCAACCAATTGAATAGTCATAAAAAAACCGCTAACGAGTAGCGGTTTTTTAAAATGAATGAGTGTAATGAGATTACACAACACCACGCGGTAAACGACAATCGTGGTCTTTTTCAGCTAGGTTAACAATCCAAAGCTCTTCAGCTTTGTAACCATCATCGTTTGCTGTAACAACAGTAAACGGTGCTTTCTTAGCTGTTTTAGCCGGTGCAGCGGTTTTAGTTTTGGTTTTTTTCGCTGGTGCTTTTGGTGCTTCTTCTGCTTTAGGCTCAGCTGTTTTACCAGAAGTGAGCTCTTCAGTCAGCGCTGCAACATCAGCAAGGCGCAAGTTTTTGCCACCATCGATGCTATACCAACCAGGTTTTGTAGTGATTTCAGGTTTCTTACCATTCGCTGCTTCGTATGCTGCTTCGAAGGCATTTAACACTTCTGTTTTGTCTAGTTTGCTCATCAGAGACCCTATACGTTGTAAACACAGATTAAGAATATATATTTATACCTATTTTCAGCTTACTTTTCAATTTTTTGCGATTTTCCTTCCATTTTTCACTCATAAACGCCAAAATTTGCACAAAATAGAGGGTTGAAGGACGATTTTCATATGCAACGCAAACAATTTACTCAATTATTAAACGACATTCTTAAACCTGATTCTATCGCTGACTTTTGCCCAAACGGCTTACAAGTTGAAGGGGCGAGCGAGGTAAAAAAAATAGTGACGGGTGTCACAGCAAGCCAAGCATTGATTGACGCCGCTATTGCAGAAAATGCAGATACGATTTTGGTACATCATGGCTATTTCTGGAAAGGAGAGTCGCAGCCAATCACGGGCATGAAAAAACGCCGCATAGCAGCGCTTTTAAATAATGATATTAATTTATATGGCTATCACTTACCGCTAGATATACACCCTGAAATTGGTAATAACGCACAATTGGCAAATTTACTTGGTATTGAGTTCACTGGTGGGCTTGAATCTGGTCCAAATAGTGTGCCGGTAAAAGGGCGTTTAAAAACACCACTAAGCGGTGAAGAATTTGCCGATAAAATTGCGAAAGTACTTAATAGAGCACCATTAACTAGTTTGGTCAGAAAAGAAAAAATCGAAACCATCGCTTGGTGCACTGGGGGTGGCCAAGGGTATATTGATTTAGCGGCTGCTCAAGGGATTGATGCTTATCTTACTGGTGAGGCCTCTGAGCAAACGATTCATAGTTCACGCGAGCAAGGCATCGACTTTTTTGCAGCAGGACACCATGCTACTGAGCGTTATGGCATTAAAGCCTTAGGCGAACTTTTAGCTGAGCAGCATGGTTTTGATGTAACGTTTATCGATATCGACAATCCAGTCTGATTAAGTCTACAGCGCCTCTGGATCAATCCAGCGGCGCACACTTACCCAAGCACTGCCAATTTTTTCATGAGCGACTCTGGTAACGGCAACAAGTACATCATCATCTGGTATAAACTGCTTATACGTCGGATACTGACTAAAATCTTGGAAGTCAGTTGCCGCAGGGATCACATCAACACCTTGTGCATTAAATAAATCTTTCGCTCGCGGCATATGGCTTGCAGAGGTGACAAGGGCTGTTTTTTTATCGACTAAATAAATGGCAAGTCGCTTCGCTTCTTCAGCGGTATCCATTGCGAGGGGATTTTGCTTAATTCGGGAGCCTTTAATGCCGAGCGCTTTTGCTGTTTCAAACATGAGCTGGCTATTGGTGGTGTTAGCAAAACCGCCCCCTGATACATAGAGAGTGGCGTTTGGGTAGTGGTGGGCAAGCTTAACACCTTCAAGTAATCGAGCAAGCGCACAATCGCCTAACTGGTGATTAGCGGCAAGGCGAGAGTTGGGCATTATAGAGCAGCCAAGTACCACAATATTATCGAGTTTAGGGTGTTTTGCTTGGTTAAATTGCCATGCAGGGTTATTGCTTGCAGCTATCAGTGACTGACCAATAAATGGCGTGCTTATCAGCATTAAAGTTAAAATGCTAACAAAGCCCAAATAGAGTGCTTTGCGTTTATGGGCAATGGCTAAAAATACCATCACTAAAGTAAGCAGCCCCAACAACGGCAGGGGCATTAATAATGAGCCAATGATCTTTTTAATTTCAAACATGTATCAGCATTATTGTTTGTAACAGATGCAGCTATGTTAATTATTTTGCCTTTCTTTAGCGACCGTTATTTTGCTTACACGTATTTAAAAAGTGGCGATAAACAGGGTTATCTTTCATATTCTTTTTCATCGCTAAATACATAGGGCGAGTAAGGCCAAGTGCACCTAACGGAATCGACTTAATGAGTCCTTGGCTTTCATAAGGGGTGACTAGCCAATCTGGTAAAGCTGCAACACCCATTCCAGCGCTCACTAATTGGAAAATCAATAAACCTTGGTCAACAGTTTTAAGCGTGCCATCAAAGCGTGCATTTTGAATAAAATGTTTAAAGATATCTTGGCGCTCTCGCGGGATAGGGTACGAAATAATAGTTTCGTTTTTTAAATCAAGGGCGGTGACATAGGCTTTTTTTGCCAACTCATGATCCGGTGCAACGATTAATTTTAATTTAAAATCAAACAGGTGAGCATACTCAAGCTGATCGGGTTCACGAATATCAGAAGTCAGCACAAGATCTAACTCATCATTAATTAAATCTGGAATGGCGTCATAACTAAAGCCGCGCTCATAATCAATTTTGATATCAGGCCAAAAGTTATTAAATTCTTTGATAGTTGGTAGCAACCAATGAAAGCATGCATGACACTCAACACTTAAACGTAAATTTGAAATTGGCTGATTCAGGCTTTCTTTTAAACGACACTTTGTCGCTTCAACCCTCGGTAAAACCTCATTAGCAAGCTCCAGCAGTAACATGCCTTGCGGTGTAAAACGCACAGGCTGCGTCTTACGTTCGAACAGTTGGCAATCTAGCTTATTCTCGAGATCTTTAATTTGATGTGATAAAGCCGATTGAGTTAAAAACAACTCGCGGGCGGTATTGACCAAAGAGCCTGTCTCTTTAAGGGTCGCTATGGTTTTTAGGTGCTTTATATCAATCATCTTTAAAAAATCTCATGAAAAATGTGAGCCAAACTCAGATTACGAACATAGTACGCTTAAGAATTTGTTTTTTCAACGTCTAGACGTCTAAAATTAGTGGTTACTTTAACTGTTTTTTTACAATACGCTTTTTTACTGTCAATTGACATCGCTGTCATTGTTTTTTTACTTAACTTATATCAAAAAGCTATGAATATACCTCAAGTTGGTTTTTGGAGATCTCTTTAGGTTTTTGATTAGGGTTAACTCACTTCTCACTTAGGCAAAGCGACCTGACTTACAACTAAGATATTATTTTTAAAACTGTTATTATCGTGCAATCAGTACGATTTTATTTTTCAAAGGGATACCAGTGTTACGTACACTACTTTTAACCTGTGCTTGTTGGGTTATTCCTGCTCTCGCTGGCACTATTTATAGCCAGTTTCCAACAGAGATTGATCCGCATGAGCACTATGTTTTTTATTCCCATGGTTTTATCGTCGAAGGTAAAAACCCTAAGCCTGTTCACAAAACCTTTGGTGTTTATGACTTTATTGCGGTAAAAGAAGCACTTGCAGATGATAGTTATCATTTAATTGCCTATCACAGGCCAAAAGGTACTGAGCCATTTGCATTTGCGAAAAAACTTGCTGCAGATGTTGAAGCATTGATCAGCGCCGGTGTTGATGAGTCGAATATTAGTTTGGTTGGTTTTTCACGGGGCGGGGCATTGTCGATACTGGCAGCCAATGAGCTTAAACGCACACATATCAACTTAATTATATTGGCAGGGTGTGCAGGCCTAGTTAAAAAGCACTCTTCAGTTAAGGCTTACGGCAAAGTGTATTCTATCTTTGAGCGCTCAGATCAGGTTGGCTCTTGCCAGTTTTTAATTGATAGAAGTGCAGTAACTAAGTTCGAAGAACTAAGCATCAATACGGGGCTCTCCCATGGTGCATTTTATAAGCCAAAAGATGAGAGGCTGTTACCAATTAAAAAGTGGCTAAAGGATTAACTATGCCTTATTTATTGCTCGTTTTTGTGATCAGTGTTTTCGGCGTGAGCTCAGTAAGCCATGCTGAGCCATTTACTTTGCCACGCACTAATACTGTTTTAGTTAAAGATAAACATATCGAAAACGAATACCCCATTACAATTAAACTGCCACGCAGCTACCAAAAACAAAACCAGAAGCGCTACCCCGTTGTTTACCTGTTAGATGCAAACTACAGTTTGCCAATTGCCTCTGGCGTCAGTCGATTCATGATGAATTCGGGGGCGATGGAAGAGGTGATTATCGTCGCAGTAGGGTATCAAAAAGGTGTGCCGGGGCTTAATAGCCGTATTTATGACTATACGCCATTTGAAGATAAAAATTGGCAACGTAAAACTGGCGGAGCAAGCCAGTATCTAAACTTTCTAAAACAATCTGTATTGCCATATATTAAGGCTCACTACAGAACAAACCAAAAAAGTACATTAGTCGGTAACTCACTGGGTGGTTTATTTGCTTCCTTTACCTTATTTACCGAGCCTTCGCTTTTTTCAAGTTACATTATCGGCAGTCCTTCAGTGTGGTTTAAGCAGCATAGCCTTTTAGCTTTGCCTGTAGTACCAGCTGCCAACACAACAAAAGTTTACATCGCAGTGGGAGAACTTGAAGAAAGTGAAGGTGAAAAAATGGTGTCGGGTGCGAGGCAATTAGCAGCTAAAATTAATAAACAAAGCGGCGCGCTTGTTACAACAAATTTATTTGTTATTCCTCAGGCACGCCATGCAACCGCATTCCCAACAACGATTACCCAAGCCCTAGACTGGATTTACCAGACTAATACCAACCCGCAATAATACTTAATTAAGCGGATTGGTATCAGAGCAATTAAAGAGCGTGACACTTTTTATATTTTTTACCGCTACCACAAGGACACTCGTCATTACGGCCAATTTTAATATCTGCAACTGGCGTTATATCACCATCTAGGTAACGCCATAGGCCATCTTCTTTAATAAAACGCGACTTTTCGTGTAACTCACAAAACAAGTTTTGGTAAAAGTAATTTGCTTTAAATTCTACAAAACCTTCTTGATCATTATGTTCAGTATCTAAAACACTGAGTTTGGTAAATCGGCAGCTATTAGCAAAATCTTTAATTTCGCGAACCGGGTTTGCGGCTTGTTGGCTTTGTGCATAGGTGCTAAATACATATTTTGCATCTTTCAGCGCGTATGCACTAAAACGAGAACGCATAAGTTGCTCTGGCGTATCAGCTTGGCTTGCACCTGTATGAAAAGGTTGGCAGCAAAGCTCGTAAGTCGATTCGCTGCCACAGGGACAAAGGGAGTGTGTGAGTGATGTCATAACAACTTACCTAAAACTGTAAATTGTTATTTTAACAAGCCTATTGTGGCTGCGGTACTAAATTGTTTAATTGAGCGCTTTTTGTAAAGCAATAAAACTTAGCAGATGCCTGCTCAAGGTTTAAGTTCATCGAATCAAGTTGATGATTGTTTACAATATCTGTCCATGTGATCACAGCAGCAAAGTTACCGTTATGTAATGCTGAGCTAAGTACGTACTCAAGGTTTACTAAATGCTTTTGTCTGATCACAAGTAGTTTGCTGGTATCAATTGAACACGAATCTAATAATGCTTTGCTAGGAACATGATCAGGGGCAATTAATAGTGTCCATGCATTTTGGCTATTGTAATGATGCAATACTTTTAATAGCTCAAAGGTTGCTGATATTTCGTCTTCAATTTGAATTAAATTAACAGACGCTTTGTCGTTATCTTGTTGGTAGCTTTTAACTGTTCTTAAGGTAATTGGCTGTAACATAACTTTCACTCACTGGTTGTTTATACAGTATGTGTATACAGTAGTTTACACAGTGTTTTTGCGCAAGTACTTTTTTGCTATTTTTTAACCAATCATTCAGTTTTATGTTAATTAAATTTATTTAGTTCTTATTAAACAATGGGTTACTTTTTTGTTTTGGAAGGTCAAAAAGGTGAAAAATTTATCATTAAAATTATACAGTATTCTATACAGTACTGTATGAGCTACTATATTTTGCTTCTATACAGGTGTTTTGCATAAAAAAGCCGGTTTAAAAACCGGCTCTTTATCTTTGCAATTTTGCTATTTATCTAAATAGGTATTTAAAAACTCAAGATATGCGTTTGAGGCTTTAATGCGGTTTTCCTTTTTAGTAAAACCATGGCCTTCATCATCGAATAATACATATTCGACAGGCACATCATTTGCCTTTACAGCGGCAACGAGCTCATCGCTTTCAACTTGTAAAACGCGTGGGTCATTAGCACCTTGGATCACCATTAATGGCTTAGTGATGTTTTTAGCATGAAATAGTGGCGAAATTGCACGGTGACGCTCACTGTCTGTAGCGGGGTCGCCCATTTCGTCATACAGTGCTTTTTTAAAGCTTTCCCACCATGGTGGAATCGAGTTTAAGGTTCTAACCCAGTTAGTTACACCAAAGATATTAATGCCTACTTTGAACTCTTCAGGTTCAAAGGCAAGTGCTGCGGCGGTCATAAAGCCACCGTAGCTGCCCCCCATGATACCAATTTTATCGGCATCGACCCAATCTAGGCTTTGCAGGTGTTTTTTACCGTAAACAATATCTTGTAAATCATCAGTGCCATGTTTTTTATCATCTAAATGGAAGAAGGTTTTACCATAGCCTGAGCTGCCTCGGTTATTAACCGCAAAAATGGCATAACCATGATTGACTAGATGTTGCTGCATCGCACTATATCCAGTACGGCTTTGTCCACCAGGGCCGCCATGCACCCAAACTAAAGCAGGTACTTTATTGTTGCTGTTGGCTTGCTTAGGTTTATATAAAACCCCCGGGATTTCTAAACCATCAAAGCTCTTAAAGCGCACAATTGTGCTCTCAACTAAGTCACTTTGATTAATTGCATCACTTAATGTGTTAGTTAATTGTTTAGCTTTCGGCTCACCGACTTGCCACACAAATAAATTGCTTGGCGAGGTGTCTGAATTTAAATAAAACGCCATAGTTTTTTCATCAGCTGAAAAATTAACACCACGTAAGTTACCTGCAGGCAACGATGGCATAGCAATACCTTTACCTGTGGTGGTATCGATTATCGACACCTTAGTGCTGGCGTCGGCATTAACACCACTTACTTGATAACGGCCAGATTTAGAGAAGTATATAAAGCTGACATCCCACTCATCTTTGAGGGCAGGGCTGTGCTCGCCGGTAGTTAAGTCATAACGCCAAACTTCTGCAAACTCACCTTTAGCATCGGTTGAGTAATACAATGATTTACTGTCTCTTGAGAAGGTTTCTGGGCCATACTTAGCGTCGTCGTCATGACGGGTGATAAGCTCTGGTTTAAGGGTTTTTTTACGCGTATCGAGAATGAACACATCGCTGTCTTTGTTCGAATTGTTTTTCGATAAAGCAATAAAGCGGCCGTCAGGGCTTATAGCACCGACATCCAGCCCCATGGTATTTTGATAAACCGGCGTTACTTCATAGCTGTTAGCATCAACACGATATAGGTCCATAAACTTAGCATCACGCTGATTGCTGGTTATAAAAAAGTGTTTACCGTCTTCTGTGAAGCCTGCAAATCCTGCACGGGTTTCTTCACCTGGGGTGAGGTCTTTAACTGTGCCGTCTGTTTCGCGAACATAGATGTGATAACGCTCGTTACCACCTGAGTCTTTAGTAAATAGTACGCGCTCATCTTTAGGGAAATAAGCCACTGCATAAGTACTGTCTTCAAAGTCTGTTAAGCGGGTTTTTTTGGCGGTTTTTATATCTACTTCATACAGGCTATAAATGCCGCTTTCATCACTGCTAACGAGTATTTTGTCGCCTTTTGGTGAAAAGCTGCTGCCCATAATTGAGGTTGTATCAAAAAAGGTTTCAGCATCATACTGTTTAACAGTTTGGTTTTGTTGCACGCTTTCGGTGCTGCTTGTTGATTGGGTTGATTGTGAACATCCTGCAAGTGCAAGGCTGAGTGCACATGCCACGGCTGCTAGTTGAAAACTCGGTTTCATTGTAATTATTCCTTGTTAATTTTTCGTTATAAAGTGTTGCCTGTTCATAATCTAAACGCAAGTTTTACCCGTTCGATATTTGTTACAAATCATGTAAATAAATAGGGACATGAGTGTGATATTATTTTTCCACTATTAAAGGAAGTAAACATGATTGCAATAAACAACCTCAATAAACGTTTTGCCTCAGCCCACGTTTTTGAAAACTACAATAAGCAATTACAAAGTAAAAGAGTTTGTTTACAGGCAGCCAATGGCAGAGGAAAAACAACGCTACTGATGATGCTCGCTGGCCTAGAAGAGCCACAGTCAGGGCAGATTTTATACAATAATGAGGCATTAAAATCACCGCAAAACGATGCTTCAATTGCTAGCGACCGTATTGTGCTGCCTGATTTTTTAACTGCGAGGCAAATTATTGAACTTAGTTGCAAGGCATTAAAGAAAGACATACCAAAGCAGCTCATTACAGGTTTTAACTTTACAGAGCATCTCAACACTCGCTTCAGTTCTTTATCGAGTGGAAACCAAAAGAAATGCCAGCTTATTACTGCTTTTTTAAAGCAAGCCCCATTTTTACTATTAGATGAACCGAGTGCAGCGCTTGATCAAACAAGTATTCAATTTTTGCTGACCTTACTTGATGACTACTTAGATGATAAACCTAATGGGCAAGTCATCATTACAAGCCACGAACCTCAGGTGTTTATACAGCACGGTTTTGAGTGTACAGCATTATGATTGACTCTCTTGCTAGCTACGTGTCATTCCTTGCTTATCGATACTTAGCATATACGACTAACCTTAAAAGCATGCTGTCTCAGTTAAAGAGCTTTAGCTTGTTGCTCGCACTGTTACTTGGCCCTGCATTTCTTGGTATGGTTTTACTGTTGTTTTTAGGGCTTGGGAAAATAGTCGATAGCCATGCAGAACCCGCTTCTGGCGCCAAATTAGCATTGGTTTATCTTTTACTTGAATCGGTGATGTTATGGGCCATGGCGCCAGCCATTAAAAATGTGCAAAACAGGGCATTTCAGCGAAGCCTTTATAAACCCTCTTGGCGAGTATGTGTTGACTGCAAGTTATTATTTTTAAGTAATGTTTGGCTCATTGCGAGTTTATTAATAGCTGTAGATTTATCGTTGAAACAATGGCTACAAGTGCCTCATTTTATGATTTTTGTGTTTTTGCAGTGGCTATGTGGGGTATTTGTTCTTTATAGGCCAATTGCACTTTTTTATAGCTTGTTAATAAGCTCTGTATTGATATTACTGCCTGTTAGTTTATCTTCGCTGCAATACTATCTAGGATTTATTGCTATTTTCAGCTGTTCGACTTTAATCCCTTCTGTAAGAATTAGCCATAAGTTGAAAGTACACTCGTTTGCTTTATTTTGGCTTAGTTACTTTTTACAACACAGTTGGTGTTTAATATGGCGTGGCTCAGTTTTAGTTGCATGTTTGTTTTCTTTATTACAGCTAATAACAATTCGGAGTGACTTTAGTGATCTGATACAGGCTGCAGCTTTATCAGTATGTGTGTTGCTAATTAGCTCGTTACAGTTCGATTGCATGGCTGTTTTTAAAAAATATCGGTTATTCTTTCAAAGTAATAACCAAGACAAGCTGTTTTATGTAAGCCATTTTATACCGAGTCTTATATTTTTTGCTGTGGCTTTAATGGTAGTCATAAGCATGCTTGGCACTAACTTGATTTACATACCCATTGGCGCAGGCTGGTGTTTATTACAGCAATATATAGCGCAAAAAAAACCAGCGCAATTTGCGCTGGTTTGGTTTTTCATAACAATTGGAATTGTTTTGCTAGCTTAAGCAGCGTCTGCTTTTTTATCGCTTTCGCCACGGGCTACTTTACCAGCAACTAAGTCTGCTGGGTCAAAGTCGTCAACGTTAATAACGTCAAGACGGGCTTTTTCAACAGCCGCTAGTTTGTCGGCTTCAGCTTGGCTTAAAATGCCAGCTTCTAGGCCCATTTGCGCTACTTTATCAAGCTGGAAGAAAGGCAGTTTTACGCCTTTTTCACGGCATACCTTATCAAACAGCGGCTCAACTTCGAGAATGTCTTTAAGCGTTTGCTCTTGACGACCAACAAGGTTAAGTGGCTCGTTTTTAAGGTAAATGTAGTTAGCTAAACGGTTACGAGTTTCGCTTGGTACTTGTAATAAGTGCGCAAGTTTATGCTCAAGCTTATCAGTAGGTTTACGAACTGGACGACCGAATGGGAATAACATAATTTTTAGCATTGCACGAAGTGGTGCAGATGGCATGTTATTGATTAGGTCAGCAAGAGCTCGTTGACAGTGGTAAAGGTGATCTTGGCAGCTCCATTGAACTAGCGCAAAATCTTCTTTTTTACGGCCTTCGTCGTTGTAACGTTTAAGTGTTGCAGATACAAGGTATAAGTAGCTTAGTAAGTCACCTAAACGTGCAGAGATACGCTCTTTACGCTTCAATGAACCACCAAATACCGCCATGCTGATATCTGACATTAATGCTAATGATGCACTGAAACGTGACGCAACTCGATAAAACTCAGCTGTTTCGTCTTTGTACGGCGTACTTGTGAAGCGAGCATTCGTTAGTGCTAACCACTTAGTACGAACAAGGTTCGAAATAGTAAAGCCAACGTGACCCATTAATGCTTTATCGAATACTGCAAGCGCTTCTTCACGGTCTTCAATTGCACAAGCGCCTAGCTCAGTTAACACGAATGGATGACAACGAATTGCACCTTGACCATAAATGATCATGTTACGCGTTAAGATGTTTGCACCTTCAACAGTGATTGCAATTGGCGCACCTTGATAACCGCGACCTAGGTAGTTGTTTGGACCAAGCATGATGCCTTTACCACCATGAACATCCATGCCGTGAATTGTTGCTTCACGCATTTGTTCAGTTAAGTGGTATTTGATAATCGCAGATACAACCGATGGTTTTTCACCAAGGTCAACAGCACCGGTAGACATGCTAACGGCAGCATCAGAGCTATAAGCGTAGCCTGCAAGTTTTGCCATTGATTCTTCAACACCTTCCATTTGACCAATAGGTAAACGGAATTGACGACGAATACGGCTGTAAGAACCTGTTGCAAGCGCAATTGTTTTAATGCCACCTGTAGAGTTAGACGGCAAGGTGATTGCACGACCAACAGATAAACATTCAACAAGCATACGCCAGCCTTGACCAGCCATTTTCGGGCCACCAATGATGTAATCAAGTGGTACGAAGATGTCTTTACCGCGAGTAGGACCATTTTGGAATGGTACGTTTAGCGGGAAGTGACGACGGCCAATTTCGACCCCTGGGGTGTCAGTTGGGATCAGCGCACAGGTAATACCAGGTTCTTTATTATCACCTAGTAAACCGTCTGGATCTTGTAGTTTAAATGCAAGACCAAGTACAGTCGCAACAGGAGCAAGTGTAATGTAACGTTTGTTCCACGTTAGGCTAATACCAACAACTTCTTCGCCGTTCCATTGACCTTTACAAACAACACCGTAGTCAGGAATTGCACTTGCGTCAGAACCAGCTTCTGGTGATGTTAAAGCAAAACATGGGATCTCTTGACCACTCGCTAAACGTGGTAAGTAATGATCTTTTTGCTCTTTAGTACCATAGTGCTGAAGTAATTCGCCCGGACCTAATGAGTTTGGTACACCTACGATAGATGAAAGTAACGTTGATTTACTTGTTAGCTTTTGCAGTACACATGATTGTGCATAAGCAGAAAACTCTAAACCGCCGTATTCTTTTTTGATGATCATGGCAAAGAATTTATTATCTTTTAGATATTGCCAAACATCTTGCGGTAAATCAGTTAATTCGTGCGTTGCGTGCCAGTCATCTAACATGCTACACACTTCTTCAACTGGGCCATCAATAAACGCTTGTTCTTCGATAGTCAGTTTTGGTGCTGGGTATTGGTGTAATTTGTTCCAGTCAGGACGACCACAAAATAGATCCGCTTCCCACCACGTAGTACCTGCATCGATTGCTGATTTTTCAGTATCCGACATTGTCGGGGTTACTTTTTTAAATGCAGCAAAAATAGGTTTGATGATGTATTGTTGACGAATGCTTGTCACAGAAAGTGGCACAGCAACAAGTAAGAATAGTAGCCAACTGATTGCACCAAACGCGCCAGCAAAAGTGCCAACAAGTAAGGTCGCAATGGCAATACCTAAACAGGTATTCCAGCTCGATCTGTGGTAACTCGCCACACTAAGTAGCACGAGTAAACCAAGTAAAAATATGAGAGTCATTGATTATTCCTTAATAGAGGTCAGACCACCTCTTTTAGAGTAGCGCTACAACCATGAATTATCAAGAGGGGAACAAAGATAAAACGATGCTTTGTAAAACCTTTTAATGAGTAAACTGTATGAACAGTGCAAAAAAATTTACAGTGGGCTTATGACTATTTAGTTTATGTAAATGGTACACGTAAAAAGGTGTGTAAAATATGCACTATTTATCAGATAGTTCTGAAAATCTCAGCATAGCAGTTGCCATCTTTAGCGCTATGTACAACAATGAGCGCAGGCAGGGATCAGCCCATCATGCCTTTTACTTCGATTAGTTTTATAGGTTAATAGTTCTATGTGTGAGTTGCTTGGCATGTCAGCCAATGTACCAACGGATATTTGTTTTAGTTTTTCGGGCTTATTAGAGCGTGGTGGAAACACTGGCCCGCATAAAGATGGTTGGGGCATCACCTTTTATGAGGGTAAGGGCTGTCGCACATTTAAAGATCCCGAGCCAAGTTGCCAATCAGAAATTGCCAAACTCGTTAAAGCGTATCCTATTAAAAGTATTTCGGTGATAAGTCATATTCGCCAAGGTAATCGTGGCCGAGTGTGTCTTGAAAATACCCACCCATTTACTCGCGAGTTATGGGGACGTGAAATTACGTATGCACACAACGGGCAATTATCTAATTATCATGATTTAAAACCAGATTACTATCGACCTGTCGGTAACACTGACAGTGAACTGGCGTTTTGTTGGCTGCTCGATAAGATCCGCGAAAAATACCCTAAGCGGCCATCAAATATGGCGTCTGTATTTCGTTATGCGGCAAAGCTTGCCCATACGCTGCGCGAAAAAGGCGTATTTAATATGTTACTGACCGATGGTGTTTATGTGTTAGCTTATTGCACCAATAACCTACATTGGATCACACGCCGTGCACCGTTTGGCAAAGCGACATTAATTGATGCAGACATGGTGATTGATTTTCAAAAAGAAACCACACCGAACGATGTGGTTACCGTTATTGCAACACGGCCTCTCACCAATGATGAACGCTGGCAGAAAATGGAACCCGGTGAGTTTGCACTGTTTAAAATGGGCGAAAAAATTTAAATAAAAGATGAAGCGCTATTAAGGCGCTTCATTACTCACTTCATTTGTTACGGCGACTGGTGTGGTCACAGTGAATGAATTAAGTTGCACTTCAAATTGCTCTACGCCTTTTTCACCTTTCCACATACGCACGAGCATGTAGTCCATTTCTGGGGCAAACCAAGCAAGTGCTTGGCGTTTATCGTTATCATATAAGCGCTTAACTTTAATCGCTTCTACATTACCAACAGGTAACGAGATCACTTCGGTGCCGATAACTTCAAAGTCGTAATTGCGCAGGTTGCCTTTTTTATCAATCAATGGATACGATAATTGCGTTTTACCTTGTTTTAACTCTTCGCGCACTTGCACTTGGTAAGACAGTGAATCTTGAAAATCGTCAGACCAATCAAGCTTTAATGGGTATTTACTTTCGCTGCTTTGTACTTGTTTTTGCGCCGCATCAAATTTTAAGCTGTATTCTTTATCAGGCCCTGTGCCTGAGCGCTCCATGGTGTAACTTAGCGGAGAAATTTTTTGATCATGGTAAGTAAATTTAGATGTTTCTTTTCTTGAGTCAGAAAAAATCATCCATTCGATTTCGCTGTGATAAGTGATCACGTAGTTACCGTCGGCGGCTTTTTTAAGCTCGCGGATTGCTTTACCATGGGTTTCGCCTTTACGAAGTACATCGTATTTGGCTTCATATTGAGTGAGATCGCCAGCTAAAACACTGGTAGGAAGTAATAAAGTGCCCACACAAGCGAGTAGGGCACTTAAATTTTTATTCTGGATAGTGCGCGCCGTGTGCAGGAAGTTTCTTTTCGTCAAAAACTGCATAATCTGCTTCCATCTTGAGTCGTTGTTCACTGAACCACTTGATCACCAATGGATAGATTATATGTTCTTGCTGATGAACACGTTGTGCGAGTGTCTCTGCGGTATCGTTTTCGAGTACCGGCACTTTGGCTTGAAGAACAACGGGACCGCCGTCTAGCTCTTCTGTGACAAAGTGAACACTGACACCATGAACGTCATCTTTTGCATCTATCGCTCGTTGGTGGGTATTCAGCCCTTGGTACTTAGGCAACAAAGAAGGGTGAATGTTCAACATTTTTCCCTTAAATTTTTGCACTAAGCTAGGAGTAAGAATACGCATAAAACCAGCTAATACAACTAGATTTGGTTCAAAATTGTCAATAATGTCCATTAACTCAGCATCATAGGCCTCGCGCGAGTCAAAATCTTTATGGCTAAGTACACGTGTTTGTATACCTGCATTTTTTGCTCGTTCAAGGCCATAGGCGTCGGCTTTATTACTAATTACAGCGGCGATTTCGGCCTTAATCTCACCACGCGCACACGCGTCGATGATGGCTTGAAGGTTTGAACCGCTACCAGAAATTAATACAACAAGACGACAAGGGGTCATTAGTCACGACCACCTAAAATTTCTACTTGCTCTTCGCCTGCTTTCGCATCTTGGATCTCACCGATATGCCATGCATTTTCGCCAAGATCTTTAAGGATTGTTAAGCTTTGCTCAAGTTTGTCTGCTGGAACAACTAAAATCATACCAACACCACAGTTGAATGTACGGTACATTTCGTGTGTTGTGATGTTGCCGTTTTCTTGTAACCAGTTGAAAACAACAGGCCATTCCCAGCTGTCACCTTTGATAACTGCTTTTGCAGATTCAGGAAGTACGCGCGGGATATTTTCCCAGAAACCACCACCCGTGATGTGAGATAACGCGTGTACGTCAACCTGCTTGAATAGCTCAAGTAGTTGTTTAACGTAGATACGAGTTGGCTCTAAAAGGTGATCGCCAAGTGTTTTGCCTTCAAGCTCAGCGCTCGTGTCTGCGCCAGATACTTCAAGAACTTTACGAATTAATGAGAAGCCGTTTGAGTGAGGACCACTTGATGCAAGGGCGATTAATTGGTCGCCTGCAGCAACTTTAGTACCGTCGATAATTTTTGATTTTTCTACAACACCAGTACAGAAACCAGCCATGTCGTAGTCTTCGCCGTCGTACATACCTGGCATTTCAGCAGTTTCACCACCGATTAAAGCGCAGCCAGAAAGCTCACAGCCTTTACCAATACCTGTTACAACATCAGCCGCAGTGTCTACGTCTAATTTACCAGTTGCATAGTAATCAAGGAAAAATAGTGGCTCTGCACCTTGTACAATAAGGTCGTTTACACACATAGCAACAAGGTCGATACCCACTGTGTCGTGCTTTTTAAGATCGATTGCTAAACGTAGTTTTGTACCAACGCCGTCTGTGCCAGCAACCAGTACAGGCTCTTTATAGCCAGTTGGTAGTTCGCAAAGTGCGCCAAAACCACCGATACCGCCCATTACTTCAGGACGTCTGGTTTTTTTAACTACGCCTTTAATACGCTCAACAAGTGCATTACCGGCATCGATATCTACGCCCGCGTCTTTATAGCTAAGAGACTGTTTTTGTTCGCTCACAGGTTTTCCTCAAAAAAGTTGCATGTGGGTTGCTTAGAAACGCGCGTATTTTACAACAATTGCAATGGCGCGGCTAGTTGAAAAATCACTTTAACCGACTTGACAAGGACAGTTGTCCGGTTTTTTTGCTTTCAAGTTACAAGGCAAAAGTATCAAGTAAATGTCACTTTGACCTTGTAACTAGAGACTTCTCACTATTTGTTAAGCTTTCGCAGTTAAAATAGCGCGTAGGGGGGCTGGGTAACCTTCAATGGTTTTGCTAGTGTCATTTGGGTCTAAAAAGTCGACCAATGATTCGTTTTCCATCCACTGGGTTTTACGTTGTTCTTCAAGCGTTGTGATTGCACAGTCTTTAACTTGTACATCTTTAAAGCCAACGCGCTCCATCCATAGTTTTAATGCCGCGGTGCTTGGGATAAACCACACATTACGCATTTTTGCATAACGGTCGGTTGGCACTAAAACTGTGTGCTCATCACCTTCAACAACCAGTGTTTCAAGGACTAACTCACCGCCAGGACGAAGCTGCGCTTTTAATTGCGCTAAAAAGTCGATTGGTGAACGACGATGATATAAAACACCCATCGAAAATACCGTATCAAATGCTTTTAGCTCTGGCAGAGCTTCAACACCTAATGGCAATAAATGCACGTTTTCATCTTGGTGATAATGCTTTATCGCTTGAAATTGGCATAAGAATAAATCAGATGGATCGATACCCACCACAAAATTTGCGCCTTCACCGCGCATGCGCCACAAGTGATAACCTGAACCACAACCAATATCAAGCACAGTGCGGCCTTTTAACGGTTCAATATGAGGCAGTAAACGATCCCATTTCCAATCACTGCGCCACTCAGTATCAATCTCGATACCGTGTAAGCTAAATGGCCCTTTACGCCATGGCATCATGCGCTTTAATAAATGCGTTAACTGTTTTTGCTGACCTTCAGATAGCTCATCACCGGTACCGATTTGTACTTTATCCTGCAGGTTTACATGGTTTGTGCTTACCTCAGGTAAGTTTTTCAGCACTTTTTGCCATTTAGGTAAATCGCCGTGGCCGGCTTCTAGTTCCCAGTGCTTTAATTGACCTGGCAAAGTTTCGAGCCAGTGGCTAAGCGGGCTTTGTGCAATCGCAGCGTAAAATTGGTTAAACCATTGAGACATGAAATACTCTTTATATCGTTGTGATGATTACTTGATTGCAATCATCGAGCAGAAGTTAAAACATTGATACCACACTTGCGTTTGGCTAAAACCAATTTCACTTAATCGGTTTAAGTGGGTAGATAAATGATCAGGGCGCATGACATTTTCGATAGCTGTGCGCTTTTGGCTGATCTCAAGCTCTGAATAGCCGTTATGACGTTTAAAATCATGATGTAAATCAATGAGCAAATTATCGCATTGCTCATTTTCACCCCTAATTTTTTCGCTCAGCAGCAAAACGCCGCCTGGTTTTAAATTTGCGTAAATCTTTTCAAGCACCGCTTGGCGCTTTTCAGGTGGAATAAACTGTAGTGTAAAGTTCATCGCCACCACAGAGGCATTCTCGATGGCTAAATCGTTTATATCACCCAGCGTGACAGTGACTGGCACGTCAGAGCGAAAACCTTGTAAATGTAATTTACAACGCTCAACCATCGCTTCTGAGTTATCAACGGCAATAATATTACAGTTATCGGTGCGAATATTACGGCGCATACTTAACGTTACTGCACCAAGTGAACAGCCTAAGTCGTATAGGTTTGAATTACTTTGCGCGTATTCGCCAGCCAGTTTACCTATGGTGCTAACAATGGTTGCGTAACCTGGCACCGAGCGCTGGATCATATCTGGAAAAACTTCTACTACATGTTGGTCAAAGCTAAAGTCTTTAACCGCTTGCTCAGTGGCATAAATACTGTCTTTTTGCGTCACGTGAACAGTCTCTTTAAAAAATAATACCGCTATTTTAGCATTTTTAACTGGATAGTCAGTGATAAATTCAGTAGCTTGGCTAGAATTATCAATAACAAGTACAAAAAAGAGAAGTTTAATGACAAAAAGCAAAGTGATTAGTACAGAAGATATCTTATCAACTCTGTGTCATTCAGTGACTGGAGTTCTGTCTTCAGCAAGTGGTAATAGTATTAGTTATTCTGCCATGGTACAAAAAATAACCCGCACCTGTATGCGCCCAGATATTGGCTGTTTTGTATTGTTCGATGGTGGTTTTACTGGCCTTGTGGTAACAAACTTCACAGCCCAAGCAGCCATGGAAATCTACCATGACTATATGCGCAACATGGGTATGCCAGAAGACGAAATTGCACAAAGCCATTTATCAGATGATGTGGCAAACGTACTCGGCGAGCTGATGAACCAAATCGTTGGTGACTTTACGTCAAAAGTACGCGACCAGTTGCATACTTCTATCACGCAAAACCAACCTAAGATGATGGCGATTAATAAACAGGTGCAAATCTCTGTTGATACCACCATGGATAGACCACAAGCACGCCGTGTGACCTTCACTACAGCGAAGCAAAATATCTTCTATCTAGAGCTTGCAATGGATAAAACTGAATTTATCAAACTACATGATTTTGATATTTCAGAAGCCGTTGACCCAGATGACATCATCGAAAACGAAGCTAAACAAAAAGCTGAAAAGCAAAAAGCATCATCACAAGCAGACGATGCCGATGATGATTTTATGGCAGAACTTGGTTTGTAACCTAACGACTTGAGCTGTCAGCCATCAGCTTTCAGCCATCAGCTTTCAGCCATCAGCTTTCAGCCATCAGCTTTCAGCTTTCAGCTGTCAGATAAAATAGAGGCGCGGGTCAGACCGCGCTTTTTTGTTTTTAAAAGGCTATAGCACTTAGTGTTTTATGTTGAGTTTATTTCAACGCTGAAATTCAATTGAGGGTACTAAGCCCTAAGTTTGAAATATGGTTTTGCAGCTTTCATTAAGTTAATCTTTTGGTGTGTAATACATAAATTAATCTACTGAAATAACTCAATAGGCAATTGAATTGAAATTTAATCACATATACCAAGATGTTATTGTCAATGAAGTGAAGTTAAAACGCTCTGGGAGTGAGTTTCAAGTGTTTGTGACATTCCAAACTCAATCGGAGACTTTACATGTTGTACTTAATGGAGTCCGAGAGATTGATAATATTTCTGATTTGTTAGAGGCAAAACAACTTTGGCTTGAAGATAGCGAATCTAATCAAGCTGAGTATGGAAAATTTAACCTTGGTATTTCACATGAGAGTTACACGGAAATTTGCTTTGACTCATTAGGTTAAGGGACTTGTAAGCTACCTTGGTATAAAAAATACTGCTTGGTAGCAATTGCTTACATTCTTAGGTTGAGGAAAATAGTGCTACAAGAATTAGAAAATTGAAGAAATTCAAAATTTAAAATTTTGACAATTGAAAATCTCAAGGTGGTTCTTTCTGCTCAATTGGGTGAGCCAACTAAAGCTCAATACATTGAAATTAAGGGCAATGGCCTTATAGCAAGGGCAACACTTTGGGAAAATGGTAACCTTGTATTAAAAGCAGTTAGTTGTCAGTCTGATAAGCAGGTAATTTTAAAACACCTGAATTCATGTGAGGCATGGCAAATTGACGATGAACTTAACTGGTGGTTGAGCCAAATTGTTATTTACGAATCCTCATAATCGATGCAGTTGAGTAACTAGTCTTGGCTCAAAACTTACAGCTTAAAGCTTTGAACTTAAAGCTCGTTTTAAAGCCTACATTCATCCAATTTATGCTTTACTCATAAAGCCTTAAATGGATTTGATGATTGCATGAATTACTTAAAAAACTTTATAACTAAATTTGTTTTCATGATGCAGAAGCGGCCGGGGTTGATGGCGGTGTTGGCTTTTTGCAGTGGTGTAGCAAGCTATGTCTTTGTTGAGCGAAAAGAATCGTTTTCGCAACTTATCTCTATTTTATTATTAGTCACTTGGTTATGGTTGTTAATAGATAACTGGCTAAGAGATAAAGTAGAGGAGCGTTTTGGTGTGGCGGTGTCGCCCAACGTGATGCGCTTTGCGCTGCAAGTTGTGCAGCAAGAAAGTTTGTTTTTTGCTTTACCATTTTTCTTGGCGGTGACTACTTGGGACCATGGTCAGGCCGCGTTTACCGCTTTAATTATTCTTTGCGCGTTCGTTTCTGTTGTTGACCCCCTCTATTATAAAAAGCTTGCAAGGCACAGTGTGTGGTTTAGTGTGTTTCATAGCTTTTCTTTGTTTGTCGTGCTGTCGGTTACCTTGCCTATTTTATTAAAGTTAACGACCAGCCAAAGTTTTGAAATTGCACTGATAACAGCGGTTATTTTAACTGTCCCTAGTCTTGGCAATTTGATGCCCAATGCGAAATGGTGGCGTTTTCCGTTGTTGGTGTTATTGCTTTGTACATTAGGTGTTGGGCTTTGGCAATTGCGTAGCTTTGTGCCACCTGCGGCACTGCGTTTAACGGATATGAGCATGTCGTATCAGCTTGATGAACAAGCCCGTAAACCGCTTTCGCCAATAACAGAACTCACCGAGCAGAGCTTGCATGAAAAAGGTCTATATAGTTTTAGTGCAGTTAAAGCACCGCTAGGGCTAAATGAAAAAATCTTTCATGTTTGGGTGCATAATCGTAAAGAAGTTGACCGCATAGCCTTGGATATTTCTGGTGGTCGTAAAGAGGGTTATCGAGCGTGGAGCCATAAAACGAATTTCCCTGCTAATGCTGCAGGGAAATGGGTCGTTAAAGTGGTTACCGAGTCTGGGCAGCTGATAGGGCAAAGAAGATTTGAGGTTACTGATGTCTAGCTGTCAGCTTTCAGCCGTCAGTTTTTAGCTGATCGAGATGGAGGATAGTTATTAGAGTTTTTGAACAACAAGAGCTTAACATTCATTCCTCAGGTTTTATGTTTTTGATTGATCTGACTCCATAAAAGTAGACACCTTTTTGGAGTCAGTAATCATGAAAGTAAAACCATATCGTAAACATTCGCTCGAATTTAAAATAAAAGTCGTTCAAGAGTCGTTAGACACCACAGATACAGTTAAGATGGTCGCTAATAAGTACGGTATTCATCCTGACATGCTATCAAGTTGGAGAAGTCACATGACCTCGAAAAAGAAAACGGCAAAGCCACTAAAGAACCAAGGCCCTGACAAATCATACACAGATTTAGAACGCCAAATTCGCAAGCTTGAGAAGCAACTCGAAGATGCTCAGTTGGAGAATGACGTTTTAAAAAAGGCGAAGGTCTACTTCGACAGCCTAAAAGAATAAGGTTCGAATATATCCACAAGGTCACAGACGCCAAACGCACAGTGAAGAAGTTGTGCAGCTGGTTATCTGTGTCGCCGGCTGGATACTATAAATGGTTAAAGCAATTACCTAGCACACGCCAGAAAGAAAACAGTTCGTTACTGAAATTTCTAAAGTATGTCAGCGACCAAGAGCACTGTATTCCTGGTTATAGGAAGCTCTGGGAGG
The DNA here is from genome assembly GCF_004792295.1 of Pseudoalteromonas sp. MEBiC 03607. Classification (NCBI taxonomy): domain Bacteria; kingdom Pseudomonadati; phylum Pseudomonadota; class Gammaproteobacteria; order Alteromonadales; family Pseudoalteromonadaceae; genus Pseudoalteromonas; species Pseudoalteromonas sp. MEBiC 03607. The sequence continues at coordinate 2,011,705 of NZ_SRRY01000001.1, forward strand.
CAGCGGTAGCACATGGTTTTGATTGCAGTAAAGGGCGTGTGCAGAGACTATTACAAAGCGTTGGCTATCGTTCAAAGTCAGGTAAAAGACGCTATACAAGCCGCTCGAAGAAAGAAGGTACAATCAAAGCGAGTAATTTATTACGGCGCCAGTTTAATGTTGATGCAGTAAATACCGTGTGGGTATCAGATATCACACAAGTACGCTGTAAAGATGGTTGGCAGTATTTATGCGTCATCCTTGACTTGTACTCTCGTAAGGTTGTTGGCTGGGTAACAAGCAGTATAAACAACGCCGAGTTAGTTATTAAAACACTGAGAAAAGCATGGTCAGCACGTAAACCTGATGGTTCGAACTTGCTCTTTCATTCAGACCAAGGAGCTCAGTATGTCGCAAAGGAAACAGTGAAGTGGTTAACTAATAGAGGTGTCACAGTGAGTATGTCTAGAAAAGGCAACTGCTGGGATAACGCATGCTCAGAAAGCTTCTTCGCGCAGTATAAAAAGGAGTGGATAAAGAATTTAAATGAACTGAGTCGTAGTGAAATGACAACACAAACGTATTTTTATATTGAAAAATACTACAACTCAGTAAGAAGGCATGGCACCCTAGGGTATAAAAGTCCCATGCAGTACGAACAAGTTAATTAAACCTTGTGTCTACTTTATCGGAGTCAGATCAGATAGCTGATAGCTGATAGCTGATAGCTGATAGCTGATAGCTGATAGCTGATAGCTTTAATACGGATTTTTCCCTTCACCTACCAGCACACTGAATATTCTTAAATCCAGTTCTAGTTGATGGTATTGCGGCTCCATGTGGCAGCAAAGTTGATAGAAGGCTTTGTTGTGGTCTTTTTCTTTAAAATGGGCTAGCTCGTGTACGACGAGTGCTTTGAGTAGTGGCTCAGGTGCGCGAAGTAGGTCGCTATTAATGGCAAGGTCGTGTTTTCGGGTTTTACCTTGCATACGAAAAGTATGGGTCCCTAAGGCATTTGTGACCATATCGCCTTGTTTTTTGAATGCGGCACGGCCAAAAGGCAGGGCATTTTTAAGGTAGCGCTTTTTTAGTTCAGTGGCGTAATTGTATAAAGCTTTATCGCTGGTAATGCTATGCGCATCAGGGTATTTGCCTTTAAGGTATTTTGCGGCTCTGTCGCCATTAAATAGCTGTAACACTTGCTCAATGATGTGCGGCGGGTAACCTTGAAAATAACGGCTGTAATCTTTCATATTTTCTCTGATAAATCGGGCGCTAAAATAAACTGCTTTGGCTTGCTTCGCGTTCACCTATAAAAGGTGCAAGCACGGGGTGATTGTAACCTAAATCTTTGCAAAACTGTCTTGCTAAAAGTGGTGACTGGCGATTATCTGCGGTATGAAAAAACAAATAGGGTGATTTTCCTTCATCAAGCCATTGCTTTACTTTTTTCAGCCATGGCTGGTAATACGACTTGTATTCATGTTCAAGACTGGCAATCACAAAGCGCAGCATAGGCTGATTTCCTGTTGCAATGGCATGCACAGGTAAATAAGGCTTTTTCTTTTGCGCATCAATGAGTGCATCGGTATCGGCGGGAACAGCAAACAAAGAGCGGGTATCCATGCTGATGCGATCTATATTATTTTCAATTAATAGCTGATTTAAACGAATTTCAGCATCATCTTTATTAAAGAAGCCGGGGTGACGTACTTCTACACCGTAACTAAGTTGTTTAGGTAGTTGTGCAATAAAATTAGCAAGAAGGGGTAGGGCATCAGGACCAAAGGCGCGGGGTAGCTGTAACATGATTTGCCCCGTTTTAGCAAAAATTGGCTCAAATAAGTTTAGCCACGCATTAAGCTCACTAGTTATATTCGTCAGTTGTAATTCGTGACTAAAACGCCGATGAAACTTAAAAGTAAATTTAAAGTCTTCAGGTACCGCATCATGCCAGCGCACTAGTGACTCATGACTTGGGTCAGCATAAAAACTGGTGTTGCCCTCGACTGAATTAAAGCATTGCGCATACTCACTGAGCATATCGGCGCTTTTACAGTGACTAGAGAGCAAATTTCCTTTCCATGCGGTGCTAGACCACTGCGGACAACCTAAGTACAGCATTAAATCAACCAATAAATTTAAATTATGTCTAGTGTAACAAAAGAAATGTTTGCTCAGAAGCCGGGGCATATATTTAGCCCCCCGACAGGTACTGCTGGCACTCGCATTTTGAGATGGTTTGGGTATAATGCTCTGCCTTAAATGATTACTTTGTATAGTGGCTTTTGCTCTCAAAATAGCGAACTCTTAAGAGCAGGCGGCTATAAGTCTTTAACTGACAGGAATACTATGCGCTCTATATATTGCGGACAGCTAAATAAATCTCACGTAGATCAAGAAGTTGAACTATGTGGTTGGATCAACAAACGCCGTGACCTTGGTGGCCTTATCTTCGTCGATTTACGTGACAGAGAAGGTTTAGTACAAGTTGTTTTTGATCCTGAAGTAGAAGGATTAATGGATACTGCGAATAAACTACGTCAAGAGTTTTGTGTGCAGTTAAAAGGTGTTGTTCGCGCACGCCCTGAAAGCCAAGTAAATAAAGACATGGCAACAGGTGAAGTTGAAATTTTAGGCACAAGCTTAACTATCATCAACCGTTCAGAGCCATTACCACTTGATTTTAATCAGCAAAACTCTGAAGAGCGCCGCTTAAAATACCGTTACCTAGATTTACGTCGTCTTGAAATGAGCGACCGTATCAAACTTCGTGCAAAAGCGAGCAGCTTTGTGCGTCGTTTCTTAGATGACAACGGTTTCTTAGATATCGAAACACCGGTACTGACAAAAGCTACACCAGAAGGTGCGCGTGACTACTTAGTACCTAGCCGTGTTCACAAAGGTAGCTTCTATGCTTTACCTCAGTCACCACAGTTATTTAAACAATTATTAATGATGTCGGGTTTTGACCGTTACTATCAAATTGTTAAATGTTTCCGTGACGAAGACTTACGTGCTGACCGTCAGCCAGAATTCACACAAATCGATTTAGAGACATCATTCATGAGCTCTGATCAAGTGCGTGCAATGACTGAGAAAATGATCCGCGAAATGTGGCAATCATTACTAGACGTTGACTTAGGCGACTTCCCAGTTATGCCTTACAGCGAAGCAATGCGTTTATATGGTTCTGATAAACCAGACCTACGTAACCCAATGCAGCTTGTTGACGTTGCTGATTTAGTAAAAGACGTTGAGTTTAAAGTATTCTCTGGTCCTGCTAATGACGAAAAAGGCCGTGTTGCGGTATTAACTGTACCAGGCGGTGCTGAGCTTTCTCGTAAACAAATCGATGATTACACTAAATTCATCGGTATCTATGGCGCGAAAGGCCTAGCATGGATGAAAGTTAACGACCGTGCTGCGGGCGTTGAAGGTGTGCAATCACCAATCGCTAAGTTCCTAAACGAAGAAGTGATCAACCAATTACTTGAGCGTACTAACGCACAATCTGGCGACATCATTTTATTCGGTGCTGACAAGCGCAACGTTGTAAACGAAGCAATGGGTGCGCTACGTCTTAAGATTGGTGTTGATTTAGGCATTACTGATCTAGATAGCTGGAAACCTTTATGGGTTGTTGACTTCCCAATGTTCGAAGAAGATGACGAAGGTACATTGCATGCGGTTCACCACCCATTCACTGCACCGAAAGGTATTTCTCCTGAAGAGCTTGAAGCAAACCCAGCTGGTGCACTATCAGATGCATACGACATGGTATTAAACGGCTACGAAGTTGGTGGTGGTTCGGTACGTATTCACAATGCAGAAATGCAAGAAACAGCATTCAGAATTTTAGGTATCGAAGCGCAAGAGCAACAAGACAAGTTTGGTTTCTTACTTGATGCACTTAAATACGGTACGCCACCGCATGCAGGTCTTGCGTTTGGTCTTGACCGCTTAGTTATGTTGTTATGCGGTACTGATAACATTCGTGACGTTATTGCTTTCCCTAAAACAACTCAAGCATCATGTTTATTAACAGATGCACCAAGCAAAGCAAATGCAGATGCATTAACTGAGCTTGCAATTGATGTTGTAGCGAAAGACGCTGAATAATTGGTAAAAGCCTGATTTACGAAAACCCTAAGGTGTATGCCCTAGGGTTTTTTTGTGTTTAAATAAATACTTAGTATGTTCTTCAAGGAAAGAGTGTGAATATCAGTGCAACTTTAATCGGGCAAATAATTTTTATTTTGATCCCTGTTTTTGCCGCGATCAGCTATTACTTAGGTAAGCGTAAAACCTCAACACCAATTGTGGTGGCAATTATTGGTGGCTTACTAGGGCTAATTCCATTGTTCGGTCTTATTTTTATTGCTGTACTTGCGCTTAAAAAAGATATTGAGACCACCGCGTGATCGCAAGCCATTCGCTTTATTTTGAACACACTTTTGAATTAAACCTAGCAGGGCAAACATTTTCACATTGTGAATTTGAGCAATGTGAATTTATCGACTGTGACTTTAGCAATAGCCAGTTTGAAAACTGCCGGTTCATAGAATGCGAGTTTAAAAACTGCAATTTAGCTGCACTTGGGCTTAGGTACACCTCACTCGAAGAGGTGAGCTTTAAACAGTGTAAATTAACCAGTGTGCGCTTTACTGATGTTGATTGGCCGTTACTTGCCAGCCGTGCCCCTGTGAGTTTTATTGGCTGTGAACTAAGCCATAGTAGCTTTTTTGAGCTTAGTTTAAAGGCTTTAAAAATGCGCAGCTGTTTTGCCAAAGATGTTGATTTTAGACATGCGGATTTATCATCTGCTGATTTTACTGATACTGATTTTCGTGACAGCTTGTTTCAACAAACCAACCTCAGTAAAGCTAATTTTATTGGTGCCAGCCACTTCGCCATTGATATAACAGCTAACAATATCAGTAAGGCCAAATTTGAGCGTTATGCAGCTCTGGATTTATTAGCAGGGCTCGATATAGAGCTGGTGGATTAAATATTTTTGCTAATTAAGGTTAAGGAAAGTTATGAATTTAAGTCCCATCACCTTGGAAGGTCAATTTGTTAAATTAGTGCCGTTAACGCTTGAGCATCGCGATGCTTTAGTAAACGCCGCTACGGATGGAAAGCTTTGGGAGCTTTGGTTTACCTCGGTGCCCAATGAAGAACGTGTTGACGATTATTTAAGCATGGCGTTTGAACAACAGTCACTTGGTCGCGCATTACCATTTGCTGTTATCGATAAACACACCGATGAGGTGATAGGCTCAACTCGCTTTTGTAATATCGACAGTAAAAACCGCCGTTTAGAAATTGGCTACACCTGGTATGCCAAGCGCTTTCAGCGAACTGGGGTTAATACTGAGTGTAAAAAACTGCTACTGAGTTATGCATTTGAAACGCTTAATGTGATTGCTGTTGAGTTTCGTACCCATTGGCATAATCAAGCTTCGCGCAATGCCATTGCTCGCTTAGGGGCGAAACAAGATGGGGTGCTTCGTAATCACCAAATAATGGCCGATGGCTGCGTCCGCGATACTGTGGTGTTTTCAATTATTGATGGTGAGTGGCCGATGGTTAAACGTAGTTTAGAATTCAAATTAGGGCAGTCATAGAATGTTAAATATTAAAAAGGCGGCGCTAATGCTCGCGTTAACCCTTAGCGGGCAAACAGCCTTTGCAAATCAAACTGAGACACTGTTTGATACTGAGCGGGCACGCCATATTCCGGTGACCATTACAGCAGCCGATAGCAAATGCACGATAAATAAAAAGTGCCCCGTGGCGTTTATTGGGGCAGGCTATGGTATGGCACATACAGACTATCAATTTGCCCAGCAGGCCTTTCATCAGCATGGTTATTTAACGGTTGAAGTTGCTCATGAGTTAAAAGGTGATCCGAGTTTAAACCCTGAGCCACCCTACATGACCACACGCATGGAAAACTGGCACCGTGGTGTACAAACCCTTGAGTTTTTAGCTACAGAGCTTGCAAAGCGATATCCTGCGTATGACTTTAATCAGCTCACTTTATTTGGTCACTCAAATGGAGGTGATATTGCAGCATTATATGCCGCTATTTATCCCGCTAAGGTGTCTAAGCTGATCACCCTTGATCATCGCCGTATGCTGATCCCGCGAAACAAAAATATTGCTGTACTGACACTACGCGGTAGCGATTACCCAGCAGATGACAACGTATTGCTAACGCCGCAAGAGCTCGCTGTATACCTCGTGACGCAAATTAAGCTTAAAGATTCGCGCCATAACGATATGTATGATGGTGGCCCAAAAGCGCTTGTAGCATGTATGAGTAAAGAACTTAACGCGTTTTTATCTCGCTATTGATGCTCAGTTAAAACTGAGCATCAATATCGCTGCGAAAATTATAATAGCCCATCTCGACAAGGTTGTTATACACACCCTCAATATTCAGTGGTAGCCATTGATGGTACATTTTTAAATGGCTGTATTTAGGTAAGTTTATTTCTTTTTGTAAGGTCGCAAGATTTTTACCTTTTAACATGCCATCTCGAACGGCAGCGTGTAAGTCTTGAATATAGTGTAAGTACGAGACAACATCATCGCGGTTGCCAGTATCTGCATGGCCACCTATAAATGCAGCAAACGCAGGTTCATTTAGCACCGCTTTGGTTGAATGCAGCATGCCGTTAATATCGTAACCAATCAGGTTTTTATATGGCATGCGGCCAAGCACAATCCAATCAACAACATAAAGTACATTGGCAGGCATAAAACGCATACTGACATTGCCGCGCCCATTATTTGGCCCGTAGTAATTAAGAAGCACGTAACTATCACCTAATTCGATTTTGAGTGTATCGGTAAATGTAAGATCAGGTAGGGCAGTAGGCACTTTATTTAATTTAAGGTCATCAGCTGCAAACTGGTGAGCAACGACCGTAGTGTTGTTATCGATTAGCTCATTACCGCCCATTGCATGGTCAACATGGCTATGGCTGTACAGCATAAATTTGATTTCGGCATTAAAGGTTTTCTTGATATAGCTTTTTAAGTATTTTGCGGCATCGCTATTGATAGGATCAGTCACTAAGGCAAGGTTATCAACAATCATAAAAGCGCTGTGGTAATGGCCAGCACTAAAGCGATATACGTTGTCTTTAATATTTTCGACTTTATAGTTGGCTTGTTCTGCACAGATGGCCTGGTTGGTAACGAGTATCAGCGCACTGAAAAGTAAGATTTGCAGCCTTTTGAACATTAGCGATCCTTTTGCGTTGAAACGTGTCTAGTTGGCCATACCTAAGTTTAGATGATAGTACATATTATACTACTTAAATGCTTAGTTGATCTGTATCAAACTTAAGGAGTTAAGCAAGGTAGGGGCGGACATAAGTCCTTATGTTTTTGCCTGTGTTTCTCTATCCTCGCGAAGCGCTATAATGAAGAAATGCTATGCTTAGCACAGACTTCTAGAACCTTATTCACTGGAAAAGACAATGCAACATTTACCTACCGTTGATTATAAAGCGAGCGATGCGGCCGCTCAATTTGTTGAGTCACTAAGAAACACAGGTTTCGGTGTATTAAAAAATCACCCAATCCCTCAGTCATTAGTTGAGTCTATTTACAAAAATTGGCAAGAATTCTTTAATTCTGAGCAAAAGCACGAGTTTTTATTTTCAAAAGAGACACAAGATGGTTATTTCCCACCATCAGTGTCAGAAGTTGCAAAAGGCTTTACCGTTAAAGATATTAAAGAGTACTACCACGTTTATCCAAAAGGCCGTGTTCCAGCACAGCTAGAAGAAGAAATTCGTGAGTACTACCGTTTAGCGAATGAGTTTGCAGCTACATTATTAAGCTGGGTTCAAGCTGAAGCACCAGAAGAGGTGCGCGCTAAGTTCTCTATCGATCTTAAAGATATGATTGCTAACTCAGAGCAAACACTCCTGCGTATTCTTCATTACCCACCAATGACTGGTGATGAAGAGCCAGGTGCAATCCGTGCGGCAGCGCATGGTGACATCAACCTATTAACTGTATTACCTGCGGCGAATGAGCCTGGTTTACAAGTACAAACAACGGATGGCGGTTGGTTAGACGTACCATGTGATTTTGGTAACCTGATCATCAATATTGGCGACATGCTTCAAGAAGCGTCAGGTGGTTACTTCCCATCAACGATTCACCGCGTGATCAACCCAACGGGTAAAGCGTCAACGAAATCACGTATTTCGTTACCATTATTCTTACACCCGCGTCCTGATGTTGTGCTATCTGAGCGCTACACCGCAGACAGCTACCTACAAGAGCGTTTACGCGAGCTTGGTGTTAAGTAAAGATTGGGTATATGAGAACAAAGCGGCATTAAAGCCGCTTTTTTTATGCCTTAAATTAGTCTGCTAAGTTCAGCATTAAGTGTTAGTTTGCAAATAATTCCATGCATTATTGACTATCCTAGGTATAATGCGCGCACTTCGCCGAATCGGCTGAATTTTTTAAAGAGAGATAGTATGAGTTTTGATGGGTTAGGTTTATCACCAGCTTTAGTAAATGCAGTTTTAGAAAAGGGCTATGAAGCACCAACGCCTATTCAATCACAAGCTATCCCTGCGATCATTGAAGGCCGCGATGTTATGGCCGCAGCGCAAACGGGTACAGGTAAAACAGCAGGTTTTACGCTGCCGTTAATTGAGCGCTTGTCAAAAGGCCCTAAAGCGGGTGGTAATAAAGTACGAGCATTGGTACTGGCACCAACCCGTGAGCTTGCTTTACAAGTAAGTGAAAATGTTGAGCAATATGCAAAACATTCAAATGTCAGCTCATTTGTTGTTTATGGTGGCGTTAAAATTAATCCACAAATGCTGCGCCTTCGCAAAGGTGTTGATATTTTAGTAGCAACACCAGGTCGCTTGTTAGACCTACATAATCAAAATGCTGTTAAGTTTGATGATTTAGAAGTGCTGATCCTTGATGAAGCCGACCGTATGCTCGATATGGGCTTTATTCATGACATCAAACGTATCATTGCTAAATTGCCTGCTAAACGTCAAAACCTGATGTTTTCAGCGACTTTCTCTGATGAAATTCGTGAACTTGCAAAAGGGCTAATTAACGACCCAGTTGAAATTTCAGTCGCAGCAAAAAACACCACAGCTAAAACGGTTTCGCAGTCTGTTTATGCGGTCGATAAAACACGCAAAACAGCACTACTTAGTCATTTGATCCGTAGCAATGATTGGCAGCAAGTATTAGTATTTTGCCGTACCAAACATGGTGCGAACCGCTTAGTTAAGCAGCTTGAACGCGATGATATTGTCGGCGCTGCCATTCACGGTAATAAATCGCAAGGCGCTCGCGTTAAAGCGCTTGAAGGCTTTAAATCGGGTGAAGTGCGCGTATTAGTGGCAACCGATATCGTTGCTCGTGGCCTAGATATTGTTGAGCTACCTCACGTTGTTAACTACGATTTACCGAATATTTATGAAGATTACGTACACCGTATTGGCCGTACAGGCCGAGCGGGTGCATCAGGTCATGCTATTTCGTTTGTTACAGCTGATGATGCCGACGATTTGTATGGTATTGAGCGCTTTATTGGTGAGCTTATTCCGCGTGCAACCGAAGCAGGTTTTGAGCCAAGCAAACCAGTTGCTGAAAAGCCACTAGATACGCGTCCAATCAAGCCGAAAAAACCAAAGAAACCGAAAAAGCCAAAAGCACCAGCTCAAGATGGTCAAGGTGCAGCAAAACCTGCACAAAAGCCAAAACCTAAATCGCAAAAGCGACCTTCACAAGGTAAGTGGCAGGGTAAGGGTAAAGAGCAGGGCCAAAACCAAAAAGGCGCTAACAACGGGAATAAATCGAATAACAATAAACCCACAGGTAATAAACCTACGGGTAATCGTCAGCGTGTGTCTGGGCCATCTCGACCAAGACGTAAACCCGCTGCGGATAGTTGATAACAGTAAAAACAAAAAACGCGCAATTGCGCGTTTTTGTTTTTCTAAGCGATTAAAAGAGTTTAATGCAATACAAGGTGGCGACACCAATAAAGAGTGTCACGGTGACACTTAATAAAGTGCCCAGCATGACATATTCGGTGAGTTGTTTTTCGCTACTTTCTTTTAAATCACCAAAGCGAAAGATAGATTTTGCTGCCAGTAGAAAGCCCACACCGCCGTATTCACCCAGCAAGATAAAGCTCAACATTAATACCCGCTCTAGCAAGCCAATAAAATGACCCGCGGCAGGAATACTGCCTTCATTGTTGATCTGGATATTGATTTTTTCTAGCATCATGCGAATAAACACAGAGCTTGGGTTAAGCACCAATAAATAAGCTGCAATAACAAACAAGGTATCGAGGGCAATCAGCTTTTGCCATGTTAAGCTATAAAATTCATTTTTATCGGTAAGCCAAACCGTTAGCATTACAATCACAACAAGGTGGGCTAGTTGGTCGAGTATAAAGGGCACCACGCCTTTATTTGAGTACGATTTTGCCAAGTCAATGACATAGTGGCTCAGCATAATCGCCACAGTTGCTAACAATACCCGAGAGAACTCTTGCCAGCCGTAGGTGTATTCCCACAGTGTTAGCACAGCTAAAGAGGTCACGCCATGTGTTAATACGTGCAAGTAGAGTTTGCTGGCACGAAAGTGACGGTTGTTTCTATCATGCACCCAGCTCATTGGTTGCCAATAAAAGTCAGCAAGTAAGTGACCTAGTACTAACGCGGTGAGTAATAGAGCAAAACTGGTCATAACAATCCTTTGAGTGTGGTTTGGCTGTAATTTATAAAGCGCTCGATAAGTTGATAATGGGCTAGGTTGAGTAACTTAGTGACATTCTCTCGGCTGGTATTAAGCTCTTTGGCAAGCTCTGCATGGCTGTTATTTTCGACGGTTAAATAATAAAACAGCGCATTGGCCTGCTTTTGACTCATTTTTTCAAGCAGGACTTCGACAAAAGCAATATTGAGCGCAAAGGCTTCTTCAAGGGTGTTATTTTCAATATTTATCACCAAACGTTGCTGGCCGATGTTATCTAAGCCGCGACCTGATAAGGTATAAGCACTGCCTGTGGCTGTTTTTATATCGGCGCGGGGGTTGTCGAGTGAGCCAATAGCCAAACTTTGTCGTAGTTCGTAATTGGCTGCTTTCATCTGCAAATACAACAAGATGGCAGCATGACACACCAGCTCAGGCTCTGATAGCTGTACTTGCAACGCATCACCTCGGTAAATGGTGAAGCTTGCATTAAAACGCTTGGCAACAAAGCGTAAGCTTTGATCAAGCTGATACAGCATGGCATCGTATTCTTGTTGTGGAATTTTTTGTGATTTAATTAAATCACCACTGATCACCGCAATCATTATGATCCCTTAGATTAAGTAACTTAATTTAGTTACATCGCGATAAGTAACCAAATTTGGTTACTTTGTTTTATGTAACCAATTTAGGTTACTTTTTCGTAAATATCAACCTAGATATGCTACAGTGAACACAAATCACTAAAAACAGAATAATTATGTCAGCAGTTGATAAGCCAAGAGTCGGTATCTTTGTAGATGTACAAAACATTTATTACACCTGTAAAGAAAGTTACAAGAAAAACTTTGATTACAATGCCTTTTGGGCACAGATGAGCGAACGCTACCAAATTGATTGTGCTATTGCGTATGCAATATACCGAGGTGACGAAAAGCAATCGCAGTTTCAAAATATCCTGCGCGCAATTGGTTTTGAGGTAAAACTAAAACCTTTTATTCAGCGCAGAGATGGTAGTGCAAAAGGGGACTGGGATGTTGGCATTACCATTGATATGCTAGAGCATGCCAAGCAGCTTGATAGAATGGTATTACTTTCAGGTGATGGTGATTTTGCGTTATTGCTTGGTCACTTAGCGAATAATTATCAGCTACCGTGTGATGTCTATGGAGCAGAGCACCTCACTGCCGATATTTTAAAGCAAGCCGCTGCTGAGTTTCACTGTATTGATGATTCACTGTTGTTATCAAGATAGAAAAAAATATTCCATTTTAAATAAAATGTTTAACTAAAGTATTATTTGCGCTAAGCTAATATTAGATACAATACTGAGTATATAAAAGCACAGTAACATGGAGCTTTGTCGCTAATTTGCACTCAAAAAAGTAGCGAGAATAAGTTGAGAAGTGATTGCTGGACGATTTTTTATTTATTACTCTCGAATAATGCTCTTTAGTTTCAAAGTGTTGTAGGTAAATTTTAAACTAATGTGCATTTTTATAAAAAAAGTAATGACAACGCTGTCATTTGTTGTGTAACATTAAATCAACAAAGGTTGAGATCATTTCGCATTCTTAGAATAAAAATAATGCGATTTAAATAAAAACTAAACGAAGGCTAGGGGTCGTTAAATGATGGCGAAGAGTGTGAGTGAGGACCAATTGTTTATTGGTATTGATGGTGGCGGAACAAAATGCCGAGCTACTATCTACTCTGTTAAGCAAGGTGTATTAGGAACCGGCCTTGGTGGCCCCGCGAACCCATTACATGGTTTAGAACGCACGCTTGAATCAATAATGGTCTCAACACAGTTAGCTCTTCGAGATGCTGGATTACCACTTGAGACAGTTCATCAACTGTATGCTGGTTTGGGTCTGGCTGGTGTAAACCTACCTAGCTTGTACGACAAGATTATGGAATGGGACCATCCATTTAAACAAATGTTTCTCACCACCGATTTACATACTGCTTGTATTGGTGCACACGAAGGTAGCGATGGTGCGGTAATTATAACCGGAACTGGCTCATGTGGATTCTCTTGTGTTGCGGGTCATACCACAAACTATGGTGGTCATGGTTTTGCTCTTGGTGATAAGGGCAGTGGTGCATGGATGGGGCTTGAAGCTATAAAAAACGCATTACTTGATTTAGATGGTTTGGGTGAAAAAACAGAGTTAACAGATGTGATTTGTCAGCATTTCTCGGTGGATAATGCCATGGGGATTGTCGAGCAAATGTCAGGGCAGCCTTCGAGTAGTTTTGCCAAATTAGCACGTTATGTATTTGAAGCAGCAAAAAATAACGACCAAGTAGCGATTGAAATTGTTAAGGAAGGAGCTAATTACGTCAGTAAATTAGCACACCGATTACTTGAAAATAACCCTCCACGTTTATCTATGATCGGTGGTTTAGCTGAACCATTAAACTGTTGGCTTGATGAAGATATAGCGAAAAGAGTTGAAGCGCCGATTCAACCACCCGAAATGGGCGCTGTGTATTTTGCTCAGCAATCTGTGCTTGAACAAAACCAAGAGGTAAGTTTGTAATGACGATTTATCATGCAAGTAAATTGTTTACCGGTGACGAATTTTTATCTGACGTATATTTTAGCGTCGACAATGGCGTGTTTAAGCGTGTTGAAGCACATGCTGATGCCGTTGCATTAACGGGTTTAGTCGCGCCAGGTTTTATTGATGTACAAGTGAATGGCGGTGGTGGGGCGTTTTTTAACGCTGAACAAACACCAGATTGTTTAGATAAAATAGCCAAAGCACATGGTCAGTTTGGTTCAACAGCGATTATGCCAACGCTGATTACCGACAAAGTCGAAGTCATGGCAAAAGCCGCAGATGCCACTGCACAAGCAATTGCTGAAGGGATCCCGGGCGTTATGGGCGTACACTTCGAAGGACCGCACCTTTCATTAGGGAAAAAAGGCACCCATAGCGAGCAGTTTATTCGCCCAATCACAGAGCAAGAATTTGCGATTTATGCACGCCAAGATCTAGGCATTAAAATGGTTACCTTAGCGCCTGAGAATGTTAGTGCTGATGATATTGAGCGCCTAGTTGAGTGTGGCGTAAAGGTATCTATTGGCCACACTAATGCGGATTTTGCGACTACCAATGCTGCACTTGCGGCAGGAGCTGATGGATTCACCCATTTATTTAATGCGATGTCAGCGTTTACATCTCGAGAGCCGGGTGTTGTTGGTGCTGCACTTTGGGATGATAACAGCTGGTGCGGCTTAATTGTTGATGGTCATCATGTGCACCCTTCATCAGCAAAATTAGCAATTCGCAGCAAACAGCGCGGAAAAATTATGTTAGTCACAGATGCAATGCCACCTGTGGGTACTGACGATATGGAGTTTGATTTCTTTGATGGTCGTAAAGTTATTCGTACTGGCGATCGATTAAATTCAACTACTGGTGAATTAGCAGGTAGCGTACTTGATATGGCAAGTGCGGTGCGTAACACAGTGAACACATTGGATGTTAGCCTTGCTGAGAGCTTACGAATGGCATCACTTTATCCTGCACAATATTTAGGTTTACATAAAAAAGGTCGCTTGCTGAGCGGTTTTGATGCTGATTTTGTTGTGCTAGATGATAATCAATATGTAAAAGCGACATATATAGCTGGTAAAGCTTTGTAAGAACTTCCCTGGAAAAATCCCCGCTGAAGTATCGCGGGGCTTTTTGTATTAAAGGTAAACAATGACAACAACACAACCAACAAGAAAACGATTGGCATCGCTGGATGCACTGCGCGGCATGGATATGTTTTGGATATTAGGTGGACAGTCACTATTTGCAGCACTATTCGTTTTAACTGGCTGGACTGGCTGGAAAGTTTTTGAAGCGCACACAGTGCATAGTGTTTGGCATGGCTTCACATTTTACGATCTGATTTTCCCATTATTCATATTCTTATCGGGTGTGGCGATGGGGCTAGCCCCCAAACGCATTGACCATTTACCGTTTGATGAGCGCAAAGTGTATTACCGCAAGGCGGGTAAGCGTCTTTTGCTATTGTGCTTATTAGGTATTTTGTATAACCACGGCTGGGGCACAGGGATGCCAATGGCGTTGGATGAAATTCGTTATGTCAGTGTGCTTGGACGTATCGCTATTGCATGGTTTTTCTGTGCAATGTTGGTTTGGCACACTAGTTTGCGAACACAAATTATTACTGCAGGTGCTATTTTAGTGGCTTATTGGTTACTGCTTTGTTTTGTGCCAGTGCCGGGTGGCAGTGCTGGCGACCTTTCGGCTGCAGGTAGTTGGAATGCATGGTTTGATGCGCACTTACTACCGGGTATTAGTTATCAAAACCGTGTGGTGGACCCTGAAGGTGTATTGTCGAATATACCAGCGATTGTTAATGCATTGATGGGCGTGTTTGCAGGGCAATTAGTTGCTCGTGCTCAGCAAATTGGCGAGTGGAAAATGACCGCATTACTGTTCGCCGCAGGGGCGGTAAGTGTATGTTTAGGTTGGTTATGGGATTTACAGTTCCCAGTCAACAAAGAACTTTGGACCAGCTCATTTGTGCTTGTAACCGTTGGCTGGAGTGCCATATTGCTCGCCGTATTTTATGCACTGGTGGATATTCTGCCAGGGCAACGCGCCGCGTATCCCTTTGTGATCATAGGTGCAAACTCAATTATTATTTATTTAGCGTCAAGTCTAGTGAATTGGGGTTATGTAAGCCAAAGCGTATTTGGTGGGGTGGTTCGAGCTGTGCCAGAGGCATGGCAACCTCTGATGGCGGTGATTGCGTTATTAGCAGTACAAATGCTGGTATTACATTGGATGTATCGCCGTAAGATCTTTGTTAGTGTTTGATAATTATTAAACACTAACAAAAAGAGTAATTTTTTATTCACTTTTACTTTACAAAGATAAGACTAAAAGTGATAATGACAGCGTTGTCATAATGGTTTTAACTACTGTAATGTATCCTGGCAGTGGTTAGTCTAAAACCCAACTCGATTGCACGTGGGGTTGGGTTTTAGAGCCATTTTTTTCAATTTAAATAATTAGAGCTAATCGATATGCAAATAGTAATTCTTGATGATGCAGCCCAAGTTGCAGCGTATGGTGCTAACATCTTTGCTAAACAACTATTAAAAAAACCTGCATCAGTACTAGGCCTTGCAACTGGTTCAACGCCGGTTGCTTTATATCAAGAGCTGATTGCTAAAAATAAAGCTGGCGAGATTTCGTTTAGCCAAGCGACAACATTTAATTTAGATGAGTATTTAGGTTTAACTGGCGAACATCCACAAAGTTACCGCTACTTTATGAATGAACAGCTATTTAACCATGTAGATATCGATAAACAGAACACCCATGTACCGCCGGGTGATGCAGTAAATCCGCTTGTTGCTTGCACTGAATATGAACAAAAAATCACAGCAGCTGGTGGTGTTGATATACAGCTACTTGGTATTGGCCGTAATGGTCATATTGGCTTTAACGAACCTTCTTCAGGTTTGACATCACGCACCCGAGTTAAAACACTGACAAAAGCGACGATTGAAGACAATGCGCGATTTTTTGCAGAAGGCGAATATCAACCGCATTTATCAATCACTATGGGTATTGGTACTATTTTAGAAGCCAAAAAAGTAGTGCTTTTAGCAACCGGTGCAAGTAAAGCTGATGCCATTCACGCCATGGTAGAAGGCCCGTTAATGGCCAAATGCCCAGCTTCGGCTCTGCAACTTCATAAAGATGCTGTGATCATCATTGATAAAGCTGCCGCAAGTAAATTAGAAGATTTAGAGTTCTATCAGCATATTGAAGCTGAGAACCAAAAACTACAAGCGCACCTCGCGACCTTGTAAAATTGTGAGAGAGAATAAAAAAGCCCTGGTTGGGCTTTTTTTATGCCTGTAATAAATTGGGTTTATCATCAGCTTATGGTAGTTTTAGCTAGTAAACTATTTTCAAGGAACGCCATGCTGAATTACTCTCAAATGCCATTGGATCGTGCATCAAATCGCCGTAAAGATCCTAAGTGGTTAAAGGCTCAAATGAATTCTCAGAGTCGCTGGTTATTGGTCAATAACAATCAAAGTTTATTTGTTAAAGACAGTCCTGAAGTGTGTTATTTACGCTTATCTCAAGTCGATCACCTCGATTTATCAAAAGGCATTTTATTGGGGTTAGACGACGATAATGTGGCTCACTTTGCTTTAGATGTCAGCCATGAACCAGACTCACTCATTGAGCCTATGCTCAATGGCGCTGAGTTTGTTGATATTCGCAAGTTAGGCCCACAAGTTGAGCTTAAACAAGGGTCTATTGCGGCACTGGCAAGGGGCTTATGTTTTTGGCACGCAACACACCGTTTTTGTGGGCGTTGTGGTCATGAAAATAATATGGTTGAAGCAGGGCATTCGCGTTTATGTGAAAACCAAACTTGCCAGCATCAAACTTTTCCGCGTACCGATCCTGCCGTGATTATGATCGTGACTAAAACCTTTTCAGACGGAGTTGAGCGCTGCTTGCTAGGCCGTCAAGCAAGCTGGCCAGAAGGCGTTTTTTCAACACTTGCGGGCTTTGTTGACCCAGGTGAAACACTAGAGCAAGCCGTGGCTCGCGAAGTTATGGAAGAAGCTGGTGTTGCGGTGACAGATATTCAATATATCGCTTCACAGCCTTGGCCTTTTCCATCATCAATTATGTTTGGCTTTATGGCCACAGCGGTTTCAGAAGATATTCAGGTAGATAAAGACGAGTTGGATGACGCAAGATGGTTTAGCCGCGCTGAACTTAATGAATTTGGCCAATGGCATGAGCAGGGCAGTCATCTTAAACTAACCCGACAAGATTCTATTTCTCGATTTTTGGTTGAGCACTGGCGCAACCTGTAAAGTACAGCTTGGATAAATTATGACAAAGACAAATAAAAATACCCAAATCGTCTCTGCAGGGCGTAAAAAAGCGTACACACAAGGGGTTGTGAACCCTGTGGTACAACGTGCATCAACTGTGGTATTCGATTCAGTGGCTGATTTAAAAGCTGCGGCGAAGAAGCGAGGCGACAAAACGTTATTCTATGGCCGTCGTGGTACGACGACACATTTTGCTTTGCAAGAAGCGATTGCTGAACTTGAGGGTGGTGAAGGCTGTGCGCTTTACCCATCAGGTGCGGCTGCAATAAGCAATGCGCTGTTATCGTTTGTGAAAACGGGCGATCATATTTTAATGGTGGATACTGCCTACGAACCTACCCGGGATTTTTGTGACAAAATACTGGCTGGATTAGGGATTGAAACAACCTATTACCCGCCGGGAATTGGTGCAGGGATTAGTGAACTTATTAAAGAGAACACGCGCGTATTGTTTTTAGAATCACCGGGCTCAATCACCATGGAAGTGCAAGATGTGCCAGCCATGGTTGCTAAGGCAAATGAGCGCGGTGTTATGACTATGTTAGATAACACCTGGGGTAATGGCCTGCATTTTAGACCGCTTGAGCATGGTGTTGATATTAGTATTCAAGCTGCTACAAAATACATTGTTGGTCATTCAGATGTGATGATGGGGGTGGCGGTCGCCAATAAAAAGTATTGGCCAACCCTTCGAGAAAATTCATACCTACTTGGTCAATGTACTTCTGCGGATGATGCCTATTTAGCGCTACGTGGTCTACGTACTATGGCTGTGCGTTTAAAACAGCATGAACAAGCAGCCATTGAAGTGGCTAAATGGCTTGAAACACATCCATTGGTTGATCATATTCGCCATCCGGCCTTTGCAACGTGTCCGGGTCATGAGTTCTTTAAACGAGACTTTGATGGCAGTAATGGCTTATTTTCATTTGTAATGAAGCAAGGTAATCAACAAGCGATTGATGCGTTTTTAGATAGCCTGCACCATTTTAAAATGGGCTTTTCTTGGGGCGGTTATGAGAGCTTAGTCACGGCAAACCTGAGCATGAAAGGGCTTCGCTCAGAAACGGGTTGGTCGCAAGGTCCAGTGATAAGACTTCACATTGGCCTTGAAGATGTAGCAGATTTACTAGCCGACCTTGATCAAGCACTGGCTGTGTACGAGAGCCACCTTTAGGTAAAAGGTATATACTTTGTTACATAAGACCCGCTTGTCGGGTCTTTTTTTTCTGGTAATTCAAGCTGTTTCAACTTAGTGTAATTCTAATAATAAAATTCATTAAGGATTATGAGTGACGCAGTTACATCCTATACGTCTTGCACAAATTGCCCAATTTGAGCTGGTACGACTATTTTTGACCAAACGTGGTTTGCTGGCGGTTGCCGCTTTTGCCATTTGTTGGCTACTTATTTTACGCTATCCCATTGCCCAATCTGTGACCTTGATTAGCTCACCTGATTTTGCTGACTTTGCAAGGCAAGCCTTTGGCGCCATTGGCATCAGTAAATTACTTGATTGGCCTGAATCTGAACTAGCTGTTTATTGGCTGATTGCTTTATTTAGTTTTCCAAGCTTTTGTTTGTTTTTATGCAGCGACCAAACTGTGGGCGACAGACAACGGGGTACGTTACGCTTTTTATCACTTAGAGCCACTCGCTCAGAAATTATCATAGGTCGCTTTTTAGGGCAGCTACTCATTTTAGCGGCACTGTTATTTGTTACCTTGATGGCAACCGTTGCAATGCTTGGCTATCGTGAGCTCAGTTTGCTACTTTCAGGCTTAACGCGAAGCTTTATGTTGTTATTTTATTTGCTTGTTGCGGTTATGCCATTTATTGCTTTGATGAGCTTTTTGAATACCTTTGCCCGTTCATCGCGTCTTGCATTTGTGTTGGCCATTTTGTTCTTTGCTGGCGGTAATATTGTGATTGGCTTACTGACGTGGCAATGGCCTGCATTTGAGGTTTTAAATTACATATTTCCGGGCTATCAACTTGATTTAATGGCAGGTCAACGTGCCGGCGTCACACTGGCTCTAGGTTTACCACTTCTACAAACGGCAGTGTTATTAATTGCTGGTGAACGAATTTTTGCGAGGAGCTCATTATGACCGTTTTAATTCAAGCACAAGGCTTGTCAAAAAACTATGGGGCTAAACGAGCGCTCGATAACGTCAGCTTTGAAATAAATAAAGGGGCACCAGTGGCGCTGGTTGGTCCAAATGGTGCGGGTAAAACAACCTTATTCAGCTTGTTGTGTGGCTATATTTTACCAAGTTCAGGAAAGCTATCGGTAATGGGGCATAACCCAGGTAGTGCGGCGTTATTTGGTAAATTAACTGCGTTACCACAAGATGCCCAGCTTGATCCCCGTTTCAGTATTGCGCATCAACTTAACTTTTATGGTCAATTACAAGGGCTCAGTGGCGCGGTTCGTAAAAAAGAAACGGCTCGGGTTTTAGAGCTAGTTGGTTTGTCAGAAGTGGCTAAGCAGCGACCGGATGACCTTTCTCATGGTATGCGTAAGAGAGTGACTATTGCACAAGCTTTAATTGGTTCACCTGAAATAGTGATGCTTGATGAAGCAACAGCGGGTCTTGACCCAATCCATGCCCGTGAGGTTCGAGAGCTGGTAAGCTCTTTAAGTAACGAGGCAACATTTATTTTAAGCTCCCATGACTTAACTGAGCTTGAGCGTTTATGCTCACAAGTTTTACACCTAGATAAAGGGGTATTAAGTGAGCATCAAGCCCGTTCTAGCACACAAGATAACAAACACTATATTACGCTACAGTTGAATCAACAATATGATGATGTAGAAGCAAAGCTTGCAGGCCTTGCCCATGTACATCATGTTTATATGAGCCAAGCAAAAGAATATGTGATCGAGTTTGAGAAAACAGCTGAGCCTTTTGATATCAATCTTCTACACTTTTGTTATCAACAAGGTTGGCAGTATCGTCAACTGGTGAATGGTCACACACTCGAAAACCAAATTTTTCATAAGGAGAGCTAGTTATGGGTCTATTAAGTGGATTAATGGGTAACGCAAGTGAAGTCGATAATGATGATTTAGAAGAGCTGCTTGCCAATACTCTGATTGATGGTGAAACAGTTCAAAAAGCCTATAAAGTCATTCGTGATATGTTTATCTTTACCAATAAGAGATTAATTATTATTGATAAACAAGGTGTTACTGGTTCTAAAGTTGAAATGTTGAGCATTGCTTACTCAAAAATTACTAAGTTTAGTAAAGAAAGTGCCGGGCATTTTGACTTAGATGCTGAACTGAAAATTTGGGTTGGTTCAGATCCAACGCCAATCAGTAAAGACTTTAAAGCAGGAGATAACATTAATGAGGTTTACAGAATTATTAGTGAATTCTCTTTATAAGGTACTGAAATTATAGACTTTAAATTATAAGTTGGCTTTGAATAGAATTATTCGGCCAACTTTTTCTTTACATTTACCGACACTTTATTACAATTAATCAAGTAAAAACAAACGCTTAGTTAAGTTTCCGTTCAGTTTTCTCACGTTAGCATGTGCCCAACTTAGCCATCAGGCTAGTTTTCAACAGCAATGAAACAATGTTAATAGGGAAATCTGTTTATGAAAAAGTTAGCAGTTATTATTTCGAGTATGCTTCTGTCAACTGCCGCGACTGCTGCGGATAGTTACCAATCAATCAGCCATTTAGGGTACATGGACACCGATGGCAACGACACAGTAAGTGTTGATTCAACATATTACTTCGCGCCAAAGAAAACGATGGGTCCATACGACCAGTTTGAATACATCAACAAAACAACCAATGTATTTGGTTCTTACTCTGATGACGACTTTGGTGATGTAACTAACATCGGCGGTGAGTACTTCGTACAAGATTTTGTAATCGGTGCGGGTTACAGCAACTACGATTACGGTTCAGACACTGATTTATTCAATGTGTCTGCAGGTTACTTCTTTAATCCTAACCTTCTTCTTAAAGCGACATTTATCGATGTAGAAGACGGTGACAACACGGTAATGTTCGACCTTAAATACAATCACCAGCTTAACAGCACTGATTACTTAGGTTTCACATTCACAGCTGACGATGAGTTTGATTACCGTGCTGTAAATGCAAAATACTTCATGGATCTTCAACAAGGTAACTACTTAACAATTGAAGGTACTATTGCTGATACAGATGATAGCGGTAGCTCTTGGGAACTAGGTTCTAACTACTACTTCTCTAAAGCAACATCAGTATTTGTAACGTTTAACAAAGAAGATGACTACAGCTTTGGTGCACAGCACTTCTTTAACAAAAACGTTGGTTTAAAAGCAGGTTATGCAAACAACTGGGATGACTCAGATTACGATGCATACTTCGCAAACGTAAGCTTACAGTTTTAATCATTAATTTGATGACATAAAAAAGCCCGCATTATGCGGGCTTTTTCTTTTTTGTTATTACCAACCGCACTGGCGGCCTTTATTTTGCTCATCAAGGTATTTTTGTAACGGTGCAAAGTAATCTAAGATTGCTGTTGCATCCATTTCTTCTTTACCAGTGATAGTGGCAAGGGCTTCTTGCCATGGGCGGCTTGAGCCCATTTCTAACATTGCATTTAGTTTTTCACCCGCCTCAGCAGAGTTGTAAACTGAACAGCGGTGAATCGCTTCTTTATTACCGGCAATTTCACATAAACTTCTGTGGAAGTCGAATTGTAAAATGTGCGCTAAGAAATAACGTGTGTAAGGCGTGTTACCCGGTACGTGATACTTAGCACCTGGATCGAAGTCTGCTTCGCTACGTGCGATAGGAGCTTGTACACCTTGATATTTTTCGCGTAACTCCCACCACGCTTTGTTGTAGTTCTCTGGCGTTACTTCACCTGAGAAAACTTTCCAGCGCCATTGGTCTACTAATAAACCAAACGGGATAAACGCTACTTTGTCTAATGCCATTTTCATTAATAGGCCGATATCTTTAGATTCATCAGGCACTTCGTCTAATAAACCAATTTCTTTTAAATAACCAGGTGTCACAGAAAGAGCAATGGTGTCACCAATCGCTTCGTGGAAACCATCGTTCGCACTTTCTTGATAATAAATAGGTTGCGTGTTGTACGCGCGTTGGTAGAAATTATGACCTAACTCATGATGAATAACAGAGAACTCTTCACCTGTACGTTGAATACACATTTTAATACGTAGGTCGTCTTTACTATCTATGTTCCATGCTGATGCATGACACTGTACGTCACGATCTTGTGGTTTAGTGAATAATGAGCGCTCATAGAAGGTATCTGGCAATGGTGCAAAACCCATTGATGTAAAGAACTTCTCGGCACCACGTACCATTTTAAGTTCGTCGTAATCGTGTTCAGCTAATAGTTCTGTAACGTCATAACCAGGATCTGCATTCTCTGGTGCTACAACATCGTAAATGTTACCCCAAGTTTGTGCCCACATATTACCTAGCAGGTGTGCTGGGATAGGTTGGTCTTGAGGTACTTTATCTTCGCCATATTTTTCACCTAACTTGGCACGAACATGACAATGTAATGAATCATAAAGCGGTTTAACTTGGCCCCAAATACGGTCAAGTTCTTTTGCAAAATCATCGGCTGGCATATCGTATTTACTACGCCACATAGCGCCTGTATCTGCATAGCCTAGCTCTTTTGCACCTTCATTGGTCAGTGCAACTTGTTGCTCATAAAGCGGGCGCATAGGTTTTGAAACTTGACGCCAACCTTGCCATAAATCAAGCAATTCATTGTAATCACGACTCGTTGCCATTTTAGCTGTCATTTCGCCAAGGCTTAAACAGCTGCCATCTTCTTTACAGTATTTACCTTTGCCATAAATGCCTCCTAACTCAGCCACTAATTGTGAGAGCTTTGCTGTTTTTTCAGCATCTTGTGGTGCAGGTAAAGTGAGCGCTAGTTTAAGTTTATCTAGTTTACGACGTGCATCATAATCAAGCTCTAAACTATCGAATTTTGCAGCTTCATTTGCTAGGCGGACTACGGCTTCGGTCATTTTGCGATTTACTTCAGCAGATAATTCAGCAGTATCGTGAGTGATGAAGTTGGCATAAATCCATTCAGCGCGACTTGATTCTAAATATAGTGCACTTAATTCTTTTTCAGTATCGGCGATAAATTTATCAGCATCTTGTGCTGTTACTTGGCTTGATTTGACTTCAGCAGTTGTTGTTTTAGTGCTCGTAGCGTCGTCATTACAGCCAGTAAGCGCTAATGCACTTGCGACCATTAATGCGCTGATGCTCAGCTTATATGGAGTCTTCATTTTTATTCCCTAGAAGTTTGTTGTTTTTTATTGCTTTAGCATAATAGCAGTGTCTTACTAAACCACAAACAGTGCGTACTAAAACAACTGAAGTTACCGCTGCTTACGTTGTATTTATGGCACGATCAGTCATACTTGAGAAAACTGACTTAAATAAAAGGATTGCACAATGACGACCGTAATTATTTTGCTATTGGTTGCTGTAATTGTGATTTTTGCAGTGAAAGACATTCGCATTAATCTTGTTACGCGGCCCACGTTTAGTATGTTTAAAAAAGTGTTGCCACCTTTATCTCAAACAGAACGCGAAGCGATGGAAGCGGGCGATGTGTGGTGGGATGGTGAGTTATTTAGCGGTAACCCCGACTGGCAAAAATTACACGGTTTTCCCAAGCCTGAATTAAGTGACAAAGAGCGCGCATTTATGAGCGAGCAAGTCGAAACCTTGCTAGCCATGCTTGATGATTATCAAATCGTGCAAAAAGATAAAGACCTACCAAAAGAAGTCTGGGATTACTTAAAAAAAGAAGGCTTTTTTGCTCTAATTATTCCAGAAGAGTTTGGAGGGAAAGAGTTTTCAGCAATCGCTAACTCAACGATTGTAGCGAAAATTGCCACCAAAAGTTTAACTGCAGCAGTTACGGTAATGGTGCCAAATAGTTTAGGCCCCGGTGAGCTGCTTTTACATTACGGTACTAAAGAGCAACAAGAGCGTTGGTTACCAAGCTTAGCTAAAGGTGATGATGTGCCTTGTTTTGCTTTAACAGGCCCTGAGGCCGGATCGGATGCGGGCAGTATTCCTGATACTGGTGTGGTTTGTAAGGGCATGCATAACGGTGAAGAAGTTATTGGCTTAAAACTTAACTGGTCAAAACGCTATATCACCCTTGCACCCATTGCTACAGTACTTGGTCTTGCATTTAAAATGTACGACCCAGATGGCTTATTAGGTGATAAAAAAGAGCTCGGTATTACTTGTGCACTCATTCCTACAGACCATGAAGGTGTGCAAACTGGCGAGCGTCATTATCCACTGAACATGGCATTTATGAATGGTACTACGTACGGTAAAGATGTATTTATACCACTTGATTGGATTATTGGTGGTGAAAAGGGGGCTGGTAGAGGTTGGCGTATGCTAGTTGAATGTTTAAGTGCAGGCCGTGGTATTTCGTTACCGGCACTTAGCACCGCAACAGGTCATTTAGCGTCAAGAATGACATCGGCTTATGCAACAGTGCGTCAGCAGTTTGGTGTTTCGATTGGTCAATTTGAAGGTGTGCAAGAGGCACTCGCACGTATTGGTGGCTTGACCTACATGCTAGAGTCAGCAAGGTTAATGACTGCTGGAGCGATTGATTTAAAACTGAGCCCTTCGGTTGTTACTGCAATAGCTAAATATCATATGACTGAAATGGGGCGTACGGTGATGAATGATGCCATGGATATTCATTCAGGCAAGGGAATTCAAGTGGGCCCTAATAACTATTTAGCCCATGGTTATATGGGGATCCCCGTGTCAATTACCGTTGAAGGTGCAAACATTTTAACTCGTAACTTGATGATATTTGGTCAAGGTGCGACTCGCTGTCATCCGTTTGTTTTAAAAGAAATGGAAGCAGCCGCAATGGAAGATCATGATGTTGCATTGAAAGAATTTGACTCGTTACTGCTTCAACACATTCTATTTGCTGCAAGCAATGCAGGCATGGCATTTGTACATGCTTTAACTCGCAGTTATTTTGCAAAAGCGCCGGTGTGTGGGGCAACCTCGGTGTATTACAAACAATTAAGCCGTATGAGTCGTGGCTTAGCGTTTTGTACAGATGTCGCCATGCTAGTGTTAGGGGGCGAGTTAAAACGTAAAGAGATGATCTCGGCGCGTCTAGGCGACGTGCTTAGCCATTTGTATCTTGCATCATGTGTTTTGAAGCGCTATGAAGACGAAGGGCGTCAACAAGCAGATTTACCTTTTGTAAAATACGCGGTTGAGCATTCGCTATTTTGTATTGGCCAAGCATTCGATGGTTTCTTTAAGAACTTCTCTAACCCTGTGGTCAATTTCTTATTAAAACGCATTGTGTTCCCTGTGGGAAATCATTATCACCGTCCTAGTGATGATATTGCTCAGACTATTTGTGAGCATATGAGTAAACCAGGCGTCTTCAGAGACAGACTCACACACCTTTGTTATGTTGATGAAAATGCAGGCACCGGGGTAATGGAAAATGCGTTTATCGCGATGATTGATACCCATGAAGATTTTAAACAATTACGCAAATGGCAAAAAGAAGGCACGATTGGTCGTCACTTAGAATTGGAAGATGCGATAGCTGCTGCTGCAGATAAAAACCTCATAAACGAAACCGTAGCTACACGAATGAATGAGGCGAACTCGCTTCGCAAGCAGGCAATAGCAGTAGATAACTTTGCGCCTGGGGAGTTGTAGTATAGTAGATATCAATGAAAGCCTTGCTAGTGTAAGGCTTTCATTTTCATACTCTTAGTGAAGACCATTACGTATAATGTTTTCTGCTTCACTGACCGGCATAGGGCGGGCCTTGAGAAAACCTTGGCCAAACTTACACTGAGTTTGTTTTAAAATAGCAAGTTGCTGATTCGTTTCAATACCCTCGGCTACAACATCTAATTGTAGAGATTGTGCTAAGGATAAAATCGCATCTACTAATGGGTTTTGTCCTTTACTTAAGTGATCAATGAAGCTTTTATCTATTTTTAAAATGTGGATTGGTAGTTGATGCAAATACCCAAGTGCAGAATAACCAGTGCCAAAGTCATCTAGACATAATTTAACTTCTAGCGGCGATAATCCCTCAATAATTTTAGTCGCAAGCTCTAAATTTCCAATCAAGCCAGACTCTGTGATCTCAATGCAAAGCGAGCCTAAAGGTAATTGATGCTTTGCGTATAATGCGTGTATTTGCGAAACAAAGTCTAAACTTGCAAAGTGTCGTGAGGAAACATTAACAGTGACTCTACCAAATGATAGGCCTTGTTTTGTCCAATTGGCTATTTGTTGCGCAGCTAAATCTAGAAGATGTAAATCTAGATTGATTATTTGACCAGTATCTTCTGCAACAGGAATAAAGTCGGCAGGAGAGACAAAACCTTTGGTTGGATGATGCCAGCGAACAAGTGCCTCAAAACCAACAACCTGTGTATCTTGAATTGTGAATATGGGCTGGTAATAAAGCTCAAACTCATTATGCTCAATGCCATGTTGTAAGTCGTTTTCAATGTCGGCATGATTTTTTAACTTTTTGCGCATGGTATTGTTAAATAACTTAACTTGCCCACGGCCTGACGACTTGGCTTCATACATAGCTGCATCAGCATGTTGCAAAAGTTTATAAGCCTTGTCATTTGTGCTTTCACAGAATGCTACGCCAATACTGGTTGATGCTTGTAATAAATGACCATCAATATTCAGTGGTTTTGCTAAAGCTGCCTTAATACGCTCAAGAGCATCTTGAACTTGTTGTTTATCGGTAATGTTTTCCATGAAAATGGCAAATTCATCTCCACCTAATCTAGCAAATGTATCTGTATTTCGGATCGTACCTTGTATGAGCTCGCAGATTTTTACTAAAAAATGATCTCCCACTTCATGGCCGAGTGAGTCATTGATGCTCTTAAAACGATCAAAGTCTAAATAGAGTAGAGCATGGTGTGTGCCTTTATTTGCGCGTGCTAAGCGCAAAATACCATGTTTTATTCGTTCGATGAGGAGCGATCTATTTGCCAGTCCGGTAAGTTCGTCATGTAATGCACGGTGTTCTAGCTCCTGACGTGATAACTGCCTGTCGATTGCCATACTGATTTGGCGGCTGACATAAGTAAGTAATGCACGGTCATGTTCATTATAGTGGTAGTGTTTACTGTAACTTTGAACTGCAATGACTCCACTTATTCGATCATTTACTTTAAATGGCACACCAAGCCAAGACTCTGCTTGTCGACCAACCATTTTAAAATGACCCGCATCAATATGTTGTTGAAACGCCTCTTTATTAAACAACAGTGATTTATCGATTTTTAAAAGGTAGTAAGAGGCCGTATCTTTTAAGAGTTCTTTAGAAATTTTAGTATGTGCATTAGAACGGACACCTTCTTCGATAATATAAACTAAATCTAAAACATCACTTTGTTTATCATATAGCCCAATGAAAAAGTTATCTGCTCTGAGTAACGAGGTGATAATGCTATGTAAAGACTCAAAAAAGCTATCGAGTTCACTTGACTGATAAGTAAGGTTGGCGATTTGCAACATGCAATTTTCCAACTTTTGAGCATCGTTCAATTGTTTTACTGTTTGCTGAAGGTTTTCTACAGTTCTGACTTGATTTAACTTTGCACTGAGTAAATGTGCGACTGTAGATAAAATTTCTAAATGGGCGTCATTAAAATAGTTTTTTTGCGGGTGCTCGCAATCAATAACACCTAATACCTTTTCTTTATATACTAAAGGAACACAGAGTTCAGAAAGTGCAGGGCGGGCATCGGCAATATAGCGTTCGTCTTTTGTTACATCACCAATCATTAACGGTTTACCGGTTGAAGCGACATACCCAGTAATACCTTGCTCAAAACTAATTTCGGTGCGCACAATATGGTATGTATCGTCTGCGAGAGTGGTTCCCATAGACGCAACTTCTCTTAATGTACGAGACTCATCATCGACTAAAAATATGACACATTCTATAAATCCAAGCCTGCTTACTACTTGCGAAGTCACATACTCTAATAATTCTTCAACAGTATCTAATTGCATTAGCGATGAAGAGAATTGATTAATAATATGGAGTTGGTCAGTTTTGACCTCAAGTGCAAACGCTGTATCTAAATTCTTAGACATAGAAAGAAAAGTAACCCAAATGTTTTATTAACTTATTACGTTAACCTACTATCAAACTATCTACAAAGTTATTTTCAAAAAAAACAGCAACTGGTGTAAACTAGGCATCTGAACACAAACTTCAAAAAATAACTTCGTTATTTGTATAAAGTTTGCGCTATCCCTCTAACTTTAGCCGTGGAAACCAGCAATGTCAGATATAAATAAGATTGAAACACTAACAATTACCCGCCCAGACGATTGGCATATTCATTTACGTGACGGTGATCAGCTTACCGATACTGTACGTGATGCAAGCCGCTATATGGGGCGCGCGATTATTATGCCAAACCTTGTTCCACCGGCCACATGCACTGACAGTGCTTTATCATATTATGAGCGAATTAAAGCCGCAGGCCCTCAGGGTGATTTTGAGCCTTTGATGGTGCTTTATTTAACGGACAAAACCTCACCAGAAGAAATCAAAAAAGCAAAAGCAACGGGTAAAATTGTTGCGGCAAAATTATACCCTGCGGGTGCAACGACCAACTCAGATTCGGGTGTAACATCAATCAAAAACATTTACCCAGTACTTGAGGCAATGCAAGAAGTAGGGATGTTGCTGCTGGTGCATGGTGAAGTGACAGATTCATCAATTGATATCTTTGACCGTGAAAAAGTTTTCCTCGATACAATTTTAGCCGATGTAGTAACTGACTTCCCTAAACTTAAAATAGTACTTGAGCATATTACGACTAAAGATGCCGTAGAGTTTGTTAATAACGCACCTGATAATGTAGCGGCTACAATCACAGCTCACCACTTACTTTATAACCGTAACCACATGCTAGCGGGCGGTATTCGTCCACATTATTATTGTTTACCAATTTTAAAACGTAATATTCATCAGCAAGCATTGATTGCTGCAGCGACAAGCGGTAGCAAAAAGTTTTTCTTAGGGACAGATTCTGCGCCTCATTATAAAGATAAAAAAGAAGCAGCGTGTGGCTGTGCAGGTGCTTATACAGCACATGCAGCGATTGAATTATATGCTGAAGCATTTGAAGAGGCGGGAGCCTTAGATAAGCTGGAAGGTTTTGCGAGCCATTTTGGCCCTGACTTCTACGGTTTAGAGCGTAATAAAGACACGATCACACTGGTAAGAGAAAGCTGGACTGTTCCTGCAAGTTACAAACTAGGAGACTCTGAGGTAGTGCCGATCAAAGCTGAAGCTAACATGGATTGGCAAGTTAAATAAGCGAGCTTACTGTTAGCTAATATTATTCAGAAGCCCAACATTACGTTGGGCTTTTTTATTATTTTTTAATTGTTTAGAAATATGCCTGTCATATTTAAAAGTTTAGCCGTTGACCTCAAAATAATTTTCGATTAATAGAGCTAAAAGCTATTTAATGTGTTAGTCTTAAATTGCTTTGAGTTTTTGCGTATAGAATTTACGGATAATGTGCGGCTTGTTCGGTTACCGGTTGGTTATTGGTTCTTCCTGTACTTTACCCCCTAGTTTTTGGGCATTCACTCAGGGAGGATAGAGCCATTATGGCTGAATTTTAATAATTGACTTACAGGAAAATTTGGTATGTCAAACACGGTTACTGGTAAAGTTAAGTTCTTCAACGAAGCAAAAGGCTTCGGTTTTATTGAACAAGAAAATGGTCCTGACGTATTTGTACACTTCAGTGCTATCACAGGTACAGGCTTCCGCACTTTAAGCGAAGGCCAACAAGTATCTTTCGGCATCAAACAAGGTCAAAAAGGCCCTGAAGCTGAGAACGTAGAAGTAGCATAATTCGTTATGCGAAACTAAGTATTTTGGTGAAACAGTTTCTGTTTCACCAAAATTCATTTATACCTCTTATCAACTTTCTCTACCTCATTCATACTACGCTTTCTCCTAAACCATTTTTTACTACTTCTACATAAATAATTCCTTTGTACCTCATACTTGGTAGTCTGTACCGAATTATTAATCCCCCAAAGGCATTGTATCGGGTTTTCTTAGTCAGACATTAAGCTAAAAGTTCGATAACAATCCTCTAAAAGCTACTCTCCATAACTAAAGTATTATATGCTTCATAGACGGGATTTACTCAATGCAACATTGACTGTTGTATTGGCTAGTAGTTTTGATCAACAGGTTAAGTTACCTCTTTTTTATAATGTTTGAGATATTTTCAACAATCTCAAAATTACCCGCTAAACTTAAAGTATTCACAAGTGGAATAAATTCTGAGTAACTTATACTTGTTTGATGAAATATAATGAAGGTTCGCTAATCGATGAGCATAGGAAACAATATACTTTTGGTAGACGACCACCCAATGGTTGCAACAGCAATCAAGATGGTACTATCAAAGTCAACTCTGGTTAATGAAGTAAAAGCTGTTGCGAGTCAAAAGGAAGCATTACAGTTTTTAAAAAGTAATAATGTCGCGCTAGCTATTTTAGATATCGAATTAGAAGATTCAGATGGCTTTAGTTTATACAAACGCGCAGTTAGCAGTGGCTTCTCTGGTAAAGTGCTATTTTTATCAGCAAAGCAAGATAAACACATTATTCGAACAGCGGCTAAATTAGGCGCGCAAGGTTTTGTTAACAAGGCTGAAAGCTTAGAGGATATTTCATCTGCAGTAGAGATGATTTTAAGGGGTTATACCTTCTTTCCTCAAGAGCATTTAATAGCATCTGAAAAAGATATTGATGAATTACTGACAGAGCGAGAGCTTGCAGTGATGAATTACTTACTACAGGGCCTCTCAAACAAAGATATCGGTGAAAAGCTGTTTATTAGTAACAAAACAGTAAGTACGTACAAGACAAAAATCTTTGAAAAGCTTGAGGTTGATTCAATTATCTCTTTAGCAAAGCTTGTTAAAGACCGCGCCATATTTTGAGACTCTCACCCTTAGCGGTGAGAGATAAATTCTCGCTCATCCTTGTGTTTAGTAAGGCAATTGTGCATTTACTAAACATTACCCACTGATGAGTGCATAAAAATTCTGCAAATTAGATTTTTTAGATCACTAAATAGAATTTTTTTTTAAATTTTCTTATGCCTTTTCTGGTTTTATTAAATGTTACATTTATGTTTAAGGTTGAACCCAGCATGAACGTGGTGTTTGCTAGTAAAGGGCTTTAGAACCTTCCCCTTGATGGGTCTGTTATATTTTTGTTAATTGATTGTTCGAGCTATTTTCCTATCAACGACGAGTTACCAAATTTTTCGGACGAAAGCCGAACATCAAGTTGACAGACTCTGATGCATTTAGCATTATTGGAGGGTTGATATCTATTAAAAGATATCAGGGTTGTCTTCTTCGGAAGGTAATTAAATTATAAAAGTAACATTACTTAATTGGTTGGGAACTATGTCTGTTAAAATCAGAAAGAGTCTTGTAGCATCAGCGTTGGTTGGCGCTTTTGCATTTGCAAGCAGCAATGTGATTGCAGATCCTTTGAAAGATGTGCAAGATGCAGGTCAACAAATTCAAAAGGCTGCTGTTAAGTCTCAAACTAAAATTGACAATGTATATGGTCAAACTCAGGAGCTAATCGCTGAGTACCGTAGCGTTGTTGACGAAACTGAGCTAATGAAGGTGTATAATGATCACGTAGCACGTTTGGTCGCTGACCAAAACGCGTCTATCGAATCGTTTGACCGTCAAATCGCAACAATCGATAACACGAAACAAAACGTTGTGCCTTTGATGTATCGCATGATCGATACGCTTGAGCAATTCATCAAAGCGGACGTTCCGTTCAATCTTGAAAACCGCCTAGCACGTGTTGAAAGACTACGTGACATCATGGCATCAGCTTCAGTTACTACATCTGAAAAATTCCGCCAAGTTCTTGAAGCTTACACTGTTGAAACTGCATACAGCTCAGCTGTTACAGCTTCACAAGGTACGCTTGAAGTTGATGGCAAAAACATCAACGTAGACTTCGGTCGTTTAGGTCGTATCACTTACGTAGCACAGTCTTTTGACCTTAAGCACGCGTGGGTGTGGGATAACAACACTAAACAGTGGAAAGAATTAGGTGAAGAATACCTAAAACCTGTTAAAGAAGTTATCCGTATGGCGCGTAAACAAGCGACATTAGAACTTGTTAAACTACCAATCTTTGGCGCGGAGTAATCAATAATGAAGAAACTATTTAAAGGTTTTGCTGTTGCAGCAGTACTATCTGTTTCTGCAGGTACCGCGCTTAATGCACACGCAAACACTGATGCTTTAGACAAAATTCTTGAGCAAGTTAAGCAAGAACGTATTTCTGAAGGTAAATTAAACAAGCAACGTGAACAAGAGTTCCTTTCAGCTCGTGCTGACAAGCAAGCGTTACTTAACAAAGCAAAAAGCGATCTAGCTGCTGAAAAAGCACGTGGTGACCGTTTATCTAAAGAATACGCACAAAACGAAAATACTTTAGCTGAGAAAGAGCAAGCTCTTTTAAATGCTCAAGGTACGTTAGGTGAGATGTTCGGTGTTGTACGTCGTGCAGCTGCTGATGCAATCGGTTCAATCGAAGCATCACTTGTTTCTGCTGAAAAACCAGGACGTGCTGAAGTACTTCGCTCACTAGCTGCTGCGAAAGAGCTTCCAACTGTACGTGAACTTGAAGAACTTTGGATTTCTCTTCAAACTGAAATGACTGAATCAGCTAAAGTTTCAACTTTCGAAACTGAAGTTGCAGGTCTTGACGGTTCATCTTCAATGAAGAAAGTAACGCGTATTGGTAACTTCAACTTAGTTACTGACGAAGGTTACTTAATCTACTCTCCAGAAACTAAAGCGATCCAACCTCTAGGTAAGCAACCTGATAGCTACATCCTAGCGGGTATCAGCGATTTAGAAAAAACTTCTGCAGATAACTACGCTGGCGTATACATCGACCCGACTCGCGGCGCGATCTTACGTATCAACACGCAGAAGAAATCGTTAATGGAATACTACGAGCAAGGTGCTGAAGTAGGTTACATCATCACAGTATTACTTGTTGTTGGTCTACTTATCTTCATCGTTCGTTTCATTGATCTTGCGCTGACTAGCACTAAGATTAAGAGCCAGCTTAAAAACCTTTCTACTCCGAATACAAACAACCCACTGGGTCGTATTCTTAAGGTTTACGCTGACAACAAGAATCAAGACGTTGAAAACCTTGAGCTTAAACTTGACGAAGCAATTCTACGTGAAACGCCTCGCATCGAAGCTGGTATCAACATCATCAAGATCTTGGCAGCAATCGCTCCATTACTAGGTCTACTAGGTACGGTTATCGGTATGATCCTAACGTTCCAAACAATCACATTGTTCGGTACAGGTGATCCGAAGATCATGGCTGGTAACATCTCTCTAGCACTTGTTACTACTGCGCTAGGTCTAATTGCAGCTCTACCACTTATCCTACTTCACTCAATTGTTGCGGGTCGTAGTAAGTCGGTTTTACATGTCCTTGATGAGCAAAGCGCTGGTATTATCGCTGCTCACGCGGAGAAGGAGAAAGCCTAATGCTAGTCCTGATGGAGATCTGGGAATCTATCAGGGATTTTGTTGGCACAGGCGGCCAGGTTTTATACGTGGTCGCGATAGCACTCTTTCTTATGTGGGTTTTAATGATTGAGCGCTATTGGTTCCTACTAGCTGAGTTTCCTCGTATGACGAAGGATATCGTAGCTCAGTGGGATGCCCGCCAAGACACTACGTCTTGGTACGCACACAGAATCCGTGAAGCATGGATTTCTGAAGCGTCTGAAAAATTAGATCAGCGTATGTTGTTGATTAAGACATTAGTAGCTGTTTGTCCTTTAATCGGCTTACTAGGTACTGTAACGGGTATGATCGCGGTTTTCGAAACCATGGCTACTCAAGGTACTGGTAACGCACGTTTAATGGCATCAGGTATTTCAATGGCAACAATCCCAACAATGGCTGGAATGGTTGCGGCACTATCTGGAGTATTCTTTAGCTCACGCCTTGAGGCAAGAGCGAGAATGGCGAAAGCTAAACTTGTAGATAGCATGCCTCATCACTAGAGAGAGAATTAAATATGGCACGTAAACAACGTTTTCGTGAAGAAGAAGAAGCAGCGGTTGACATGACGCCAATGCTTGACATCGTATTTATCATGCTTATTTTCTTTATCGTAACTACATCGTTCGTTAAAGAGGCTGGTATCGAAGTCAATAAACCTAAAGCAGCTGCAGCTACGAAGCAAAAAAATGCAAACATTTTTGTTGCTATCCGTGCTGACGGTGCAATCTGGATTGATAAACAACAAGTAGACGTTGAGCGTGTATCAGCTAAACTTGAAAGTTTATTAGCAGAACAACCTACTGAAGTTGTAATTTTGCAAGCTGATAAAGAAGCAAAACACGGCGTAGTAGTTAAAGTTATGGACCAGATCAAAGCGACGGGTGATAACCTTAAAATTTCAATAGCTGGAGATCAGTAATGATTCGTTTTCTGTTTTCACTGATTGCAGGTGGGGCAGTTACTTTCGGCTTGTTCTACTTCATGGCGTACCTCATCTCCGGTGGAGCTGATCGTGCGACTGAACAAAAAGAACAGATTGTAGTCGAAATTATGACGAATCCGCCTGAATCTAAGGTGCAGGAGAGGAAGCGTGTTCCGCCTCCGCCTCCGCCACCGCCAAAGCAGCCGCCTAAACCGCAGCCGCCTCAGCCGGAAAACAGCAACCCAAATACTGGTGGTTTGTCATTTAATATGCCAAGCATCGATGTGGGAAGCACAGCTGGTGGCCTAAGTGGTCCTGGTGCATTTGGACGTGATGGTGATGCTACACCTATCGTTCGTATTGAACCAAAATACCCAACGCAAGCAGCGCGTGATGGTAAAGAAGGTTGGGTTCAACTTTCATTCACTATCAACGAAGTAGGTGGTGTAGAAGATATCGAAGTGATCGATGCAGATCCTAAACGTATCTTCGACCGCGAAGCTAAGCGAGCGTTATCTAAGTGGAAATACCGTCCAAAAGTTATTGATGGTAAGCCACAAAAGCAATTTGGTCTTCAAGTACAACTAGACTTTAAACTTAATCAAGGCAACTAAGGAGGCGAGTAATGAGAAATTTATCTAAAGTAACTGCTCTTGCGCTTCTTATGTCACTTTCGGGTGTGGTATTTACTGCACCTGCTTTAGCGGCGCCAGACTACGCGAAAATTGAAGAGCGTAAAAAAGCAAAAACTAAAGTTATGGGTGAGCGCGTTGGTAAGAAAGTAATTAAAGCGTTTGACTTGTACAATGAAGAAAAGCTTGACGAAGCCATTGCATTGCTTAAAGAAATTGATGCATCGGATGACTTCGACAGAGCAACTGTTGACCGTTATTTAGGTCAAATGTACGCTCAAAAAGAGCAGTACCAGTTAGCTATCAAGCACATTCAAGCAGCTGTTAAACCTGATGTTTTAAACTTTGCCGACCAAGAGCAAGGCCTAAAACTATTAGGTGACATGTACGCAGGTACAGAGCAATATGCAAAAGCAAAAGAAGCTTATGCAGCTTGGATGGACTTCACAGGTGAGGAAGACGACAAAGTTTATACACGTATTGCACAAGCAAACTACGAGTTAAAACTTTATAAAGACGTACTTCCTGCTGCAGACAAAGCAATCGAATTGGCAAAAGAGCCTGCTAAAGCCTCTTACCAATTAAAGCTTGCTGCCTATTTTGAACTTAAACAGTACAAAAACATGGTAGAAGTAGCTGAAGAGATTGTTCGTGTTTGGCCTGAAGACAAAAAAGCCTGGGTTGGTTTGGGTAAATATTACCTACAAACCGAAGACTTCAAGAAAGGTCTTGCGACCATGGAAGTTGCCTATAAAAATGGCTATTTTGAAAATGAAGTTGAATACAAAGTACTTTCTAACTTCTATTCGTTAAACGATATTCCTTACAAAGCAGCAGTTGTGCTTGAAAAGGCAATTAACGAAAATAAAGTTAAGCGTAATAAGCAAAATATCAGTGCAGTGGCATCTAATTACCACCGCTCAAAAGATATTGAGAAAGCAGCTAAATACTATGAAGAAGCGGCTAAATTTGATGACGATGCAGAGCTTTACCGCAAAGCAGGTTCATTACTTTTACAATCGCAAAACTATAGTGCAGCCGTTGTTCGTTTGAACAAGGCGTTAGAGTTAGGTTCTGATAAAAAGGGAACTATCTACTCTGACTTAGCTGAAGCTTATTACTACCAAGAGAAGTACAAGCAAGCTTATAACGCTATCACTAAAGCAATGGACGATCCGCGTACGCGTAAATTCGCGAAGAGCTGGTCAACCTTCATCAAAGATAAAGCGAACCGTAATGGCGTGAAAATCTAATTGATGTTGTTTTAAATTAAAAAGCCCCTCTGGGGCTTTTTTTATGGAATTTTATAATGCTAAGACAGATCGTATTTTTACTTGTCGCAAGTGTGATGATAACAGCTTGCACCGAGCAACCTCCTCGTTTCAATCACTTTGATGAAGGCCAGCAAGCACTCAGTAACATAAATAACTTACTATCTAATCAATCAAGCTCAGATTCGGTAACAAGTTGGCCTTTTTCGAACGAGTATTTACAAGCTCGTCACTTCAATTATCAAGGCTTGAAAAGTATCGCGCTAGATGAATCGCAACAGGCGCAATTAAATTACCTGATCATCGCTGAGCGTTATCCAGAACGTTATTTTGTTTGGCCAGAGCAGCGCGATGTTGTTAGTCGTGCAATTAATAAAAAAGATTATTCTGCTCAAAAATTAGCTACGTGGTTGGAATTAGTACAAACACAATTAATGCAAGCAGAGGAAAGTAGTTTAAAACTAAATAAAATTGAGCTTAAGTTGTTACATTCAATGGTGCAAAACCACCTAACTAATAATGATGATGAAGTGGTACACTCAGCACTTTCAAAGCTTGAACAATATTTATCTCAATACACACCACGTAGCAAGTTAGGTTTAGTGGGGCTTGCAAATGGTAAAGATTGGTACCAGAGCAAGTTGAATTACTTTGGAGCGAAAACGCAACCTCCTCTTACGTGGCTTAGCAATATTCAGTCTCAATTAAAGCAAATAGCGATACACAATGTGGCGTTTCATTTACCGACCTCACACAGTACTCCTCTAGTAATGCAGTTTTTTAGTCAAGATGAGAATGTGGCGGGTCTTGACTGGCAGCTCGAATATCGAGACCCTTTACAAAGTAAGCGGGAGTTATCAGCGGGCGAGCAGTATTTTTGGTTAGTGATGATGGAAACAGATCTTGGTATTCATTATCACACTTGGAGTGAACAGCAAGCGCGAGTAAATTTAATAAAGCGTTTGGGGGTGACGAAACAAGAAGCTGATTGGCTTATCGAAGATATTATTCTTTATCCTGCAACGAGCTTTATATTTTCTTCATAATACCTTGCTGCGCTCTAAGGAGCGCAGCTTCTACAGCGTTGGCTAGCAGGGTCTGCTAATAAGCGTTCATCATCAATTTTTTCTTCGCAATCGCAACAATAGCCATATTGCCCAATGTCTATTTGGCATAACGCTGCCTCTAGCTTTTCGAGTCTAGAAATTAAAATTTGATATTCAGGACCCAGCTTATTTGAGGTTAATTCTAGCCAATCTGCAGGAGGGGTTTCGCTTAATTGCGAAAGCAATTGTTGGTGATAGCCTTGATCAGAATTAGTTAGCATATCGAGTAAACGTTGTCTAACCTGCGCAAGTTCTGCAGATAACTTTGTTTGAATTTCAGTATTGTTCATCGCGTTTATTCCAAGTGGGCAATACTGACATTATCAAACAAAACAAGTTAGCTAGTTATGATTTGCATCAATACTCGGCGCTTTGGCATACTTTCTAAGTACATCTGCAACTTCATTTTTGGCTTTTAAACGCCTAATCTCATCAAAAAGTGCGTTGGCCTGTGGGTACTGGCGTTTTAGGTATCCAAGCCACTGCTTGGTTCGAGAAGCAAAATATTTCTCACACTTGCTTTCATCTTGATGCATAGAAGAGTGAATAATATGGTAAATCACATGCTCCCAAAGCATCGGAGTGTACTGCTCATTTTCGACATGTGCTTTTATTTGCTTTGCTAAATCAGGCATTGCTAGAGCACCACGACCAAGCATTAAGTCTTGGCAATGACTGCGTTTTTGACACAGCAATGCATCTTCAACTTGCCAAATTTCACCATTAGCAACCACAGCAATGTTTTTATTTTTGATTAACGGAGGGATCTTTTCCCAATATGCCGGTGGATTATATCCATCTCTTTTCGTTCTTGCATGAATAGCAAGACTTGATGCACCCGCACTGACAACAGAATCAACAATTTCTTGGCTGTTGCTATCGTCATCAAACCCTAGTCTGATTTTTGCACTGACCTCATGACGTGGATCAACTGCATCACGTACGGCTTTGATTATTTCGTACATGTGCTCAGGATCTTTCAAAAGTACAGCACCACCTTTACTTTTATTAACAGTTTTTGCTGGGCAGCCAAAATTTAAGTCGATACCATGAGATCCTAAGCGTATTGCCTTGACTGCATTTTCAGCCAATGCATTAGGAACTTGGCCTAGTAATTGAATCCGCACTGGTGTTCCAGCACGGGTATAACCACCGGCTTTTAATTCAGGGCAATAACGATGAAATACACGCTCGGGTAGTGTGTCTTCAACGACACGAACAAACTCTGTAACGCATAAATCAAATCCACCTAAATCAGTGAGTAGCTGTCTCATTTTGAAATCGACAACTCCCTCCATTGGTGCTAAAACTAGTCGCATGATACCTGTATACTAAATAAAAATTGGACGCGTATTCTACCTGCTATTCTATATTTGATAAATCGTAATTTGCTTTATCATCGGTTTCAGAAAATAATTTAGTAATTTTGAAAGTAATTTTCAGTTCGCAGGTCTTGTTTAATAACCCTTTATAAAAAAGAGAGTCGATAATGAACACAGTTAAGAAAAATTCAATTGCATTAACATTAGGTGCGGTTGTGGTTGGTG
The DNA here is from genome assembly GCF_004792295.1 of Pseudoalteromonas sp. MEBiC 03607. Lineage (NCBI taxonomy): Bacteria > Pseudomonadati > Pseudomonadota > Gammaproteobacteria > Alteromonadales > Pseudoalteromonadaceae > Pseudoalteromonas > Pseudoalteromonas sp. MEBiC 03607. The sequence goes on from NZ_SRRY01000001.1 coordinate 2,051,555, forward strand.
CGTCAAGTTTTGCAGCCACTGATGCTAACGCTAACCCATTTGAATTTCAGCAAATGCAAGCTGGTTATCAGCTAGATGCCGCTGAAGGTAAATGTGGCGAAGGTAAGTGCGGTGGCGATAAAAAAGCTGAAAAAGAAGGTAAGTGCGGCGAAGGTAAATGCGGTGCAGACAAAAAAGCAGCTAAAGAAGGTAAGTGCGGCGAAGGTAAATGTGGCGCAGATAAAAAAGCAGCTAAAGAAGGTAAGTGCGGCGAAGGTAAATGTGGCGCAGATAAAAAAGCAGCTAAAGAAGGTAAGTGCGGCGAAGGTAAATGCGGTGCAGACAAAAAAGCAGCTAAAGAAGGTAAGTGCGGCGAAGGTAAATGTGGCGCAGACAAAAAAGCAGCTAAAGAAGGTAAGTGCGGCGAAGGTAAATGTGGCGCAGACAAAAAAGCAGCTAAAGAAGGTAAGTGTGGCGAAGGTAAATGTGGCTCTAACCACTAAGCGCTCATTTAGCTTTTGAAAGGGCCATAATGGCCCTTTTTAGTAGGAGGTAGTATGTTAAAAGAATCAGTAGCTGATTTTGGGCAAATTGGCTTAGGTTTACGCCGGGAAATGCTTGATGAAATGCTCATCGATGTTCCTAAACCCATTGAGTTTTTAGAAGTTGCACCAGAAAACTGGCTAAAGCTTGGAGGGCGTTTTGGTAAACAATTTAAACAGCTAACCGAGCAGCATGCCTTTGTTTGTCATGGTTTATCGTTATCGATCGGCTCACCTGCAGCGCTTGATATTGACTTTGTGAAATCACTTAAAGCCTTCTTTAAAGAGCATAATATTCGTTTGTTTAGTGAGCATTTAAGCTACTGTTCGGGCGAAGGGCACATGTACGATTTGATGCCTATTCCGTTTACTGAAGATGCAATTAAGCATGTCTCCTCGCGGATCAGACAAGTACAAGATATTCTTGAACAGCCAATTGCTATTGAAAATGTATCTTACTATGGTGCCCCTGGGCAGCAAATGACTGAACTTGAGTTTACTAATGCAGTTTTAGAGGAAGCTGATTGCCAACTATTGCTTGATGTAAACAATATCTATGTAAACTCTATTAATCATGGTTATGATGCTGAGCAATTCTTAGCAGCATTACCAACTAAACGTATCGCTTATGGTCATGTTGCGGGCCATTACACTGAGGCTGAAGATTTACTCGTTGATACCCATGGTGCGCCAGTCATCGATCCTGTTTGGCAATTGCTTGAAAAAGCCTACGCAGTTCATGGAGTTTTTCCTACTTTGTTAGAGCGTGACTTTAATATTCCACCTATGGCTGAGTTATTAGCTGAGCTGAAAACTATTGAAGCCTTGCAGCACGCAGCCAATAAGCAAAACCAAGTAACGGTGAAACACAGTGCATAATCATTTTACGCAAGTACAACAAGCGTTTATGGCGCATATTCGCGACCCTGAGAATAATGCTAAGCCTAGTGATGTTGAAGAGCGTCGCATGGCGATTTACCGCGATTTATTTTTTAATAATGTGGATGGTTTTGTCAGCTCTGCATATCCAGTACTTAAAAGTTTATATTCAGAGCAAGCTTGGCACAGACTCGTTAGGCAATTTTTCAGTCAGCACAACTGTAAATCTCCTTATTTTTTAGATATAGCAGGCGAGTTTTTGGCCTTTCTTGCTAATGACTATGAAATGCAAAGTGATGATCCTGCGTTCATGTTAGAACTGGCTCATTATGAGTGGGTTGAGCTAGATGTGTCGGTTGCTAAAAAACTTGTAAATGAAGTTGGCTTATCGGCTCATCAAGTGACAAGTTCCCCATTATATTTAAGTTCACTGGCTCGTAATTTGAGTTATAGCTTCCCAGTTCATACCATCAGTGTCGATAACCAGCCGAGTGAGCCCGCAGCTGAGGCAAGCTACTTTGTGGTATATCGGGATGGCGATGACGAAGTGCAGTTTTTATCAACAAATGCGATGACCGCATTACTACTTAATATTATTGAATCTCAGCCAGGTATAAACTTAAATGATGTATGCCAAGTAGTTGCAGAGCATGCTCCTCAATTTAGCCAAGAGCAGCTTTATCAGGGAGCGCTCAATACCTTAAGTGCCATGGCAGAGCGTGGTATCGTAGTTACTAATACATTGGTTTAAAAATCGGCTAAACCCCTTTATTGATGAGGACAGTTCGACTATTATGTCCGCTTTATTTTGTCGTGCTTAAATAAAGGTAGTAACTATGTCGAATGATAAAGACTTTAAAGATCCGTTCAATGCAACTTATTTCATTGCGTTTTTAGCTGTATTCGGTGGCATTGGCTGTCTTAACGCTATTCTGGGTTGGATCACATCTTTATCTTAATCTGCGTAAGCAAATTTAAGACACTAGGCTGCACCATGCAGCCTTTTTTGTTGTAGTTAGGTGATTAATTTCGAAACTTGCTACCGACTTTCCACTAAGGTGATGTTATACTCTCGAGCTTTGTTAGATAAACTTTTTGAGCAGTATAATTATGACTCAAGCAACTTCAACGCTCATCAAACAGAGCATTGCAACGATCGCTGATTACCCTAAGCCGGGCATTATGTTCCGCGATGTAACAACTTTAATGGCTAACGCTGAGGCATTTAAAGCAACGATAGACAGCTTTATTGCGGCATATAAAGACCAAGGTTTTACTAAAATCATTGGTACTGAATCTCGTGGTTTTATTTTTGGTGCGCCACTTTCTTATGCTCTTGGTATTCCATTTATTCCAGTTCGTAAACCAGGCAAGCTTCCTCGCGAAGTGATTTCACAAAACTATCAATTAGAATATGGTGAAGACACGCTTGAACTTCATACAGATGCTATCGTTTCTGGTGATAAAGTGTTATTAGTAGATGACTTACTTGCCACAGGTGGCACAATTGAAGCAACAGCAAAATTAGTTGCAAAACTGGGTGGTAATGCAACGGATGCCGCATTTGTTGTATCTTTACCTGAGCTTGGTGGTGAACAACGTGTTGCTGATATGGGCATCAAAATCTTAAAGTTGGTTGAATTCGAAGGCGAATAATTAATGAGTTATCAGGTTCTAGCAAGGAAATGGCGACCACAAACCTTTCACGAGTTAGTGGGGCAGTCTCATGTTAAACAGGCATTGGTTAATGCATTAACACAAAATAGACTCCATCATGCCTATCTCTTTACTGGAACTCGTGGGGTGGGTAAAACAACCATCGCACGAATATTCGCAAAAAGCCTCAACTGCGATAAGGGTATCTCTGCTGAGCCGTGTGGCCAATGTTCAAGCTGTACTGACATTGAAGCTGGTCGCTATATTGATTTGTTAGAAATCGATGCGGCATCACGTACCAAAGTAGAAGATACCCGCGAAATCCTTGATAACGTTCAATACGCGCCAACACGTGGTCGTTACAAGGTATACCTAATCGACGAAGTTCACATGCTGTCAAAGCATAGTTTCAATGCATTACTAAAAACATTGGAAGAGCCACCAGAGCATGTGAAGTTTTTATTAGCGACAACCGATCCGCAAAAACTGCCCGTGACGATTTTATCGCGTTGCTTACAGTTTAATTTAAATGCTTTGTCGCAATCAGAAATTCATGATCAGCTTGCCCATGTTCTTAATCAAGAACAGCTAAGTTTTGATGATAAATCGCTGTCAATTTTAGCGAAAGCAGCTGATGGTAGTATGCGTGACGCACTGAGTCTTACAGACCAAGCAATTGCGCAAACCAATGGCAATATTAATCATCAGGCTGTGCAAACCATGCTTGGCTTAATGGATACCCAATATAGCCAAATCATGTTAGCAGCGTTACTGTGCCAAGATGGCGATGCATTACTTCAAGAAGTAAAAGCAGTGGTTAGCCGAAACCCTAACTTTGTAGCCTTGCTCGACGATTTAATCGCCCTGACGCACCTTATTCAGCTTGTGCAACTCGTGCCTAGTGCTGCGGCACTTGATGAGACTAACCGTGAATTTATTGAGCAGGTGGCACAAACAACTGATGCACAGCAAATGCAGGTGTATTACCAGTTGCTATTAAATGGTAAAAAGGATTTGCAATGGGCACCCGATGCTAAACTTGGTTTTGAAATGATCATGTTGCGACTGCTCGCATTTCAACCAACGCAATTTGCACAAAACCAAACACCCACGAATACCCAGCAGCAGGTTAAACCAAGTGGTGCCGGAGCACTACGTGATATTTTAAAAAAATCAACGGCGCAACGTGAGCAAGCAGCTTCAGAGCAAGCATCAGTAGCACAAAGTTCAGTGCATACAACTTCTGTGCCTTCAGAGCCTCAGCCAACACAAGTTGAAGCTGAGCCTATTCAAGCAGCCAAAGCAGAAACAGCACATAGCCATGAGCCTGCCCAGCAAGTTGAAGCAACAGCAGTAGAGCAGCCTAATGCTAATCAACAGCCTCAGCAATCCGCTCAGCCAGCTGAAACTGAAGTCAAACCAGCGCCACAACAGCAGAGTAGCTCAGAGCACATTCCAGCAGCTGATTATTCTTCACCAGAGTACTCTACATCTGACTATTCTTCGCAAGACTATATGGATGAGTACGATGCACAAATGGATTCATCACTTGCTGCGCAATACGATGATGTGATGAATAGCGCTTATGATCAGGGCTTTAGCGCAAATGAAGCACCTGCGCCTCAGCAACAGCAAAGTCAGGCGCAATCGGCCATTGCTCGTATTTTACAAGACCGCAATATCTCAGGTGCTGGTCGCTTAAGTGGTGCGGCAACGCAAACGAATGTTAGAGCAGAACAACAGCCTGAAGCTAAGCCAACATTAGAACCGCCAGCGCAACAAAGCACAGCCACGACCAATATTGAGCCTCAGCAGCAAGCAATGGCTGCTGAAGTAAAAAAGCCCATCCCCCAGCAAACGGGGGAGAGCAGCAATAAAGTAAAAAAAGTCGATTTTCGAGAAAAGCATCAAACAATCACTGAAAACCTAGCGCCTGAATTGCTTGAGCAAATCAACCCGCAAAAAGTGCCAGAGCCAGTAGCTGAAGAAGCCAGTATTCCGGTTCCAGATGATTTTGAAAGCCCGATCAGCAGTATTAAATTTGCACACGAACAAGACGAGTGGGCGTATTTAATAAAGCGTATGGGACTTGGTGGCCGCATGCGCCAATTTGCGCTGCATTCGATCTTTACTAAGCAGAATAATCAGTTACATATTGAAGTTGACTCATCACAGCGCCATTTAGACAGCGCAGTGCTTAGACAAAAGCTCAATGCTGCATTAAGTGAAATTTATGGTCATAATGTAGAGCTTAGTATCGAGTTTGCTGATGGCGTAATTGATTCACCGTATTTGATTCAACAAAAAATTGATGCGGGTCGTCATCAACAAGCGATTGATGTAATAAATAGCGATGAAAATATAGTGCAATTTCAACAGTTATTTAGCGCTATAATCGATGAAAACAGTATTCAGGCATTGTAATTAGTTGCAATAGCCCTTATCTTCATGCCAATTAAAGTAGTTTAGAAAGAGAGACAGTTATGTTTAAAGGTGGAATGGGTAACATGATGAAGCAAGCGCAGCAAATGCAAGAGCGCATGCAAAAAGCCCAAGAAGAAATCGCAAACCTTGAAGTTGTAGGTGAAGCAGGTGCAGGCCTAGTTAAAGTAACTATGCTTGGTAACCACAATGTACGTCGTGTTGAATTAGATGAAAGCCTAATGGAAGACGACAAAGACATGATCGAAGATTTACTAGCGGCAGCGTGTAACGATGCAGTACGTCGTGTTGCAGAAGAAACACAAGAGCGCATGAGTAAAGTAACTGGCGGTATGCAATTACCACCAGGTATGAAAATGCCATTCTAAGTGATCTTGTATGCAACTATCTCCTAGTTTAACACAGCTAATTGAAGCGCTAAGATGCCAGCCGGGCATAGGCCCAAAGTCGGCACAGCGTATCGCTTTTCATTTGCTTGAGCGTGACCGTCAAGGTGGTAAGCAACTTGGCCATGCATTAACCAAAGCAATGGATGAAGTAGGGCATTGTCAATCTTGTCGCACTTTCACAGAGCAAGCTGTGTGCGATATTTGTTCAAGTGTTAAACGCCAAGATAGTGGTTTACTGTGTGTGGTTGAATCACCAACCGACGTACTCGCTATTGAGCAAACCGGTCAATATCAAGGACTTTACTTTGTTTTAATGGGTCACTTGTCGCCAATTGATGGTATAGGACCAAAAGAAATTGGCCTTGATATCCTTGAAAGCAAGTTGCAACAAGGCGGTATTAATGAGGTGATCCTCGCAACCAATCCAAGTGTTGAAGGTGAAACCACTGCTCACTACATTGCTGAGCTTTGTCATAAGTATCAGGTAGGCGCATCTCGTATTGCGCACGGTGTCCCTGTTGGTGGTGAGCTTGATTTACTTGATGGTATGACGCTGATGCACGCATTTAGCGGACGACGCGCCGTAAATCAAAACTAATACCTGATATGGTATTAAAAGCCTGCTTTATGCAGGCTTTTTTGTAGTTAGCCCCCGAATTTACCCGCTAATTTAATTTTTTGCCTTGAAGTTCCAAAAGCCTACCCCATATATGAGTCATAGTGCAGATTAGACACTTTGTTAATTGGAGATTTACACAATGACTGCAGCACAAAAAGAAACATTAGGCTTTCAAACAGAAGTCAAACAACTATTAAACCTGATGATTCATTCTCTTTATTCTAATAAAGAGATATTCCTACGTGAGCTGGTATCAAACGCGTCAGATGCGGCAGATAAATTACGTTTCCTTGCGCTTTCTAATGGCGATTTATACGAAAACGATGCAGATCTAAAAGTACGTATCAGTGCCGATAAAGAAGCAAACACGGTAACCATTACTGATAACGGTATTGGTATGAGCCGTGAAGATGTGATCAATTCACTGGGTACCATTGCAAAATCAGGCACCGCAGAATTTTTCCAAAACCTAACAGGCGACCAAAGCAAAGATTCACAATTGATTGGTCAATTTGGTGTTGGTTTTTACTCTGCATTTATCGTTGCAGATAACGTAACCGTGCGTACTCGTAAAGCAGGTGAAAGCCAAGGTATCGAATGGCAATCTGCAGGTGAGGGCGAGTACACATTACAAGAGATTGACAAGCCAACACGCGGTACCGAAATCATTCTACACTTACGTGAAGATGAGAAAGAATTTGCTGATGAGTACCGTTTACGTAGCATCGTAACTAAATACTCAGACCATATTTCTATTCCAGTTGAAATGTATAAAGCAGAAGTACCTGAATCTGAAGGCCCTGATGGTGAGAAAATCCCAGCGCAGCCGGGCGAGTGGGAAGGTATTAACCGCGCAACTGCACTTTGGACTCGCGATAAGTCAGAAGTAACAGATGAAGAGTACAAAGAGTTTTATAAGCACATTGGTCATGACTGGGAAGAGCCATTAAGCTGGGCTCACAACAAGGTTGAAGGTAAAACTGAATACACAAGCTTGTTATACATCCCGAAAAAAGCACCATTCGATTTATGGAATCGTGACCGTCAAACTGGTTTAAAACTGTATGTGCAACGTGTTTTCATCATGGATGACGCAGAGCAGTTTATGCCAAGTTACTTACGCTTTGTGAAAGGTTTACTCGACTCAAACGACTTACCACTTAACGTGTCGCGTGAAATTTTACAAGATAACAAAGTAACGCAAGCGATCCGTAAAGGTTGTACATCACGCGTACTTAAAATGCTTGAGCGTATGGCGAAAAACCGTGAAGAAGATTACCAAACGTTCTGGAACGAGTTTGGTCAGGTGTTAAAAGAAGGTCCAGCTGAGGATATGGCAAATAAAGAAGCCATTGCTAAGCTACTGCGTTTCTCTTCTACACATACTGACGAAAGCACGCAAAATGTATCGCTTGAACAATACATCGAACGTATGAAGCCAGAGCAAGACAAAATCTACTATGTGGTTGCTGACTCATTTGCTGCAGCGAAAAACTCACCACACTTAGAAATCTTCCGTAAGAAAGGCATCGAAGTATTGCTATTAAGCGACCGTGTTGATGAGTGGATGATGAGCTACTTAACAGAGTTCAACGAAAAATCATTCCAGTCAATCACCCGTGGTGACTTAGATTTAGGCAACATGGATGACGAAGAAACCAAAAAAGCGCAAGAAGAGTCAGAAAAAGAAGTAGCTGGTCTAGTTGAACGTATTAAGTCAGCACTTGGCGACAGCGTGAAAGATGTGCGCTTTACGCACCGTCTAACTGATTCTCCAGCATGTGTTGTTGCCGATGAACACGATATGAGTTCACAAATGCAAAAGTTAATGGAATCTGTTGGTCAAACTGTGCCTGAGCAAAAGCCTATTTTTGAGCTTAACCCAGAGCATCAGCTTGTTAAACACTTAAACGTTGAGCAAGATGAAGACAAGTTCAGCCAGTGGTCACATGTCCTGCTTGACCAAGCATTATTAGCAGAGCGCGGTACTCTAAAAGACCCTGCTGGCTTTGTAACTCGCTTGAACAAGCTTATGCTAGATTTAAGCAAATAAGTGTTTTAGCGCAATGAGTTGGAAAAGGGAGCAGTGCTCCCTTTTTTATTGCTGCTAATATAGGCAATTGGTATAAGTTACTTGAGGTATAGCCTCAGTTGTGGAAGAATTCAGGCTCTAAGAACAAAACTCCACTGATCGACCATAATTTAAGATTAGTATCACACAGAGGACAATGATATGCGCATTATTCTTTTGGGCGCGCCGGGTGCAGGTAAAGGTACTCAAGCTCAGTTTTTGATGGACAAATACGGTATTCCACAAATTTCTACGGGCGATATGCTGCGTGCAGCAATCAAAGAAGGTACACCACTTGGTCTTGAAGCTAAAAAAGTAATGGATGCAGGTCAATTAGTATCTGATGAAATTATTATTGGTCTAGTTAAAGAGCGTATCGCTAAACCAGATTGCGAAAAAGGTTTCTTACTAGATGGTTTCCCGCGTACTATTCCTCAAGCTGATGCAATGAAAGAGAATGGTGTGGTGGTTGATCACGTTATTGAATTTGACGTTGCTGACGAAATTATCGTTGAGCGTATGGGCGGCCGTCGTGTACACCCAGGTTCTGGTCGTGTTTATCACGTAGTTTATAACCCACCTAAAGTTGATGGTAAAGATGACATCACTGGTGAAGACCTAATCATTCGTGATGACGATACTGAAGAAACAGTACGTAAGCGTTTAGGTATCTACCACGACCAAACTAAGCCATTAGTTGATTATTACCAAGCTGAAGCAAAAGCAGGCAACACTCAGTACCATAAACTAGACGGTACCCAAGCTGTTGAAGCTGTTAGCCAACAACTTGGTGAGCTATTAGGTTAATTAACCTTTTAGATTCATTAATAAAAAAACCGCCTCAGGGCGGTTTTTTTGTATCTGTTTAACTGTTTTCTGATTTTACAGTTTCTTCAATGCGGCAATAGCACCGTCATAATCAGGCTCTTTTGAGAGGTTATCGACTAGTTGCTTGTAAACGATGTTATGTTCTTTATCGAGCACAAATACTGCACGAGTTAATAAGCCCATATCTTTGATAATCAAGCCGTAGTTCTTACCAAAGTCACGCCATACAGAATCAGATAAGGTGACGACTTTGTCGATATTTTCTGCTTTACAAAAACGTTTTTGTGCAAACGGTAAATCAGCACTTAATGTGAGCATAGCTATATTCGGGTACTCAGCAGCTACTTTTTCATTAAAGTGTTTGGTTTGAATGCTACATACCCCTGTATCCAGGCTTGGTACAACGCTGAGCAAAACAGCTTGACCTTGATAATTGTCTAGTGTGACAGGTGTAAAGCTATCATCTACTACTTTAAAATTAGGTGCTTTTTGACCGACTTCAACCCCTTGTCCTAGTAGGGTAACAGGCTTTGACTGAGCTGATACCTTACCAGCATCAAGACTATTTTCTGGTAAGTCATTTGCGTAACTAAACGTACAAACTGCACTGAGTGCAAAAATAAGTGGGCGTAACATAATATAATTCCTTCAAATTAACGCATTTAAGCTGAGTGTATTATACTCATCTAATTGCTCCAAGGTTTACTCTAATTTAAAATTGTAAAAAACGAGCAGTTTGATTAACATGTGTCCGTGCCGCTATTTTTTATGAATTAAAATAAGAATAAAGTTAGCACTCTTAAAGATGGCTAGTAAAAAAGTGTGGGTTTAGAGAGAGTATATGTCAACATCGGTATTAGTTTGTGATGATTCAAAGTTAGCTCGTCGGCAATTAGCGCGCTCTTTACCCGATGATTGGGATATTAAAATTGAGTTTGCTGAAGACGGTGTGCACTGTATTGAGCAAATCAAAAAAATTCAGCCTGAAATACTATTCCTTGATTTAAATATGCCTGAGATGGATGGCTATGAAGTACTTCAAGCCATTCAAGACCAAGATCTTCATGTGCTTACCGTGGTTGTTTCAGGTGATATCCAACCTAATGCTCATCAACGTGTGCTTGAGTTAGGCGCCATTGATTTTATTCAAAAACCTTGCTCTGCAGAAAAGCTTGCTAATATCATTGAACATCATGGTATTAAAGACAAAGCCATGCGTGAGCGTCTATCACACCGGCTGGGCGAACAAGTTGACCCCGATGTACGTGATATCTATCAAGAGCTTACCAATGTTGCAATGGGACAAGCAGGGGACTTGCTTGCACGCTTACTGAATGTGTTTGTAAAGTTGCCTATCCCGAATGTTAATATCCTAGAAGTTAATGAACTAGACATGGCACTGCGTTCTATTGATGCCAATGCGACTACCTCTGGAGTTTGCCAAGGCTTTATAGGCGGCGGTGTTTCTGGTGAAGCTTTGCTGCTGTTAAATGACTCAAGCTTTAAAGAAATTGCGTCACTTATGAATTACGAAGGTGAGCTTAACAACAAGATTGAGCTTGAGTTGCTAATGGATGTGAGCAATATTCTGATCGGGGCTATTTTAAGTGGTCTTTCAAAGCAGCTTGATATGCGCTTTAGTCAAGGGCACCCTGTGGTTCTGGGTCAACATTGTGATGTGTCTGATTTGGTAAAGGCTAATAAATCTCGCTGGCAACGAACGCTGGCGATTGAGATCAGCTATGGCATCGAAAATCATAATATTAATTGTGATTTAATGCTGCTATTTACTGAGGATTCGCTCAAAACCTTAAAATACAAAGTCGCTTATTTACTAGAAGATTAAACTATGCCTGCATCTGATTTTAATATGAATGAACTCCATTGGTTAATGGATATGTTTAATACTGTTGATGTAGGTCTTGTGGTGCTTGATAGAGACTACAAAGTCTGCATTTGGAATGGGTTTATGGAAAACCATTCAGGCTTGTTACCAAGTGCCGTGAAAGACAAAGATTTGTTTGATTTGTTTCCATCAATAGACGAAAAATGGTTCCGTAGCAAATCAGAGTCAGTGTTCATTTTAAATAATCGCTCTTTTACTATCTGGGAGCAGCAGCCTTATATTTTCCGCTTTAAAAATTACCGCCCAATTACTGGTAAAGCGGATCATATGTATCAAAATGCCACCTTTATTCCTTTAACCACGACCACTGGTGAAGTGTCTCATATCTGTATCATTATTTATGATGTAACCGATGAAGCGGTAAATAAAAAAGAGCTAGAAGAAGCCAATAGTAAGCTTGAGCAAATGAGTCGAACTGATGCCCTTACAAAATTAACGAATAGGGGATATTGGGAAGAAAAACTGCGTAAAGAGTATATGCGTATCGTACGCAGTGGCGGCTGCAGTACCTTATTAATGTTTGACATTGACCACTTTAAAAAGGTCAATGATGAACACGGTCACCGTGGCGGTGATGAAGCGCTGCGTCACATTGCTGATTTACTTAGAAAAACATTACGTGAAACTGATTTGGCTGGTCGCTATGGTGGCGAAGAGTTTGCAGTAACTTTACTGGATACTGATCTCGATGGTGCGCATATTTTTGCTGAACGTCTGCGTTCAATGATTGAGAACTCGTCAATTTATTTTGGTGAAAAACAAATTCAATTAACCGTCAGTATTGGTTTTGCTTGTTTTGACGAAAAGTTCGATCGTTATGAAAAGTGGGTTGAAGCTGCAGATAAAGCTTTATATCACTCTAAAGAAAACGGCCGTAATAAAGTTACAGCGTATTCAGATTTATAACTTAACGGAAAAGGGCGAAACTTCGCCCTTTTTTACACTCCAATTGGTGGTAATACGAGAATATCTGTTTTTAGCAGTTTCATGACCTTCTCTGCGGTATTACCGATTAAATGCCCTTTTATGCCCGTGTTACCCACTGACCCCATAATTACTAAATCAGCATTAAGTTTTGCGGCGACACTAGGTATAACTTGTTCAACCACCCCAGCTTTAATTTTGAGTTGCTCTTTTAAATTATGAGCTTCAATTAGTGCACGTTGCGCAACCGGTAATTTTTCATAAGCATTAGTTACCTGCTCATCAGAAAAAACAATCCCTAAATCTCGCAAGAAAGGCGACACATGGACAGTATAGCAGGCAAAAAATTCGCTCTGATAATCCTTTGCGAAGGCAAGACCGGTTTTTATAATTGCTTCATTTAAACAGTATTTTGTAGCTTTCTCGCTACCTAAATCGAGCGCGGCGAGTACATTGGTATTGTTACGCCACTTGTTGTCAGCAGCTAGGTAAAGAGGCAGCGGGCTAAATCGAATAAGCTGCCAGTCAAGCTCGCTAAATTGCGTTTGTTCATCAATATGGCGGGTTTTAATTACCATCTCATAGTCTGAGGTGGTCACTTCGTTAGCAAGCCACTGCACGGGGCTCTCGTGCCACAGTGTTTGTAATGTGTAACTACCGACTTCTAAATAGTCATTAATTAGCGGACTTAATGAGGTACGCAGTTTCGCTAACTCTTTATCTTGAATAGCCAAAGCTTCATCTGGCGGAAGAGAAAATAAAATGCTACTGGTGTCTTCATAGCTAAAAGCAACAATATCAATATGCTTAACCCCTTTAGCTTTTTGTTTAGCGTGTAATAACGACGTTTTTGCATCGTCGACAGAATCGATGATAACCAGTAACTTTTTATTCATTCGGTTCACTCTGTAGTGTGTCGGGCATCACTTTTTGGGCATTCTCCCAGTAGTGACAATTCCCCTGTTGAAGACTCTTGCTCCAGTTTTACCTTAAAGCCCCATAACCTGTAAAGGTGTTTTAATACTTCATCTTTTGAGTTTGCTAAGGGGATATTGTTATGTGGTACATAGCGTAAGGTCAAAGAACGGTCACCTCTAACATCAACATCGTAAACTTGAATATTGGGTTCGTGGTTACTTAAATTGTATTGCGCTGACAAACTTTCACGTACTTGGTGATAACCCATTTCATCATGAATTGCACCGACATTTAGGGTGGGTTCTTTTTCATGGTCAATAATAGTAAATAACTTAAAATCGCGGATAATTTTTGGCGATAAGAACTGGCTTATAAAGCTCTCGTCTTTAAAGTTTTGCATTGCAAAGTGCAGCGTTTCTAACCAATCACTGCCGGCATACTCCGGAAACCATCTTTTATCTTCCTCAGTTGGGTTTTCACAAATACGACGAATATCAACCATCATGTTAAAACCAAGGGCGTAAGGATTAATCCCTGAATAATAATTACTGTTGTAAGGCGGTTGGTACACAACATTGGTGTGGCTTTGTAAGAACTCGAGCATAAAGGCATCGGTGAGCTTACCTTCATCATACAGATGGTTCAAAATGGTGTAATGCCAGAATGTTGCCCAGCCTTCATTCATTACTTGAGTTTGTTTTTGCGGATAAAAATATTGCGAAATTTTACGCACAATACGGATTACTTCACGCTGCCATGATTCAAGCAATGGGGCATTTTTTTCGATGAAATATAAAATATTTTCTTGCGGCTCTTCAGGAAAACGGCGCTCACGTTTTTTAGACTCTTGTTGCGAGGTAGGAATAGTGCGCCACAACTCGTTGACTTGTGATTGTAAGTAGTCTTCACGTTCTTGTTGGCGTTTTTGTTCTTCATAAAGCGAAATACGTTGCGGGCGTTTGTAGCGGTCTACACCATAATTCATTAACGCATGGCATGAATCAATCAGGTTTTCGACCTCGGTAATACCGTATTTCTCTTCGCACTTGGCAATGTAATTTTTGGCAAATAATAAGTAATCGATAATTGAGCTGGCATCAGTCCAGGTTTTAAATAAGTAATTGCCTTTAAAAAATGAGTTGTGACCATAGCAGGCGTGGGCCATTACCAAGGCTTGCATTGGCAGTGTGTTTTCTTCCATTAAATAAGCAATACACGGGTCTGAGTTAATAACAATTTCATAAGCGAGGCCCATTTGCCCTCGCTTATAGTTTTGCTCAGTTTGAATGAATTTTTTACCATACGACCAGTGGCTGTAGCCAATTGGCATTCCCACACTCGAATAGGCATCCATCATTTGTTCAGCAGTGATCACCTCTATTTGATTCGGGTAGGTATCGAGTTTATAAATTTTCGCTACCCGTTCAATTTCAGTTTGATACTCTGCTAATAGATCAAATGTCCAATCAGGACCGTCGCTAATACGTTTATCGGCCATACTTTACCTCACTCGCAAGGCTATGCGGCGCCTTGCTGCTGACGATTCTTTTTAAATAATTCACGGAAAATTGGGTAAATGTCCTCAACGCCACGAATATGTTGCATTGCAAAGTTGTCGTGGGTTTGTGCTATTGATTGATACTCTCGCCATAAGCTTTGGTGAGCACGGGCTGTGATTTCAATATACGCATAGTAGCGTACTGCTTTTAGAAGCTTGTTACGTAAAATTTCTCCACAATTTGGTGAGTCATCTGCCCAGTTGTCGCCATCAGACGCTTGCGCTGCGTATATATTCCACTCTTCAGGGTTATAGCGTTCAGCGATGATTTCGTTCATCAGTTTTAATGCGCTAGAGACGATGGTACCACCCGTTTCTTGAGAATAGAAAAACTCTTGCTCATCGACTTCTTTCGCTTGGGTATGATGGCGAATATAAACGACTTCTATATTTTTGTAGCTACGGGTTAAAAATTGATAAAGCAAAATATAAAAGCGTTTTGCCATGTCTTTAGTCGCTTGATCCATCGAGCCGGACACATCCATTAAACAAAACATCACAGCTTTGCTTGTGGGGTGTGGTCGTTTTTCATAATTACGAAAACGTAAATCGTAGTTATCGATAAATGGCACTGCTTTAATGCGACTTTGCAGCTCCTCAATTTGGCGTTCAAGCAAAGCGATAGCCGCTTTATCTGGCTGATCTTCGGCTTTTAAAAGCGCTAACTGACCTTCAAGTTCAGCAAGATGACGCTTTTTGCCAGCAGTCATTGCAACTCTTCGCGCAAGTGAGCCTTGTAAAGAGCGCACAATATCAATGTTGCTTGGCATGCCATCGTTACAAAAACCGGCTCGATGGGTTTTCATTTGCACCAGTTTATCGAGCTGGTTTTGTTGCAGGTTAGGCAGTTCAAGATCTTCAAACAATAAGTCTAAGTATTCATCTTTTGAAATAGAGAACACAAAGTCATCTTGTCCTTCACCCGAATCACTGGCTTCACCCTCGCCAGAGCCACCACCTTGACCGCCTCCTTGCGGGCGCTTAATTTTGTCGCCCGTAGAGAATTGGTCATTGCCTGGATGGATCTGTTCACGGTCACCACCACGTCCTTGATGAAAAATAGGCTCACTGATATCACGTTGCGGAATAGAAATACTCTCACCGCTGGTGGTATCGGTTACGCTACGCTTATTAATGGCATCAGACACCGCTTCTTTAATCTGTTTTTTGTAACGCCTGATGAACCGTTGACGATTCAAGGTACTTTTGTTTTTTCCGTTCAGGCGTCGGTCAATAAAATGCGCCATAACAACCCCCTTAAAACAAACGTTTTTTACTGCGATTTTCTAACGCGTAAATACCATTCAGAAAGTAAACGTACTTGTTTTTGGGTATAGCCTTTCTCAACCATACGATTGACAAAGTCTTCGTGTTTTTTCTGATCTTCAGCTGATGTTTTCGCATTGAACGAAATAACCGGCAGGAGATCTTCTGTATTTGAGAACATTTTCTTCTCAATAACCGTGCGAAGTTTTTCGTAGC
The DNA here is from genome assembly GCF_004792295.1 of Pseudoalteromonas sp. MEBiC 03607. Taxonomy (NCBI): domain Bacteria; kingdom Pseudomonadati; phylum Pseudomonadota; class Gammaproteobacteria; order Alteromonadales; family Pseudoalteromonadaceae; genus Pseudoalteromonas; species Pseudoalteromonas sp. MEBiC 03607. The sequence goes on from NZ_SRRY01000001.1 coordinate 2,067,748, forward strand.
TAGTCCAAAGCGGATTCTTGCCTTGGTTGTGCGCGCGTGCACGCAGTACGAAATTGACTATTTCATTACGGAAATCTTTCGGATTTGAAATGCCCGCAGGTTTTTCAATCTTTTCAAGCTCTGCGTTAAGTGCTGCACGGTCAAATAGCTGGCCGGTATCTGGGTCACGGTATTCTTGATCTTGGATCCAAAAATCAGCATAGGTGACATAACGGTCAAAGATGTTTTGCCCGTATTCTGAGTAAGATTCTAAATAGGCCGTTTGTAACTCTTTACCAATAAACTCTACGTATTGAGGAATGAGGTAGCCTTTTAAGTGACTTAAGTAACGCTCTTCAACATCGGCTGAAAACTGTTCACGCTCAATTTGTTGCTCAAGCACATAAAATAAGTGCACAGGGTTGGCAGCTACTTCGGTAGTATCGAAGTTAAATACCCGCGACAGAATCTTAAACGCAAAGCGGGTAGAAAGCCCAGTCATGCCTTCATCAACACCTGCGTAGTCGCGGTATTCTTGATACGACTTCGCTTTCGGATCGGTGTCTTTTAAGCTTTCGCCGTCATACACCCGCATTTTTGAATAAATGCTTGAGTTTTCTGGCTCTTTCATGCGTGAAAGGGTGGTAAATTGCGCCAGTGTTTTTAATGTACCGGGTGCACAAGGGGCGTCATGTAACTCACTATTTTCGAGTAGTTTATTGTAAATTTTAACCTCTTCAGAAACACGTAAACAATAAGGTACTTTGACGATGTAAACACGGTCTAAAAATGCTTCATTGTTTTTATTGTTCTTGAATGTTTGCCACTCAGATTCATTAGAGTGAGCCAGAATCATACCATTAAACGGTAGGGCGCTAATGCCTTCTGTGCCGTTGTAGTTACCTTCTTGCGTTGCTGTAAGTAGTGGGTGTAGCACCTTGATTGGTGCTTTAAACATTTCTACAAACTCCATCAAGCCTTGGTTTGCTAAACAAAGTGCACCGGAGTAGGCATACGCATCTGGGTCGTTTTGTGCAAAGTGCTCAAGCTGGCGAATATCGACTTTACCGACTAACGCTGAAATGTCTTGGTTGTTTTCATCGCCGGGCTCAGTTTTAGCAATCGCGACTTGATTTAAAATAGATGGGTAGCGCTTAACCACTCTAAATTGGCTAATGTCACCATTAAATTCACTTAAGCGTTTTGCAGCCCACGGTGACATCACCGTTTTTAAATAACGCGGTTTAATGCCATATTCTTTCTCTAAAAGCTCGGCGTCTTCATTTGGATCAAATAAGGCTAAAGGGTGGTCGTTAACAGGCGAGCCTTTAATTGAATAAATAGGTACTTGTTGCATTAAGTATTTAAGTTTTTCAGCAATTGATGATTTACCACCACCTACCGGGCCAAGTAAATACAGCACTTGCTTACATTCTTCTAAACCTTGCGCAGCATGTTTTAGATAAGAGACGATTTGCTCAATGGCATCTTCCATACCATAAAAATCGTGAAATGCCGGGTAGCGTGCAACTACACGATTTGAAAACAGCCTGCTTAAGCGCGCATCGGTTGATGTGTCGATAATTTCAGGTTCGCCAATAGCCATCAATAACCGTTCAGGTGCGCTGGCATAAGCTGATTTATCCTTCTTACAGATCTCGAGAAATTCCTCAATACTGTATTCTTCTTCTTGCGCTGCTTCGTATCGTGATTGGTAATGCTCAAAAATACTCATAGAGACCTCCGAAAACCCGCTAAAATGACGTGTAATTAGATTAAGAGAAAAGCAAAGGTTAATTAAAGCTTAGTCACGATTTTGAATTTTTGCGCAAGAAAATTAAGAATTTAATTGAAAAAAGCTCATCCTGATTAGGCTTTTTGGGTGAGTGGTTGGCTGCGGGTCAGAAGGGGCGTGCGAAGGGCAATAAAAAAGACGCCTAAGCGTCTTTTTTGATAACTGTTAGTAACAGAAGACTAAGCGAAGTTAGCGTTCGCGAAGTCCCAGTTAACTAATGCCCAGAAACCTTTTAGGTAATCAGGACGTACGTTACGGTAATCGATGTAGTAAGCGTGTTCCCACAGATCCACAGTTAGGATTGGAGTAACACCTTCATCAGTTAATGGCGTTGCAGCATTTGACGTGTTTACGATATCAAGTGTGCCATCAGCTAGTTTAACTAACCAAGTCCAGCTTGAACCGAAGTTGTTTACTGCTTTGTCGTTTAACGCTTCTTTGAATGCGTCGAAAGAACCCCATTTAGCGTTGATCGCGTCAGCGATTGCGCCTGTAGGCTCGCCACCACCGTTTGGAGATAGGCTGTTCCAGTAGAAAGTGTGGTTCCAGATTTGTGCAGCATTGTTAAATACGCCACCTTCTGAAGAACATACGATTTCTTCTAAAGATTTGTTTTCGAATTCTGTGCCTGGGATCAGACCGTTTAATTTCACAACGTAAGTGTTGTGGTGTTTACCGTGGTGAAACTCTAGAGTCTCTTTTGAAATGTGTGGCTCTAATGCATCGATTGCGTATGGTAGTGACGGTAGTTCAAATGCCATTTTTTATCTCCATCTTCTTGGTTGATAGTCCACTCAGTTATAGGTAATAGCAAGGTAAACAGCGTACTTCCCTATACCAAGTGGTATTATAGTGTTACTATAATTGTTGAGTATTTTACTCAAGTTTTAGCAAACAGCAATGCTATTGCTAAAGACTATTTTAAATTGTGGCTACGAATGCCGATTTAAGTTATATATCTGAGGCCACTGTGAAACTTTTTCAAGGCCAATGTAGTAAGCTAATGTCTTTTTTGAGGTTGTAAATGGAAACCATCGATAAAATTAAACAGCAAATTTCTGAAAATCCAATCCTTCTTTACATGAAAGGATCACCAAAGTTACCTAACTGTGGTTTTTCTTCACAAGCATCACAAGCACTTATGGCATGTGGTGAGCAGTTTGCTTACGTTGACATTCTACTTAACCCAGATATCCGTGCAGAGTTACCTGCATACGCAAACTGGCCAACATTCCCACAATTATGGGTAGAAGGCGAGCTTATCGGTGGTTGTGACATTATCATCGAAATGTTTCAACGTGGTGAATTACAGCCACTAATCACTGAAACAGCTGCAAAGTACAAAGAAAAAGACGCTGAATAATTATATTTAGTGTAGAAAAAAGCCGCAATCTGCGGCTTTTTTTATAGCCATTCGCTTAAGATTAGTAAGCGGTGGTATTACCCAGGTAATAAAACATGCACGCTCAAACCACCGTGCTCACGGTTATGTAGGCTAATTTGCCCGTGGTGCGCTTCAACTATTTCCCTGCAAAGTGCTAACCCTAAGCCACTGCCTGTTGCTTTAGTGGAGTAAAAGGGAATAAGTGCGTTGGCCATTACAGCCTCACTCATACCCTTGCCTTTATCACTCACTGTGATATGTGTGCCACTTGTTTCTTGTTGCACAGTTAAGCTGACATCTTCTGGGTTTGAACCCGATTCATAGGCATTTTTTAATAGGTTTATAAGTAACTGCTCGAGTTGGGTATGATCAGCGTCAGTTGTTACACGTTCATCAAGTGAAACCTCAACCTGCCACTGACTTTTTAATTGCTCAATCAGTGTCGGCCAGTTAATCGTCGACAGTTGAGGGGTGGGTAACTTAGCAAATTTGCCATAGCCTTGTACAAACTCATTAAGGTGTTTTATGCGGTCTTCAATGGTGGTAAATACCCGTTTTAAGCGTGGCTCGTCGACTTCTTTTGTTAATAGTTGCGCGCTATGAAGCATTGATGACATTGGCCCTAGTGAGTTGTTAAGCTCATGGCTAATGATACGAATGACTTTTTTCCATACCTCTACTTCTTGGCGGCTTAGCTCGCGAGTCAGCTGTTTAAAAACATACAGTTGGTGAAACTGATTATTTAGTAATAATCGGCCTGTTGCCATATGCCAAGTTTGTGATTCTTGATCTGCTTTATCGAGGGTAAATAAGCCATCAACGCCTTTGTGAATGGCACGCGTTAATTGCTCGCAGCTTGAATCTAATAAGTTTTCGAGCTTGGCACCTTCAAGGGCTGATTTAGCATCGAGTAAGCTACGAGCACTGTGGTTGCTATACACAATAAAGCCTTGGTCGTTAGTCAAAAGCACAGCTTGTGGCGAGCTTTGCAGCACTTTGTCGAGCATCAACTCACGCTGATATATCCATTGCTTTTCTTGGCGAAGTTGTTTTGCGGTTTGGTTATAAAGCCGGCATAAATTACCTAGCTCATCACTGCCATCATAGGCTAATAATGTAGCCAGCTCACCATCTTTAAAATTAAGCAGCCCGGTTTCGAGCGAGTTCATACCATCAATGAGCGGAGCTGATAATTGCGCGGCAAAAAGTCCGCTTATCAAGGTGCAAGCGAGCAGGGCTAATAGGCTGTAAAACAAGCTTATACCCGCAAAATAACAAACCAATATAAGCGGCAATGCAGACGCTGCAATACACAAAGTTATGATTTTATATCGAAACGAAAAACGCATTAGTATTCAATCTTAAATTTATCAAGCCTGCGATAAAGCGCTTGGCGACTTAGGCCAAAATGGCGAGCCACTTTAGCAATCACACCTTTGTACTCGCGCATGGCAAGTTCAATCTCTTGTTTGTTAGGCTCTGCTCTTGTTTGTGATGGGCTGTTTGTTTCAACTTGTAAGCCAAAATCAGCAAGCTCAATCACCCCTGTGGGTTTTAAAACGCCAGCGCGTTTACAGGCATTTTCAAGCTCACGAACATTACCCGGCCAGCTATGGGCGAGCAGGGCTTTTTCTGTACTAAGCGACAGTGTGCGCTCAGGTAAAAAGTGTGCGACCAAAGCTAAAATATCATCTGGGCGATGGGCAAGGCTTGGCAAATTTAACTCAATTACATTTAAGCGGTAGTAAAGGTCTTCTCGAAATTGACCTGCTTTAATTGCATGGCTTAAATCTTCATTGGTTGCTGAAATCACCCGCACATTCACTTTACGTGTTTGTGTTGAGCCTAAACGTTCAAATTCACCGGTTTGTAAAATGCGTAATAGCTTCATTTGCCCAGAAAGTGGCAAGTTACCAATTTCGTCTAAAAATAAGGTGCCACCATCGGCCGCTTCAAAACGACCAATGCGCTGTTTGGTAATGCCTGTATAGGCGCCCGCTTCGGCACCAAATAACTCAGCCTCAATAAGCTCGCTTGGTAAAGCACCCGCATTAACAGTGATAAAGGGTTTATCTGCTAATAATGAATTGGCCTGTATTATTTGCGCAATGCGTTCTTTACCACTGCCGTTAGGGCCTGTGATCAGCACTGAAATATCCGATTTAGCCACTTGAATCGCAAGATTAACAATGTGCTCCATAGCGGTACTTTTATAAACCAAGCCCACCAAATTAGCTTGTTGCACAGATGCGTCACGCTCTTGCTGGTGGCGGGTAAAGGTTTCGTTTTGCTGTTTTGCTTTACCCAGCTCGATTAGGTTATTTACACAAGTAAGTAGCTTGGCATCGTCCCATGGTTTTGGTAAATAATCAGCAGCCCCTGCTTTGACAAGTTCAACCGCAGTAGAAAGCTCTGTCCATGCGGTGATCAAAATAATCGGTAGGTGAGGATTAATGTCTCGTAAGGCATAAAAAAGTTCCTTGCCTTCTTCGCCTGAAGTGGTGTCGGCGGTAAAGTTCATGTCCTGAATAACAAGCGCTATGCGTTGGTATTGTACGGCCTGAATTGCCTCAAACGGGTTACTTGCTGTAACAACATCAAAACCGTGAATTTCGAGTAATAACGACAATGCATCCAAAATGGCTGGGTTATCGTCGACGATAAGTATTTTTTCCATATTTTTGTTTTAGTTATTTTCCTAATAAGGGTGCAAGATGAATGCTACACTGTTAATCCAGTGTAGCATAGGTTGGGAGAACTAAATTGTTCGAGTTGCAATGCTCGGTGAGATATTCGCAGCCCGTTTTGCAGGGGCAAGTACCGCTAATAAACTCATAACGAACACTGCCAGCGCTGTAGCAAGTACGTAACTAATATCAAGCTGAGCAATTGAAAAGTGCTGCATCAGTAATTGCCCTAAATACACGGCAGCAATCACACCAATCACTAAACCAACAACACATATCATGGCGTTTTCAACTAAGAAGTAGCTGATAATGGCTGACTTTCTGGCACCTAAAGCGCGGCGAGTACCAATTTGTTTAGTACGCTTGCTAATATTAAACAACGTTAGGCCGAAAATACCCAGGGCTGTCACCAACACTAAAATAGTAATTAGTACAATCAGCATGCGCATCATTAATGTGTCTTCAGCCATGTATGACTCTTTATCGTCATCTAAGCCACGAATGCGAGAGATAACGCGTTTGTTGTAGTTTTTTAACATGGCTTCTTCAACACGGTTCATGACTGATTGACGTTGATCAGGCTCCGTTCTAACCACAAAGCGTGCATTTGTTCCAGGCTTAATAAAAGGCAGCAGTGCTACGTTATCTGGACGGCTGTCTTTAAGCCATGGGCCTTTCATTAGATCAATAACACCAATTATTTTCATTGGAATGTCACCAAAGTAGACTGTTTGGCCTAAACCATTGCCGTCAGGGAACAGCTCATCGAGTAGGGTTTTAGTGACAACGGTTACTTTTGAAAGCTCATCATAGTTATCGGTAACGATCACTTCGTCTTCAGTGTAGTTACGCCCAGCAATGAGTTTAACGCCATAGGTATTAATGCCATGCTCATCGATAAACATGTAAGAAGTACGGGCTGATTTACTCTCTTCAGGTGCTGGCTTTAAACTAAAATCTGACGAAGAACCACTGCCCGAAAGTGGTGTGTTACTCGAGTAAGCAGCATCGACTACCCCAGGTATTTGACGAAGCATGGCTTCATCAAGCTCATATTGCTGTGACGGCGACACATCTTTGCCAAACATCATGACATTAAAAACAAAAATGTCTTGTTCAGGATAGCCAGTCTCTTGGCTTAAATAGCTAATTCTGTCTTGAATAATAAACGCTGCGTTACTGACAATCGCAGTGGTGATGGCAATTTGGATCAGTAATAATATAGCGCCAACTTTTGAGCGGCATAAGGCGTGAAAGATAGGTTTAATTTCTAACATGGGTGTCTTCCTTATTGGCTCTTAAGATAAATAGCAGGGTTGGTTTTACATACCAGCCAAGCAGGGTACAGACCCGCTATCACACAGGTGCTAATTGCAATCACAGGTGCGCTGAGTAACATGCTTAAGTCCATTGTGGCTAAGCTTTGGTAGTAGCTATAGCTTTGACGTACGCCTAATAAGCCCACTTGCGCCAAAATAATTCCGAAGATGCCACCTAAGAAACCTAACATCGCGACCTCAACAATATGTTGAAAGAATATTTGGCGTTTGCTGGCACCTAATGCACGGCGCACACCGACTTCCGGAGCGCGGCGTAAAAATTTCGCTAGTAATAAACCTAAAATGTTGGCAAGGCATACCGCCAAAAACATAAAGCTTAGGCCAACCAGAATTTCGTTGTCTTCGCTGACAACATTGTTGTACTGCATCCACTCATTTACATCGCGTAAGGTGGCGGTTAATTTTTCGCGGTTAAAACGACCTAGCTTTTGTTGCTCTTGCATATAGGCCATTAAAAAGTCTTGGTAAGCTTGTTTTTCTGCAGGTGTTTTTAGTTCAACCCAAAATTGTAACCACACCATTTCAGAATTGAGTTTGTCGTTAAAGGTATTGGTTTTTTCGTGCTTCCAACCATTGGTATTACCCCAGTTTTCAAGCTGGCGTGCTTTCATTAGGCTAAATGGTAAAAATAGTTGCTCGGTCTTATTAAATGCACCGTTGTTCAGATCATAATATTTGGTGGTGATATCCCAATCATCAATCACGCCAATAACTTCGTAACTAGCATCATCAAGGTACACCATTTTGCCTACTGGGTTTTCACCTGCGAATAGCTTGTCGTTTAATTCTTTATTGATCACCACAACAGGGGCTGCATCGGCTTCTTGTTGCGCGCTCCAAACCCCACCATAAATAAACGATAGGTTAAACATATCGAAAAAATCAGGGGTGGTTAGACGAGCTTGACCAATAAATGGTTTAACTGTGTCTGAGTCTAAATAAACCGAAAAACCCGTTCTAACCATAGTGACACGCTTGCCACCTGCTTTGGCCTGGTTAAGGTTGACTGCATCTTGATAGGTTAATTGCAGTGGCATGTTATCGATTGTCCACCACGTACGGCCTTCATCCATGGTTTGTAACTGCACAGAGTAAAGATCGCTACTTTTTTCAGGAATAGGGTCTGCCGACATCATGTGATACACAGATAAACTTGTCATGGTTACGCCAATACCAATGGCAATAGCCAGCACCATTAAAAAGCTTACTAGTGGCGTGCGCTTAAAGCTGCGCCAGCTTAAATCTAAATAATGAAGGAACATGGTTACACTCCAGCCGCTTTAAGGTTTTGGGTGCCTTGATACAAAGTGAAGTCAGCGAGTTGGCCATCAACAACTTGGATATTACGTGGTGCTCTGCGGGCAAGCTCTGGATCATGGGTTACCATGATGATGGTTGCGCCATCACGGTTGATTTGCTCAAGCAGCTCCATTACCTGACGCGCCATTAGGCTGTCTAAATTACCAGTTGGCTCATCGGCGAGTAAAAAGCGTGGTTCACCTGCAAGGGCTCTGGCAATAGCGACACGTTGCTGTTGACCACCAGAAAGTTGTTGCGGTAAGTGTTTAGCGCGTGAGGCTAAACCAACTTGCTCAAGGCATTGTTCAATTCGGCGTTTACGCTCAGCAGCTCTGATACCGCGATAACGCAGTGGTACTTCAATATTTTCATACAAGTTCAAATCTGGAATAAGGTTGAAGCCTTGGAAAATAAAACCAATTTTTTGATTACGGAGATCTGCGCGCTGGTTGTCATTTAATTTACCCACATCAATACCGTCTAGCATGTATTGGCCTTCGCTAAACGGCTCCAACATACCGGCAATGTTTAAAAAGGTGGTTTTACCTGAGCCACTCGGGCCTGTTACGGCAATAAATTCACCTTCTTCTACTTGTAGGTTGAAGTCGCGAAGGGCGTGCGTTTGTACCATATCTGTTTGATACACTTTGCTGATGTTGTTCATTGTAAGCATGTTGATTATTCCTTTTATTTGTTAGCGTAAAACCAGTGAGGGTGCTTTTTTAAAGCGATCGTAATTCGAGATAATTAACTTATCGCCAGGCTCTACGCCTTCGATAATCTCGACAGCATTGATACTGCTTGCACCGGTTTTTATATCGATTAAATAAGCCATGTCACCGTCAACTTTATAAGCATGGGTGCCACCTTGTTGTAAGAATGCGCCGCGTTTTACCTGCAATACATTGTCGCGATTCTCTAATAAAATACGTGCGGTTAAGCGTTGATTTTGGCGAATGCCAGAAATCTCATTGTCAAAGCGTACGCGGGTAGTGACCTCGCGATTATTCACTTCAGGCGAAATAGCCGATAGGGTGCCTGTTACATGACGTGCGCCTAAAGTAAGTTCTACTTGCATACCAAGACCTAGCTCGTTGGCGTAGCTTTCTGGTACTTGCAGTTCTGCTTCAAAGTTACTTAAATCGACCAATGTCATTAACGGTTGGCTTTGTGTTACCGCCTCTTTTTGTTGCACTAATAAGTTTCCAACAATGCCGCTTACACTGGCGGTAATGGTGAGTTCATTTACTTGTCTTAGTAAGTCATCAACAATCAATTGCTGACGCGCCAGATCGCGCTCTGCTGCTTTTAGCTCAAATGCGAGGGTATCTTTAGCTAAGCTGACTTCTTGCTCGGCGTGCTTATATGAAAGCTTGGCACGAGCTAAATCATCAACGGCTTTTTCTAAATCTATTTGGCTGATCAAATGTTTCTCGATAGAGATTTTAGCGCGACGGTTTTCTCTATCTGCGGCATTTAGTTCTACCTGAGCTAAATCGAGTGCTTTGGTAAGGCTCAGCTTTTGCCTGCGCGCTTCAAGTTGCTTGCGTTGTAATTCGCCGTCTAATCGCGCTAATACTGATTGTTGCTGTTTTAATTCGTTGGTTAGCTCAGGGCTGGTAACGGTTGCAATCACTTCATTTACTTCAACGCTATCACCGGCTTTTACTTTTAAATCGACAAAGCCACGTTCAGGGCTGTAAACCTTTGGCGCATTGGCTGCAACGATTTTACCGCTCGCTGCCACATCTCTGGTGAGCGTCTTTTGGCTCACTTCACTAATTTGTAGGCTTGCTGCATCAACCGAAATGCTGCCATCGTTACTGGCAAACAAAGCTTGAAAGCCAAGCGCACCAACAAGTATTACCCCCGCTGCTAACATAAGTGGTTTTTTAATGGTGTTTTTCTTTGCCACACTAATATCTTGGGCGCTGGTATCCTTAATCATCATAACTCCTTACGATTCTCAAAACACACAATCATGAAGCCAACGGCAAGCATGGTAAGTGGAGAAGCCATAAACAAACTGATAGTGAACATTTTGAAATCCTCAATTTCGCTGATGTTTTATCTATACCAGTAGCGTGCCAAAATTTAATATATTGATTTTTAATGTATTTTATTTTATTTGATGAGTTACTGCCTGTCCGCGGACAGAAAAAGTGTCCGCAGCGGACACTTTTAAATTGCTGTTTGTTGACGCATAGGTAAAGAAACTCAGTCATTGCGACTAAGGTAGTCTGCTCAGATACATAGTTTGTAACTATGCTAAAGCCAAGAGTAAATAATGATGCAACTGTGCTAGGTGAGACCCCATAAAAAGCTGCATTGATATTCATAAGGTGAATAATTATTCATTTATAGGTGCAGTTTACGTTAACGTAAAGGTGCGGGTTTTTAGATTGGTTTTTTACAAGTTGTTAAATTTGACACCAGTGTCATAAAAAAATAACGGTAAAAATACGTCTAAATGTAAAAAAATTGCTTAGTATTTAATATATGCCTTCAAGTGAGAAATATTCAAGAATATGAATATGTATTCAAATCTCTATTGACTCATGGAACAATTGGCGATAGTTTTGTTCGTCTGCTAGCACTGTCGCAAAAGACTGAATCGCTAGTCGTTGTAGCAAGGGGAGGGGTCTATGTTATATGACTCAAAATTAGAAAAAGATAATTGTGGCTTTGGCTTAATAGCCCAGGTCAATGGTCAAGCGAGTCACCGCTTGATTCGAACAGCAATCACGGGCTTAGATCGCATGGAACACCGAGGCGGTATTTCTGCAGATGGCAAAACCGGTGATGGCTGTGGTTTATTAATGCAAAAACCCGATAGTTTCTTTCGTGCTATTGCCAGCGAACATGATTGGCATTTAGGTAAGAACTACGCAGTCGGCATGGTATTTTTAAATGCTGATCCTGTACTTGCACAAACAGCTAAAGATGTGCTGAGTGAAGAACTTGAAAAAGAAACCTTGAGTATTCAGGGGTGGCGTGTAGTGCCAACAGATTCATCATGTTTAGGGCCAATTGCAAAAAAACAACTACCGGGCTTTGAACAAATTTTTGTGAGCGCACCAGAAGGCTGGCGTCCAAAAGATTTAGAGCGTCGCTTGTATGTAGCACGTCGCCGTGCAGAAAAGCGCCTCGAAAACGATGAACATTTTTATATTGCTAGCTTATCTGGTTTAGTTACTGTCTATAAAGGCTTAATGATGCCTGTAGACTTACCTAACTTTTATTTAGATTTAGCTGACATTCGTATGACCAGTGCGATTTGTGTATTCCACCAACGTTTCTCTACTAATACACAACCTCGTTGGCCATTAGCGCAACCATTCCGCTATTTAGCGCATAATGGTGAAATTAATACTATTCAAGGTAACCGCCAGTGGGCTCGTGCCCGTGCGTATAAGTTTGCCTCACCACTTATTCCTGATTTGCAATCAGCAGCGCCTTTCGTGAACGAAAGCGGCTCTGACTCTTCAAGCTTAGATAATATGCTTGAGTTGTTCTTAGCGGGTGGTATGGATTTATTCCGTGCTATGCGAATGCTTGTGCCACCAGCATGGCAAAAGAATCGTGCCATGGATGATGACTTACGTGCATTCTATGACTTCAACTCAATGCACATGGAACCATGGGATGGCCCGGCAGGTATTGTAATGTCAGATGGTCGTTTTGCAGCCTGTAACCTTGACCGTAATGGCTTGCGTCCAGCTCGCTATGTAATCACTCAAGATGGTTTCATTACCCTTGCTTCAGAAGTAGGTATTTGGGACTACGCACCAGACGAAGTGGTTGAGAAAGGCCGTGTTGGCCCTGGTGAGCTATTAGTTATAGATACTCATCAAGGGAAGATTTGGCATTCAGATGAGATTGACCAAGACCTTAAATCACGCCATCCATATAAAGCATGGCTAGAAGCAAACGTTAAGCGTTTAACACCGTTTGAGCAACTCTCAGAGAAAGATGCGGGCAACCGTTCATTTGATGATGAAACTCTGCTTAAGTACCAAAAAATGTTTGGTTACACCAACGAAGAACTTGATAGCGTTATTCGTGTAATGGGCGAAAATGGTCAAGAAGCAACAGGCTCAATGGGTGATGACACGCCATTTGCGGTACTTTCAGAAGGTCATCGTTCACTGTTCGATTACTTCAGACAAAAATTCGCGCAAGTAACCAATCCACCGATTGATCCACTTCGTGAAAATCACGTTATGTCTTTAGCTACTTGTATTGGTAGTGAGCAAAACGTATTTAATGAAACAACAGGCCATGCTAAGCGTTTACAGTTTGATACGCCAATTTTGATGTATGCAGACATGCAACAGCTTATCAATGCTGACGATGAACATTACAGCTATTGTAAAATTGATATTACTTACACCAAAGAAGAAGGTTTAGAGAAAGCGATCACCCGTATCTGTGATGAAGCGCAAGCAAAAGCAGCGTCGGGCTGTGTCATGCTTATTCTAAGTGACCGTAACTTTAGTGAAACGCACTTGCCTATCCCGGCTGCAATGGCGGTAGGGTCTGTTCAAAAACGTTTAGTTGATAACAACTTACGCTGTGAATCAAATATCATTATTGAATCGGGCAGTGTCCGTGATGCACACCAATTTGCTGTATTACTAGGCTTTGGTGCAACAGCAATTTATCCGTATCTTGCGTATGAATCGTTAGTTGCGATGACTGACAAAAAGATCTTAAACAAGAGCTACTGTGAAGTAACCCTTGCTTATCGTAATGCGATAAATAAAGGTCTATATAAAATCATGTCGAAAATGGGCATTAGTACTGTTGCTTCGTATCGCTGTTCGATGTTATTTGAAGCCGTTGGTTTATCAGATGCAGTTGTAGAAACCTGTTTTAATGGCGTGGCAAGTCGCATCAAAGGGGCTTGTTTTACTGACTTTGATGATGACCAGCGCAAACTACATAAGTTAGCCTTTAGTAAACGTAAATTATTAAGCCATGGCGGCTTATTAAAATATGTTCATGGTGGTGAATACCATGCGTACAACCCAGACGTTATCCAGACACTGCAAAAAGCAGTGCGTTCTGGGGAATATAGCGACTATGTAGCCTACGCTGATTTAGTAAATAACCGCCCTATCACCAATTTACGTGACATGTTGGCAGTGAAAATTCCTGAAGCTGGTGTGAATATCGATGACGTTGAGCCGGCAACTGAGCTCTACAAGCGTTTTGACTCAGCAGCAATGAGTATTGGTGCGTTATCGCCAGAGGCTCATGAAGCGCTCGCGATTGCAATGAACCGTTTAGGTGGTTGTTCAAACTCAGGCGAAGGTGGTGAAGACAAACTTCGCTACGGCACTGAGAAAAACTCGCGTATTAAGCAAGTTGCATCTGGCCGCTTTGGCGTAACACCACACTACTTACGTAGCGCTGATGTAATTCAGATTAAAGTTGCGCAAGGTGCAAAACCAGGTGAGGGTGGTCAATTACCGGGTGAAAAAGTAACGCCATATATAGCAAAATTACGTTACTCGGTACCGGGTGTGACCTTGATTTCGCCTCCGCCGCATCACGATATTTACTCGATTGAAGATTTAGCCCAGCTTATTTTCGATTTAAAACAAGTAAATCCAGATGCACTGATTTCGGTGAAACTCGTTTCTGAGCCGGGTGTAGGTACTATCGCAACAGGTGTAGCAAAAGCGTATGCCGATTTAATCACCATTGCTGGTTATGACGGTGGTACAGGTGCAAGCCCACTTACTTCTGTTAAGTATGCAGGAAGTCCTTGGGAGCTTGGTCTTGCTGAAACCCAGCAAGCGCTAGTAGAAAATGGTTTACGTCATCGTATTCGTCTACAAACTGATGGTGGCCTTAAAACGGGTCTAGATATCATCAAGGCGGCTATTTTAGGTGCTGAAAGCTTTGGCTTTGGTACTGGCCCTATGGTGGCACTTGGTTGTAAGTACCTGCGTATTTGTCACTTAAACAACTGTGCGACCGGTGTTGCAACGCAAGACGATACGCTTCGTCAAAAGCATTATCATGGTCTGCCAGAAATGGCGATGAACTACTTTAAGTTTATTGCCGAAGAAGCGCGCCAAATAATGGCAAGCTTAGGGGTTACTCGATTAACCGATTTAATAGGTCGTTTGGACCTGCTTGAAGCCATTGAAGGCAAAACAGAGAAGCAAAAGAAAGTAGATTTGTCATCTGTGGTTGCGGTACCAAATAACCCAACTGGTGAGACTCTGTATTGCAGTGCACCTAATAGTTCGCATTATTTAGGTCAGCTAAATGAAACCTTGCTTGAAAAAGCAAAACAAGCGATTGATGAAAAATCGGGCACCTCATTGGTAAGTCGTATTTGTAATACTGACCGCTCAGTGGGTGCGATGTTATCGGGCTATATTGCCTCTAAACATGGTAACCAAGGTATGGCTGCTGATCCTGTCTCTATTGAGCTTCATGGTACAGCGGGTCAATCATTTGGTGTATGGAATGCTGGTGGCCTTGAAATGACATTAGTAGGCGATGCGAATGACTATGTTGGTAAGGGGATGGCTGGCGGTAAGCTGGTAATTCGTCCACCGCTGGGTTCATCGTTCGAAAGCCACAAAGCGACTATTGCCGGTAATACCTGTTTATATGGTGCTACAGGCGGCAAATTATTTGCGGCAGGTTGTGCAGGTGAGCGTTTTGCAGTTCGTAACTCTGGCGTACAAGCGGTTGTAGAAGGTGTTGGTGACAACGGCTGTGAATATATGACCGGTGGTGTGGTTTGCGTGCTTGGCAAAGTAGGTATCAACTTTGGTGCAGGTATGACAGGTGGTTTTGCTTATATTCTTGATGAAGGCAATGACTTTGAAAAACGCATTAACCCTGAGCTTGTTGAAATTGTCACGCTCGAAGGGTTGGCATCACACCAAGAACATTTACGCGGCCTAATTGCTGAGCATTTAGAGCTTACAGGCTCAAACCGCGCTGAGCAGATTTTAGCTAACTTTGATTTATACATTCCAATGTTTAAATTAGTTAAGCCAAAATCTAGTGATGTAAAAAGTTTACTCGGACACCGAGCGCGCAGCAGCGCAGAGCTTCGTGTTCAGGCTCAGTAAGGGGGTAGTATGAGCGAAAATGTATACCAGTTTATCGATGTACAACGTGTTGATCCGCGTAAAAAGCCAATTTCAGCGCGTAAGCAATCTTTCGTCGAAATTTACGAGCCGTTTTCTGAGACACAAGTAAACTCACAAGCGGACCGCTGTTTGGATTGTGGTAACCCGTATTGCGAATGGAAATGTCCGGTACATAACTATATTCCACAATGGTTAAAGCTCATTCGTACGGGCCGTATTTTAGAAGCGGCAGAGCTTTCTCACCGTACTAACAGCTTACCAGAGGTGTGTGGACGAGTTTGTCCACAAGACCGTTTGTGTGAAGGCTCATGTACACTTGAAGAGGAATTCGGTGCTGTTACT
The DNA here is from genome assembly GCF_004792295.1 of Pseudoalteromonas sp. MEBiC 03607. Lineage (NCBI taxonomy): Bacteria > Pseudomonadati > Pseudomonadota > Gammaproteobacteria > Alteromonadales > Pseudoalteromonadaceae > Pseudoalteromonas > Pseudoalteromonas sp. MEBiC 03607. Next base: position 2,083,698 of record NZ_SRRY01000001.1, read on the forward strand.
ATCGGTAATATCGAAAAGTACATCACAGATACAGCCTTTAAGATGGGCTGGAAACCAGATATGTCGTATGTGGTTTGGTCTGACAAAAAAGTAGCAATTATTGGTGCAGGCCCGGCAGGCCTGGGCTGTGCGGATATTTTAGTACGTAACGGTGTAAAACCTGTGGTGTTTGACCGTCATCCAGAAATTGGCGGACTTCTTACGTTTGGTATTCCTTCATTCAAGCTTGAAAAAGAAGTGATGCAAAAGCGTCGTGAAATTTTCACTGAAATGGGTGTCGAGTTTAAGTTAAACACTGAGGTTGGCGTAGATGTTACCCTTGATGAAATACTCGCTGAATATGATGCCGTGTTCTTAGGTGTTGGTACGTATCAAAGTATGCGTGCAGGACTTGAGAATGAAGACGCTGATGGTGTGTTTGATGCACTACCATTCTTAATCGGTAACACCAATCGTGTTATGGGTTATGCGGAAGACAAACAAGCTTATATCGATATGGCTAACGAAAAAGTCGTCGTGTTAGGCGGTGGTGATACAGCAATGGACTGTGTAAGAACCTCTATTCGCCAAGGTGCTACAAAAGTAACTTGTGCTTATCGTCGTGACGAAGAAAACATGCCAGGCTCAAAACGTGAAGTTAAAAATGCCCGTGAAGAGGGTGTTGAATTTACCTTTAACGTTCAACCTAAAGGTATTGTGGTTGACGAACAAGGCAAAGTTGCAGGCGTAAAAATGGTTAAAACTCAGTTGGGTGAACCAGATGAGAATGGCCGTCGTCGTGCCGAAGAAGTGGCCGGTTCTGAACATGTTATTGAAGCAACTAAAGTGCTAATGGCATTTGGTTTTAAACCTCATAAAATGGATTGGTTGGAGCCGTATGGCGTTGAAATCAATCATTGGGGTGGCATTAATGCTCCTGAGCAAGGAGAATTTACTCACCAAACAACGAACCCTAAAATCTTTGCGGGTGGTGATATAGTTCGCGGTTCAGATTTAGTTGTTACAGCTATTTTCGAAGGCCGAAATGCAGCTGAAGGTATAATGGAATATCTTGGCGTATAACTACTTAACTTAATGTACGATTTTGAAAGCAAGCCGATGGCTTGCTTTTTTTATGCTTAATCAAAGCAAAATCATCACCTCAACTAACATTTGATTTGTTGAGAGTAATCCCCGATAAAGAAAATGAAAAATCAGAGCCAGCAACGTATAATTACTCAGTAAAAATGGTTGGATTCTAATTTATCTTCGCAGTTTAGTGCTAGCTCCATATTTGCTCCACATTGTTACGCTTTAATGTTCCAAAGAAGTTTGGATCCAGTATGGACATTTGATGCTAACAACATGGAAAAAAAGAAAATGTTTTGCGAACACATTAATCATGAGCAACTAAACTGTTTTCAACCAAGTTCAAAATCTGAAAATGATTTACTTAATGAGGTTATGAAAAGTGAAGATCTGCACGATATTCTGACTATGGTTTTATTAGACGAAACCTTATCAGACGCGTTTAAAGCGATGGTTAGGAAGCAATTAAAAATAATAAAAAATATGAAACGGAAATAAAAATGTCGCAGATATTAGTCGTTGAAGACGACTTAGATATTGCAGAACAAGTGCTGTTGTTCTTCAATGCATCTGGCTTTACTACTCACCACATTACTGATGGCAGCGCCGTAGTGTCGTGGGTCAAAGAGAATAATCCAGATGCAATAATTCTAGATGTTATGTTACCTAATTTAGATGGCGTGGAGTGCATGAAGCAGATCCGCGCTTTTTCTATGGTACCCATTATTATGGTAACCGCTAAAGTTGAAGAGGCTGATAGGTTAAAAGGGTTAGAGCATGGTGCTGATGATTATGTGTGTAAACCTTTTAGTGGCGCAGAGCTTGTCATGCGTGTTAAGGCTATTTTAAGACGATGTACACCAATATCCCAGCAGCCAACTGAGATGCCTGCTACTATTTGTCTAAACGAAGATGCCTTAGAAGTTGAAATTCAAGGTGTATCACTCGGTTTAACTAAGGTCGAATTTGACGTGTTTAAGCTTTTATATAAAGCACCAAAACGTGTTTTCTCAAGGCAGCAGATACTTGATCATATTCAACCAAATAACTTTGACATTACCGATCGTGTTATTGATAGCCATATCAAAAACATCCGCAAAAAACTTAAGAATTTAAAGTTCTCTCCTAAGATAGTCGCTTCTGTTTACGGCGCAGGCTATCGTTATGATGAACGTCAAATCAATTGATTTGGCGTTCATCGCTTTCACACCTTATTGCAAACGGTACGTTCACTTTTTCTAACAGAATGGCTAAATACGTACACTGATAACTCTCTGGATTGAATATCCTGCCAAATTTGTTTACTGGGAAGTGGACATAATGCGTAATGTAAATATTGGCTTAGCGCCTCACCTTCGAGAGCAATTGGAGTTGGCGTTTGTACATACACTTGAATTGCATTAGTTGAATATTTAATCTTGTTTAAACGCCAATGACCTAATAAAAACTGTTTTGCAAAAAACTGTGATATACGCTGTTTTGCAGATTCAGACAGTGGAGGGGACGCTACTGGCTTTTCATAGCTTACATAATAAAGCCCAGCACTTAATAGCAAGCTAGCGATAGCAGCACTGAAAGGAAGATGAGACTTTTTGGTTTTTTTAACTTTGTTTTGACGATGTTTACGCTCAACTGACTTAGCCCATTGAGCATGCTTTAATGACTCTGACATGGTTCCATTCCACAGTAGTTTATAGTGCTATTTAAGCAATAAAATGTGGTGAAAAAATGGAGAAGAAAGCGCTTATTTATTACTTATAGGCAGTAAAATCCTGATACATAAACCACCTGACTTACCCGGTAATGCGCTAATATTACCAGACATTAGCTCTACAAAACTTTGGCAGATCGAAAGCCCTAAACCAGAACCTCCTAATGCACGGCTACGAGACTCTTCAACACGATATAAACGGTCGAATAGTTTGCCTATATGCGCTTTTCCTACCCCAGGAGAGGTATCATCAACTTGAATAAACAACTCTTGGTTGTTTGCTCTTACTTTAAGGCGAACATGGCCAGGGCTGTCTGTGTATAGGCAGGCATTAGTAAAAATATTGTTGAGAATTTGGTCAAGCTTTTGCTTATCTACCGTGATTTCAACTCCTTCAGCAATAACAATGTCAGCTAAAAATGTGAGTTGATGGCTGCAAACATAGCGGCGCATGTCTTGCTCATATTCAGTAAAAATATGTGCTGCATTATATTGTTGAAGATTTAATGTAAGAGTTTTGTTTTCAGCTTGAGATAACTGATATACATCGGATATCAAGTTATTTAGCTGTGCTATCTTGCCATTAATTTTGCTGTAGGCTAGGTCACGGTTTTCTTGAATATCGAGTTCCAGCGCTTCGATATGCAGTTTTAATACACTCAGTGGTGTGCGTAATTCATGGGATATATCTGCAAGCATTTTGTCTTTTTCAATCAAGCTATATTGATATAGCTTTGCTTTAAATAGAGCTTTTCGATGCTTAAAGTAATACAGCACTAAGGCAAGCGTACTGAACAATAAAACAATGCCGGCTGATAACAGCCATATCTGTTTTTCTAATCGCTGATTATTCATTTGAGCTGTAGCGAGTTTGTTTTTTTGTATCTCATCATCAATGCGCTGCTGTTGCTCGATTGCGGTTAATTGTTTTTTGTTCTTTTCAACAGCTTGATTTAAATGCTCTTCAAACAACGACTCGGCAAGTGTGTTTTTAAGTTTTAGCTGCTCAGCTGCTAGTTTGTAATCACCGATAAGTTCAGCATAAATCGCGGTATAACCGTGCTGTTTTTGATTCAATAAGCGGTTATCAATATCAGCGAGTAGTTCTTTTGTGTTACTTAAATAAAGGTTAATCAATATAGGGTTTTTTAGTGCTAGATGTAGTTCGATTAAATTAAAGTAAGAGTAAATTTTGCTTAATGTCGAGCCAGACTTAAGCGCAGCATTTAACCCTGATTCAGCACTACTGAGCGCCATATGTTGGTTGTCTATTTTTAAATACAATTGCATTAGCGTATGTTTCGCGGTAGCCATATTCTCATAGGCGTTGACGTCGGCTAAACGGGTATAGGCGTTATTTAATAAGGGGAGCGCCTGCTCTAAGTCACCTCGTTTATACACTAACTTGGCAAGTTGTAAGCTGGTGTCTGCAATATTCATTTGGTTTTTGGTTTTAATATCAAACTCAAGCGCTTTTTTATAGAAGTACTCAGATTGAGAAAGGTCATCAAGTCTTTGAGCAAGGTTTGCTAAGTTATAAAAGTTAGTGGCAACCAGTTCATAATTATCGCTGTTTTCTAACAAGCCCTGTGCTTTTACTTGATGGTGCATTGATTGTTCAAGATCATTAAGTGTGTCGTATAGCGAACCTAAATTGCTATGGCTTTGTGCTTGTAGATTTTTGTCTTCAAGTTCGTTTGCAAGCGCTAAGGCTGCCATGTAGTGCTTCTTTGCTTCAATTGTTTTTACTTGGCGGCGGTAGTTGATCCCCAACTCTTTTTGGATCTGGTATTGATCCTCTTTACTCAAATTAGCAATTTTTTGTAATGGCAGTAACAGTTCAATCGCCTCGTTGTAATGACCTTTTTTACGTAAAAGTGGCGCTTGAGCCATGGCAACATCATAGGTTGATGAAGTGCTATTATGATCTTTGTATTGCTCAAGAATTGTGAGGGCTTCACTGATTTTTCCTTGGTTTTCAAGGTCAGTGACTTGATTTAATAGAGAACTTGGCAGTGTGGTTGCTACACTTGCGCATGACAAAAAATAAATAGCGATAAGTAAAGAGTATTTCATTAGAGGTTAGAATGGGCTTAATGTGTACGCATACTAACGAGAAAATGTGTAGAAATTATGGAGTTATTAGTTAACGTTTTTCGTTATTTCATATTGTTTAGTGAAAAAGGATTGCTATTAATCTGTTTAAACCTTACATGTTATTATTTTTCACCTTTTTGTCTCATTATCAAAAATTTCTGATTGTTTTCAGATATCTGAAGCCTAAAATCAAGCTGAGTATAATTTATACACGATTGGCATAATAATAAATAATTTATTTATCATTTTTGCTAGTAATAAAGTTTTGATTAATTCTTCAGGCGAAAATACAATGAAAAAATCTATTTTATCTATATTGGTAGCATGTGGGGTACTTGCATCACATGCCTCGGCAAATAACTGCACGGGCGAGTTATATGGTATTAACTCTGGTCGAGGTCATTTAGGTTTCGTTTTTTCAATAGATGAACAAGCGCAAAGCGCAGCTGTTCATTCAAAAGCTGCGTTTTCATCTGCAGCGATAGCATTTGATAGCACAAGAAACCGACTTTATTACGTAGCAGCTCCACGACCGCTTTCATATAAGTTAGATGTAAGTGAATTTAATTTAGCGAGCCATGAACTTGCTGACCTGCCGATACAAAGTGAAAAGTATAAATATACTCGTATTGCTTATGTAGATATGGATACAAAAGAACACACCGTTCTTAATCGATCTAATCCGATGACTCGTTTAGCGTATGATCCAAATCGCGATGTTATTTATGGCTCAAAAGGCAGTAAACTTTATGTTATTTCTCCTGAGTCAGGTGAGACGCAGTTCCTAGGTAACATGACTGGCTATGGCAATAGCTCAGATATTCTTCGCGGCGATATGGTTGTAAAAAACGGTGAAGTGTATTTGGTTTCTGCAACCAGTATCTTTTCATTGGATCTTTCTACACTTGAATTATCGAAAAAGTCTGAACATGGTTTAACAACAGTAACAGGTGCTGCGCTAGACCAAAATGGAGAGTTATTAATTTCACGAGAAGTTATTAACGATCAAGGTAATTATAACATTACGAAGTTGTATAAAGCGTCGATTGAAACGGGCAAAACCTGCGCAATGGGTACATACCCAATGCGAATTAATGATTTAGCGTTAAACACACTTAAGCCAGTCGCGTGTTATAGCCAGCCAACTTGTAGTATTGCTGCTCAGCCACTAGTTATTACCAGTATTGATAAAAATAGAAAGGCAACTTGGCAAAACTATACTTTAAATGCCTATTTATTTGATAAACCAATAGCAAAACTGACTAGTTCAGCAAACTTTGGTGAAGACGGTATTGTTAATAAAACAGTTTCAATAAATCATGATTTTGCTGCTGCAAACTCAATTACAGAAGCTGCTATTGATGATTACAATACAGATATCTTTTTTATGGGAAGTTTTCATGATACCGATTTTACAGATGCTGAACTTGCAGAGCTTTACAATTGGTCAAAAAAATCTGGCAATGTAACTATTATTGCGGCTGATTCTGATATGCCGAATGAAAAAGTCTATGCCAAATGGGGTTATACAGTTACTCGTAATGGTTATGTAGATGGGCCAAATACTCAAAACCCTGATGGTGTTAATACTCAAGCTCAACAAGCTATTTTCGCTGGTCCATTTGGTGGTGTAACGAGTTTCTATCAAGCGGGTGGTGCTAAAGGATATTTTTCTGAAATGCCTGCAGGTACGCAAGTATTAGCAGTTAATCAAGATGGCTTGCCAACGATAGTAAAAGACTCAGCTACTGGTGATATTTTATTGTCTGATAGCGGTATTGTTAACTCTCAAGACAAAGTTGAAAATTACACCTCAGGTACAGGTGTGTCTAGCATGGCAGACCGCTTATTCTTAAACTTAATTAACTACGCTAGTGATATAGATTAATTCGCTACATTTTAACCATCGTGAAGTAAACTACTTTACGATGGTTAATTATATGAAAACTTAATTTTATTAATTATTTAAACGTTTAATATTGTAGCTCCTCAATTTATTTTTTCTCTCCTTCTCTATTTTGTATTTTTACTTAATATTAATGTTTTTCTTTTTTAGTTTTTAATCATCTGTTTTTATTGTTCTCTCTAAAAATAAGGGTTTTCCTATTGTGTTGTAATGATTTAAAAGTAAATATTCTACTTTGTAGTATTTAAATAAAAAATTAACATTTATTACCTTTCTTATTTTCAATTAGTAGTAAATAAGGTTTGGTTTTATTTTTCAGGTGAATATAAAATGAAAAAGTCTATTTTTTCGATAATGACACTTTGCAGCGCTCTCTCGTCAGGTGCCTATGCAAACATGTGTACTGGTGAGCTGTATGGTATTAACTCTGGCCGAGGTCATTTAGGTGTTGTGTTTTCGCTTGATGAGCAAGCAAAAACGGCAGCAATTCACTCAAAAGCGAAGTTTTCTTCAGCGGCAATGGCATTCGATAGTACTCGTAATCGTCTATATTATGTGTCAGCACCACGGGCTTTAACTTATAAGTTAGACCCAAGTTCATTGAATTTATCTGATGATGAATTGAAAGACTTACCGATTAAAGGCGAAAAGTATAAATACACTAAATTAGCCTACGTTGATATGCAGACAAATACGCACACAGAAGTTGCCCGAACAAGTCCAATGACACGTTTAGCGTATGATCCAGACCGTGATGTTATTTATGGCTCTAAAGGGAGTAAGTTCTATATTATTTATCCTGATTCTGGCGAGACCCAGTTTGTAGGTAATATGACTGGCTATGGTAATAGCTCAGATATATTACGCGGTGATATGGTTGTTAAAAATGGGGAAGTGTACTTAGTTTCTGCAACCAGTATTTTCTCATTAGATCTCTCTACACTTGAACTATCGAAAAAGTCAGAACATGGTTTAACTACTGTAACAGGCGCTGCGCTTGATCAAAATGGTGAGCTGCTTATTTCTCGTGAAGTGATTAACGATCAAGGTAATTACAACGTAACTAAGTTATATAAGGCATCTATAGACACGGGTAAAACATGTGAAGTAGCCTCCTATCCAATGCGCATAAATGATTTAGCAGTTAATACACTAAAACCAGTTGCTTGTTATGCTGAGCCAATTTGTAGCGTAGAATCAGAGTCAATCGTTATCACGAGTATCGATCAAGCCAGACAAGCTACGTGGGCTGGTTATACGCTTAATGGTTGGTTAATGGAGTGGTCTTTAGAAAAACTAACAAGCGCAGCAAATTTTGGTGAAAATGGTGTAATTAATAAACCAATTTCAATAAATCATGACTTTGCAGCGTCAAATTCAATTACCGAACAAGCACTAGATAATTACAATACAGATATCTTTTTTATAGGTAGCTTCAGATTGAGTAATTTCACTGATGCAGAACTTAATGAAGCATATAATTGGTCACTAAAAAAGGGTAATGTCGCAATTATCGCAGGTGATGCTGATTACCCTGAAGAGAAGATTTATCCAAAATGGGGCTATAGGGTAACAGCCAATGGTTATGTGGATGGGCCAAGTAAACCAAACCCTGATGGTGTAGGTTCTCAAGAACAACAAAGAATTTTTGAAGGACCATTTGGAGAGGTAACTGAGTTTTATCAGGCTGGAAGTGCAAGAGGTTATTTTTCTCAGATGCCAGCTGGAGCACAAATTTTAGCTGTAAATCAACAAGGCTTACCAACTATTGTAAAAGACCCTGCAACAGGCGATATCATCTTGGCTGATAGCGGTATGCTTACACTTCAACATAAAGCAGAAAACATCACTCAAGGCCCTACGGTTACCAGTATGGCAGACCGACTACTAATGAATCTGTTTAACTATGCCAGTGAAATAGACTAACTATTTGCTGGTTATGCAAAAATCGCGAAGCTTTAAGTGCTTCGCGATTTTTAATATAAAATTATTCACCAGCAACCAGTTAAGGTGTTTTTCACTCTATTGGTGTGCTGTTTAACTAATAAATAATTAACTCCCACCAATAATACATGGCAGCTTGCAAGCACAATTATCCATGGTGAAATACTTTGTGCTAAAAGACTGACCGTTACCAAGCTCATTAGCATCAAAAGCAATGACGAATTTAATGCAGTTTGTAATAACTGCTTAAAGCGTAAATGTTTCCAACGACTCCAAACAATCAGTAAAAATGCGGTAGTGGGGAGTATAAATAATATACATTCAATTAACGTAACGAATAACTGAGCGCTTTGAGAAGGCGGAGCAGCTGTTGCACCTTGTGAATGGTTAGAGCTTAAGGCAACCAATCCAAGCACCACAGTGATAAACATATTTTTAATATTCATTCATAAACTCTAAACTAATAAATCTTTAGCAGCTAAACACCCAAGCATTCAAATTAGGCATGCGCGTTTATGAGCTCTTTTGCATTGGCTCTTGCCATTTTACTGATGTTATCGCCAGCGAGTAGTCGGGCTATTTCATCAATACGGCCTTCTTTTGTAAGCTTATTCATTTGCGTATAGGTTTCGCCGTCTGCAATTTCTTTTGCAACAAAAAATTGTTGATGCCCAGAGCTTGCTACTTGCGGCAAGTGAGTTACACAAATAACTTGTGTCGATTTACCGAGTTGGCGTAAAAGTTTTCCAACGGCTGAAGCGGTTGGGCCAGAAATACCCACATCGACTTCATCGAAAATTAGTGTTGGCGTTGTAACACGTTGAGCAATAATAACCTGAATCGCTAAACTAATACGTGATAGTTCACCACCCGAGGCCACCTTAGAAAGTGCTTGCATTGGTTGACCTGGGTTAGTTGATACTAAAAACGAAACCATATCAAAGCCCATTGAGCTTGGTGCTTTATCGGTGGCTTGCTGAATATCAATCGCAAACTTGCCATTTTCCATCGATAAGTTCGCCATGCTATCGCTAATTAATTGGTTAAGTGTTTGTGCGTAACTATGACGGCTTTCACTTAATAATTGTGCTGCCTGTTTGTATTGCTCAAGCGCATCATCAATTTCACTTTCAAGCGCACCTAAACGGTCACTGTTATAGCTGATTGATGCTAACTCTTCACTGATAGATTGATGAAACTCAACTAACTCTTCTGGTTTTATATGGTGCTTGCGGGCAAGGTCCATAATACCTGTTAACCGTGTTTCAACTTCATCTAAGCGAGCGGGGTCTAAGTCAGTTACATCAACATAACTACGAATTTCACGGCTTGCTTCTTCAACTTGTACAGCAGCCTCGCTAAGTAGCGCTGCAATGCTCGATAAACTTTCATCATAACTAGCAAGCTCAGCAAATTGCTGCGCACTGTGTTGCAACATTGAACAAGCACTTAGCTCGTCACTTTCGTATAAGTGTTGTAGCTCACGCTGGCATGACTCTAAGATAGTTTGGCTATGACTTAGTTTGTGATGCTCAGCTTCAATCTCCTCAAATTCACCCGGCTGTAAAGCAAATTCATCAAGTTCAGCCACCTGATACTCTAATAACTGCTTTTGAGCTGCTTGTTGCTGTTGCTGCTGCTCTAAATGATTAAACTCTTTAAGTAATGCTTGGTAAGCTTTGTAGCGCTCTTTAACATCAGTTAATAGCTGGTTGTGGCCTGCATAAGCATCAAGTAAATGTAATTGATGCTCAGACTTTAACAAGTGCTGATGGGCATGTTGACCATGAATTGAAATTAAATACTGACCTAACTCTTTTAATTGCGCAGCGGTTACTGAGCTGCCATTAATATAGCTTTTGCTGCGGCCATTTTTACAAATAACTCGACGCAGCAAACACTCGCCGTCGTTATTTGAAAGTAAATGCTGTTCTAAAAACTGTTGGGCGAGCGGAAGTTGGCTAATATCAAACTCAGCGCAGATCTCTGCGCGTTCAGAGCCTGGGCGAACCGCAGCTGCATCAGCTCGTTCACCAAGGCACAATGATAGCGCGTCGATGGCAATTGATTTACCTGCGCCGGTTTCACCTGTAATGGCGGTCATGCCATTGTGCCACTCAGTACTCAAGTTACTGACGATGGCAAAATTTTTAATTTCTAACCCAATTAACATACTGTTTATCCATCCAGCTAATTGACTGTTAATTTATACAGTGTTTTTGGGTTTTGCAAATTAAATTTTAAACTTTGCTTAATTCTGCGTTCTGATTTTCTTGGTTTATGTCTTTTGGATTCGATGAGTTCAGCTCTTTTGCTTGTTCATCTGAGGGCATTGTCGGCGGCTGATACTTGATGACTTCAATTAGCGACGGCAAAGATTCCTGATAAAATGACTTGTTGTACTCAATGCCATTGTAAGGAAGTTCAGCCATGAAATATTGAAGGCGGTCAGCTAATTGATCTAATTCTTCTGGTGTCTGCGCTTTGCTCGCTTCCATGATGATGGTATTTATCAATAAATCACTGATGTATTCAAGGTGAGCAAGGTTTTCTTCATTATGAGCTTGAACAACAAAAAAGTTACTCGTAATTTGACTTAAACGCGAAACATTTTTCGGACGAATAAGTTTGCCTTCGCTAAAGTCAATCAACTTGCTTTTAAAGTCATTATTAATTTCTTTTACACGTTGGTTAAAACGTTTCTTTTCAGCCTCAATCGCTTTACGACGGTTGCTTTCAACCATCCAGTAACACCCTAGCAAGGTGATAAGTAATAACAGAGCAAGAAAAACGATATAGCTCATTTCGGTGAAGTATCCTTAAAAAATTACAGCATTAAGTATGATTATTTTGCGCTAATCAATCTGCCTTGGCAATTATTTAAGATAAAAATTGCTATTTAAAATAGCCGACTTCCCCAATTAAGTTTTTTTCTCAAAACATCATAGTAGGAATAGTCTTTAGGGTGAATTAAGCGCAAGTGTTTATCGGCTTTTTTGATAACCACTTCATCTCCGGGCAATACCGCCAAAACCACATGACTGTCGCAGCTTACTTGCAGACTGTCGGTATTTTCGAGGCTGAGCTTTAAGCGCACTTCGTTATCGGCATCAACCACTAGGGGACGACTTGATAAAGTATGTGGGAACATTGGTACTAATGAAATTGCGTTCAGCTCAGGTGTTAGAATAGGCCCGCCACCCGATAATGAATAAGCAGTTGAGCCTGTTGGTGTTGAGACAATTAAGCCGTCTGAGCGCTGTGAGAACACAAAATCGTTGTTAATAAAGGCTTCAAACTCAATCATATGGGCAACTTTATCGGCATGGAGAACAGCTTCATTAACCGCCAAATTCGCACTCTTAAGTTCGGCATGACGATAGACTTCAACTTCTAATAAAAAGCGTTTTTCTTCGATAAATTGTCCGCTCAGGACGTGTTCAAGACTTGCTTCAAAACCTTCTGGGTTTAAATCAGTTAAAAAGCCTAAGTTACCTCTGTTTACACCAATAACTGCAACATCAAAGCGCGCAAGAACGCGAGCAGCACCAAGCATGTTTCCATCGCCGCCAACAACAATGGCTAAATCTGCCCGCTCACCTAAATCAACTAACTTAACTAAGTTTTCTGCTGGTACGTTGTCAAGTTGGCGTCCAGTTCGTTGCTCGACGAGCACTTCAAAGCCTAAGGCAAGTAAAAAAGTATGAAGGCGTTGCAGGGTCGTGGCTGCGGCGCTGTGATTAGGTTTGCCAATCAAACCTATGGTCTTGAACGGTGAATCCATGTTAATTGCACTTAAACTTTCATAGCAATAGATTACATTAAAAATTAATGCTTTGAAAATAACTTGAAATAAACTTGCAGCGCCCAAATATCTAAGGCCAAGGAGCAAGATGTATTAATTATGAAATTAAATCCGCGTGACCAACAAATATTTTCAGCAGTAATGAGCCTTTATTGTAATGGTGAAGGGTTGCCTGTTGCTTCATCACGAATTGCTAAACAAAAAGGCATGGCTGTGTGCTCAGCTACGGTGCGTAATGCGATGGCACGTCTCGAAAAAGAGGGCTTATTATATTCACCTCATACATCTGCTGGCCGTGTACCCACCAATGAAGGGTTTGAATATTGGCTGTCAGAGTTTTTTGAGTTACCGCAAATTGCAACTTATTGGCAACCACAGCAAGCCCAGCTTGTTGAATTAGCTCATGGCTTGAGTCAGCGTTACAAGGTCTGTTGTTGTGTTGGCTTGCCACAGGTAAGTTCACAACTGGTTTTCCGTGTTGAAGTACTTGATTTTGATGCTAGCAACTGGCTTATTTTGTTGCTTGATAGAGCAGGGCAAAGCCACAATATTTGTATCACTAAACCTGAAGATTCAAGTGATGCTGTGCGTTATCAATTTGCGACTTGGCTAAACACGGTGTTCAGTCAACAAACCCTGATGGAAGGATTGTATCGCATGCAGGCGATGGCCAATACTGCACCGCATAATTGTCATGATTCACTCACACAATGGACAAGACAGTTAAGTCAAAAACTGGGCTCTGATAATAGCATTGTGGTGGGCGAAAATTATCTTTATCGCCAAGTTGATTGCCAAACCAGTCTTAATATTGGAGTATCATTTTTAAATTTCGTTGAAGATAAGTTGGCATTTAAAAATGGTTTATCGGTTCTTAATACAGAACAACTACCATTTACTGATTGTGATGAGCTAATGGTTATCAGCGTTCCATACTTTAATAACCAAGAATATCAGAGTCGATTTTGTGTTATTTGTCCAAAATCAGCACAAATAGAAGCAATCATCCAAGAATTTGAGTTAATCGGCTCATCAGCCTCTTGAATCTTTTTATTCAATCCCCATAATTACCGCAGTTGTAAAGAATTGGAGCATGTAAGCTATGTCTGAGCAGACAAAATCACCAGAGCAAGAAGTTGAACTAAACGAAGAATTTGAACAAATGCAAGCGGATGTTGATGCAGCCGTTGAAGCAGCAGAGCAAGTTGAAGGCGAAGAAATGAGCCCTGAAGCAGAAATCGCGCTACTGCACAGCGAGTTAGAAGCTGCTAAGCAAACTATAAACGATCAAAAAGACAGTGTTGTTCGTGCTGCAGCAGATGTTGAGAACATGCGTCGTCGTGCCGCTCAAGATGTAGAAAAAGCACATAAGTTTGCACTTGAAAAATTTGCTAACGAATTACTACCTGTTATCGATAACCTAGAGCGTGCAATTGAGTTTTCTGATAAAGAAAATGAACAGCTTAAACCTGTGCTTGAAGGTATCGAAATGACCGTTAAGAGTTTTAATGATGCGGTATCAAAATTCGGTGTTGAAATTGTTAACCCACAGGGTGAACAATTTAACCCTGAATTCCATCAAGCAATGTCAATTCAGCCAAGCAATGATGTAGCGCCTAATACTGTTCTTGCAGTAATGCAGAAAGGTTACACATTAAATGGCCGTTTATTACGCCCTGCAATGGTTATGGTATCTAAAGAAGCTGAATAAGCTTTAAAGAGATAGAAAAAATGCCTGTTAATAACAGGCATTTTTTTTACCAATTATGTTTAAGTATTTAACTCGATTGGTATCGTTTTCGATGCCAAAGCTGTACAAGTAATATCAGTATCAGTGCGCTGAACATCATCGCAGAAAATGGAATAGCACTTTGTGGATGAACAAAAGCAAGGATAGGTCCAACTAAAGCACCACTACCGAATCTCAGTGTACCAATAACAGCTGTTGCAGTACCTGACTTTTCTTCAAATTGCATGAGAATCAATGAGTCTGCATTACTCGCTACAATACCTAAACTCATCATCAGCGGGGCGATAGCGGCTACGATAAAATACAGCGATAAATGCATCACACTGAACAACAGTAAGGCAGCGCCAGAAACAAAACCAATAGCAAGGCCAATAAACAAAAGTTTACGAGAGCCCAAACGTGGCACCAAGCGCGTATTCATAAAGTTACCAAACATCAGCGCTAATACATTAAAAGCGAATAACACACCGAACAATTGCTCATCTACTTTAAAAAAATCGAGATATACATAAGGTACCGATGTTAAAAAACAGAAGAATGCAAACGAGGCAAACATCGAGCTGGCAATATCAGCAAGGGCGCTGCGACGTGAAAATACGGTTTTATAACTATTGAAAAACAATGCTAAACCGCGCTGTTTACTTTTAAATATAGGAATATCGATCAAATGTATTTGGACTAAGGCTAAAATTGTAAAGCTATAGCCTGCTAGAACGATAAAAATAACCTGCCAGGTTGAGATGCCCATAATGAGTGAGCCAAGGGTAGGGGCTATCAGTGGAGCCACCATCATAATCATAGACACATACGACATACCTTTAGCGGTATTTTCGCGGTAAATATGGCGAATGATCCCGGGCACTACAACCGTCGCAGCAGCACCGGTAAAAGCTTGAATGGCTCGTAAAGACCAAAACAATTCAATATTTTGGCAAAATGCCAGAGCCAATGAGCTAATACCAAATAAACTTAAGCCTACTTTAGCAAGTAGTCGTCTGCCAAGCTCATCGGCAATTGGACCAAAAAACAACATGCCAAGGGCGTAACCTGCAAGATAAATGCTTAGTGAAATTTGCACATTTGGCATCGTCGTTTGCAAGTCGTTTGCAATTACCAGCATTGCAGGTAGGTATAAATCTATGGCAAGAGGGGTAATTGCAACAATACTTGCCAGTAACGGTAATAAAATGCGTTTATTTAAAATCTCTGGGGAAGGCATTGGTTACTCATTAATCGAAAGTTAGGTCACTATTGTAGCAGTGTGAACCCCTGTGGTGAACTTAGTTTGCCTGCTAAGTAAAAGAATTAACGAAAAAATAACAACTGATAATGAGGTCGTTCATTTTCATATAAAATTAAGCAATGCTTTGCTATATTAGCGATTATTGCACCAAGTATTTCAAGGATTCGTATGAAAAAGTTATTGATGGCAGTGTTAGCTACCGCTGTTTTAGCTGGTTGTAAAACCTCACCAACAGGACGCACGCAAATTGCGCTTTACTCTGATCAACAAATGAATCAAATGGGACAAGCCAGTTTTGCAGAAATGAAAAAAACGCAGCCTGTTAATAAAGACCCACGAGTTAATAGCTATGTTAAGTGTATTGCCGATGATGTAATTTCTGTACTGCCAAATGAGTATGCAAAACAGTCTTGGGAAGTTGTAGTATTTGAAGACGATTCTGCAAATGCATTCGCCTTACCGGGTGGTTATATCGGGGTTCATACTGGTTTATTAAAAGTAGCGGTAAACCAAGACCAACTTGCTACTGTTTTAGGTCATGAAGTTGCACACGTGATAGCTGAGCATTCAAATGAACGTGTTTCACAGAATGCACTTTTACAAACTGGCTTACAAGTTGGTGGTGCAGCACTTGATATGGGGAATGTGCAATATCGAGGCGAAATCATGCAGGCTTTGGGTTTAGGCGCACAATATGGGGTGGTATTACCATTTAGTCGCTCACATGAATCAGAGGCAGATATTGTAGGTCTAGATTTAATGGCAAAAGCAGGATTTAACCCAGAGCAATCAGTATCTCTTTGGCAAAATATGAGTGCAGCAGGTAGTAGTGGTACACCCGAGTTTATGTCGACTCACCCAGCTCCGGGTAACCGAATTAAAGAGCTTCAAAAGCACATGTCAGATGCATTAAAAGCTCAACAAGCGGCCAGAGCGAAAGGGAAAACCCCGCAGTGTAAATTATGATCAATAGAGCAAAGGTTGAATATCAACATTTTGCCAATAATATTTTTTATTCTCATAAATACACACTTTTCCTGGGTAAGTTGTCTGCTCGATTGAAGGAGTGGATAGCTGCTCAGGAATACCACATTTTTGCGCCAGACTAACCATAGCTATACCCTCAATTAAAAGAGTAATATCTATATCTTTCCAATTACAATCATTTTCTTGGCAAAAACAGGCTTTTCCGTCGTAAGTAACTTGATCAAGTTTTGGCATTGAGTAAGGTTTTGGTAAACCGCATTTTATTGCAGGTTTAAGCTCAGTTGTATTGGCTAGGAAAGAAGTAGTTAAAGCTAGTAAGCTACTAATGATAAATGATTTATTCATGAGGTTCTCCTAAAATCTAACTGTAGAACCACGATCGAATGTATGTCAAATTTTACTCTAAAATTTAAAAAGCCTGTAGTTTAGATAACTGCAGGCTTTAATTTGATAACTAGCAACTAGCAACTAGCAACTAGCAACTAGCAACTCGTTAAAACGTCCACTCAACGTGAAGTTGTGGTACTGACTCAGTAGTGTCTGTACCTAGCTTGTTGTGCCAGTATTGCCACTCAAGACCTAGCAGTAGCGTATTTTCTTTCATGCTCATTGCATGACCTAAATCCCAAGTAATGATTGGCTGTGCTAGAATCCACGCTTTTACATCTTCACCAAATTCATTTTCACGTTCAGCGATGTATTCAACATGACCTGTTACATTGAACTTTTGTGAGCCAATAGTAAATGGGTAACCCCATGCAACATCAATCATCCAGCTGTTTGATTCAGTTGGTGCGCCACCACGTGCTACGCCTTCACTGTCATCAATGTAAGCGGTGAATAGGGTAGATAAAAAGCTAAAGCCCGGAGCTTGCCAGCTCAATTTTACACCGGGTAAATATTTCAGTACTTTTGCGTCACCCGCTGCATTAAAACCTGCTGTTAAGCCTACATCGGCAATTGCGCCGTATGAAAAGTCATTGCCAGAGATTTTTGATAAGCTAAATGTTGAATACCACTCGCCATAAAAGTCTTTGTCTTGATAGCCATCTTGACGGTCGTCATTGCTGTAATCAATAAAAAAGAAGTTATCGCCATAGTCGTAACCAGAAGCATGTTGCAATGAAACAACCGTGGTATTTGACTTAGTTAATGAAAACGGATTTTTGTGTTCACCGTTATTAACGTGTAATTGCGTAGAGCTCCAATTAGCGGCATAGCCTGAAGTACTTACTGCACATAGCGCAGCAACAGAAAGGATCTTTTTCAAGTTCATATCTCAATATTGATGGTGTAAAGGGGATACAAAGGCAGGATTATAGCAGATACGCCCTAAATTGGGCGTATCTTGGCAAAAATTATTTAACTTATGCTTTATTCCGACGTAAGCAAATTACCGCTACTGCAGTAAAAGCAAGAATAAAACAATAATAAGATGATGTTGATACTTCCCATGGGCTAATTTTAAAAGTAGCACCCAACAATAGCGCTTGTGCGCCATAAGGCAGTGAGCCTTGTGTTACACAAGCAAAAATATCAAGCAAGCTTGCTGAACGCTTACCTGTAATTTCGCCATCATCCGCTAATTTTTTAGCAATTGGGCCTGCAACAATAATTGATACCGTATTATTAGCAATACATAGGTTGCTGGTCATAACGAGGGCTGCAATCCCTAATTGATCCGCAACTTTACGGTGCCATTTAGCGATAACTTTAGTAATTGCTTGAATTTTATTAGCAATATAATCAAGACCACCATTAATACGGATAAATTCTGAAAGGCCGCCAATAAACATCGATAGCAAGAAAATTTCCTGCATATCGGTAAAGCCTTTATAAACATCTTTAACAAAACTCGCCCCTTCATAGCTGCCAGTAAAGCCCATGAGTGCAGCAAAGATAATACCGCTAAATAGCACCACAAATACGTTAAAGCCCATTACCGCGAGTACCAAGATAAAGGCATAAGGCAATACTAATAAAATATCGAAGTCTTGAGTTTTTACAGCTTCCGCAGTAGGTGTTAAGAAAAATAACAAACCGATTGTTAATGCTGCAGCAGGCAGTGCAATTTTTAGATTTTCGCGGAATTTATCTTTCATTTCACAGCCTTGCGTGCGGGTTGCAGCAATCGTTGTGTCAGAGATGATTGATAAGTTATCACCAAACATGGCACCCGATACAATCGTGCCAGCCATCAGTGATGGATCAATACCTGTTTTTTGGGCGACGGCATAAGCAATCGGACCAATAGCACCAATAGTACCCATTGAAGTACCCATTGCAGTCGACACAACAGCGGCGATTAAAAATAATCCCGGTAGTAATAATGCTGGCGGAATAAGTGATAAACCTGCATTAACAACGGCATCAACACCACCTGTTGCACCGGCAACCGCAGAAAACGCACCAGCGAGAAGATATATCAAACACATCGTGATGATATTGCTGTGGCCAGCACCTTTAATAAAGGTTTCAACACTGTGGTTGATGGTATTTTTATTTAAGATAAACGCCAGCATGATGGCAGGTAAAATTGCCACTGGAGCAGGTAATTGATAAAAAGCGTAATCAACACCTTGAGATTGTAAGTATAAGCCAGCGCCTAAAAATAAGCCGACAAACACCAAAAGCGGCAGCAAAGATAATTTTGCTTTTGTTCTATTAAATGATGGCTGCATCATATTCCTCGTTAGATAACCAATAACACAGCCAAAGACTTCTTTTAGCTGTATTTAGTTGTGTCTAAAAGACATCAACAGCGCCCGCAAGCCAAAGACCAAATCGGCGCAAAGGAAGAAGTTTAAATGTATAGATGGCTAAATGCAAAGACTATCTGTTATTATTGTTGTTATTTTATAAAACATAAACTCAGCATAAATTAGCTCAGTGTTTTTTATAAGCTAACCTGACTATTACATGAGTTTTCGATAAAATCTAGCCAGCTAATAAGAATAGGTAAGGTAATAGTATGAATCGTATAGGTGTATTTGGTGCAAACGGCCGTATGGGGCTGGCACTTTTAGAAGCTGTCACAAAAAAAGAAGATGCAACTTTAACGGGCGCGTATGTTCGTGACAACTCGCCACTTTTAGATATTGCCGTTAATCAATTAAACAGTGCCGCAACAGCTGATGTGTCATTTAGTAAAGAGTCAGATGTAAAAGATACTGATGTGCTGATTGATTTTACCTTACCGGCAGGTATGCGTAGTCATTTAAAAACAGCCGTAGAAAAAAATATCGCGATGGTAATTGGTACCACGGGTCTTAATCAAGACGACATTGATGCTTTAAATGAAGCAGCAAAGCATATTCCGATTGTTTTTGCGCGCAATTATAGCGTAGGTGTGAATTTACTGCTTAACTTAGTGCAGACTGCGGCTGTGAAGTTTGGCGATGACATGGACATCGAAATATTTGAAGCTCATCATCGTCACAAAATTGATGCACCTTCGGGCACCGCGCTGGCAATTGGTGAAGCGATTGCTGAGGCAAAAGGCTGGCAACACGATGAAGTTGCACGATTTGACAGAAGCAATGACGAACATGCAAAATCGCAAAATGAAATAGGTTATTCGGTCATGAGAGGCGGGGATATAGTAGGTGAACACACCGCATATTTCGCAACTTCTGGCGAAAGGCTAGAATTAACTCATAAAGCAAGTTCAAGAATGACCTTTGCATTAGGAGCTGTAAGAGCTGCGGGCTGGTTGAAAAATAAACCAGCTGGACTTTATGATATGCAAGATGTGCTTGACTTGAAGTAGTTTAGTTTGATTTTTGGCAGTTTCAGCGAGTTTTTAGTTAATAGCGCTTATTTTTACTATTTTATTAATTAAGATTAGATCTACAAGCTAAATTACTGTAGAATAGCGCCAATTTGCCAAAAATTCATAAATGCGTGTTTCCAATCGCTATAAACGGGCAGTAGAGCAAATGACTTTACTCCCGTTTTTTACTGTTAGGAGGTTAACTTGACTAAATCCGCTCTGTTAGTCCTAGAAGACGGCACAGTGTTTCGCGGTACTGCAATCGGCGCTGACGGCATGTCAGTGGGCGAAGTAGTATTCAATACGTCTATGACTGGTTATCAAGAAATTTTGACTGACCCTTCATACGCGGAACAAATCGTAACTTTGACGTACCCACATATCGGTAATACGGGTACTAACAGCGAAGACGAAGAAGCGGGTCAAATCTGGGCTAAAGGCCTAGTGATCCGTGATTTGCCACTGCTAGCAAGTAATTTCCGTAACGAGCAATCGTTAAGTGATTACTTAAAAGAACGCAATATCTTAGGTATTGCAGACATCGACACTCGTAAATTAACACGTATCTTACGTGATAAAGGCGCTCAAAATGGTTGTATCATCGCGGGCGACGAGTTAGATGAGAAAAAAGCGCTTGAAGCTGCGCAAGCCTTCCCAGGCTTAAAAGGCATGGATTTAGCAAAAGTTGTCTCAACCAAGGAAAAATTTGAGTGGCGTGAATCAAGCTGGACATTAGGTTCAGGCTTTAAAACGCTAGAAGCAGCAGACGAGAAGTTCCACGTTGTTGCTTATGACTTCGGTGTTAAACGTAATATCTTACGTATGTTAGTAGACCGCGGTTGTAAATTAACCGTAGTGCCTGCACAAACATCAGCAGAAGACGTATTAGCACTTAACCCAGACGGTATCTTCTTATCAAATGGCCCAGGTGATCCTGAGCCGTGTACATACGCGATTGAAGCAATTAAAACTTTCCTTGAAACAGACACGCCAATTTTTGGTATTTGTTTAGGTCACCAATTACTTGCTCTTGCCTCAGGTGCACAAACAGTAAAAATGAAGTTCGGTCACCACGGTGGTAACCACCCAGTTAAAGATCTTGACCGCAATGTTGTTATGATCACAGCGCAAAACCACGGTTTCGCAGCTGATGAAGCAACATTACCAGCGAATTTACGTGCAACGCACGTTTCACTATTCGATGGCACGCTACAAGGTATTCACCGCACAGATAAACCAGCATTTAGCTTCCAAGGTCACCCAGAAGCAAGCCCTGGTCCACACGACGCGGCACCATTATTCGACCACTTCATCGATTTGATGCAAGCACGTTCAAACTAATTTAACCGGAGTAACAATGCCAAAACGTACCGACATAAAAAGCATTCTTATCTTAGGCGCAGGCCCGATTGTAATCGGTCAAGCTTGTGAATTTGACTACTCTGGTGCACAAGCGTGTAAAGCACTACGAGAAGAAGGCTATCGAGTTATTCTTGTAAACTCGAATCCTGCAACTATCATGACTGACCCTGAAATGGCTGATGCGACGTACATCGAACCAATTCACTGGGAAGTGGTAGAGAAAATCATTGAAAAAGAAAAGCCAGATGCAGTACTTCCTACTATGGGTGGTCAAACTGCATTAAACTGTGCACTTGATTTAGATAAGCACGGTGTATTGGCTAAACACGGCGTTGAGTTAATCGGTGCAACTGCTGATGCAATCGATAAAGCTGAAAACCGTGAGCGTTTTGACGCTGCAATGAAAAACATTGGTCTTGAGTGTCCGCGTGCAGAAATCGCTCACTCAATGGAAGAAGCACACGATGTACTAAGCCGCATCGGTTTCCCATGTATCATTCGTCCATCATTCACTATGGGTGGTACCGGTGGTGGTGTTGCATACAACCAAGAAGAATTTGATGAAATTTGTGAGCGTGGTTTAGATTTATCACCAACAAATGAGCTTCTAATCGATGAATCATTAATCGGTTGGAAAGAGTACGAAATGGAAGTTGTTCGTGACAAAAACGACAACTGTATCATCGTATGTTCTATCGAAAACTTTGACCCAATGGGTGTTCATACTGGTGACTCAATTACGGTTGCACCAGCGCAAACGCTAACAGACAAAGAATACCAAATCATGCGTAATGCATCGATGGCGGTACTTCGTGAAATCGGTGTTGAAACAGGTGGTTCAAACGTACAGTTTGGTGTGAATCCAGTAGATGGCCGTATGGTTATCATTGAGATGAACCCACGTGTATCGCGTTCATCTGCACTTGCATCAAAAGCAACCGGTTTCCCAATTGCGAAAATCGCTGCAAAACTAGCTGTAGGTTACACCCTTGATGAGCTACAAAACGACATCACTGGCGGTAAAACACCAGCGTCTTTCGAGCCGTCAATCGACTACGTTGTGACTAAGATCCCACGTTTTAACTTCGAAAAATTCGCCGGTTCAAACGACCGTCTTACAACACAGATGAAGTCTGTGGGTGAAGTTATGGCGATTGGTCGTAACCAACAAGAGTCACTTCATAAAGCATTACGTGGTCTTGAAGTCGGTGCAACGGGTTTTAACCCAATCGTTGCTCTTGATGACCCGAAAGCGAAAGAAAAAATCATCCGTGAATTACGTGAGCCAGGTGCAGAGCGTATTTGGTATGTAGCAGATGCAATGCGTCACGGTATGAGCGTAGAAGAAGTTTTCGAACTAACTAAGATTGACCCTTGGTACCTAGTGCAAATCGAAGACATCTTAAAAGACGAAGCAACAATCAGCGAAGTTGGTATGGCTGGTTTAAATGCTGAGTTCTTACGTAAGCTTAAGCGTAAAGGTTTCGCTGATGCGCGTATCGCAGAAATTGCCGGTGTCTCTGAAGCTGAAATTCGTAAAAAGCGTCACCAGTTAGATATCGTGCCTGTATACAAGCGCGTTGATACCTGTGCTGCCGAATTTAGCTCAGACACAGCTTACATGTACTCAACATACGATGAAGAGTGTGAAGCGAACCCATCTGACAAAGATAAAATCATGGTAATCGGTGGTGGCCCTAACCGTATCGGTCAAGGTATTGAATTCGATTACTGCTGTGTTCACGCAGCATTAGCTTTACGTGAAGACGGCTATGAAACAATCATGGTTAACTGTAACCCTGAAACTGTTTCAACTGACTATGATACATCTGATCGCTTATTCTTCGAGCCAATCACGCTAGAAGATGTATTAGAAATCGTACGTGTTGAAAAGCCTAAAGGTGTTATCGTTCAGTACGGTGGTCAAACGCCGCTTAAACTTGCTCGTGCACTTGAAGCGAACGGCGTGCCAGTTATTGGTACTTCACCAGATGCTATCGACCGTGCAGAAGACCGTGAGCGTTTCCAACAATTAGTTGAGCGTTTAAACCTTCTTCAGCCAGAGAATGCAACAGTAACTTCAATGGAAGAAGCGATTGCAAAATCAGCTGAAATCGGTTTCCCACTTGTTGTACGTCCTTCATACGTACTAGGTGGCCGCGCGATGGAAGTGGTATATGATGAAGACGATTTACGTCGTTACATGACTGAAGCAGTATCAGCGTCAAATGAAGCGCCAGTACTACTTGACCATTTCTTAGATAACGCAATCGAAGTTGACGTTGATGCAATCTGTGACGGTGAGCAAGTAATCATCGGTGGTATCATGGAGCACATTGAGCAAGCAGGTGTTCACTCTGGTGACTCAGCATGTTCATTACCAGCGCACTCATTAACAGCTGAAGTTCAAGACGTGATGCGTAAGCAAGTGACTGATATGGCACTTGAGCTTGGCGTAGTAGGTCTAATGAATACACAGTTTGCTGTGAAAGACGGTAAAGTTTACTTAATCGAAGTAAACCCACGTGCTGCACGTACAGTACCGTTTGTTTCTAAAGCGACAGGTATCGCGCTTGCTAAAGTAGCGGCACGTTGTATGGCTGGTCAGTCGCTGGCGAGCCAAGGTATTACTAAAGAAGTAATTCCTCCTTACTACAGTGTTAAAGAAGTGGTATTGCCATTTGCTAAGTTCCAAGGTGTTGATCCAATCCGAGGCCCAGAAATGCGCTCAACGGGTGAGGTAATGGGTGTTGGTGAAACTTTCGCCGAAGCATTCGCTAAAGCACAATTAGGTGCAAGCAACACTTTACCACGCGGTGGTCGCGCGTTACTATCGGTACGCAACAGTGACAAGCCACGTATTGTTGAGCTAGCTAAAACCATGACTGACCTTGGTTTTGAGTTAGATGCAACGGGTGGTACTGCTAAAGCCCTTGAAGAAGCAGGTATTGCAGTTCGTCGCGTGAACAAGGTATTCGAAGGCCGCCCTCATATTCTTGATAGAATTAAAAATGGTGAATACAGCTATATTGTAAACACTACTGAAGGTCGCCAAGCGATTGAAGATTCGAAGGTGTTACGTCGTGGTGCTTTACAGCACAAGACAAACTACACAACGACACTGAACGCGGCATTTGCTAACTGTACTGCTAACCAAGCAGACGACCGTAGCAGTGTGACGTCAGTTCAGGAATTACACCAGCGAATGAACTAAGGAAATGTGCCAAGGGTGATACATTCACCCTTGGATTAAGTGAGAATAATATGCAATCAATTCCGATGACAGTTCGTGGTGCAGCATTACTGCGCGAAGAACTTAACGAATTAAAAACAGTTACACGCCCAAAAATTATCGCTGATATCGCTGAAGCGCGTGAACATGGTGATTTGAAAGAAAACGCTGAATACCATGCTGCTCGCGAGCAACAAGGTTTCTGCGAAGGCCGTATTCAAGAAATCGAAGCGAAGCTTTCAAATGTGCAAATCATCGATGTAACTAAAATGCCAAAAACTGGCAAGGTTATTTTTGGCACTACAGTGACTATCGTTAATGTTGAAACCGACGCTGAGGTGAAATACCAAATCGTAGGTGATGATGAGGCAGATATCAAAAATAACTTGATCTCTGTTAACTCGCCAATCGCACGAGGTTTAATTGGTAAAGAGGTAGACGATGCCGTTATCATTAAAACACCAAACGGTGAGGTAGAGTACGAAATCATTGAAGTTGAGTATATTTAATAGCTTAACCAAGCATTGATAAAAACCGCGGTTTACTACCGCGGTTTTTTTATGCCTGTTTACAGGCGTAAATTTATTCGGTACGTTGGGGGCTCGTTAAACGGAATAAAGGAGTAGTAATGGCTAAAATTCAGTATCCTAAGCCAATAGCCAAAGGTGATAAAATAGCCATTTGTGCTTTTTCCTCTGGTGTTGATGAATCATTTCATAAGCGATTAGATATAGTACTTCAAGGTTTAACAGCGAAAGGGTTTACAATCATTGAAGGGGCATGCTTACGTCAAGAGCATAACCCTGCAAAGCAACGTGCAGAAGAATTAATGCAGTTTTTAACTGATGACTCGATTGCAGCGATTATGCCGCCATGGGGAGGCGATCTCACCATGGAGATTTTATCATTACTTGACTTTAACGCTATTAATAATGCTAAACCAAAATGGTTGGTAGGCTTTTCAGATATCAGCACCTTTGCATGTGCATTAACGACTCGTTGTGGTTGGGCGACTTTACACGCCGCAAACTTAATGCAAATTCATCCAGATGACACCGATCAGCATTTGCAAGATATATTTAATGCAATGGAGCTGGAAGAAAATCAGTGTTTACATCAAGTTGCTTCTCCTTTCTATCAAAAAGAGGCAATTGACTATAAAGCAAATCCAAATGCAAAATTTAATCTAAATGCACCGAGCCAATGGCGCTGTATTAACTATAAGGATAAACGTCAGATTGAAGTTTCTGGACGGCTTATTGGCGGCTGTTTAGACACGTTAGGGTTATTATTACCCTCAAATTACTATGCTTTGCATGAATTTAAAAAGCAGTATGCGCCAGAAGGTTTAGTTTTATATTTAGAGAATGCGGAACTTAGCCCGATGGCATTAGCTAGGTGTTTATTGTCTTTAAAGCTAAATGATGTGTTTACTGATGTTAACGCGGTGATATTTGGTCGCAGCCCTGCAATTAATAACGACTGCTACTTTGATGAATACCAAGCAATAGAGCTTGCATTTAAAGGCAATTTGTTCCCGGTTATCGTTGATGCCGACATTGGCCACGTAGCTCCTAATTTAGCACTAATAAATGGTGCTGTTGCCACAATAACGGCAGATTTGTATGAAGGTGTGGCGAGTAATGTCGTGGTGAAAACTGACTTAAAATAATTATCACGCCGGTTTTACCGGCGCGATTGAAAGGCTTGTTACACGACTGTAATTACCGCATCTTTATCTAAACGCGATTTTGGTAATGCAGCGTTATAATCTTGCTCAGGCTCGTGATAACCAATTGCGAGTGCTACTTCACAAACATAGCCGCCTAATTCATCTGCAAAAAGCTCACCGAGTAAGTCTTTATCTACGCCTTCCATCGGGGTTGAATCTATACCTAAACGAGCGACAGTATGCATGGTATTACCTAAAGCAATGTAAGTTTGAGCTTTAGTCCAATGTGCGTTAACTCCTTGCTCATCAGTATTTAAATCAACGAAAGCGAATGCGCCAAATGCTTGCTCTTTGTTTTCTGCTTTTGTACGACCATTGGCAATATCAGCATCGATTACCTTTTCATAATCAGCACGTTTATAGCTTGGGTTATAAGCAAATAAAATGGTGTGTGATGCTGTTTTTGCATGTGCTTGGTTAAACTGAAACTTATTTGCAAAACTATCATGCAAACGTTGCTTAGCTTGATCTGATTCGATGACTACAAACTTCCATGGTTGAGAATTAATAGACGATGGCGATAAGCGTATTGCTTCTAAAATTACAGCTAAGTCTGCTTGGCTAATGTGCTTTGAAGCGTCGTAACGCTTACTTGTGTAACGGCGTTGTAAGTCAGAAATAATAGGGTGTGTCATGATTTGCTCCCGCATGTATAACAATTAGGTGCAGTTTACGCCTTGCATACTTTGCGATAAAGCGCATAATCGAATAAACATTATCAAAAAATTTTAGTTAATATGCTGGTTGAAGATCTCAAATTAATCCTCAAGGTTGCTGAGTTTCGCAGTATTACAACCGCAGCAGCAAAGTTAGACATGCGAGCAGCTACCGCCAGTGCGGCAATTAAACGTGTTGAAGCCGCTCTTGGTGCAGAGTTGTTTGTTCGTACAACTCGTCATTTGCGCTTATCTGCGGCAGGAGAACGTTTTTTACCACAATGTCAGCAAGCTGTGTTCATGCTTGAGCAAGCGACACTTGCTTTAAAAGGTGAGCATGATGAAATTGAGGGCGAGCTAAGAGTCGCACTATCGTCAGATTTAGGCCGCAATATTATTATTCCTTGGTTAGATGAGTTACTCGATGAATATCCAAAGTTGAGTATGCGCCCGCATATTAGCGATAGTAATGTCGACTTTTACCGAGACTCCGTTGATTTCGCACTTAGGTATGGCTCGCCATCTGATTCAAACTTATATGGTTTTAAAATATGTAATGTGCCACGACTGTTATGTGCGACCCCAGAGTACATTGCCGAATATGGCGCGCCAACACATCCTGATGAATTAACCCAGCATCAAGGTTTATTTTATCAACTTCAAGATATCATTAATAATGTCTGGGATTTTACCGATGGAACCGAACGTTTTAAGGTAAAAATGCAAGGCCGCCGAGCATCTAACGATGGTGACTTGGTAAGGCGTTGGTGTGTGGCAGGTAAAGGCCTTGCGGTTAAATCATGTATTGATATCAGTGATGATTTGCTAAGTGGGCGGGTAGTGCCAGTAATGCAAAATTACCCTCACTTATGTGCAGAGCTTTGGCTAATATGCCCAAGCCGTCAGTCAATAACACCCGCAGTTCGTTTAGTTCGTGATATATGCCGAGAAAAAACCAAGGCGATTCTCAATCAACTGATTGAAAAAGGGATTTTAGATAAGCGGGTAC
Source organism: Pseudoalteromonas sp. MEBiC 03607 (assembly GCF_004792295.1). Taxonomy (NCBI): domain Bacteria; kingdom Pseudomonadati; phylum Pseudomonadota; class Gammaproteobacteria; order Alteromonadales; family Pseudoalteromonadaceae; genus Pseudoalteromonas; species Pseudoalteromonas sp. MEBiC 03607. The sequence continues at coordinate 2,111,972 of NZ_SRRY01000001.1, forward strand.
TCGATAACTAATTATTTTAGGTATAGAGTAGCTGAGCTTGTTTATTGTAATTTCTCAATTGCTTGTTTGGCACTTTCACTGTCAGGGTTTAGTTTTAACGCACTTTTGTAACTTGCTAATGCCTTTTGTTTATCACCGGCAGCTAAATATGCTTCACCTAAACTGTCAAACGTATTTGCGGACTCTGGATAAGATTGATTGTTGAGTTCAAACACCGTTATTGCGGCGTCTAGCTCACCCATCTGCATTAATTCATAGCCAAAGTAGTTTAGCGACCTTTCTCTTGGCGTATTGTCATCACTCACCATTTGCTGATAAGTTTTCTTTAACCCTGCAATACCTTCATGTTTAAATGCGTTATAAAGTTTACTATCTGCATGCTCTGTCGCTTTTTCGTAGGGTTTGCCATAGTAGATTGCAAGTAAGCCATTAGTCATGGGAGTGAGTGGCGCACCACCGGTGTTATTTAAAATGATAACCAATAATTTGTCTTCGATTATCCTACTTATAAATGCATTAAAACCATTGATGCCACCGCCATGTTGAATACGTGTTAGGGGTTTTCCGTAGGTGCTTTTATCAAGGTTTGTTACTTCCCAACCAAGCGCATAATTTCTTTGCTCAGAAACTTGATACATCTGCCTCTTATACTCTTTGTTCAATAACTTATCCGAGTAAAGAGCTTGATCCCATTTTAGTAAATCCTGTGCTGTTGAGTACATTGATCCTGCAGCATACGGGATAGACATATCTAAATAATCAGTATTGCTATAACCTGCTAGGCCATTGTCGTAACCCGATACGCGATATTTAATGATTTTATTGTGAGAATCATAGCCTGTATCCTTCATATCGAGTGGATCTAAAATATTCTTCTGTAATACGTCTTGATATTTTTGACCTGTTACCTTTTCGATTACCGCGCCCAAAATAAAGTAGCCAGAATTGCTATAACGAAATTCAGTGCCAGGCTCGAACACTAGATCATCACTACATAGCAAGCGAATAAATTCATCAACACTGTAGGGGTTTCGGCTGTACTCATCACGAAACGATTTTGCTTGAGTATAATTACCAAGGCCAGAGGTATGATTAAGTATTTGGCGAAGAGTAATTTTAGTGGCTATATCATGTCTGTAGTCAGGTAGGTATTTTGCAAGGTGATCATCGAGTTTAAGTTTACCATCTTGTGCCAATTGCAGAATTAACATGGCGGTAAATTGTTTGGTAATTGAACCAACTCTAAATTTACTTTTATCACTATGCTTTATATCCCATTCAAAGTTGGCATAGCCAACGCTTTGTTCAAACAGTACTTTTCCATCTTTTGCGACTAATACATTACCATTAAACTGCTTGTAGTCATGAAAGCCTTGGATAAAATCAGCCATCTCTGCCTGCATGTTTTGGCTGTGTGCAATGCTTGAAGTTGCGAGTAAATAAAAAACTACAAGCAACCTTAATTTCTTACAGAATATGTTCATTACTGTCCTTGTTATTTGTTGGTTACATTAACCTATGTAAAACCTCATTGCGCATGGCTTGATTGATAAGGCTTACCATTCTGGTGTGGTCTAAACTACTGTAATGCAATACAGATACACTCCCATTTTGAAGTGCTTGCCAATAACCAGCGGGGCTTATTGGATCTCCGTTGCTGAGATAGAGTGTTGTTCTAACTGATGGTTGTGTGTCATTGAGTAGGGTGATTAAATTTCTTCAATACCACTGTCTCAAATCACCTCTTCACAGTGATTTCCCCTTCCTCACAATAACTTAGCAATCAAGCAGCAATAATGCAATCGGATAATATATAAACAAGGGTTATAAGAAGATTGTATTACCACCTAGCGGTAAATCCTCGATTATCTATGTGAACAAAACCACCGTGGTGAGAGGCGGGTTTATAGCGACCGATACCGCCGTTATAGCGGCTCTGTTTTTGAAATTTTTCGAACACTTTATAAAGTACATCAACATCAGCAATCGTTAGTTTACCATCGCCATTTAAATCGTCCATTCGGCCATCGCCATTCTCATCTATATATAAGTCAAAGGCATCACCATATTGGTGTCGGCTGTGTTTGCCATTACCAATAGAGCGGTTGTAGTGGGGGGTTCGATAGCCACTAATAAAGGCAAATTTGCTGACTTTAATCCCTTCATTTTGTACAAACGTGAGTAACTCTTCTAGCATCATCAAGCCGTCGTTATTTATATATAAATATTTTGGAAAGTCACTCACTTGCTTACAAATTACATTTTTAATTTGTACATGAGGAGTAAGCTGGCGTGATAAGTCTTTTTCAAAAATTTCGATAAATCCGTTTGGCGCAGTGTACTGTGGGTAATTTTTATAAGGGGCAGGGTATAGCCCTATTTGGTAATTATTCAATTGTTTATTGTCTGAATTGAAAGGCTTTTTCACGATAATGAGCAAGTGTTTAGTGACTTTACCATTACTCAGTACTAGGTTGTAGAAACCCGCATTGTTGGGCGCATTTATGGCAATGCTGGTTGGTCCTAGTCGTGCTGTTTCAACATCTGAAACAGCAGTAGGAGTAAAATCAGCCGTGTTATCAAGAGTCAGAACTTGGTTTGCATCTAAAATTAAACTATGTAACGTGTCACTTAGCTCAATGGCTAGAGTCCGCTGGGCATTGATAACGAAAAATAGATAAAAAATAACACGGCTTAATTTCATAATTTTCCTTAAATTGAATTATTAGCTAATGGCGTAGTTAACTTTTTTAATAGTTCTGCATCGCGGTTATAAACATCGCTATAAAAATGAAGACCTTCCTGATCGTTCCCTGAGACAGTCCAGTACATTAATAGCACGTCTAATGGTTTAGATAAGCTAACTTTTTTAGTTTCTTTTGCGGCAATAGTGTCATCAATGTCACTGCGAGACCAATTATCTGAGGTTCCTAAGATTTTTTCAGCTAAGGTGAAAGGATCATCGACTCTTACACAACCATGACTAAATGCACGTTGGTCTTGCTGAAATAGGCTTTTTGCTGGTGTATCGTGCAAATAAATTGAGTATTTATTGGGAAACATAAATTTAATTTGGCCTAGCGAGTTATTCTCTGATGGTTGTTGTACAAACCAGTACGGAAAGTTCTTCCGGCTTGCATTTGCCCAATCAATACTCTCACTATCAACTGGGTTACGGCGGCTATCAACCACAACAAAGTCTTTTTCATTTAGGTAGTTAGGATTTTCTTTCATTTTTTTGATAATGCCACCTGAAATACTACGTGGAACAGTCCAAGTTGGGTTCATCACGATATAACTCATTTGCCCTTTAAATATTGGGGTTTTGGTGTAGTTTCTGCCTACAACTACATTGGTTTGCCATTTAAGCTTGTTATCTTCAAATAAATACAGCTTATAACCAGCTATATTTACGATCAAAAAACGTTCTGTGAGCGTATTATCAACCCAGCGAATGCGTTCTAAATTAACTAAAATATCATTCACATATTCGCTGTAGTCTTTATTGAGAAGTTTTAAAGTTGCACCGCCAATAATACCATCGTCATCAACTTGATGAGCGTATTGAAATTTTTTGACAGCATCAACAAGTTCATCATCATACTCGGAAGCATCAGATAGGTTACCAGTATAATAATTTAAGCGATGTAGTTTTTGTTTTAAGAGCGGCACTGCTGGGTCTGTTTGACCTGGTTTAAGTGCTTTACTTTGCAAGGAAATTGCAGGTAGCTCACCTTTTGCATCAAGCTCTCGGTAAAATACTAGCGCTTTCTTTAACCTTTGATAATGGGGTAATACGGGCTTAAGGTTGTTTAATCCTTTATCAAGACTCTTAGATTTTACATGTTTGAGTAAAGAAGCTGCTGCAGCATCAGGGCTGACATCAAATTGTTCATAGTTCCATGTAGATGCTAGCTGTTTTGGGTTAACTTTACCGCGGATCAAATGTTTCGCATAGGTCATAATTGCGTCAGTCATTAGTACGTCAAACTGTGCCTCGGCTGCATCAGTGCCACGTTTATCTACTTCGTCTATAAGTGCCAGTAATGTATCAAAGTGATAATCGTTGGGTGAAAGACCTTCAAGTTCTGACTGTGCGATTAAGTTGAGTACTTGCTTTGCATATTTAATGTCAGCCCAAACTTGCTCAAAGCCATTTGCCTTGTATGTGGCAATGGTCATTTCAGGGGAGTGGATCTGCTGTTCTTCAATGGTGTGTGATTCACCAATGAGAATAGGTTCAAGCTGTTGTTGCAAGTATTGGTTTTCGGCTAATACAGGTGCGCCTAATAAAAAACAACTAACCAAAGCCGTTTGACGAAAAAATTTCATAGCTATGTCCTTATAACGTATTAGGTTTGAGCCAGAGACTCATTTATTAAATGCTAATTTAAGCTTAGCAAAGCAATACAAAATATAGGAACAAATTTACTTATTTTTTAGTAATAGTAATCCGTATTAATATTAAAAACAGAACACTTTACCTAGTGAGTAGATATAATACCAAGCAGTAATTCTTAGTCATTTTGATGAATTAAATCTATCGTTAAAAATTACTTATTTACGACAGCATGAATACCAGAGCAATAGCAATGCAAGAACAACTCAATAACAAAGTTTTTGCCTTGTAATCAACGAGGTTTTATTGTCTCAAAATAGACCTGTTAATTAAGTGAATAGATATAAAAAACGCTTGGCAAACTACTTTGCCAAGCGTTAGGTTGGGATAGTGGAATATTATTAGTTACTACTTGTCTGTAACTCAGATTCAGTTGGTGTTTTTTTACCTTTCAGTTTACTTATTAGGCGTTTAAAGTCCTCAAGTGCAACGTACTGACATGGAATTAATATCAGTGTAATAACGGTCGCAAATAACACACCAAAAGCTAGTGAAACCGCCATTGGAATAACTATTTTAGCCTGTAAGCTTGTTTCCATAATGATTGGTAATACACCAATGAATGTGGTGATTGAGGTTAATAAAATAGCTCTAAAACGTCGGCCACCAGCCTGCATGACAGCCTCTTTAATTGCTACACCTTCAGCGCGAGCTTTATTAACAAAGTCGACCATTACTAGCGAGTCATTCACCACAACCCCGGCAACAGCGATGATACCGAATACCGATAGGCTACTCATCGTCATACCTAAGATCATGTGACCGAACATCGCACCAATTACGCCAAATGGAATAACCGACATAATAATGAATGGTTGCGAGTATGAGCGTAGTGGAATAGCAAGTAACGCAAAGATAATCATCATTGATAATGCAAAATCACGTACTTGCTCTGCCACACTGTCCATTTCTTCTTGAATACGGCCAGCTACATTACTTTCTACACCTGGGTAACTTTTCAATAGGCTAGGTAAGTAGTCGTCACGAATTTCTTTAGCAATGGCAAACGGCTCTGCTTGGTCAGTATTTACCGCAGCCCATACGTTTACGGTACGTTTAGCATTTTCACGGCGAATGCGGTTTACGCCATCAACAATATTAACCTTAGCGACTTCAGCAAGCGGCACTTCAACGCCAGTGGGTGTAATGATACGTGCATCTGTAATGTCACTTACTGCATCACGAGATTCACGAGGGTAGCGGATCATTACTTTTATTTCTTCACCATCACGTAAAATACGTTGTGCTTCAAGGCCGTAGTAACTAAAGCTGACTTGTGATGCCACATCCGATAGCGTTAAGCCTAAGCTGTAAGCAAGCGGTTTAAGTTCAAGTTGTACTTCATCGGTTGCTGATTGTAGTGAGTCATTAACATCACCCACACCTTCCATGCTATTTAATTTCTCTTTTAACTTAGCCGCAACCTCTTTTAGCTTGTTGATATCTTTGCCTTCAAGGCGGAAGCTCACATCGCCGTCATCACGACCTCCGTTCATGATACTATCTTCAATATTAAGTGTTTTCACACCCGGTAATGGTGGCATTTGTTCGCGCCACATAGCACTTAATTGGAATGTATCAATAGGGCGTAAATCGGGTTCAACTAAAATTGCCATGATACGAGCACTTGTACGACCGCGTAAACTAACCGATAAGTCGCGGATCATTGCTTGACCATATTGCTCTTCAAGTTGTTTATCGACATCTAAAATCAGCTTCTCAATAGTTTGTACTGTTTCAAGAGTTGCTTGCTCAGATGAAGATAGGTTCATTTCAACAGAGATACGAGGGAAATCATGCGGAATTTTAGGGTTCGCAACAAATTTCACTAAACCACCCGCAAACATACCGCCACTGACAATAAGTACACAGATAAAACCAACAATCACGGTGTAGCGATAGTGAATACAGCGACCAATAAATGGAGTGTAGTAATTATCAACAAAGTTCTTGAGGCCTTTATCCATACCTAAGCGTAAACGGTGTAACGGGTTTTTAGGATTCGCAGGTTTATTTTTCATAGCCGCTAAGTGAGCCGGTAAAATTAGTTTTGACTCAATCAATGAGAAAATTAAGCAAAGGATAATTACACCACCAATGGCTTTAGAAAACGCAGAGCCAGGGCCTGATGCCAATGTTTGCGGTAAGAATGCGGCAATTGTGGTTAACACCCCAAAGGTTGCTGGAATCGCAACGCGTTTTACGCCGCGTACTACGTTATCGAGACTGTGACCGTGTTTTTCAATTTCAGCACTGGCTGACTCACCAACCACGATGGCGTCATCAACCACAATCCCCAGCACCAGTATAAATGCGAATAAAGAAGCTAAGTTAACTGTGATGTCTATAAAGCCCAGAGGCATCATTAAAAATGCACCTAGGAATGACACTGGTAAACCCATCATGACCCAAAATGCTAAGCGCAGTGGCAAGAATAGGGCAAGTACCACCATCACTAAAATACCACCCCACACCATGTTGTCGATCATCATGTTTAGACGACCTTCAAGGTAGTAAGTTAAATCAACAATCGGTGATAGTTTTACACCAGCAGGAAGCTGTGGCGCTTTATCTGCGAGGTATTTTTTTAATACCGCAGCAACTTTAGTGATGTCTTGATCTTTTGATGCATTTACTTCAAAAGTCAGTGAATTTTTACCGTTGTACTTAGAGTATTGTAAGCCTTCTTCAAAGCCATCGTTAATTGTTGCTACATCACCTAATAACACCTGTGCGCCATCAGGTAGGTGTAATAAAGGCAGATTTTCGAACTCTTTACCACGATATGCTTGGTTTTCAACACGCATTGAAATGTAGCCATTTTCAGAGCGAATTTGACCCGCTGACATATTGGCAGAGAAGCTACGCACGGCTGTGGCAATATCACGGAAAGTTAAACCATACTCACGTAGTTTATCTGGGCTGATTTCAATGCCAATTTCGTAGTTTAAGCCACTGTAAAAGTTGACCAAGTTTATTTGTGGTAAAGCTTGTAGCTCATCTTTTATGTCGTTACCAAGCTCTTTGAGCTGGTAGTTACTCATATCGCCATACAAAGCGAGTATCATGACTTCTTGCTCAAACTTTTCGCGGCGAACAATAGGGCGTTCCATCTCAGCAGGGAAGGTATTAATTGAATCAACCTGCATCTTGATTTCGTCGAGTACTTCTTGCGGGTCGTATTTTTCTTCGATTTCTATCCAAGCTTGTGAAAAGCCACGGTTTGAATAAGTAATTAAACGTTTAATGCCTTCGAGGCCCTCTAAAGACTCTTCGACCTTAATGGTGATGCCTTCTTCTACCTCTTGTGGCGCAGCCCCAGGGTAAACAGCTTGAATACTGATCCAGTTACTTTCAAACTGTGGGAACATTTGTTTACGCACCGACATTGCTGTCAATAAGCCGCCCACTAAAATGAATATCATAAGTAGGTTTGCAGCAACTGGGTTGCGAGCAAACCAGGCAATAAGCCCTTTTTCTCTGTGCGTGGTCATGGCTTATTCCTCTTTTAACGCTAACTGCGTTGTTGGCACACTTAGTTTTGCATTATCTAGCTTGACTGCCATGCCTTCAGTTGGGTATTCAAGAGCAGAGGTAATAAGTTGTTCACCATTAGCAAGGCCATTATCGGCGATTACCATGCCATTTTGTTCGCGCACTATGTTAAGTGTTTTAAAAGTAAGGGTTTCGCCATCTTGTAAAACGGCTACTTTATTGTCTTTAACTAAGTGATGCGGAACAACAATTGCGTTGTCTAGTGCACGGCCTTCAATGGTGGCATTAATGTACGAGCCAAAACGCAGAGGTTGCTTTTGCTCATAAGGCGTTGCTACTTGTGCTACTAGGTAATTCATACGGCTGCGTTGGTCAACAACCCCTTCGCTGCGAACAATAGTCGCTTGCCACGTTGTTTGTTTACCTGCAAATTCAGCGTTAATTGATACGTTAGCACCAATACCTTGATTGTTTAGGTATTGTAGGTCTTTATCTGCAACAGGTAAGCGAATTTCAGCCAGTGATGTTGAGCTTAGGCTACCAAAGCTATTGCCTGGGTTTACTACACTGCCTAAACTAATTAGTCGCTCGTCAATAATCGCATCGTATGGCGCTTTAATGTAAGTGCGCTCTAGGTTGCGTTTGGCGCGTTTAACACTGGCTTGTGCTGCACGGTAGTTTGCAAGTTTCTCCGCAAGTTGAGGTTTACGTAAATAAAGCTCAGAAGGGATAACTTGGTTTGAGTCACCTTTGATGCGGTCCCACTCAGCTTGTGCAACAGAGACTTGTGCGCGTTCAATTTCAAGAGCAGAGCTTGCTTGCGCTAGACCTGCTTCTGCCTCAATGAGTGCAGCTTCGTAATCATTTGGGTCAATACGTGCTAGAATATCGCCTTGCTTAACAAATCCGCCTTGTACAAACTGTTCAGACAGCGAGACAACCTGGCCACTCACTTGTGCAACTAGGTCTGTGTGGTTTTTTGGTTTGACAATGCCGTATGATTTTACATCGAGTGTTACAGCATCAAAACTTAAAGGTTTAATTGATACAAGCGGACGCGTATCTTGTTCTGGTTTTTCTGCTGGCGGCTGCTTCATTGAAGCAAATGCGAATGCCATTCCTAGTCCGCCGACTAATACGGCGATTGGGAGAATGATTTGTTTTTTACTAGCCACGGGATAGTCCCTCACGGTTGACGGTAATTAAAAATAAATTTGATAGGCTAAGCATACGCAATAAAGTGTTTACAAGGCGTTCGAAGATGTAACAAACCATTACACATATTACAAAGGCGCTACAAAGGTTCTATAAGAGGTACTCAATGACAGATAAAATGGCATGTAGATTAGGCTGTGGCGCCTGTTGTATTGCACCCAGTATTAGCTCTGCAATTCCTGGGATGCCCAACGGGAAAGCGGCGGGAGAGCGCTGTATTCAACTTGATGATAATAATCTATGTAAATTATTTGGCGATGAATCAAGACCCAAAGTATGCAGTGATTTTTCTGCCACCATTGATGTGTGTGGCACCACTAACGAACAAGCACTTTATTTGATTACCGAGCTTGAGCAGATGACCTAAAAATTAAACTCTTAACACTTTTTAACGGTTGCTGGGATCAGTTGTGTTTTTTAGCCAAAGTTTTCGTCAAGGCATTTAAATAGTTTCAGCTAGGATGTTGTTTTAAGAATCACAGAAATGGATGCGACACAACAATGCCAGTCAATTGACTGGCATTATTGTTTTTGCTTACCACGTATAAGTAGCGCTAAGAGTATATTGCTCGCCGCGACCGGGGGTACCCGGTACTTCTTCGAATGATTCATCCCAAATATTGTCAGCTGCAAAGGTAACAAACACATTATCAAGCTGGGCAGGTGTGAATTTTATCGTTAACTGTGTAAAGAAGGCTTCATCATCAGAGCTACGTAGGCGGTTACTGTGTTGTTTACGCCATTCGTTATCGATACGTAGCTCAAGCACATCCATCGGGTGCCATACTGCGCCCAGTGTTACACGGTGATCAGGGTAGTTCAGCGCATAAAAGCTCGCATCAATATCTGCCGTACCATAGTCTTCTGACTTCTCTAAATAGGTGTAGCTGGCAATCAACTCAGTGCTTTCAAACGATTTATTCGCTAAAAACTCAACACCTAAGGTGTCTATATCAACCGGGTTTGCAAAACGAGCTGAGGTTGCATCAAAGCGATATGTCCAATCCGTAAGGTTTTTATCTTTGCGGTAGAAAATAGCTGAATCTAAACGCCACGAAGACTGTTCAATCAGTAAACCTAGTTCAAGGTTATCGGTGGTTTCGCGCTCAAGGCTGTAGTTACTTCTGAATAATCCGCCCGTTTCACTGCCGCCAATTGCTGTATAACCAGGAACTTGTGTTGCTTCGGCGTATGATGCATACCAGGTATGTTCACTGCCATTTTGATGAGCTACTTTCAGACTTGCATCGGCAATAAATGAGGTAGCTGAGCTATCACGGTTTGTATCATCAAATGCAGCACCAATACGAATAGTAAGCTCTTTGTTCGCTGCAAGGGCCGCCTTGTACTCAGGTAAGATACTTAGCTTAGTGTAATTGCGTGACGTAAAGTTGTTTTCAAGAGACGTTGATTCAATTTCATCAGCAATAAATTGGCCAGCATAATTAATAGCATAGCGGTTATTTAAGCGGTGACGCCCTGAGAGTGCCAATGACTTAACCGTGGTTTCGTGAAACGCTTCAAAAATAGCTGGGTTTTCACGAGATAATACATAATGGTCGTTATGTTTGCGATAATAACCAGTCACTTCAAGGCTATTGCCCTTACCATAAATTTGCTTGTGATTGAGCATGAAAAGCTTGGTTTCAAGATCTTCGGTTTCGTTAAAATTAAATGGTGTGTAAAGGTTTGGCCAACCAAAAAACTTCTCTTGGCGTCCAAACATAAAATCAGTTTGCGAGGTAGAGCTTGCAAGTTGAATACGCGCTGAGGCACGTTCAAAGTCGTGGTCGCCATTCTCAATTGAGCCATCGCTTTTTGAGTGCGAGTATTCACCCTCAAAACCTAATCGCCAATCTGGTTTACTATCCAGCTTTTGGCTATGGGCAGCATGAATGCTTTGTAAATTAAAGCGATTCGTACCTGTGCCAAGTGAAACGCTGCCAGTGCTTGTGATAGGGCGCCAACCAAATGAAACCGTACCAACTGAGCTATTCATACCGTAAAGAGCATTATCAGCACCAGTAAGCACTGAAGGGCCTGTTAGCATTTGTGGTGCAATCGGAATTTCAGCAAAGTAGTGACCAGATTGAGGGTCGAATAACGTACTGCTACCAACACGAAAGCCGGTATTTTCAAAGATACCACCACGAATGGTTACATCAGCTTGTGCTTCAGCCATATTACGTGATTGCAAATCGACACGCGGGTCATACTCTAAATTTGATACCGGCGCATCAAAAGTACCAACAGGCTCTTTATTTGCGGTTGCTGAAACTTCAACGGTGATTTGTTCAATGTTGTTGGTGTCTTCTGCTAGCACTGAGCAAGTGACGAATAAAGCGGGAAGTGTAAGCTGTACTGCGCGTACCATCTAAAACTCTCTTGATTATTTTGTTTAATCTGGGGTAGTGGGCTAGTTAGGCGCACTGAAAATTGCGGGTATTGTATCTGAATCACTGAGTTATACCACTCCAACCAGATTTCAGCAGGCAATAAAAAACCGCGCTAATTGCGCGGTCTTTTTACTAAAACGGTGTTTAGTTTTGATTAATAGATTGCGGTGGGAAGTTACTTAGAATGTTAGCAACGGTTTCATTGATAACTTCAGTGCGCTTTTCAGGTGATTGATTCTTTTGCAAACGACCTTCTTTAGCGCCACGCCAAACTAACTGGTTAGAAGCGCGGTCAACTACGTCTAAAATTAATGTACCCACTTCGTATTCGCGAGTCGTTGTTTGCGTGTTATAACCCATGCCCCAGTAATTCCAGCGTGCACCGTAACCTACGTTGAAGGTATCTACATCAATTTTTGTATCAACTGATGCATGATAGTTAATCAGTACATCTGCTTGTGCCATATCAACAAGCTTCATACCGCTTTTTTCAAGTTCAGCATTAACGGCTTCACGAACACGTTTTTCCATTAAAGGGCTAATTTGGTAGTTCGCTACGTTTTTAGTTAAGCTCGCATTAGGTACCCAAGAGAAGGTTTTATAATTACTAAAATCTGCTGATTTGTCGTAATCCCAGTCAGGCGTTTTAGCACAGGCCGCTAAAAATAATACAGCCGTCGCGATTAATAAGTTCTTCATATTGTTTGCTCCTTGGCAAATTTCCACTACTTAATTGATAACATAACATAAAAATAATTCAACGGAATGATTATTTAAAAACTATGGCACATTTACAAAAAAGTACTATAATAGTTTGTAAACATAGTCTTCCTTGACTGAATCAATGATTAATTTTTGCAATTAAGCACTGTGTTCAACTTCTATCCAGTCTTTTTCATCAACCCAGTTTTGCGCACCATCTTTCACTGTACGAATTGGGACGATGTAATCACAGCTGACTTGTGGTTTAACTGAGGCAAAAATCGGCACAAAGCCAAAGCTAAGAGCGGTTTCGATAATTGCTTTTTGGTTTTGTGGGTCGATATCAGCTGCTTCATCGATATAAATCGGAATACGATACAGGTTTTGCTCTTGATCACTTAATAAATAACGAATAAACAGCATGCCACAAAGTAGCTTAATGGTGATACGAGTACCGTTAGAGCCGGCTGAGTCTATTTTTTCGAAGTGTTCAGTTTCACCGGCACGATTTACTACTTCAAAACGAATATCAAATAAGTCGGTCAGTGTTAAACCTGCTTTTTCTGAGGCAAGTTTAATTAAATGATCTTTCGCTTCGTTTACCGCAGACTCGCTATAAGGCTCTTGGCTTAATAGGTCTAGGGTATCGCCTTGCTCAAACTGGTTTGAGGTACTGATAATGGTATCAATGCTATCAACTAACATCTTGCGCGGAATAACATTAATTTTGAATGCTTGAAGGTTAGAGATCCGATGCTGACTAATGCCTTTATTAAAGCTGTTCATTTCGCGGCGTAGGCGATCTAGGTCTTCGCGCAAGCCTTTAATGGTGGCGGCTACTTCGGTTAACGCAACTCGGCCTTGACGCTCAACAGCATCGCGCTCGTTATCAATGTTATGAAACGCGCTAATAAGCTTTTCGTATTTAGTAAACTCATCGTTTTCGTTATCAAACTTAGTAATACCCGCATTATAAATATGCATGTAGGTGTTACGTACGTTGATATCAAAGTTGCGTAGTTCTTGGCAGTCTTTGTTAAAGTGATGAATAAGATCACTTAAATTATCAAAATCAATACTGATTTCAATCATGTATGGCGTCACTTTGCCTGAATAAAAATCAAGCGTGTGATCAATACGTTCTGATTTAACTTGGCGTAAACGGTCAGCTTGACGCGCAAGCAGATCTTTTTTCGACTTGATAATCGAACGGCGCTCGCTGATTGAACCACTGTTCTTTTGAATGTCTTGCAGGTAGTCGTCAACTTGTTCGCGCTCTGCATTTAATTGCTCTTTTAGTAGAGTTTGTGCATCGACAGATTGCTGCATCACTTCAAATTGTTCAAAGCGTTTTAATGCTTCTTCAGAGGCCATTAGCTCATCATATAGGGCATCTTTTTCTTTTTGCTTTTCGGCGACATTCGCAGCGACTTCACGCTGCTGTTTAAACTCTTTCAGTGAGTTTTCAAGAGCAGCGAGTTGCGCGGTTAATTGCTCTTTATTTTCGCCCGTTTGCATCTGCACAGGGCTTAGTTTTTTAAGTTTAATCGTCGCGCCAGGAAGAGTTAGTACACCGCCTTTAACATTTGCCGATAACTGCTCTAAGAACTCACCAAAGGCATCTTCGTCTGTGATCTCAACATCACCATTGCTGGTGGTGGCAAACGATAAGATATCTGGGTTTAGAATACGCGAAATCTCTTCAACTTCTTTCAAAGATAAATCTTCACGCATACGGGTGAATAAATTGAACTCGAGATTCTTTAACTGCAGTTTTAAGCTCTTAATTTGCTTTTGTGTTTCGCTAATGCGGTAATCAAGGGTGTGTAAGCTTTGACCTTGGGCACTGCTTAATGAATGCGATAGCGATTCATAATCTTGCTTAAGTTGCGTAAGGCTTACTTTTAAGGTGGCTTTATTCACCAATTCAAACTCAGATTTAAGCGCTCGATAGTCTAAAAACCATTGTTCAATTTGTGTTTGTTTACGTTCAATATCACGCGATTGCTGAATATACAGCTGCTGCTTTTGTTCGAACTCATGCTTTTCGTGTTCGATATCTTCAAGGGCAATGTTTAGCTCAGATAGTTGCTCTTGTTGATAGGTTTCAAAGTCAATCAGTGCTTGGTCAATTTTTGGCGCATAGGCAGCAAGCTTACCTTTTAAAACTGTTTGGTTTTCAAGCATAGACTCAAGAGCTGCGATAGGCTCTTGCATTGACTCAAGGGCTTTTAATTCCCGTTTAGCGCGATTCACTTTATCGAATGAACGTCGCCAAACTTCATAAAAGTCGACCCGTGAGTTTGACATATGACGCTCAAATACACGTAGCATAAAGCGCTTAACATCACTGGCACCTAACTTATGCAAGTTAAGAATACGGCGGAAAATTTCTTTGTAAATCGCTGAGTCTTGCACGTTATTGAGGGGGATCATCTTTAAGTTGATATCGCCATCAAACGGAGTTGCGCCGCCAGTGAGCAGGGCGTTTAGCTCTTGCGCTTTTAATTCGATTGGATTGAAACCTTGCTCTTTTAAGTGATTAAAAAGCTTGGTGAATTTTACAATGGTCTTGCCTTGAGTGTAGTGCTCTAGGTTCAACTTACCTTGGTAGCAAAAAAACTGATGCGCATATCCGGCAATTTTACCAAGGCCAGCAACACCAATCACCACAGGACCATTAGGTAAGTCAGCTTCAAGTAAAATATAGGATTGATCTGACGAAAAGTAGAATTTTCGGGTTTCGTCTAAGTCGTGGCCATCCCATTCTGTTAAACGTAAATCATTAATCAGTGGAAATTGCAGGGCATTAATCACCGAGCTTTTACCGGTATTATTCGGTGCACAGATTGAGCTACTTTTATCCAGCGGGATCACGCATTTTGCATAGCCTGCGGTATTTAAAAGCGCAAGTTTGCTGAGTCCGTAAAGGCTTTGGCTTTGCATTATTCGTCATCTCCTAGGTAGGTTTCTTCGTTTACTTCCATTAATGCATCGATATAACGATAAATTGGCGCTTGCAGCATAAAGCCGTTTTCTACTTCGCGCGCAAGACCTAAACGTACCATTCGCAGGTAAACGTCTTTGCGTAAATCTGAGCCTGAGAATATTTCTAATTGATCAAACAGGTGCTTGTTGATTTGCACTAAGGTTTGCATCAGTTCTAGGTCGTTTACTTCATCAAACAAGGCACGCATTGGATCTTTACCGGTATTGGCATAGTGCTCAATCAAGATGTAGATAGTCAGTGCAATGGCACGCGAAATTTTACCCATGTTTGGGGTGCTTTCGTCGCTACCAAAATAGTAAAAGCCACGGCTATCGTGTTGTAGGTCATGGCCTAGGGCGCTAAATAACGCGCGATAAGCATCAATGTGTTGGTCAAGCTCTTGCCACATAAGCGTGTCTTGCTCACTAATGTGGTAGCCTGATGTGAGCTTTTTATTGATAGCTTGCAGATGCGTTAAATCATCTAAATTAATATCTGTCATGGTTATTGCTCTGTTGCTTTTTTATCGTCAGCAATCGATGAGTTAAATGGGTAAAGAGAGAAGTGTTGCTGGGCAATTTTTATTTTTACTTTCTCTTGGCTTTGGCTAATCTCAAGGTCGCCATCGCTAATTAGTTTTTGATACAAGAACAGCATTTCGTCAGCCTCAAGATCTGGGTAGCTTTCATCTAAAAAACTAAGGAGTGGCTGAGCTTTTTTGCTGGCTTTTTTAAAGCGTTTTCTAAATTGGGTTTTAACATCGTTGTAATCAGGGATATGCGGACTTTGATACGCAGGTACATCATCCTGTTCAGGAAGCTGATATTCATCGTGCTCAAAGTCGACTAAGCCTGCCATATAGGCCACGATATGACGTTGCTGACCAAGTGAAAAACGCTGTGCGTCGGAGACAAAATTAGGCTGTACCGCACTTAACATGTTATCCACGCCATTTTTACGCACTAAACCAAGCACTTTAGCCGCTTGGCGAGTAATTAGGTTATTGCGGCGTAATTCTTCACGCAGCGGCATCAGCATATCGGCGCTTTTACGTAAGCTTTCACGACCAATTAAATGCATTTCTAAAATACGGGTACGTAATTGTTCAAGCATGCGTTTGTCTTGGTATGACTTACCAAGGCGGTCAATTTGCTCTATTTGCGCGCTAATTTGCGCTTCGATGGTATTAAAGCAAGCGTGGAAGTCACCACGAATATCCACCATTTCCAGCATAGGTTCAATGTATTCATCGAACGCTTCAATGACTGCTTGATAGCGCTTTTGCAAAGATTGCACTGCATTGTTAGCTTTGGCTTGCTCAACAATATTTAAAATTGCGTTTTCATTATGGGCAAACAATTTCATTATTTTGCGAACCCGATCATCCATAATGCGGCTAAAGCGGCGTAGCTCGTCGTGATCTTCAATTTCACCCGCTTTAGCAAGGCGGTTACCAAGGCGAGCAAGGTCATCAACGAGCACACTAATTTCTTGGGCAAGACCTAGGTGCTCTTCTTGTAGCAAGAAAGTTGCAAAATCGGCGATCGCGCGGTTGATTTCTAACTGCGATGACTTAGCCAGTGGGATAATGATGTCTTGATTCAATAAACGATTTGTTTCTTTATAAATGCGTTCATTTGACCAAGTAGGTTGTTTTTGTTTTATCGCATTTTGTACGTCTTTCAAGCTGAAATCAGCCATTTTAAAACGTTTAAATAATAGTTCTAACACCCCCCAATGCTCTGTAAGGGTATTTAATAACTTTTTAGCTGGGATCATAAGGCTCCAGTAAATTCAGACTTTGGTGTTAGCGATTAGTAGTAAATTATGTAATTGAGAATAGTTTTATGCTGTCGATGCTGCTAGAATCCGCGCCGAAACACTCGTCTTACAATTTTTACATTATTATAAAGGTTGTTCAAATACCATGGTAACCCCACTTATCCTAACCCTGATAGCGGTGGCATTTTTGCTTATCGTTATAGAGGATATTATCCATGTTAACAAGGCCAAAACGACGCTTTTTTTTGGTACTTTATGCTGGATTATCTTATTTATCTCTCCGATTCATGGGCAAAGCCCAGAAACCATACAACATCAACTGGATCACAATATATTAGAAATCGCGACTTTGTGGCTATTTTTAATGGCTGCGATGACCTTTGTAGCGTATTTAAACTCTAAAGGCTTTATCCAGAATATTGTGCATAAAATTATGCCAAATCAAATCAGTGAACGAAAGCTGATGTTTTTGATTGGTGGTTTTGCGTTTTTATTTTCATCAATATCAGACAACATAACGGCAACTTTAATCTCGCTTGCGGTAGTGATGTCACTGAAGTTAGATCCTAAAAAATTAATAAAATACGCAACCTTAATTGTATTCAGTGTTAACTCGGGTGGGGTGTCGCTGATCACCGGTGATGTTACAACACTGATGATTTTCTTAGACGAAAAAGTCACCATTGCTAACTTGTTATTATTAATTGTACCTGCACTTGCAAGTGTTGCATTGTTAGCGGCAATGTTATCGGTGGGTATGTCGGGTAATGTGGTATTTGAAAAGCAAACGGCTCGTCGTATTGAAAAAACCGATATTACCATTGCGGTTATCTTCTTCTCGACGATTATTGCTACGTTAACGCTGAGCGTACTTTATAGTGTGCCACCGCTATTAACCTTTTTATTTGGTTTATCACTGATGTTTTTGGTTGCGCAATTTTTAATGCGCAAAAAAGATGTGAACAAAAAAATCATCGATTATATTCGTGAAATTGAGTACGACACCTTATTGTTCTTCGTGGGTGTATTATTGCTGGTTGGCGCATTAAAAGAAGTTGGCATGCTTGCTAAATTTACTCATCTTTATGAATTGATGGCGCCTGAATATGCCAATTACTTAATGGGGCTATTATCGGCGGCGGTAGATAACGTACCTTTAACTGCAGCACTCTTAAAAGCTGATATTGTGATGAGTCCACAGCAATGGCTATCGTTTACTTACGCAACTGGGGTAGGTGGCTCAATGCTTATTATCGGTTCTGCGGCGGGTATTATCGCTATGAGTAAAGTAAAAGCGCTTACATTTATGAGTTACCTAAGAATGTCGGTGTATTTATTGATTTCATACACCGTAGGTTATTACGGTTCGCACTTAGCGGGCAGTTTAATTTCATAAAACAACTTGACAGCTAGACGTCTAAACGTTAACTTTCGAAGCCTGCTTTTAACAGCAGGCTTTGTTATTTTAACCAGGTGTTAACTTAACATTCAGAAGAGGTGCGATACTTAGGTAGTTAATGTGAGGTGACGAACGCCGATGATCATTAATGAGGGAAGTACTCGCCGAGAAAATTAGCCGGACGTCACGGTTATTTTTCGGTTTATGGGGCTGAATCCTCAAAACTGTCACCAAACTAGGTGGAGAGCTTCTGGCATGGACTACTCTTTATTTTCAAAGCACCCCCTTGCCGAGTTCTTCTTGATTTACTGTGGATAGTTTTCCACAAAAGGAGACGACATGAATACCCAATTAGCCGCCAATACAAAATCAGATTACGTTGTTGCAAAATTTGGCGGTACCAGTGTAGCTAACTTTGATGCTATGAGCCGCTGCGCAGAAATCGTTTGTGCTGATAACCAAGTACGTATTGTTGCTGTGAGTGCCAGTGCTGGCGTGACCAATCATTTAGTTGCATTGTGTAAACGTGATTTGAGCGCGGTTGAGCGTGATGAGCACATTACCGGCGTAGTCGCCATTCAAGAAGCAATTTTGGCAGAGCTGTCGCTCGATGCTGATTTAGCACATGGCTTTAATGAAACGCTTAAGGCTTTTCAAACTTTGGCATCAGAAGGGGTTAAGTCAGTAGCTGAGCAAGATGAGCTACTGAGCTTTGGTGAGCGTTTATCATCGTATTTGTTCACTCAAGTTTTACGTGGTCAAGGTCTTGATGCGGTGCGTTTTGATGTGCGTAAGGTGCTAAAAACAGATAGCCAATTTGCTAAAGCAACACCTAATGTTGCAGCAACCGCTGCGGCTGCTAAAGAGCATTTAGTGCCGCTACTTGATGAGCAAGTTGTTGTAACTCAAGGCTTTATTGGTAGCAATGAACATAATCAAACAACGACTTTAGGGCGTGGTGGTTCAGATTACAGTGCTGCATTACTCGCTGAAGCAATTAACGCAAAAAGCGTGCATATTTGGACCGATGTTGTGGGTATTTTCAGTACGGACCCGCGTTTATGCGCCAAAGCAAGCCCAATTGCTCGCTTAAGCTTTGATGAAGCGGCAGAAATGGCCACGTTTGGAGCAAAAGTGCTGCATCCTGCAACTATCTTACCAGCGAGCCGTAGCCATATTAGTGTGTTTGTTGGTTCAAGCCGTGAGCCGCAATTAGGCGGTACATGGATTGAAAAAGAAAAGTCTCAGCAACCGGGTATTCGTGCAGTAACGCAGCGTAAAAACCAAATTCTGTTAACGGTTAAAAGCCCAGAAATGCTACTAGCGAGTGGTTTCTTAGCCCGTGTATTCACCATTTTAAGTGAGTTTAATATTTCGGTTGATTTGGTTACTACCTCAGAGATCAGTGTTGCAATTACTTTAGATAACGCGCCAAATGCATCACGCCCTGAGCTTGATCAAGCTTGTTTAGATAAGCTTTCTGAGTTTTGTCATGTATCGGTTGAGAACAACTTGACGCTGGTGGCTTTAATTGGTTCTGAAATTCAATTACGTCAGCAAGAAATGAACTTAATGCAGGTATTGAGTGATTTTAATATTCGTTTAATTTGCCACGGTGCAAGTAAACATAACCTGTGCTTCTTAGTTGAGCAAAGCGAGTCAGATGAAGTCGTGCAGGCTATTCATAGCCGACTATTAGAAAGCCAAGTCGCGGCGTAACTCGTTAAAGTTAATAAAAGAGCACTGCCAGTCAGTGCTTTTTTTTGCCACAACACTTATATCAAAGCCTTCAATAGAGTTACTACTTACGCTTAAATTATGTTTGCTCAATTCTTCAAATACATTAGGAGCAAGTAGTTTCGCAATAGGCTGAGCACTTGCTTTGGCAAGCGCTTCTTTTAATGTCCAGATTCTAAAAAAGCACTGTGCCTGTTCATCGGGAGTGTCAAAACGGCTAATTAAGTCAACTTCATCTTGATGATAAAAATGCTTAGCGAGTTTGATAAAAGGGCGAGGCTTGCTGCTTTGTTCAATATCAAAACCAAATAGCTGCTGTTCTGGGTTAAGAGCTGCACCGATTAAACCATTTGAATGAGATAAACAGGCCCACACAGGTTCTCTAACCGGGGTATGTAGCTTTAGCTTGCTGTCTTTGTCATCAAACTGGCTCGATATTTCATTGAGGGCTAAATCATCATGAGGGTAAGCGTGTTGATACAAATATTTTAACGTTAGGCGAGTCGCTAAGTACTCTTGCTTGGCAGCAGGGACTTTGCGTTTTTCAAGCACACTTAACTCAAACTCACTGAGTAATTTATCAACGGGTAAACTTGCAACATCAATACGTGTTGCATCCATCAGCATAATTTTTTTGGCCGTTGATTGGCTTTGCTGCTCGATGATAAGAGTATTCGAAAAGTAGTGACAGCTCATGGTTTAACGCTTACACGAAGGCTCGTATTTAGTTTTGTTTATTTTTACAGCAGATGCACATTTATAGGCACGAACAAACGCAAATAGTTTACGCAGTTGGCTGTAATTATGGTTTAATGAGGAAAAATAATAACAGATTTGTAGATGTATGGCACAAGTTCGTGACGGCTTTCAAAGCCGATTAGGTTTCGTTTTAGCCGCTTCTGGCGCGGCGGTAGGTTTAGGTAATATTTGGGGCTTTCCAACACAAGCGGCAAACCATGGCGGCGGTGCATTTTTACTTGTTTATTTTATTGTTATTTTTTTATTAGCGCTTCCAGCTCTTTATACTGAGCTATATTTAGGCCATCAAGCACAAGCTAATCCGGTAAAAGCATTATCAAATGCATGGCAAGAGACTGCGCCTAAAGTAGGCGCTGCAGCAGGCTATGTTGGCTTGTTTGGTGCGATTGTAATGCTAAGCTTTTATTCGATTGTCGCAGGCTGGATGCTCGCTTATGCGCTTGAGCCAATCGCAAACTTCTTTGGTTTTACTGAGTTAAGTAACTTTTTGCACAGCGACTCCATGGCACGCAACTTTGTGTTTACACCGCTGATGCTTATTCTTACTGCGAGTATTATTTTAAAAGGCGTTAAATCAGGTATCGAAACTTGGTCACGCCGCTTAATGCCATTATTGCTAGTGTTATTAGTGGCGTTAATTGCTTATATCGCTACACTTGATGGTGCGATGGATGGTTTTGCAGCCTACTTAGTACCAGATTTTAGTCAAATTCTTGATGCAAACTTAATTATTGCGGCAATGGGGCAAGCGTTCTTTTCATTGTCGTTAGGTGTAGGATGTATGATGGTTTATGGCTCTTATTTAAAACCAGATGCCAACCTACCTAAATTAACAGGAACCGTGGCACTGCTTGATACCGGTGTGGCCTTTTTAGCGGGTTTATTGATTATTCCGGCTATTTTTGTTGCTCAGCATAACGGTGTAGAGGTATTTAGCGGTGGTAAATTGGTTGGTGAAGGGCAGTTAATATTTGCGATTTTACCTGAGCTGTTTAGCACTATGGGCCAAGTGGGTTTACTCGTTGGCTTATTATTCTTTGTATTAATGTCGATTGCCTCAGTGACATCAACCATCTCATCGACCGAAATTCCAGTGGCATTTTTAGTTGAGAATCACAGTATTGAGCGCAAAAAAGCGACCTTATTTGTAACGCTAGTCGTCTTTATCGCTTCATCACTTATCATCTTAAACTTTGACTGGTTATTTGGCTTAGTGATTATGGTGCTTACACAGTACCAATTACCTTTAATGGGACTGTTCTATTTCATTACTGTTGGCTGGTTATGGCAGCGTGGTAATAAATTGCATCAAGTATCTAGCGGCCCTCATTATTGGTTTGCCCAGTACATTCGCTTTGTTTGTCCGCTATTAATGACGGCGGTATTTGTGAACGTGGCGTTGTTGAAATAGAAACTTGAGTTACAAGTCTCTAGTTTCAAGGGAAAAGTAAAAGGCGTAGGGTTTAAACCTCACGCCTTTTTTAATTTAAGGTGCGCTTGCTTTAAGTAACTTCGTTAGTTAATGGTAATCCTTGGCTTATTTCATTGGCGCTTTGCAATGTAGTGCAGGCTATTTCGCTAAGTGCTTCTTGGGTGAAGAAGCCTTGGTGGCCTGTGACTAACACATTCGGAAAGCTAATAAGGCGTGAAAAAATATCGTCTTGCATGATTTCTTCACGGTGATCTTTAAAGAATAACTCTGACTCTTGCTCATACACATCAAGCCCTAAGTGTCCGAGCTTTTTAGACTTAAGCGCTTGAATACAGGCTTGAGTATCAAGAAGTGCACCACGAGAGGTGTTAATCAGCATGACTCCGTCTTTCATCTTCTTAAATGCGCTAGCATCAATTAAATGATGGGTATGCTCGTTGAGCGGGCAGTGCAATGAGATGACATCACTTTGGGTAAGCAATGTGTCTAAATCGCACAGGGTATAAGGGCCTTCACCAGCCATTGGGTCACAAACGAGTACCTTAGCTCCAAAGCCATTTAAGATATTTACCAGTGCTAGGCCGATTTTGCCACAGCCTATAATCCCGATGGTTTTTTTGAATAAGTTGAAGCCTAGCAAGCCGTTTAAATCAAAGTTACCTTCACGTACTCGGTTAAAGGCTTTATGGGTTTTTCGGTTGAGCGTTAGCATAAGGGCAATACAATGCTCTGCCACGGCTTCTGGACTATAAGCGGGCACACGGCAAACCTTGATGTTATGCTCTTTGGCAGCATCAAGATCAACATTATTAAAGCCTGCACAGCGTAATAAGATTGCCTTTATGCCTAGGGCAGCCATATCGGCAATGACGTGTTTGTCGACTGTATCGTTAACAAACACGCACACAGCATCAAAGCCTTGGCAAAGGGGGGTGGTATTGCTGTTTAAGGATTGCTCAAAATAACTGAGCGAAACAGACTCAGCGTATTCAGTTAGATTCCTTTCAAAAAACGGTTGCTCATACTTTTGCGCACTGAATAAGGCCAGTTTCATCATTTAAATTACTCTCTATCACCATTTTGAGGGTTTCGGGTTTGGTGCGCGGGGCATATCGCGCAACGAGTTGACCCTCTGAGTTTATAAGAAATTTGGTGAAATTCCATTTAATTGCGCGGTTTTGTGCTATTCCACGGGTATGACATTTTAAATAATTAAATAAAGGATGGGCCTCTGGGCCGTTCACTAACACTTTGTTAAAAATGGGAAAGCTAACATCAAAGTGTTGCTGATAAAAGGCTTGTAGCTCATTGCCATCTAGAGGTTCATTGTGGCCAAATTGATTACAGGCAAAACCGAGTACGGTAAATCCTTGCTGTTTATAGTCTTGATAAAGCTTTTCAAGGCTTGCCATTTGCACTGAAAAATTACATTTGCTGGCTATATTGACAATAAGCGCTGTTTTACCTTGTAACGATTCAAGGCTAAAGTTTTCTCCAGATGCAAGCTGGGCATTGAAACGATATATACTATCCATGTTTTACCTGTGTGTTTTTGAACTGTTTAAATGAACTTTTTTTCATTCGCTTTTTAGTTATTCGGTTGAGATAATGAAATTATTACTAATTTATCACTCAAATAGGTCAGTTTTATGTCAATGAAAGTCGCCTTCATCGGATTAGGTGTAATGGGTTACCCAATGGCGGGTCACCTTGCCAACGCAGGTCACACCGTGACAGTTTACAATCGCACAACGGCTAAAGCGCAAAAGTGGGTTTCAGAGTATCAAGGTAATTATTGTGAAACGCCAAGTGAAGCCGCTAAAGGGGCTGATATCGTTTTCATGTGTGTAGGCAATGATGATGATTTACGCTCAGTTGTTTATGGTGAAAATGGTGTACTGGCAAGCATGCATGAGGGCAGCTATTTAGTTGATCACACCACAACCTCTGCTGAGGTGGCACGTGAAGTGGGCGCTCAGGCAAAACTACAAGGTATTGCATTTTTAGATGCCCCTGTTTCTGGCGGCCAAGCGGGTGCAGAAAATGGCGTATTAACTGTGATGGTAGGTGGCGACGAAGCTGATTTTAATGTTGTTCAACCTGTAATGGCTGCGTTTAGCCGTTTTAGCCAATTATTAGGTGAAGTAGGCTCTGGTCAACTTTGTAAAATGGTAAATCAAATTTGTATTGCTGGTGTGGTGCAGGGCTTAGCTGAGGGGTTACACTTTGCAAAACAAGCGGGCCTTGATGGTGAAAAAGTGATTGAAACCATCTCGAAAGGTGCAGCTGGCTCATGGCAGATGGAAAACCGCTACAAAACAATGTGGGCTGGCGAATACGAATTTGGTTTTGCTGTTGATTGGATGCGTAAAGATTTAGGCATCGCTTTGGATGAGGCAAAGGCAAACGGCGCAACTTTGCCGATGACGGCAACAGTTGATCAATATTACGCCGATGTACAAGCTTTAGGTGGTGGCCGCTACGACACCTCAAGTTTATTAGCGCGTATTGAAGCGCTACATAAAAAGTAATATCAATAAAAAACGCGACAATTATTGTCGCGTTTTTTATTACATGCTTTGTGCATAATTGTATAACGCTTTTAAAATATGCAGATTTTTTTCGTTATCATCATTTTCATGAGCCAGATTTTCAAGGGTGATCATGAAATCTTGGCCACTGATCGAAGGGTTATCTTCGCCATGCATTAGTTTGTTTTGGCAATACTGGCGCCATTTTGCTAGCTCATCTTGGCTAAGTGTGTGTGGCCAGTTTCTAGCACGGTATCTGAATAACAAGGTAGCAAACTTTTTATCATCAAAATCAAGCTGCATTGAGGCTAATTGCTCAGGGCTTGCATCACGTATCATAGCAAATTTTGCTTTATCTGCGTGGCTGGTAAAACCATCATAAAGTTGATAATCAGGGTTAGTGGTTTCGCCGTAATCACGCTGTTCGTTAAACACTTCGGTCACTTTGTCGCGAAGTTCTGTGTTGGCTTTTAAAATAGCGAGATTTTGTAAGCATTTTTCGCGGTCAATACCTAATCGGGCTGCGTTCTCTGGCAACAAGGTTTTTGCTGGTGCAAGAATAGGGCACTTGTTTAAATGCACGAGTTTTAAGCCTACCGGTGCTTCGTCTTCTCCGAGGTCGCTGTGTTTTGTGTAAAGACGGGTGCGTAGCTCTTCAACTGATAAATCTAATAAGACTTGCGGATCTTCAGTCAAATTAAAGCAAATAATGGCGTTTTTATTGACTGGGTGAAAGCTCATTGGTGCAATCCAGCTGGTGCAACCTTGGCTTGCTGGAATTCGTGATGAAGTGTGCACCAGTGGTGTCATGTTAAATACATCAACTAAATCAGCTAGTGCTTTTTTAGAGCGTAAGCTAAAGAAAAACTGATACAACTTAGGTTGTTTTTCTTTTATTAATTTTGCCAACGCTATGGTTGCCGTTACATCACTTAAAGCATCATGAGCAGCAGCGTGTTCAATGCCATTGGCAACGGTTAAGTGCTCGAGCTTAAAGCTCGGCGTACCGTCTTCTTTGAGCGGCCACTCAATGCCTTCTGGGCGTAGTGCATAACAGGCACGCACTAAATCAATAATATCCCAGCGACTATTATTGTTTTTATATTCACGCTCGTATGGGTCATAAAAGTTACGATATAAGCTGTAACGTGTAACTTCATCATCAAAGCGAATACTGTTATAGCCCGCTACACAGGTGTTAGGTTGGCTAAATTCAGCATGGATTTTTGCCATAAACTCAGCTTCAACTAAGCCTTTTTGCATCGCAATTTGCGGGGTAATACCTGTTATTAAACATGCTTCGGGGTGGGGTAAGTAATCAGCCGCCGGCTTACAATACTCAATTAACGGTTCACCAATAATATTTAAATCAAGATCGGTACGAATGCCAGCAAACTGACTTGGACGATCTTTTTGCGGGCTTGCGCCAAATGTTTCGTAGTCGTGCCAGTAAATTGTTGGTTGTTGTTGTTCTGGATAAGCCATGCATTAAACCTTGCTAAGCGTCGAGCCGTTTTGAGTTGTTTTCTGAATTGTCAGAATTATGGCATAGAGCCTAGCTAGTTTATAGAGTAAAACGTAATGTGGCTGTTTAGTGTAACTTTTATAAACACGAGCTGTATAAAAAATGGCCTTGCGGTTAATTTTTATGCTTATATAGTGAGGTGTCGTTAGTTTTTGAGCTGTTTTGTATTCTGTGGCTCGGTATTTGCTAACGAAAACTATCTTTAACAATGAAGGAACAAAAAAATGACTTTATCAGCTTTATTACTATCTACTTTAGCATTCGACGCAACTCCAGCTTCAAGCTTTGATACGACAAAATTACAAGGAACAGGTGGAATTGTTATTATTCGAGAAAAGAAAAAAGAAGAACAACAACTTAATGGTACAGGTGGAATTGTGATTGTAAGAGAGAAAAAGAAAGAAAATTAATAATCTAACGCCAATTTGGCTGGTTTTTTTCTTAATTACATCTTACCCTTATGACTTAGTGTAAGGGTAAGAGATGTTTGAATCTATTCAAAATTTATATAAAGAGTTAATGGTTGCCACTGAAAATCATCAAGTGATTTCTATGCAGGTGATTATTGCTGTTATGTATGTTTTAGCTTTTGCTATATCTTTGTTCCGTGCTATTGGAAATAGAGAAAGATTTAGTGACTTTTTATCAATAGCGACAGTGGTGACAAAATATGCGCTAACATCTTTATTGATGGAGTATGTATTAATTTTTATCGCTGAAAATCAAAGCATTGGAAATACTCAAAATATTTACCTTGTAGCTTGCCTAATAAACTTACTCAGTATTTATATTCTTTATCTCTTACATACAAAATTCAGTTTTAACTTTGGACTGCTATTTTTCTGTGTAATTAAGCTAACAGTAGTTCTCTCATTAGCTCACTTTATTCTTTGGTTTAAGTTTGTTGTGTTAGATATTCAAGCTGAACATGCCTACATACATTACATTTACAGCTTTATCGTACTGTATATCAGTTTTACCCTTGCTATCGTAATGTTATTTCCTGGACTACTTAAAACAAAATTAAAGCTTTTACTGAGCCCAAGCTGGCCATTTCATACAAAAATTTAACACGGATTATTCGAAATATATCAGTTCCATACTATTAATATTAATGCTTTTTCCTGATGTTTTGCGCACTAAGTTTGGGTGTATAGTAACATTTAGTTTACCGAGGGATCGTCATGCTTGAACTAATTTACATAGCCATTGTTGTATTAGCAGTTTTGCTAGCTGTAAGCACGTGGCTGATAGCACGCAAAAATATTTTTGAAGAACAAATCAGAAGCAAATCTGTTGAGGTGGTGTGGTGTACGCTACAGGCAGAGCAAGAAACAGATATCAACAAAGCCATAAAACTGTTTAATAGAGCGGAGGCTCTGAAAAACGAAATATGTAGCCTGATGGATAACAGTACAAGCCTTCAAAAGTTTCAGTGGGTAGAAGCAACTGATCTTAAAAACCAGCAATTAAAAGAGCTATCTTTAGGTGAGTTGCAGAAGTATTACGATGAACAAAATAATATTTCTGAGATCTACAACAAGCTCTATAAAGGAAAAAATTAAAAGCCAGATTATTTTATCTGGCTTTGTAGTTTTAGTTCATTTTTTATCTGTTTAACTTGAATATCAGCTAGCTGTTTGAGTGCATCTTGAGTTTGGTTTTCACCCTTGATTAACCCCGCTATTGACATCTTTTTGATACTTTTTAAAAGCCCATTATTAATTGCCTGTAACAATGGGCCTTCTAGTTTAATTAAATTATCTTTCTTACCACTTAGTAGATAGTCAAAACTAACCTGAGCGTGTTTACTCGCTTTATCAATCACTTCATATGGGACAATAGCGCTTTGAATGCATTCTTTGCTATAGCCTTGATTGAGAGCTAAAGCTTGCTCAAGCTCAGTGTTATTGGTTACTTGGTATACTTCGCATAAGCGTTGAAAAATTGCACTTATATGTTGCTGCTCAGAATTTAACTCTTGATCGAACATGGCATATCCTTGCACATTATTTTCTACCAATAGTAAACGACTTTTTCTGAAACCGCATTCATAAAGTGCACGTTTATCAAATATTTAATGCCATATGGTGATACAAGCCAATACCAACTAATACATTAAATGGGAAAGTTATGCCCAAGGAGCAGAGCATAGCCAACCCAATGTCAGCCTCTGGGATGGCTGCTTTGATGGCTGCTGGTGCGGCAATATATGATGCACTTGCTACTAAGCTTGCCAAAATAACAACTGAACCAAGTTCCAGCTGTAAAAGGGTTCCGACACCGACTCCAATCGCGCCAAGAATACTAGGAGTAATAAGAGCAAAAAGTGCTAAGCGCCAGTGATGCCATGGGATAGGGCGTAGTGTTTGAGCTGCCATTAAGCCCATTTCAAGTAAAAACAACGCCAGTACGACTTTGAAACTGTTGGTTAATAAACTGGTTACTTGACTACCTTGTTGAGTGCCATACATCATGCCGATTATCACACCACCGACTAACAAGATGACGCTTTTGTTTGTTAATGTTTCATGCCACAGTGCTTTAAGTGATAAATGTTTACTTGAGCCATTACCAAGGCTGCGAAATAGCAGCAGACCGACAATAATTGCTGGCAGTTCTAACATGACTAGATAGAGTGTTACTTCAGCGCCAACATCTAAAGCATTTGACTCAGCATAAGCCAAAGCAACAGCAAATGTACCGGCACTTACTGAACCATAGTGTGCTGCAATACTTGAACTATTTGCTACTGATAAACCAAGCAATTTATTTAATATAGGATAAACAAGAAGAGGAATACCTGCACCGAGAAGCATCACCGCGCCCATTTCAGGCAGTAACTTCCAATGCAAGCTGCCGTGCAGCACCATGCCACCTTTTAAACCAATTGTTAGCATAAGCAGTAGGCTCAACGTTTCGTAAGTTGCTTGTGGAATTTTAAGATCTGAGCGCAATAACCCTGCAGCTAGACCCAAAATAAAAAACATTACAACAATATCAGGCACTTTATTCTCCTTTGAATTT
This sequence comes from Pseudoalteromonas sp. MEBiC 03607, assembly GCF_004792295.1. NCBI lineage: Bacteria > Pseudomonadati > Pseudomonadota > Gammaproteobacteria > Alteromonadales > Pseudoalteromonadaceae > Pseudoalteromonas > Pseudoalteromonas sp. MEBiC 03607. Next base: position 2,141,360 of record NZ_SRRY01000001.1, read on the forward strand.
AAAATGTCGTCATTTTAAACAAAAAGAAGCATAGTAAATAATTAAATAAATGCTAGTATCTTATAGATTTTTATCTATGGGTGGTGGTTATGGATCTAAGACATATTTCTTTTCGGCTATTAGAAGTGTTTATGCAAGTTGTTAAAACTCGTTCGATCAGTGAAACAGCAAGGCAGTTACATTTAACACAGCCGACGGTTTCTCAACAAATTAAGCGCTTACAAGAAAGTATTAGTGAACCTTTAATTATTGTTAATCAGCAAAAAATTCATATTACTGAAGCGGGTTTCGCGCTTTATCAAACGTGCCTACAAGTATTTGGACAATTCGATGATTATCAAGATTATTTAGTTGAGCTTAGAGGAGGAGAGCGAGGGCGTTGCAAAATAGCCATTGTAAACACTGCACAATATATATTACCTAAGTTACTGGGCCCATACAGTAATTTACATCCTCACGTAGAATTACCGCTGGAGATTGGTAATAGGGCAGAAGTACTTGCTCGATTTGAAAGAGGAGAAGATGACATTTATGTATTTAGTCACCCGCCGTCACTAGAACATGCAAAGGCTGGGCGGTTTTTGCAAAATCCACTTGTCTTTATTGCTCCTATGCATCATCCACTTGCTCAGCAACAGCAAGTGACTTTAAAAGAGTTAATGAAGGAGCGTTTTTTATTACGTGAGCCTGGTTCTGCAACTAGAATGCTATTTGAGAGTGAGCTGCAAAGTCGTGGCTTAGTATTGAGTAATACAGTGCAAATGGCTAGTAACGAAGCGATTAGAGTCGCTGTAGGCTCTGGCATGGGGCTTGGTGTGGTATCACGCCATGTATTGCCAACAAACGATAGCTCTTTTTGCATCCTTGATGTAGTTGATGTTCAGCTTGCTAGTCACTGGTACTTCGTGGTGCGCACTGATCGTCATCTTTCTCATGCTGCTCGTAGCTTCTTAAAGTTCGCAGAGCTTAACCTTGAGCAATGTTTAGACAAAAACTGGGTCAATAATGAATTAAGTACATTGAATACAAGCTTAGCGTAAAGTATTTTCAAAAAGCCATAGTAACGACTTGATTTCTACCGTTTACTTTTGCTTTGTAAAGTCCTTTATCTGCTTGGGCAAGTAACTCGTTTATATTATTGCTTCCTGACTGATGGGTGATTATGCCCACGCTGATGGTTAATTTTATGCGTTGATCATTGAAAGTAAAATAGTCGTTATTGATGGCTAAGCGAATTCGTTCTGATAAGTTTTCACCCTGTAATTGGTTCGTGCTTGGAAGTATAACTGCAAATTCTTCTCCACCAATTCGTGCTACTAAGTCGTGTTCTCTAAGTTGTGATTTTATTTTATTTGCGACCCACTTTAATGCCTCATCCCCAGTTTCGTGGCCATACTTGTCGTTTACTCTTTTGAAAAAATCTATATCAATCATGACTGCGCATAATTCACTGAGGCTATTGTTTGCTTGTTCCAAATAGTTATTGCTAATAGTTATAAAAGCTCGTCTATTGAGTAATCCAGTTAATGAATCTCGATTAGCAAGATCACTGAGTACTTGTTCTGATTCTAAAAACATGAGTAATGGCCAGATCATTGCTGTAAGTGTAGTGATGATGATATGGCTAATTAGAATAATGGCAAACACTTGTGATATGTCTGCCTTTATGTAGTTAAAGTGCTCCATCACTAAAAGATCAAATTGAACAAACATGATGGCGCTGTGAATGAAAAAGCATAGCTGCAAGAGCACCAAGTGGATAATTCGCTCAACATTTAGTCTACGTAAAGCATTCGCTGCGTAGAGAAAACTAAAGGCAAGAATTGCAGTCGTGACGGATTGATCAAAACCAAGTTGAAACATGGGAAATAATAGCATTGCAGTAGCTAGTAGAAGATATAAGCAACGTTTTAAGTAGTATTTTTCTCTATTGTTATAGGCATGAATACCTAAGACTGCAGCTAGTGGAGCGGCTATTATAAGTAAATTGGCTATAAAGTGTGTCAAAATTGGAAGGTCAATAAACACTCGTGAGGTGGCTGTAATTTGGGCTAATACAAAAATCAGGCACGAACTTCCCCAATACAAATAGCTTTGTTGCTGTCTCAAAAAATACAGAGACAATAAGAAGGCACCAATAACCACATTCAGTAATACCGAAATGCTGATTATGGTGGGTAAGTCCACCATGAATATCCCTAATTCCACTTTACGACATAATTAATTATTATGTACCACGCTGATTAAATCAACTAATGATTTTTACTTAAAGCCTTAAACTCTCTAATGCTGGTTTAAGTTCTGGATAATGAAAACGATAATTATGTTTTAAAAGTTTATCAGGGATCACGAATTGTCCATGAAGTAATAAATCAGACATTTCGCCCATCATTAGCTTTAAAACCCAAGCAGGCATTCTTAGCATTGCTGGTCTTGAAATAACGGAACCCAAGGTTTGACTAAACTCATTATTATCAACAGGGTTAGGCGCTGTTGCATTGATAGGGCCACAGATGTCTTGATGAGACAGTACAAATAAAATGAGTTGGATCATATCATCTATATGTATCCAAGACATGCCTTGCTTACCATGACCTATAGGGCCGCCAAGACCAAATTTGAATGCGGGTAACATTTTATCGAGCGCACCGCCATGTTTTGATAACACCACACCAGTTCTGAGTAGACACACGCGCGTTTTTTCCGATTCAGCTTTGGTTGCTGCGTGCTCCCAATCTCGGCATAGTACGTGGCTAAACTCGGGGTAAATGTCATTAAAGCTTTCATCTATTTTGCAATCGCCTTGTCGACCATAAAAGCCAATCGCACTGCCAGAAATAAAAGTGTGTGGTGGTGAATTGCAGCGGTTGATTTTTTTTGTGATTTGTTGGGTCAGCTTAATACGACTATCTAATAATTCTCGTTTTTGTGAATCACTCCAGCGCTTATTAACAATAGGCTCACCTGCTAGATTAATGATTGCGTCTACCTGTTCAAAATCGACCTCGTCTAATGACTTAACAGCCACAACTTGGTGAGTAAGCAAGACGGCTGCTTGGATAGGGTTACGAGTAAGAACAGTCACTTTATGATGGTTCAAAAGAAATGGGCACAAATGCTTGCCTATAAGACCTGTTCCACCCGTTAATAATATATGCATTGTGACACCTTAGAAGACAGTTGGTCTATTTTTTATACATAGTGATGATGATATTTGCAAACTATACGTAAAAAGTAGCTGAATCGATTAGTTTTTCATTCAAGCTTGACCATGAATACAATATGAGGCGTTGTGGCTTAATTTTGCGTTATACATTGCTTTATCTGCTAGGTTGATTAACGTTTTCCAATCGTCACTATGATCAGGAGCGAGAGCAACACCAATACTTAAATCGATGTCAAAAGTATGTTGTTCTATTTCAAAACAGACTTCAAAACTCTTTAATAAATGATTAAGCATAGGTTCTATATATTCAATCTTTGAGATGTTTTCTACGATGATGATAAATTCATCTCCACCATAACGGTAGATGGCGTCATCGGCTCGAAAAGTAGAGCTGATACGTTTTGCTGTTTCAATTAACACCTTGTCACCAATACTATGACCATAATTATCGTTTAACTGTTTGAATTTATTTATATCAATAAAAATTAGTGCCAGTTTGTTGTCTACTGAACAAGTATTAATGGCCTGGCGTAAATGGGGTTCTAGGTCTGAGCGGTTAAGAGCACCTGTTAAATGGTCGTGTTTTGCTTGAAAATTTAATCTTTTAGTTCGTTTATGGATGATATTGCTCATACGTTGAAATCGTTTAAGGAGGTGACCTATTTCATCATGCCTGTAAACAATACTTACGTTAGGTTTATCTCCTTTCTCTAATTGTTCAGTAATATGCAGTAATTGCTTTAACGGAATGAAGAGTTTTTTATTAATAAAAACTGCTGAAAAAACGCATAATAAAATAAGCAGTGGAATTTGAATTGAAATTAGATACGTTAACAACAAACTGTGTTGTTGAAAATCTGACATCTCTATATCTAACTTTTCACGTTGTATATTTTGAAATTCAGAAATTAATTTGCGAATTTGCTCCATGTACTCTTTCCCTTCGTTGCTTTGTACAACCTCCATTGCTGCTTGGATTGCAGAGGGACTGTTTTGCATCACTAAATTAATAGTTAAATCTAACTCGTCAAATTTTTTATTTATTAAAACATCAAGTTGAGATAGTTTTTCTTGCTGCTCTCGCTGATGTATTGTAATTTTAGTCAGGGTTAAAAAGTGTGTTTTTGCTTTTTTTATACCGTCGTAGTAGGGCGTTAAATAAGATGTATTTTGTGTAAGAAGATAACCACGCTGGCCTGTTTCTGCATGAACTATTTGGGTGTAAAGTTTTTCTGATTCGTCAATTATTTCGTGTGTATGATCAACTGCCTCGTGCTTTTGCCTGCCTTCTTTATCTAAAAGCATAACTAAAACAGTGTTAGTGGTAACCAATAAAAGCAATAGTATTAGTAAAGCTAAAAACTGGGTTCTAAGCGACATAGAAAAACCAACGACAAGAAAGTTATATTTTTTAAGTATAAAGTATTGTTTAAGATGCGGACTTTTACCAATTTATAATAAAAACAAAGGCTACTAATAATGTTTTTGGGTTGCTAAATGTTATTATCTTAGTTCTATATTCTAAGTTTTAAAGTGTGTAATAGCTATTTTACTGGTATGCTAAAAACTTAAAAATCGCAGCTTAAAAATGACAAGGAGTGACTGTGAACTTTCTGCGCCAATTTCACGATATTGTATCGAATCAGCAAACTAATTTTGATGATAAAGTGGCGCAATTGCTGCATTTTGGCTTAGCGATATTCAATCTTGATTTTGCAATTGTGAGTCGTGTTGAAGAACAAGTATATACAGTTATTCACGTGGTTTCTCCAAACGATGCGATCCCTGTTGGGTCTCAGTTTGATGTAGCAGGAACCTATTGTTCACACACATTAGCTGCAGACAAAGCATTATCATTTAACCATGCATCTCAGAGCTACATAGCTGAACATCCTTGTTACAAGAACTTCCAATTAGAATCTTATATTGGTGCGCCTATCCACATTGGTAAAAGGGTGTTTGGTACGGTTAACTTTTCAGCGGCACAATCTACAGCACCATTCACAGAAGAGGCGCATGATTATGTTGAACTTTTTGCTCAATGGTTGGGCAATGAGTTTGCTCGTAATCTATCATCAGAAAAATTAATTAAAAAGAACTCTATGCTTGCACAAGTTGAAGAGGTGGCAAAAATTGGCTCTTGGGAGCTAGATTTAATCACCAATCATCTTTACTGGAGTAAGCAAACTAAAGTTATTCATGAAGTCCCTGAAGATTTCAAGCCCGATCTCGAGAATGCAATTCAATTTTACAAACAAGGCGAAAGCCGCCAAGCCATTGAAAAAGTTGTCAAAGAAGCTATTGAGCAAGGTAAAGATTGGAATATTGAAATTGAATTGATAACAGCTAAAGGTAATCCTATATGGGTATCAACAGTCGGAAAAGCTGAATTTAAAGAGGGGGCGTGTGTTCGGATAATTGGTACTTTTCAAGATATTACTAAGTCGGTACTGCTACGTGAAGAGCTTAAAAAACAAAAAGCTGATGCAGAACGTACACTTGAAGATAGAAGCATTTTGCTTGCCAAAATAAGCCATGAACTTCGTACTCCGCTCAATGGTATTACAGGCATGTTAACGACTTTGTTGTATGAAAAATCAGAGCAAAAGCGTGAAGAGAAACTCAAAATAGCGTTGCGTAGTGCAGATATTTTGCTGAATATTATTAATGAAGTGTTGGATTTTTCAAAAATTAATCACGGCGAACTTAAGCTTGAACCTAGTCACTTCTTATTGAAAACCATTTTTGTTGATATTGTTTCTTTGTATTCTCCTTTGTATCAACAAAGTAACCTTAGCTTTGATGCGACGATTGATATCAGTGATGAGTGTTGGACCTTCAGTGACAATACTCGCATTACACAAATAGTCTCGAACTTGTTGAGTAATGCACTTAAGTTTACTGAGCAAGGTGAGGTAACGTTAACTGCCAGTGCTAAAGAGCTCAATGATAAAGTGTTTCTGTCTTTTAAGGTCACTGATTCAGGGATTGGCATGACTGAGCACTTTATGAAATCGCTATTTTCACCCTTTACACAAGAGATAAGTAAAGATCGAAAAAAGGGCGGTACAGGTCTTGGCCTAGCAATAGTTAAAGAGCTAATTGATTATATGGGCGGCACAGTTGAGGTGAACAGTGAACATAGAAAAGGCAGTTGTTTTGAAATTAAACTCCCTCTAGAAAAAGGTCAACCTCAAAGCCATCAACAACAAGATGTAAGTAATATTGATTTTACAACTCTTCCTCTCGCTATTTTGGTCGTTGATGATAATCAGATTAACCGGTTAGTCTTGAAAGCACATTTAGAAAAATTAGGCTTAACTGCAGACTTTGCATGTGATGGCGTCGATGCGATCAATAAATGCAAACAAAATAACTACAATTTGATATTTATGGATTGCGTAATGCCTGAACTTGACGGTTTAGAAGCAACACGTTATCTGAGAGCTAATGGTATTTGTCCTGAAAATAAAACGTTTATAATTGCATTAACTGCGAATACTTCTGCAGATGATAAAGCCGCCTGTAAAAAAGCGGGCATGGATTTGTTTGTATCAAAGCCTGTTAAAAATACGGCAATTGAACAATCCATTATTGCAGCAAAAGGACATTTAGCGCTTTAAACATAAGGTTTAAAGCAATTTTATACTTATATCCCTAACCCTAACAATACATTGCGATTGCCTAAGTTTAGGCTATCTTCAAATTTAACCTATACTTAATGTATATAAAAATTTGGGGTAATGTAATGAATCATGCTCAAAATCGTCGGCGCTTTTTGAAAACTCTTAGCGTAGGTGCTGCGGTATCAACGTTGGCGTTTAAAGCCCCCTATGTTTTTGCTAAAAAGCAAATCACTCTGCGCGTTATGGGGACGCATGTCACATTACAAGAAGAGCTCAGACAACGCGCAATGCGTGAGTTAGGCATTAATGTTGAGTTTACCCCAATGGGCAGTGCTGCTGTACTACAAAAAGCAGCTGCAAACCCAAATTCTTTCGATCTCTATGAGCAATGGTCTGATTCAATCAACATACTATGGCAAGCGGGTGCAATACAGCCATTAGATATTGATAGGTTAAACTATTGGCAAGAAATTAACCCTTTGACTAAAACAGGCAAGATTACACCTGAAGCAAGCATAGGAGCCGGAGATTCACCTAACAAGTTACTTTATGTTCAAGCCGATGGCTCCTTGGGAACTACACCTACAAAGCAAATTAGTTTTATGCCTTATGTCCATAATGTTGATTCATTTGGCTACAACACTAATTTTATAGAACAAGGTATTCCTTATGAAACAGAGTCATGGGCTTGGTTACTTGATGAAAAAAACAAAGGTAAAGTGGCTTTAGTGAATGCTCCCACTATTGGAATCTTTGATGCAGCTTTAGCAGCTCAAGGCAAAGGACTGATGCGTTTCAACGATATTGGCAATATGAGTATTTCTGAAATAGATCAGCTATTTGCAATTCTACTCGAGAAAAAAAGGCAAGGTCATTTCGCTGGCTTTTGGACGTCTGTTCCGCAGTCTGTAGATTTCATGAAAATGAAACGGGTCAATATTCAAAGTATGTTTTCTCCAGGTGTAAGTGCATGTAAAGGACAGGGGATACCCGTTGTTTATGCTTCTCCCAAAGAAGGGTACCGTGCATGGCATGGGGTTATGTGCTTATCTTCTAATACACAAGGACATGTAAAAGATGCGGCATATGAGTATATGAATTGGTGGTTATCTGGCTATCCAGGAGCATTTATTGCGCGCCAAGGTTATTATATTTCTAACCCCGATCGCAGTCAGCCGCTTATGTCAAAGCCGGAATGGGATTATTGGTATGAAGGAAAAGCTGCATCAATAGACCTGCAAGGTACAGATGGAAAAGTGTCGGTTAAAGCGGGCCAGATGCGAGATGGTGGCAGTTATATAAAGCGTTTTTCGAATATTGCCGTTTGGAATACAGTAATGCCTAATTATGATTACAGCTTAGATAAGTGGTATGAGCTATTAAACTCATAGGGAATTAAATTGATTAATATCATTTCTAAGTCACTGGCAGCTAAAGTATTACTTGCATTAATGCTGGTGATATTAGTCATGGGAATAAGCTTTGTTGTGATGAACAAGCGCCTCAAAACAATTGAAGTGTCTTTCAATGATATTAGCCGTATAAGCAATTATGCAGTCAGCATCTTAAGCATAAACAAAGATATTGTTGAAATGCAAAGAGATATTTCTGTCTATGGCTCGTCTGGAAGTGAAGCTGTTTTTAGTAAAATCATAGAGAATTTCGACAGTGTAAAAAGCCGTTTAAATGAAGTTAACTTGAAATCAGATGAGAGTGATAGCCAAGTATATTTAGACTCTATGTCTGAGTTAATCGACAGATATAGTGATAATTTAGCTGTCCTCACGAAGCGATATGAAATTAGATCAGAGCTCATCGAAGTTGAACTTCCGAGCATTTATTTTGAGGCCGTTACTCATCTTGAAAACCTAAAGAAGCTAGCTGTTTCTAATGAACAAATGTTGATCATCGCGGAAAGCCTCAATATGTGGCATGTGCTACATCGTGATGCCTATCAATTTTTAACTAAAAAAGACTATACAAAACGAACTGCCGTTAATAATGCTTTGCAAGTGTTATCTGGGCTTAATAATGATCTAGCTATGACACAACAAGACGATGTTCAGAGTGAAATTTTAAGAACAGCGACATTAGCGAGCACTTATCAGAACGCTTTTTCAAAAGCTATTCAGGCCAATCGCAACTACTTTAGTTTGGTAAATGTTGTAATGGCGGGGGATGCAATCGAGTTTAGTACACTAGCAAATAAGCTAAGAGAGAATTCTTTAGCCCATTTAAATCAGATCAAAAAAGACGCAGAAATCACAGTTTCTAAAACCGAAAAAATATTAAAAGCACTGGCGGCTGTCGTGTTTATTTATGTGTTAGCGCTTGCCGCATTTTTTCATCTACAAATATCTCAAGCCATCAAGAGGCTCACTGTCAGTTTTCAACGCTTTTTAGAGGGGGATTTATCGGCACCAATACATGATTTAAACCGTAAAGATGAAATTGGAGTTCTTGCAAGCGCAGCAGATAGCTTTCGTATTTTAAGTCGTGATCTTTCTGAAGCAAAAAAAGTTGCAGAGCACACGACAAAAGTAAAATCAGAGTTTCTCGCCAATATGAGTCATGAAATAAGAACTCCTATGAATGGTATTTTAGGAATGGCTCGACAATTGAGTAGAACAACACTCACTACAGAACAGGCAAAGATGCTTGCTATTATTCAGTCTTCTGGTTCGAGTTTATTAGTGATTATTAATGATATTTTGGATTTAAGTAAAATAGAGGCTTCTAAAATTGAGCTAGAATCTCAACCAATTAAGTTAAGCAGTATATTAGATGAACTCCAGCATCTATTTTTAGAACAAGCACATAGCAAGAATATTCAATTTAATATTGAAACAAGCCCTGATGGCAAAGAGGCCATCTTCTTAGGAGATGAAACGCGTTTGAAACAAGTACTAATTAATTTACTTGGTAACGCAATTAAATTTACAGAGCGGGGTAATGTGACGTTGAGTGTTGAAATTGCTCAACGTAATGATGAATTTAGCTTAACGTTTAACGTAATAGATACTGGGATTGGTATAGTCAAAGAGCACATGAGTAATTTATTTGAAGCCTTTTCACAAGCTGATGCCTCAATTACACGTCGCTTTGGTGGTACAGGGTTAGGTTTGGCTATTTCGAGTAAGTTACTCAATTTGATGGGCACAACTTTACATGTTGAAAGTGAAGCTGGTGTTGGTTCACGTTTTTATTTTCAGATGGTAGCAAAACAGAGCTTTAAGCATGCTGATATAAAAGAGGTAACGCTGATGAAATTTCCAGATGAGTCTTTTGATTTCTCAAGACTAAATGTTCTGATTGTTGAAGACAATGAAATCAATCAGGTCGTTATCGAAGCGATGCTAAATGAATTTAATATTAGCTCAATAAAAATAGCAAATGATGGCGAACAAGCCATATTACAATGTGAGAAACAGTTATTTGATATTATTTTCATGGACATGCAAATGCCTGTTTTAGATGGCCCTCAGGCAACAATAAAAATACGCGAGAAAGAAGCCTTTAAATCAACACCTATCATTGCATTGACTGCTAATGTATTAAGTGCAGATAAGCAGCGTTGTTTTGATGCTGGGATGAATGATTTCATTGCTAAACCAATAAAGTATGAATCTCTTAAAGAGGTATTGTTAAAGTGGTGCACACCAGCAGATGACAGCCAAGAGGAGCATTATACCTGCTCAAAGTGAGCCTATGTGTATACAGTAAAATACGAATGTATTGTTTTCGATTTGTTTGTGCTTTTATATAAATTAAGTTGCAGAGTACAACAACAATAATCCCAAGCTAATCATTTCAACTCGTATAAAAAGTCCGTATAATCCACGCCGAACTTTTTACTATGAAACATGGCTTAGCAAAGCCTGTATGAGCAGAGCAAATGAATCAAACTGATACTAGAAAAGAAACTCTTGAATTTAATAAACTTCAAAAGCGTCTAAGAAGGCATGTTGGTAACGCGATTACTGATTACAACATGATTGAAGACGGTGATGTTGTTATGGCGTGTATCAGTGGTGGTAAAGATTCTTTTGCGATGCTAGATATTTTGCTTAATTTACAAAAAGCAGCGCCAATTAAATTTGAAGTGATTGCGGTAAACCTTGATCAGAAGCAGCCAGGCTTTCCTGAGCACATTTTGCCTGATTACTTTGAAACGCTAAATATCCCGTATTACATCGTTGATAAAGATACCTACTCAGTAGTAAAGGAAAAAGTACCAGAAGGTAAGACGACGTGTGGTCTGTGTTCACGACTTCGTCGCGGCACACTTTATTCATTCGCAGAAAAAATTGGCGCGACAAAACTAGCACTTGGTCATCACATGGATGACATTGTTGAGACAATGTTCTTAAATATGTTTCATGGTTCACGATTAAAAGCGATGCCACCAAAATTACGCTCTGATGATGAACGTAACGTAGTCATTCGTCCGTTGTCATATTGCCGTGAGAAAGATTTAATTAAATACGCAGAGCATAAAGATTTCCCGATTATTCCTTGTAACTTGTGTGGCTCGCAAGAAAACCTTCAGCGTCAATCAATTAAAGCCATGCTGACAGAGTGGGATAAGAAAACTCCGGGTCGTGTTGAGAGTATCTTTAAGTCTTTACAGAATGTTAGCCCAAGTCAGCTTGCAGACAGAAACTTATTTGATTTTGAGAACTTACCACTTGATAGAGAAGGCAATCGTGAAAGCTATGACTTTAGCGAGGCGGTAGTCTCTTCGACAAACATTGATGAATCATTATTTATCGATGTAACAAATATATAAAAACCCTCAAACTGTATATAAAAAAAGCCCCGAACTGGGGCTTTTTTAATGCATTTTAAAAATGTTATTTAGCAAGAGGGCTGACGTAGCCGTCTGGTTTTAACGCTAATACATCACAATCAAGACTATCAATGACATGCTCTGCAGTGTTACCGACAAGCGCCGCGCTTAACCCCGTGCGACCGACAGTACCAATCACTACTAATTCGCTGTTTAACCGTGCAGCAACATCAGGAATGACATCTTCTGGTAAGCCTTCTTCAATGTGGCAATGAGCTTTATCAATATTAAACCCTTCAGCTAACGAAAGCGTTGATTCAAAGTGATGTTTCTTAACTGATTCGTTATAAACACCCGGGTTGAACTCAGGAATTTCAATAGCAATGTTAACCGGAGTTGCAGGGTATGCATTCACAAGGTTAAGAGTGGCATTCGCTAAATCACAAATGAAGCGAGCATCATTAATAATACGTTTGTTAAGTTCAAGGTGTTGCTCGTTTTCACTTACCGCGTTCACTGCTGCAAGAATATTACCTTGTGCTGGCCACTCTTTTTCTTTAACAAGTAAAACTGGAGCAGGGCACTTGCGAATTAGGTGCCAGTCAGTTGGCGTGAAGATAACTGATTTAAGCGTATCGTGTTGATGGGTACCTTTTACGACTAAATCATAGCCGTCATTAATAACAGTATTAATGATTGCCTCGTAAGGACGGTTATGCCAAACAACACAGCTATCAATGGTAAGCTCAGGATAAAGTGCAATTTGCTCGTCTAGCCATGCTTGGCGATCTTTGATTACCGCCTCACGCATCGCTTCACGCTCATCAGCAGAAAGCATCGTGGTCATTTCGTAAGAGAAGTCGTAGATACTGAGGAAAGCGGTGATGGTCGCGCCAGATTTTTTGGCTAGATCAATTGAGCGGCTTAAACTGTGTTGCTGCTCTTTGGTTGGGTCTATAACTGCTAAAATTCGTTTAATTGCGTCCATGTGCTGCTCCTTAACTGTTCCGCAAAAAGTAGTACTTTGAGTGTAACCTAAATTTAGAACAGTTAAAGGGGCAAACAATAGAAAGTTGCTTTAAATCAAACTCTACTTACATTTAATTGCTGCTGTTGTTGCAAGTGCTTGCTGGTCCAAAATGGTGATAAATTTACCTTCAACCTTAATAAAACCGGCTTTTTGGAAGCGGCTTAAAAGGCGGCTAATTGTTTCAACAGTAAGGCCTAAATAGTTACCGATCTCGCCACGTGTCATGGTTAAACGGAATTCTTTACGCGAAAAACCGCGCTCACCGAAACGTTCTGCAAGGTTATAGATAAAACTCGCTAGGCGCTCTTCAGCTGACTTTTTATTGAGTAACAATAACATTTCTTGGTCATAGTTAATTTCATTACTCATTAAACGCATAATTTGTTGGCGTAGCTTTGGTAATTTACCTGCTAAATCATCGAGGGTATCGAATGGAATTTCACATACCATTGAGGTTTCAAGTGCTTGCGAGAAGCTTTGATGAGCCATTTTGTTAATTGCATCGAAACCGACTAAATCACCAGCTAAATGAAAACCAGTAATTTGCTCATCGCCTTGCTCAGATAACGTGTAAGATTTAAACGAACCTGAGCGTACCGCATATATCGCATTTAAGCTTTCACCAGACTCAAATAAAAAGTCACCTTTGTGCAGTGGTTTTTTGCGCTCGATGATTTCATCAAGACGATCCATTTCTTGACCGTTTAATGAAAATGGCAAACATAGCTGGCTAATACTGCAATTATTACAGCTAATTGTGCATAAGCCTTTTGACTTGTTTTGTGAGAAGTCCATACATCAAATCCATTCAAATAAGTTAACAACGCGTAAGATTAATGAACTAGCTTATCGGTTGCTATAATTAATAAGTATATACCGTACCATATTATTACGCTGCCTAGAATAACCCTAGTCCAAACATGGTTGAAAATAGCGTTTATTTTTTGACTGACTAGACCTACGCTTATCATCGCAGGAAAGGTTCCTAACGCGAAAAATAACATTACCCCAGCCCCATGAAGTGTTGATGGACTGGTGAGAGCCCAAGTCAGTGCTGAATAAACTAATCCGCAGGGCAACCAACCCCATAAAGCACCATAGAGTAGGGCTTTAGGTGTTGTATCGACCGGTAATAAATAACGATTGAGCTTAGCTAAATGCTGCCATACTAGGGTTTTTCCTAGTTTTTCTAACCACTGTAGGGTCGCCGCTAAGCGCATAATATAAACCCCAACAAGGAGCATAAAAATGCCACTTAAAAACGATAATGCTATAGAAATAGTGGTATTTTGCGCTGCAAAACGGCTGCTAATTCCAGCGACTAAGGCACCAGCAAGCATGTAACTAAGCGCACGTCCCAGATTATAAGCAACAGAAAAACTGACTGCGCGGTTTTTGTTAGCAGCAAGTTGTAAACTACTGGCAATGCCACCACACATAGCTAGACAGTGACCACTGCCTAGCAAACCCATTACAAATGCACTAATAAACAGCGGATCAATCATTACTTTTGTTGTGCTGCTCTTTATCGTCTTCGAACAGGATACTGTGGCCCTGTTTGTTTAAATCAGAAAATTGTTCGCTCTTTACAGCCCAAAAGAACACCCCAATAGCAATTAGCACAAATAATATGGCAATCGGGATAAGCATGTAGATGATACTCATAGTTTTAATAACCTTAATGAGTTGGTAATAACCAAAATGGAGCTTGCAGACATACCGATGACGGCCATCCAAGGAGCAACAAGCCCAAGGGCTGCCAGTGGTAAAATCGAACCATTGTAAATAAGTGATAGTGCCAAGTTTTGCTTAACAATACGGCGCGTCTTTTTCGACACTGTGAGCAAATGCTCGATGGCGGTTAGATCACTATTGAGTAATACCACATCAGCACTGTTTTTGGAAATATCAGCGCCTGTTTCCATTGCAATAGATAAATGGGCACTGGCAAATACTGGGCTATCATTTACTCCATCACCCACCATGGCAACGATGGCGCCTTTGTTTGCGAGTGCTTCAACATGAGTTTGTTTGTCGTGAGGGCTACATGCTGCATGCACGGTATCTAAATTTAACTGTTTTGCGATTCGCTCACCACTGTTTGATGCATCACCCGTTAACATGTGACACTTTATTTGTTGAGAGTGCAGCTCTGTGATTAGTTTTTCTGCGTTGTTACGTAAGCTATCGGCGAGATAAAAGCGCGCAACTACTTGTTTATCGACATACAAGGTTGCTTGTGCATCTGCTTTTTCGGTATCAAACCAGCCGCTTTTACCTATCGCTAGGTGCTGTTTATTAAGCTCTGCTGTAATACCTTTACCCGGTTCGATTGTGACATTTTCGATAGGGTTAACCGTGTCGTTGTAAGTTGCAAACGCATTAGCAATTGGGTGTTCTGAGAAGCTTTCAAGTTGCGCTGCTAATCGTAATGCATCAGCTTCACTATAATGGCTGCTGACCATTTCAACACGCTCAATAGTGAAACGACCCTGCGTTAAAGTACCTGTTTTATCGAAGGCGATATCTGTTAATTGTGGTAGCGTTTCTAAAACATGGGCTTGTTTAATTAAAATGCCACGCTTTGTAAGGCTGGCTACGGCACAGGTTAGGGCAGTTGGAATCGCTAAACTAAGGGCGCAAGGGCAGGTTGCAACAAGCACCGAAATAGTAACCCAAAAAGCATGCTCAGGGTCTATTTGATACCAGCCAATCGCTGTAATGGAGGCAAACAGTAATAAACACGCAACAAACCACTGCGCGACTTTATCTGTGATCTCAACTAATCGAGGGCGTTTGGTTAATGCTGTGTGTTGTAACTTAATTATTTGATTAAGCAGCGTATTTTGGCCTATTTTGTTGATCTCAATACTGATCACGCCATCGTGGTTAATAGTACCAGCGTAAACCTGATGGCTGATAAATTTATTAACTGGCTGATGCTCGCCTGTCATCATGGCTTCATCAACAGTTGTTTTACCTTTGATCACAACACCATCAGCAGGAATGGTTTCGCCTGCCTTAATTAAAACAACATCGCCTAATTTAAGCTTTTTAGCCGCAATAATTGATTCTTGATTATCGCTATTGATAATTCGTGCAGTTAAAGGTAAAAGTTTTTGTAAGTTAGCAGTAAATTCACTGGCTTTTAAACGGGCTCTAAATTCTAAATATTTACCCAGTAATAATAAGAAGGTAAACATACAGATAGATTCAAAATAAACTTCGCCAACCGACATTAATGTGGCATAGCAGCTCGCACCATAAGCACCAAAAATCGCTAAAGATACGGGTAAGTCCATATTGAGCTGTTTGGCTTTTAAACCATTAATTGCATTGGTTAAGAACGGCAGGGCGCTGTATAAAATAACCGGCGAAGCAAGAACTAAGCTTATCCAGCGGAAATACTGTTCAAAGTTTTCTTCCATGCCCGAGAACATGCCAAAATACATGGCAAAAGCGAACATCATTACTTGCATAGTCATCAGACCTGCAACACCTAAACGGCGGATATAGGCTTTAGCGGCTTGTTGTTTTTGACTCGCTTCAAGGTCAGCCTGAAACGGGTAAGCTTTATAGCCGATTTCGTGTAATGAAGTGATAATTTGGCTAAGTGGAGTAACCGATTTATCCCATTGGATCATCGCACGATTAGTCGATGTATTTACATCCACACGCTTAATTGCTTTTAAATTGAGTAATTGTTTCTCGATTAACCAAGCACAGGCAGCACAGGTGATACCTTCGACGGTAAGAAGCACTTCTGATAAGTCATTTGTGGCTGAAATAAACTCATCTTGTATATCTTCGTTATCGTAACTCTTAATTAACTCAAGCTGCTCTGGAACAAGTTGTTCTACTTTACCAGAGCGCACAGTTCTAAACTTATAGTAATCGGTCATGCCTTGGGCGACGATATTCTCAGCAACCGTTTGGCAACCAATACAACACATAGGTTGTGCCTTACCGTCTATTTCGACAGTCGCATTAAAGCCTTTTGGCACACTTTCAAGACAATGAAAGCAATTATCGGACATTTGAGTTTACTACTTATATTCAGGGCTAATCGAAATTGTTTTATCAGTAGGAAGAGTAATGTCTTCTTTTAACTTCCAACTATTATCGATAGGTTCAATAAACACTGTGTATGCACCGTCAACGTGAGTGTCGAGTAGGGCTGTAAAGTCACCATGAGCGTTTTTCATTAAACTAACATTGAAGTCATTGGCTTTAATGGTGCGATGATAAAATGACATTTTTAAAGAGTGAACTTGGCTTGCATCACCTTTAGTAAACTTAAAGCTAACTTTATCACCAGTTACATCTAAATCACCATGCAGATATAGTGCTTTGGCTTTATTGAATTTACTGAGTTCAAGGTTAATTGCTTTGCCTTTTTTATAGTAGTCATCAACAACCATATCAGGACCATTGCCAATAGCCATATAAATTAGACCAAAACAGCCGATAATTGCAGCAAGCGGGAAGGAGATTAAAAACCATGGCCAAAAGTTTTTATACCAAGGAGTCGGTTTCATAGTACTTATACCTTAAAAAATGTTGTACGCATTTTATCGGATCTAAAAGCAAAAGACTAAAAAAAAGCCTCCAGATGGAGGCTTTTTTGATCTTAATTAATCTATTGAATTAAAAGATTAATTGTTTATACATTTTATTAACGACGTGGTTATTTATCTTGCGATAAGCTGTAAACGTACGCTGTTAATAGGTGTACTTTATCTTCACCTAGAATGTCCTTCCATGCTGGCATTACACCGGCACGGCCATTTCTAAGTGTTTCTTCAACAGCACGTTTAGAACCACCATACAACCAGATGTTATCAGTTAGGTTAGGTGCACCAAATGGTAAGTTATGTGCAACTGAACCTTTACCGTCAGCACCGTGACACGCTGCACACATTGCGAACTTCGCAGCACCTGCTTCGGCATCTTTTTGGTTTACAGTACGGCCAGATAAGCTTAGTACGTGAGCAGTCATTTCTTTAATACCTTGCTCACCAAGTGCATCACCCCAAGGTGGCATCGCAGCAACACGACCATAAAGAAGTGTTTCTTTGATTTTGTCTGGTGTACCACCATATAACCAATCTTTATCAGTTAGGTTAGGGAAGCCTAAACCACCACGTGCATCTGAACCATGACACTGAGCACAGTTTTGAGAGAATAAACGTTGACCAATCTCAAGCGCTTTTTCGTCTTTTACAAGTGCTTCAATATCTTGCTTCGCGTATGACTCAAAGATTGGGCCAAAACGCTCATCTGCTGCAATAAACTCTTGGTCTAATTGAACGTTCTCACCATTAGCTAATGCTTGTTCAGTTGCTTCTTTAGACTCAGCTAGAGAAGTAATACCTTGGTTAGAACTTGTCCATTTACCTAAACCTTCCCAATTACCTAAACCTGGGTAAGCTGCAAGGTAATAAACAGACCATACAAATGTCGCGAAGAACATGTAAGTCCACCATTTTGGTAGTGGGTTGTTTAGTTCTTCAATGCCATCAAATTCGTGACCACAGCTTTCGCCTTCTTTAACACCTGTGTAGTTTTTCAAGTTCCACAGAAGTAGGCCGAAGATGATAGCAAGACACGCAAGGGTTAATACAATAACCCATATACTCCAAAAGCTAGTCATTTCTCAGACTCCTTTTCCTCGTTAGAGATTGTGTTGTTGTGTTTTTTTTCATCTTCAAATATGGCATTAGCAGCGTTATCAAATCGACTTTTGCTACGCTTGCTGTATGCCCATACAACAATCACAATAAACAGTACTAAAATTACCAGAGTTAAAATGCCTCTGTATGTTCCGTAATCCATAATAATTACTTCAAGTGTGTGCCAAGCTGTTGTAAGTAAGCGATAAGAGCTTGCATTTCAGTCGCGCCTTTACCATCGTTCATGGCTTCAATTTTCGCAATGTCAGCTTTTAACTCTTCGTCGCTACCATAACCTTTACCGTCGTAACGGTCGCTTGATTTATCAATTCCGAAGCTATCACGGAATATTTGAAGCTTTTTAAGAGTATGGGTTGTATCGACTCTGTTTTCATCTAACCAAGGAAACGCTGGCATGTTTGACTCAGGAACCACAGCACGTGGGTCCATTAAGTGAGCATGGTGCCAATCGTCTGAGTAACGCTCACCAACACGAGCTAGGTCAGGACCAGTACGCTTAGAACCCCATTGGAATGGATGATCCCATACTGACTCACCAGCTACAGAGTAGTGACCATAACGCTCAACCTCGTCACGGAAAGGACGAATCATTTGAGAGTGACAGTTGTAACAACCTTCACGTACATAGATATCGCGGCCTTCCATTTCTAACGCTGTAAGAGGGCGTAAGCCATCAACAGGTTTAGTCGTATCGTCTTGGAACATAAGTGGTGTAATCTCTACCAATGCACCAAAGCTGATAGCAAAAACAGTCAAGATAGCCATAAGGCCAACGTTCTTTTCGACTATTTCGTGTTTGTTTTGTGAATTATTATTGCTCATCGTGCTACTCCATTATGCTAATTGTGCGTCAGCGTCTAATTGAAGCGAATCTTTCTTCGCAGCAATAGTACGATAAACGTTGTAAGCCATAATTAGCATACCTGTTACGATGAATACACCGCCTAGGAAACGCATGATATAGAACGGATACGAAGCTTCTAATGACTGTACAAAGCTGTACATTAACGTACCGTCTGAGTTCACTGCACGCCACATTAGACCTTGCATTACACCTGAGATCCACATTGCTACGATGTATAGAACAACACCCACAGTGTGTAACCAGAAGTGCGTGTTAACTAGTTTAACACTGTACATACGGCCTTGTGAGAATAGTGCAGGGATTAGGTGATAGATAGCACCGATAGAAATCATTGCAACCCAACCTAGTGCACCTGAGTGTACGTGACCTACAGTCCAGTCAGTGTAGTGTGAAAGCGCATTAACAGACTTAATAGCCATCATTGGGCCTTCGAACGTAGACATACCGTAGAAAGATAGAGAAACAACTAAGAAACGAAGTACTGGGTCAGTACGCAGTTTATGCCATGCACCTGATAACGTCATGATACCGTTGATCATACCACCCCAAGATGGAACGAATAGGATAACTGACATAACCATACCTAAGCTTTGCGTCCAGTCTGGAAGCGCAGTGTAGTGTAGGTGGTGAGGACCTGCCCAGATATATAAAGAAACAAGTGCCCAGAAGTGAACTACCGATAAACGATAAGAGTAAACAGGGCGACCTGCTTGTTTTGGTACGAAGTAGTACATCATACCTAAGAAACCAGCAGTTAATAAGAAACCAACAGCGTTGTGACCGTACCACCACTGAACCATTGCATCTACAGCACCTGCGTAGATAGAGTATGATTTAGTAAGTGAAACTGGAATTGCCATGCTGTTTACAATGTGTAAAACGGCAACAGTAATAATGAAACCAGCGTAGAACCAGTTCGCAACATAGATGTGCGATACTTTACGCTTGATTAGCGTACCGAAGAATACAACTGCATATGTAACCCAAACAACGGCGATAAGAATATCGATTGGCCATTCAAGTTCTGCGTATTCTTTTGAGCTTGTGATACCTAAAGGTAAGGTGATCGCTGCAAGTACGATAACAAGTTGCCAACCCCAGAAGGTGAAGGCTGCTAGTTTATCTGAGAAAAGGCGCGTTTGACACGTACGTTGTACGACGTAATAAGACGTCGCAAAAAGAGCACTTGTACCAAATGCGAAAATTACTGCGTTCGTATGTAACGGACGTAGTCGAGAGTAAGTTAACCATGGTGTATCAAAGTTAAGTGCTGGCCAAGCTAATTGGGCAGCAATCAGAACCCCAACACTCATGCCAACGATGCCCCAAATCACTGTCATAATAGCGAATTGGCGTACAACTTTATAATTGTACTCAGTTTGTGATGCTACTGTTTGGCTCATTTTCTGGCTTCCGCTGCAATTAATGCGTTTTAGAAATGAATTACCCACTTGATAAAAGTGGGGCCTACTATTACTTCACAAGTGTGTTACCTAAAGCTAGCTAAAAGGTGTTAGCTTCAGAAAACAAACTCGAGAAACCCTTATTTTTGCGATGGAAATGATAAAATTTTTGACCTTAAAAAGATAGGTCAATTGCATAAAATTATGACATCAATCAATTTTTGATGTTTTGTTGGTTATTTTTTGTCAGTGATTGTATTTTTATTAGCTTATTCCATCGAGCATAGTTGTCTTTTATCTATGACCTGACTAGTATCCGCTTTTATTTTATACAGGCAAAGAAAGTGAGAATTAGTTTACTCCCAGTTTTCCTGATCAGTATTTTTACTGCTGCGTGTGATTACCAAAGTATAGAAGAGGGTAGCGCAAGTACAAGCTGTGAAAATAATAGCCGATGTCAATTTAATAATAATGTAGAAGTTTGGTTAAGTAATTCTAAAGTTAGCCCAGAAACCCCTTTTACAATTAACTTGAAGTTGCCAGATGATGCCAAAAATCCCTCAGCTAAACTTGAAGGTGTATCTATGTATATGGGGTTCATCCCAGTTCAGTTTACTAACACTGAAAAAATATGGACTGCTAATACAATGGTAGGGGCGTGTTCAGAACCCGTCATGACATGGAAGATGATCGTGACCTATCAAGACGCTAGTAACAAAACACACACGCTTTTTTATTATTTTGATTCTATCCAACCTTAATACCACAACATTTATATGTGTATCACCAAATAACTGTTTATTTGACTAAGTGATACACACCATCAAATTAGTTTTCATACATAACGACGCCATTTAACTAACTTATTCCAAGAAAACCACAAAGTTTTGGAACAAATCTAAAAAAACATCCTCCAATACAGCGATTAACCGACTAACTTTGTCTAATTAGTTAATTTTAGTGAATAACTATGGTTAGCAGTCTTACCAAGCTTTTACGGTTTTTATAACGATGTGTGATCAAGTTGTAAAAATTTCATTTGTAGCCTCAATACGGCCTTAGTTACACTTGATTACAAAGTTCGTGCAATTGATTTCAATCGTATTTTTTTTGGTTATAAAGTATTGTAGAAAACTGATTTTATAGTGTTTTTTTCTGTTAACATTGATACATCGTGAAACCTTATTACCCCATTTGGAAACTAGAAATTTAGGCTGTTTTTTTATTGCTCTACCATTCAGTTTTCGTTCAGTTAACTGAGCCTAAGTTGCCTGCCGCTGACTCGTGATTCGAATAATAACGAGCGCTACCTAACTAAGGTAAATTTCCAACAAGTAGGGTTTTCACATGAAAAAATCAATTCTTGGTTTAGCTGTTGTATCAGCAATCCCAATGTTCTCAAGCATGCAAGTATTAGCTGCTGAAGATGCGGCAGATTCAATCGAAAAGATTCAAGTTACAGGTTCTCGCATTAAGCGTACCGATATGGAGACGTCTAGTCCTGTAACATTAATTGGTGCAGATGACATCAAAGCAATGGGTGCATCAAGCATCGATGGCGTTTTACAAAAAATGACTGCAGCAAGCGGTGCAATGACTAACCCTGCTGTAAACAACGGTTCAGGTGGTAACGCACGTGTTGACCTACGTGGTCTTGGTGCACAACGTACTCTAGTACTAGTAAATGGTCGTCGTATGATCAACTCTGGTACTGGTGCAGCATCTACTGTTGACTTAAACACAATCCCAGTATCAATGATCAAGCAAGTTGAAGTACTTAAAGACGGCGCATCTGCTGTATACGGTACTGACGCGGTAGCGGGTGTTGTTAACATCATCTTAAAAGACGACTTCGAAGGTCTAGACATGAACCTTAACGGTGCTATCACTGGTGAAGGCGATGCAGACGAAACGTCTTTCGATATCACAATGGGTTCAAGCTTTGATCGTGGTAACGTTGTAATCGGTTTACAATACACTGACCGTGGCGATGCTTCTCAAGCAGATCGTGATTTCTCTGATTGTCCTATCGAAGAAGATTACGACAACGGTAGCTTCTACTGTGGTGGTTCTTCTTATACACCTTTCGGCCACGTTTGGGCTGAAAATGCAGACCTTCAAGGTCAAGCAGATGGTGGTTGGCATGATTTCACTGCTGCTGGTGATGCATACAACTACTCAGCAACAAGCTACCTATACACGCCAATGCGTCGTTTAAACCTTACAGGTATCGGCCACTTTGACGTAACTGATGAAACGCGTCTAGTGTCTGAATTCACTTACTCTAAGCGTTGGTCAACTCAACAAATGGCTCCACAGCCAGTATGGTTTGACTTCAAATACGATGCAGAAACTATGGGTGATTCACTTCTTTCTCATGGTGTTGCTGACGGAGAAGATATCTCTTACGGTCGTCGTATGACAGACGTAGGCCCTCGTGGTTATGAGCAAGTTGTTGACACAGTTCGTGCAGTAATCGGTCTAGACGGTTCATTCGACAACGGTTGGGGCTGGGATACTTCAGTAGTATTCGGTCGTAACGATTCAGTTGACCGTGCAACAAACCTTCTAAACATGGGTTCAATCCAAGATGCAATCGGTGAAGGTGAGTTTAACCCACTAAACCAAGCTGACTGGTCTGCTGGTAACCTTGCACAGTACAACTACACTGAAAACAACTCAGGTGGTAGCCAATTATTAGTTCTTTCAGCTGGCCTTAATGGTGAAGTAATGGAACTTCCTGCTGGTTACGTTGGTTTCGCAGCGGGTATCGAGCGTCGTGAAGAAAAAGCATGGTACGTTCCAGATTCACTAACTTCACAAGGTCTTGCAAATGACCCACGTGTTGAACCAACAGGTGGTCGTTTCGACGTTAACGAAGCATACGTAGAATTTGCTGTTCCACTTCTAGCTGATGCACCATTTGCACAAATGGTTGACTTAAGCGCAGCTGTACGTGCATTTGACTACAGCACATTTGGTTCAGATGAGACTTGGAAACTAGGTTTAACTTGGCGTGTAAACGACGAACTAATGCTACGTGCTGTTCGTTCAACTGCATTCCGTGCTCCTACAGTATCTGAGCTTTACCAAGGTAAATCACCTTCATTCGAACAAGTTAACTTCCCTGGTGCACAAGACCAAGCTGAAGTAACTGTTGGTGGTAACGACCAATTAACGCCAGAGCTTGCTGATACAGTAACAGCTGGTTTCGTATACGCTCCAGAGTGGTTAGATGGTTTCTCAATGACTGTTGACTACTATGAAATCGAAATCGAAAACTCAATTTCAAGCGTAAACAACCAATACATCGTTGAGAACTGTCTTGACGCTGCTACAGGTTCATACAAAAACCAAGATACTGCACTTTGTCAGTCTTCTGCAATCAACTTCAACCAAAGCACTGGTCGTATTAGCTTCAACAACCAATTACAAAACATTGGTAACGAATCGACTAAAGGTTACGACGTAAACTTCAAGTATGCATTTGAAGCTGCAGGTCTTAACTGGCGCACAGGTCTTGATGTAACTATCCTTGATGAGTACATCGTTGATTCAGGCACAAGCACAATCGATTACACAGGTCTTGTAACTTCTGGTATCGGTAGCTACGCGAAAGTTAAGTCTAACTTCACTCTTAACGCGTCTGGCGACAACTGGGATGCACAATATCAAGCACGTATGATCGACGGCCTAGACAGCTATGCATGTCTTGCTGACGACAGCGAGTGTTTAGTACCAAGCGTTGGTACTGTTGTATACCACGACATCAGTGGTTCATACATCATGAACGACACAGTGTCATTCTCTGCAGGTGTTAACAACTTATTCGATAAGCAAGCACCTTACTACTCAGGTAACAATGACTCAAACACTGACCCGTACACATACGATGTACTAGGTCGTCGTTTCTTCGCTGGTGTGAACGTTAAGTTCTAATCTAGTTTGAAATGATTATTAAAGCCCCGTTTTACGGGGCTTTTTTATTGTCTGAAAGCTTATCAACGCGTAAACTGTATAGGTACTTTTAACAAACGAGGTGATATTGCTAAAACAAGACGAAAACCTATCTTTTATTATTGAGCCTGAACTCACTCCCCGTGCAGAGCAGCGCTTAGATCTGTATTTCTCAATCCCTAATGAGATGAGTGTTAATCCACAAACACTTAGTGAAGAGTCATTTTTTAATAACCATTTCAAATCACATTTAGCTTATAACGCCAACAATATTCATTTACCCTTGGTGAGAAGTCGCTTTGTTAGTAAAAACAAAGGTGAGCAGCAAGATTATCGACAAAATTTAAACTTATATTGCTACCAAGTTCGTTTAGCGCTTAATGCTGATATTAAAGACACCTTAAAATACCAAGAAGCTGAAGAGTTTTATCCTGCAGCCATTGAATTATGTGAGCAAACCAAAGGGCTGCTTAAAAAGCTGAGACGCTACACACCAGATGATGAAAAACTACTGCCATTTTATAAAAATGCCGATAACTATTTAAGTTGGCATGTTGAACAGTCATTTTTAAAGTTGCTAGACGAAGGACCACGCAGTAGCGATTTTGCAAAAGAGCGCAGCGAGCTTTTAGATTTTTGTAAAACTGAAAATAGTTACCGTGACGAGCAGGAATATAACTCGCAATCAACCCTTGAAGATGCCAATCGAATCACTAATAAAATGCGCCTGTTACAACGTTTGATTGAACATGGTGTGGTTTTAACTCGTCATACCCGACATTTGAATAGCTATTTAAAGCGCATTGTGAAGGGATCTGTAACGGCTGTTATCATGGCCTTTGTAATGTTAGTAGTGTTAAACGCCCGTTCAACCTTTACTGAGGTAACTGCAACCTTAATTTTGATTTTAGGTGTAATTTATGGGCTGCGAGAGATATTCAAAGAGGATATTACCCGCGTTATATGGCGAGCAATAGTAAGAGGGCGGCCAAAATGGCGTTTTCAATTTAGAAATAGTATCACTAAAGACCGCATTGCTAGTCAGTATATTTGGCTAGAATACGAAGCTTTTAAGCGTATCCCCAAAGAGGTTAGACAAATATTCTCTAAGCGTCGCCATCAGAACAAGCAGGCTTCTCAATGGTTACATTTTGCTAGTGAAACACACGTTAATGCTAAAGAGTTTTTACCGGGCTACGATACCCTACAACAAACGATGCAATTTAGTTTAGCGCCATTTGCACGTTATTTAAAACGCGGTGAAGGTAAACTTTATCATCTTGAAAGCAATAAAATATCTAAGCAAGCAGTTGAGCGTAGGTATCAACTAAATATGGTATTGGTTTTTTCACAAAACGATGAAAAAACACTGATGCAGCGCTACAAAATCACCTTAAATCGCAGCAAAATTGTTAATATTGAAAGGATATATTCGACGTCAGTTAAATAAAGAGAAACGAGGGTGGTACATTACCACCCTGGTAGGTTTATTTAGCGTCTAAACCTGTTTTGCTGTACAGCGACACTTTATCTGAAACTAATGTAATTTCGATATTTTTGTCTTTGCTACCCCAAATACAATTAGTATGAAGTGTTTTTTCTTCGCACTTATCCGCCGAGCCTAAAATCGCTTCAACTTCAGCTTTATCCATACCGATTTTAATTTTTTCATAGTTTTCTAAGTTAACTTTTGAACAGCCAGCTAAAGTAAGCGCTACCGTTGCAGCAGCAATTGCCATATATTTTTTCATAATAGTTTCCATTAATGGTTATAACGTCTTATTTGTACAATCATCCCCATGCGAGGGTGATCGAAATAATGAATTTCATTACTTATTACACGCTTAAATTGTGAAAAACGTGCTTTTTCATAGTCGCCACTCTCTAAACGCTGACTAATATCAAAATCAGCATGAATAAACAGGTAATGGCGAACGTATATTTTCATCAAGCCTTCTAATTCCCACTTCGGTATCGTTTGTAACTGTTCGGGAATATATTGCTGTACCGGGCTAACTAGATTAATAAAGTCATTATCAGTAGTTGCTTGGCTATCGAGCGCTTGTGAAAAGTGATCACCTGAAAACAATCTAATACTGGGGGCTTTACTTTCGCTCATTTCAGGAAAACGCCAACCTGTGTGAAGTATCGGCGTGAGACCTTTACGATCTAGTTGCTTTCTTTGTTCGATAAACTGTAGCTGCTCGGGCGCGAGTAGATAAATTTCATCCGTGTCGTCGCGAGCTTCGACTACGGGTGTTACGGGTAATTCGTCATAACTAGATAAATAATCAACACTTTCATCGCACACGTTAGAGTGGGGATTCGAGGTAATAATAGCATCTGCAAATGTCGTAGACTGAAATCGACTGTCGCCATTTAAGCACTCTTCTCTAGCTTGCGCTGTATAAGCTGGAGAAAGCAGATCTTTTTCGCGCTTAGCAGTAATCTCATCATGCTTTAAAGAAAAATCTTCTTGTAAATAAGGTGCTGGGCGTTGTTTATAGATAAGTACTTCAATTTCAAACCATCTCGTTGCAAACGATGAGCTTGTAAATAAGCAACACAGCAACAAAAAACTATTTCTTAACAACATTAATGGCTAACCTTTTTCTCGAAATCTGCAATCATTGCAGTGACCATTTTTAAGCGTTCGCGAGGGTTTGCCTCACTAATCGCAAAGCGCAATTTATTCGCGCCATCCATTTTATACACCTGTGGTGCACTTTGTATCAAACCTATAATGAAGCTAGGGTTAACCTTTGTATGCTGGCTAAACTCAAAATAACCGCCTTTCGGATTTGCTTCAATTTTCTTAATGCCAATATTGCTTGCTTGCAGTTTTAATTGCTGCAAACTAAATAAGTTTTTAGTGGCATCAGGTAGCAGACCAAAGCGGTCTATTAGCTCTACCTGTAATTCGTCCATATCGTTGAGGTTAGCACAGCTTGCAATGCGTTTATAGATTCCTAAACGAGCATTTACATCATGAATATAATCTTCAGGTAATAAGGCTGGTAGTTTTAAATCAACCTCAGTCTGTTGACCTAGTAAATTCTCAAGGGTTGGCTCTTTACCTTCTTTTAATGCGTTAACGGCTTGCTCGAGCATTTCCATATACAAACTAAAACCAATGGTTTGCATTTGCCCTGATTGGTCGTCACCAAGTAATTCACCCGCTCCACGAATCTCTAAATCATGGGTAGCAAGTGCAAAGCCAGCGCCCAGATCTTCAAGCGATTCTATCGCTTCTAAACGTTTTACAGCGTCTTTTGTTAACGACTTAGGATTACCTGTTAGAAGGTATGCATACGCTTGGTGGTGGCTTCGGCCAACACGCCCTCGTAACTGATGTAGTTGGGCCAGCCCTAGCTTATCTGCTCTATCCATAATAATGGTGTTGGCAGTGGGTACATCGATACCGGTTTCGATAATGGTGGTACACACAATGACATTATATTTTTGATGATAAAAATCACTCATAATTTGCTCAAGCTCGCGCTCTCGCATTTGACCATGTGCCGTTGTAACACTGGCTTCGGGTACCCATTCACTGATTTCTTCAGCAACACGGTCGATAGTTTCAACATTATTATGTAAGAAATACACCTGACCACCGCGTTTAATTTCACGCAGGATTGCTTCGCGAATTAGTTCTGCATCCCTTTGTCTAACAAAGGTTTTAACCGCTAAACGTTTTGCAGGTGGTGTGGCAATAATTGACAGGTCACGCATACCACTCATTGCCATGTTTAAGGTACGCGGGATAGGGGTTGCTGTAAGTGTTAAAATATCAACATCGGCACGTAATGCTTTGATTTTTTCTTTTTGACGCACACCAAAGCGGTGCTCTTCATCAACAATTAATAAGCCCAAATCTTTAAATTTGATATCTTGTTGAATAAGCTTGTGTGTACCAATAACGATATCTAATTTACCCTCAGCCATTTTATCTAGGGTATCTTTTTGCTCTTTTGTAGAATTAAAGCGTGATAAAACACCAACTTCAATTGGTAAATCGGCAAAACGATCTTTAAAGTTTTCATAATGTTGCTGAGCAAGCAGTGTTGTTGGTACCAGCACCGCAACTTGCTTGTTATCGTTAACGGCCACAAAGGCTGCGCGCATTGCAACTTCAGTTTTACCAAAGCCAACGTCACCACACACCAAACGGTCCATCGCTTGTTTACTTTGCATATCACCAAGAACAGACTCAATGGCGTTGCGTTGATCATCAGTTTCTTCAAACGGGAAGCTGTCGCTAAACTGGCGATATGCACTGCCATCAAGCTTAAATTGGTTACCCGGTTTTGCTTGGCGCTTTGCGTAAATATCTAATAGCTCGGCAGCCACATCACGAACTTTTTCGGCAGCACGTTTTTTAGCTTTTTCCCACGCATCGGAGCCTAATTTATGGAGCGGGGCAGAGGCTTCTTCGCCACCAGAATAGCGGCTCAGCATATGTAACGCTGAAACAGGTACGTAAAGCTTCGCTTCGTTGGCGTAAATGATGGTAACAAACTCGGTGATAACACCGGCAGCATCGATGGTTTCAAGCCCCTGATAGCGGCCTACACCGTGGTCAAGGTGCACAATTGGCTGGCCTTCTCGTAGCTCAGCAAGGTTACGAATAAGCGCATCTTGGCTGGCTTCGTATTTGTGTTTACGGCGTCGACGCTGCGATACCTTAATACCTAATAATTCTTGCTCTGTGATAATGGTTAAACGCGGTTTACCGTCTAACACCACACTTTGTTCAAGTGGCGAAACGATGAGGCCAACATCGCTTGTACTATTGGTAAAATCGCTAAAAGTTTCAAACTCTTTGAGCTTTAAACCACTTGGTTTTAATAATGTCAGTAATGATTCGCGGCGGCCATCCGATTCAACCGAGAGCAGCACGCGGCCTTTTTGTTTTTTCTCGCTAGCAACATAGTTTATTAAACCTTGATACGGTTCATGTAACTTATGATCTATACGTACATTTGGCAGCTCTTTACTGGCAAGGTTTGTATGGCCTGCTTTGGTGCCTAATTTGGCTTGCGATAAACGAATACGTGCGTATTTACCAAATTCACCAAACAGCTCATTAACACTTTGATAGAGCTTAATTGGCTCAAGTAGTGGTCTAAGTGGATCAACACGGCGATTTTCGTAGCGTACATTTACATCGTGCCAAAACTGCTCAGCAGCATGCTCAATATCGCCAAAATGCATAAACGTCGTATTGCTTGGTAAGTAATCGAAGATAGTCGCCAGTCCATCAAAAAACAGTGGCATGTAATATTCGATACCGGCAGGCCAAGTTCCTTTGGTAACCTGCATATAAATTGAGTCTTGCTCAGAGCTTGCGCCAAATTGTTCACGATAATTGATACGAAAACGCTCGATGTCTGAGTTGTTAGTTGGAAACTCGTGAGCTGGCAGTAACTCAATTTTGTCGACTTTTTCATCAGATCGTTGGCTTTCAACATCAAACAAACGAATGCTGTCGAGCTCATCATCAAAAAAGTCTAAACGGAATGGGTGAGGGCTACCCATAGGATATAAGTCAACGATAGAACCACGGATAGCGTATTCACCATGCTCCATCACTTGCTGTACATGTAAATAGCCCGCTTGCTCAAGGTTTTCACGCAGTGTATGGGTATCTAAGGTATCGCCCACTTTAAAGTTAAGGGTTGAACCGTAAATAAACGAAGCAGGGGCTGTACGTAGCATCAAGGTTGATACTGGCACGATTAATACGCTTTGTAGTTCTTTTTTTAATGTATTTAAGGTGGCTAGGCGTGCAGAAATAATATCTTGATGCGGCGAAAAATGATCATAAGGTAGCGTTTCCCAGTCAGGGAAGACCATGACTGGGTTTTCAGGCAATAGAAATTCGAGCTCAGTTTCAAGGCGTAGGGCGCTTGGCGTATCTGGGGTGACAATCACAACCAGCTCGTTGTGTTGTTTTACACCTTCTGCGATGGCGATGCTAAGCCCGCTACCGGTAAGTTGTCCCCATTGAATTTTATCTTTTTCAGATTTTACCCAAGGCAATGCTGCCCATTGCGCAAACGCCATTTA
This sequence comes from Pseudoalteromonas sp. MEBiC 03607, assembly GCF_004792295.1. Lineage (NCBI taxonomy): Bacteria > Pseudomonadati > Pseudomonadota > Gammaproteobacteria > Alteromonadales > Pseudoalteromonadaceae > Pseudoalteromonas > Pseudoalteromonas sp. MEBiC 03607. Next base: position 2,171,961 of record NZ_SRRY01000001.1, read on the forward strand.
CTACTCCTTTAAACTGTTTTTACTGCTTAGTCTCGATAAATCTTGGTTAAGTCCTGATAGTGATCGATACGACGATCACGAAGGTAAGGCCAAATTCGACGAATGTTTTCACTACGCGCTTGGTCTAATTCAACAACCAATAATTGCTCATCACTGTTGTTAGCTTCGGCTAAAATTTCACCTTGAGGGCCTGCGATAAACGAGTTACCCCAGAACTGAATACCTTCGCTTTGACCGCTTGGATCACTTTCGTGACCAACACGGTTACAGCTGATCACCGGTACACCGTTGGCAACTGCATGAGCGCGTTGTGAAATAACCCACGCGTCTTTTTGACGTGTTTGTTCGTCTTGTTCATCACGCGGATCCCAGCCGATGGCTGTTGGGTATATTAAAATTTCAGCACCGGCCATTGCCATTAAGCGTGCAGCCTCAGGGAACCATTGATCCCAACACACTAACACGCCTAATTTGCCAACAGAGGTTTGAATAGGCTGAAAACCTAAATCACCCGGTGTGAAGTAAAATTTCTCGTAAAAACCTGGGTCATCAGGAATATGCATTTTACGGTATTTGCCGGCAATACTGCCGTCAGTTTCTAGAACCACAGCGGTATTGTGATAAAGACCTGTGGCACGCTTTTCGAATAATGATGACACGATCACCACATTTAATTCTTTAGCGAGTGCGCCTAAGGTGTTTGTGCTTGGGCCAGGAATTGTTTCTGCTAAATCAAAAACGTCTACATCTTCGGTTTGGCAAAAATACAAACTACGGTGCAGCTCTTGAAGAACAATAAGCTTAGCGCCTTGGCTTGCTGCATCACGAATACCAGCAATAGATTTTGCCATATTGTCTTGAGCATTATCGGTGTTTGATTGCTGAACAAGAGCAACCTTTAAATGCGTTGGTTTAGTCATTGTTTGTTCCTGCTAAAAAGCCGCGTGGTAATTGCATTGTAATACAGTGAAGGCTGCCAAATTGGTGAATAATTGGCACGCAATTAATACCCACCACAGTATGATCTGGGTATGCTTTGGCAACCTGACCAAGTGCAAGTTGGTCGTTTTCATCACCATAATTTGGTACTAAAACGGTTTTATTGATAATTAAATAATTAGCGTATGTGGCAGGGAGTCTGTCACCATCTTCATTAAAAACAGCTTTTGGCCAAGGTAAGGCGATCAGCGTGTAGTTTTCACCTTCTGCTGTTTTAAATGATTGCAGTTGCTTTTCCATTGCATCAAGGGCAGCAAAATGCTCATCATTTTTATCATAACACTGTACATATACAAGGGTGTTGTTTGGTGCAAAACGTACCAGTGTATCAATATGGCTGTCGGTATCATCACCAGCAAGGTAGCCGTGGTCAACCCAAAGGAAAGACGTAGCACCAAGTTGCTCAACTAGCGTTTGTTCTATATCTGCTTTTGTAAGTGCTGGGTTACGATTTGGATTTAACAAGCACTCGCTTGTAGTCAGTAGTACGCCGTGCTCGTTGATTTCGACGCCGCCGCCTTCAAGAACCAGTTCACTTTGCTGATAACCATTTTTAGGGTTTGCAACTTGCTTTACAAGCACTTGGTTAATTTGGTTATCAAGTTCACTTGCAAATTTATTGCCCCAACCATTAAAAATAAAATCTATTACTTTTAATTCTGTTGCGTCATCAATATTCGCACAGGTTAATGGGCCATGGTCGCGTGCCCAAGTATCGTTACAGGGTGTCACCACAAAGTGAATGCGCTTAGCATCAACATTTGCGGTTTCAAGTAATCCGGCAATATGTGCTTTGAGCGTATTATCATGAGCCACAATGACAACATCTTGTTGCTGGCTTATTGCTTGGCAAAGTGCCACATACACAGGCTCTACAGCCGTTAAATTTGCAGCCCAATCAGTATCTTGGTGTGGCCAAGTAAGCATAACAGCATCTTGCTCAGCCCATTCAGGTAAAAGTCTAAATTTCATGAAGGTAATAAACAAACTAAGGTGGGGCTAGTTTAGCATTTTAGCCATAGATGTCAGCTTTTTGTGCGCGATAAAGCGTGATTTTTAACTGTCTTGCGAATTGTTTTCTTGTTGACGTTTTTTTAGTTGGCGAGTTTGGGCATGTAAGGCCGCTCTTACGACTAAATCTTGGTCAGCATCACGAATCGCCGTAAACAATAAGGTATATTGGTATTTATCATCATCACATTTTTCAATGGCGACTAATTCGGTATAGCAATAAATGGCAGATGCTTCGTGTTGTAAGAATAATTTAGTGCGAAATGTCTGTCCAAGTTCATACACTTCTGATGAGGTTAATTTTACACCGCCACCGCCATAGCTATCGCAATAGTTAGCGTCATCTTCTGGCTGTTCAGAGGCTAAAATATGGCTCATAATCAAATCAATTTTACGTGATTGTGCTTGTAAAAAAAGTGCTAGTTCTTGTGCAACATCACCTAGGTTTCTAAGCGGGCGTAAGGTTGCTTGCTCAAGCTCATTTACTTCGTTAGCAAGTTTAAATAAAGCGGGGATATCAGCTTCGAGTTCAGCATTGGTTTTTGGCACAGCTTCAGGTTCAACGGCGTATAAATTGACGCGATTGCTCTCGTTGATTTGAAAAAATTGTTCAAATTCGGCTAATTTTTGATTATTCATGCTGCACTCCACACATCTTTCCTTAATACTAGCGCTCGAAGCAGTAAATTGCTAGTAATCAAATAATCAAAAAAAAGGGCAAACTCATTGTTTGCCCTTCATTTTTTACAGGTTACCCTCTTGGGTTTTGACATGTTCTTGCTGGTGATGTTTTGCTATCTCATCAGCAAGCTCTTGTCTTGAGCGTTTTTCAGTTAACTTACGCGCCGTTAACCAATAAAAGAACAGTGGCACGAAGAATACCGCAAGGAATGTTGCAGCCATCATACCGCCCATAACACCCGTACCAACACTATGACGAGCTCCCGCACCTGCACCAGAGCTCAGTACTAACGGCACAACACCTAAAATGAAGGCTAGAGAGGTCATAATAATTGGTCTAAAACGTAAACGTGCAGCTTCAAGTGCAGCAGTACTTGCGCTCCAACCTTGTTGATGTTTCATCAAGGCGTATTCAACGATAAGAATCGCGTTTTTGCTGGCAAGACCAAGTAGTGTGACAAGACCAATTTGGAAATACACATCGTTTGTCATGCCGACAACCCATACTGCTATAAGCGCACCAAATGTGCCAAATGGCAGGGCAAGCATGACAGACAGCGGTAGTGACCAACGCTCATAAAGAGCTGCTAGAATCAAAAATACCATGATCACAGCAAGACCTAAGGCAATGCCCGTGGTACCTGAACTGCGTTTTTCTTGGAATGCAGAGCCTGTCCATTCGTAGGTCATATTAGGTGGTAGTACTGCTTGTGCAATACGTTCTACCTCAGCAATGGCTTGACCCGAGCTGTAACCCGGTGCTGCATTACCCATTAGTTTAACTGCTGGTAAGTTGTTATAACGGTTAAGGTTTTCAGGGCCACGGCTATACTCGATAGTGGTAAAGGCTGAAAGCGGCACCATAGTACCTTGGTTGTTTTTAACATAGATACGACCAATGTCATCAGGCTTCATTCTAAATTCAGCGTCTGCAGACATCAGTACTTGCCATGCGCGACCAAATTTATTGAAGTCGTTAACGTAATAAGTCCCTAAATTACCAGCAAGGGCAGTGAACGCGTCATCAATTTTGACACCCATGGCACGCGCTTGCTCACGGTCAACATCAACACGTAGCTGTGGTGCATCAGGGCGCCAAAGTGTTTGCAAGCCACTGATAATAGGGCTTTTTTGTGCTTCAGCTGTCATCAACTGCATTGCATGTTGTAGCTTATCTGGGTCGCTATCACCTTTGTTTTGAATGTAGAATTCAAAACCACCAGTGTTACCTAAACCAAAAATAGCAGGAGGGTTAAAGGCAAGCACGAGTGCCTCTTTAATACCCGCTGTTTTCATGAAGAGCTCTTGCACTAGCGCTTTGGTATCAACTTCACGCTCATCCCAGTGCTTTTGCGTCACGAATAAGGTTGCAGCACTGTTTTTGTAACCACCGCCAATAAAGTCAAAACCTGTAAACGCCACTACGTTTTCGTTAGCTGGGTTTGATTGTACGGCTTTGACAACTTGCTGTGTTACTTGCTCGGTGCGCTCAAGCGATGACCCATCTGGTAAGAAGATGGCAGAGATGTAATAACCTTGGTCTTCATCTGGTACAAGTGAACCAGGCGTATTTTGCCAAAGGCCAATTGTAGCAGCAACCATACCTGTCATTAAGATCACACCTAACAGACCACGGCGCACCATAAAACCAACAGCACCTACATAACGGCCAGTGATCTTGGTAAACATGTCGTTAAACCATAAGAAAAAACGGGCGGTTTGTTTGTGTTCTTGTTTTAAAATAAGCACACAAAGAGCTGGCGTCATAGTTAAGGCAACCACACCCGATAAACTTACAGCAATCGAAATAGTAATTGCGAACTGGCGGAATAACTCACCGGTTAAGCCACCTAAAAATGCAATTGGCACAAATACAGAGCAAAGTACTAAAACAATTGCAACCACTGGGCCACTTACTTCGCCCATGGCTTTAACGGCAGCTTCTCGAGCGCCTAGGCCTTCTTCGTGCATAATACGTTCAACGTTTTCAAGTACCACGATGGCATCATCAACAACAATACCAATCGACAACACCATGCCGAATAAGGTGAGTGAGTTAATTGAGTAACCCAGCATATACATGCCAGCAAATGTGCCTAGTAGTGAAACCGGTACTGCAAGAGTCGGAATAAGCGTTGCGCGCCAGTTTTGTAAGAATAAATACACCACTAAGAATACCAGTACCATGGCTTCAAGTAGTGTTTTTACTACTTCACGAATTGATACTTCAACAAAGCGGGTTGTGTCGTAAGAGGTTAAATGAGCAAGACCGGTAGGGAACTGGCTTTTCATTTCTTCAATAACACTGTTTACTTCTTCAGCCACATCAAGAGCATTAGCACCCGGCTGTAAGAAGATACCTAGCAGTACCGCTTCTTTACCGTTAATCGTCCCTTTGAAGTTATAATCTTTCGAACCGAGCTCAACGCGGGCAACGTCTTTTAAGCGTAAGCTACTGCCGTCAGTATTTGAACGAATAATGATGTTTTCAAACTGCTCAGGCTCAGATAAACGGCCTTGTGCTGTAACACTATAAACCAGTTCTTGTGGAGATTGAGTTGTTGGCGTAGCACCAATTTTACCTGCGGCATATTGCGAGTTTTGTACGCGGATTGCGCCGGCAATTTCTTCAACCGTAACCCCTAATTGACTCATTACATCAGGGCGTAGCCAAATGCGCATAGCATAATCTTTAGCACCAAAAATTTGTACACTCGTTGTACCAGGAATTCGTTTAATACGGTCAAGCACGTTCATAGTGACATAGTTAGATGTCCATAAACTCGAGCGTGTACCATCTGGTGAGTAAAAGGCATGCACTTGTAAAAAGCTAGAAGAACCTTTTTGAACCACGACACCTTGGCGGCGTGTTTCTTCAGGTAAACGTGCTTCAACCTGTTTTACACGGTTATTTACGTTTACAGCGGCTTGGTCAACATCAGTACCAATTTCAAAAGTAACTTCGATTGTGGTTGAACCAGCACTGGTTGACGTTGATGACATATACATCATGCCTTCAACACCGGTAATGGCATTTTCTATCGGCGTAGCAACGGTTTGTTCGAGTACTCCTGCAGATGCGCCAGGGTAGGCCGCGGTGACTTGTACAACCGGTGGTGCTATTTCAGGGTATTGCGCAACTGGTAAGCTACGCATCGCAGCAAGGCCCGCAAGCACAATAACAATAGATATAACAAACGCAAAAATGGGTCTGTCTATAAAGTAACGAGAAAACATAAGACTCCCTGTGCTTATTCTGCGTGGCTTGAGTTAGTGGTTGGTTTGCCAACATTGACTGGCATACCCGGGAAGAAAATACGTGCCATGCCATCAACAATAACTTGGTCGCCTTCTTTTAACCCACTTCGAATCAACCAAAAATTTTGGTATTGCTCGTTTTCTGGTTTTTTGATCCATTCACCTACAGTGACAGGGGCAGGTAACGCAACATCCATGCCTTGCTCGTTTTTGCTTACTACATAAACAAATTTACCGGTGCCGTTATCAAGCACGGCACGTTGTGGCACGATGAAAGCGTTTTTACGAACTGCACCACTTAACTCAACGCGCACGAATTGGCCCGGGCGAAGTTGGTAATCAGGGTTAGGGATAATTGCCTGAAACTCACTGGTACCTGTGTTCGGGTTAATACGGACATCAGAGAAATTAACTTCACCGGTTTTGCTGTATAAAGAACCGTCTTGTAATTTGATTTGTGTTTGCCAGTGGCCTTGCTCAGGTAAAGTGAGTGAGCCATTTTTAACATCTTGACGCATTTGTAATTGTTCACGCTCAGATAAGCCAAAACGAATGCGAATCGGATCAAACTGAGTCATTTGCGTTAATAATAAATCTGGGCCAGAAACATAAGTGCCTTCAGAAACAAACTCACGACCCATTACACCTGCGACAGGGGCTTTAACTTGCGCATATTCAAGATTAAGTTGTGCTTCTTTCAAAGCTACTTTAGCGGCAGCTAAATCTGTTTTTGCAATATCATTGGCTGAACTTGCGTTATCGTAGTCACGCTGCGAAACAGATTTCTCGACACGTAGCTTTGCTAAACGTTTTACATCACGCTCTGCCTGAATTAAAGCTGCCTTTGCGCCATCAAGTGCTGCTTGAGCGCGGTCAACCGCAAGTTGATAAGGTTCAAGATCAATAGTGAATAATGATTGGCCTTGCTCTACACGTTGGCCCTCTTCAAAGTTACGTGACTCAAGAATACCGGTAACGCGAGCACGAACTTCGACTTCTTTTGAACCAGATAACGTTGCAGGCAGCTCGATAGTAAAAGGCACATCTTCAGTTTTCATGGTCATTGTGGCAACCGCAGCAGGGTGCATTTGACCTTGCTGCTCCGGTGCTTTAGAGCAAGCAGATAAAAGTATAGGTGCAGTAACCAATAATAAAGCAGATAAAGATAATTTGGCAGGTGCGAAAGGCAGACGCATGTTTACTCCACAGTCCAATTGTTAAGCAAGTAAGCAAAGAAATGCCATCCAAAACTCAAAGGCAGTCCTATGCAATTTTAAAGTTCGCTTAGTTTATACCCAAAATAGCAAAAGGTACACCCTTTAGTTTACTTTTGCTCGGATTATATCGATACAAAAAACTACTTTAATGAGGATTATTAAAACGAGTTAGCAAAGTAAACCAGTAGAAATCACATTTATCTACTTTTGAGGCTTGGTTAGTCATTGTTTATTAGATTTGCTGTGATGGTAAGTTGGTTATACAAATGTACTAAAATCAGCAGCTTTCCTTAAATAAATGTAAGGTATAAATATGATTTTATTTGGGTGTATTAACGTGAGGCACAAAATTTTAACAAATGGCTTGTAATTAAACTGAAATCTCGTACCCTAAAGCAATAAAAATATAATAAATGTGAGTTAAGGATGACAGATAGAACAGGTGTGATCACTGCTTTTACTGAGATATCGAGCAAGCTTAGGCGCTTTGTATCACGTATCGTCAGCCCTGATGATGTAGAAGATATTGTGCAAGAGACGTTTATCAAAAGTTATGAGGCCGATCTTAGACAAAATATCGAGTACACTCATAGTTATATGCTGAAAACGGCAAAACATTTAGCACTAAACCATATTGCTAAATGGGATAATAAATATAAAGAGTCGTTAGATGAGCAACAACAAGTTGAGCATCAAATGCGCTCAATGGCCTTAGAAGATGAAGTGACCTCAAAAGAACGCTTTTTGTTTTTTTGCCGAGTAACTAACGAACTAAGTCCACAAGTAAAAAAATGCTTTATTTTAAAGAAAGTCTACGGCCTAAGCCAAAAGGAAATTGCTGCTAAAATGGAACTCAGCGAAAGCACTGTTGAAAAACACATAGCCAAAGGCTTATTACATGTTCACCGAGCAATGAAATCTCACGACGTTCAAACCCACAGTCACCCTACAACCACAGAGTTCGCTGCTAAAGAGGTGAACAAATGAGTAATGTTCACCCGTTTTCATCAAAAGAAATGATTCAAGAGCAGGCGAGTCAGTGGATAAGCGCCATTGACCGTGGTTTATCAAAAGATGAAGTAAGCCAATTACATATGTGGGCCCATCAAAGTGCTGCACACCAAGAAGCACTTTTTGAGCTTGCAACCTTGTGGGATGAAATGAGTGTACTTAACGAGCTAAGTAGCCTGTTTCCTTACAAAGCACCACAAAAACAACCCGCAGTATTTGGCATGGCAACAGCCGCCAGCTTTTTAATTGTGATGCTGTTTGGTTGCATTATGTTGATTTATTCTAGTTATTGGCAAAGTGAAGAGAACGATTACGCGAAGTTTAATAAGATTTACCGGACAAAAGTGGGTGAGCAAGCTACATTCGTCTTGCCAGATAGCACGATTGTACAACTTAATACCAATACAAAACTTGAAGTGGCTTATACGGGAACTCGTCGCCAGTTAATTTTAAACCGTGGCGAAGGGCGTTTTAACGTTGCTAAAGATGCAAGCCGTCCATTTACAGTGATCGCGGGTGATAAATCTTTTACTGCACTTGGTACAGTGTTTAATGTTCAGCGAAATACTGCATCAGACTTAGAATTAGTGGTCACTGAAGGCAAAGTAATGATTGCCGATCCAAATACTCATGTTGATGCAAGTGACTTTGACAGATTAAAAAGTGCTTCAGATAACAGCTCTGACATAAAAAAACTAAAAGCGAATGTTGTTATATCTGGTGAAAAAGCGCTGATTAAACACAGTAAAACTGAGCCAATTAAGCAGCTTTCAGCAGATGATGTGCAACGCGATCTTGCATGGCAACATGGAATGCTGATCTTTAGTGGTGAACCATTAAGCGAGGCACTTCAAGAAGTTAGTCGTTATACAGCAACGAGATTTGAGCTTAGCGATCCTGAACTTGCATCTTTGAAGGTAGCTGGTGTGTTTAAAGCTGGCGATATTAAAGGCCTACTTGATTCACTACAGGCAAATTTGTCAGTTAATCATCAACGTTTGGGTGAGCATCGTGTTAGCTTAACGTTCGCTGCAAAAGGTTAGTTCTGCCTATGAGAATACGCCAATATTATGATGTTAATTGTGCGCCACTTTCTCGTCACAAAAAATTAATTAAAAAAAAGTTAAATTTACATAGTGGATTTTTTTCCCTCACCTGTTTGTTTAAGTTGCACAGTAAGCAATTGCAGTTGTTACCAGCCTCATTTGTTGTTTATGGCCTTACCGTCGGCCAAACAGCAATTGCAGCTGAAAAACAAATGCTGCAATTTGACATCAAAGCGCAACGAGCTGATTTGGCTTTAATCGAATTTGCAAAGCAAACCGAACAAACAGTCATTTTTTCTTTCGAATTAGCGAAGCAATATCAGGCACAATCGTTATTTGGTTTTTACACTAAACTCGATGCACTGAATGCGATGCTAGAAGGTACTGAGCTTGATGCGGTTGTTGATCAACAAGGCTTGCTGAGGATAAAACTCAAACAAGTAGATAGGAAAGATAACAACATGATCAAAGTATCAGGGGTCAGCGCTGCAGTCGTGCCATTACTGCTAGCCGCCAATACGCAAGCATTAGCAGAAGATCAAGCAGCAGAACAAAACATCGAAAAAATTGCCGTTGTCGGTAGCCGTGTAGCAGGACGCTCGGTTGAAGATTTACCGGTTCCGGTTGATATTTTAAGTGCCGAAGCACTAGAGAATACAGGCCAAACAGAAGTAGGCCGTATGCTTCAAGCAATCGCTCCATCGTTTAACTTTTCAAGCTCGTCTATCAGTGATGGTACAGATGCACTTCGCCCAGCAACATTGCGTGGCTTAGGACCAGATCAAACCTTAGTGCTTATCAACGGTAAACGCCGCCATCAAGCGAGCCTTATCCACATCAATACGTCAGTAGGTCGTGGTACGGCTGGTACTGACATGAACGCTATCCCTGCTGCTGCAATCAAACGTATCGAAGTATTACGTGATGGTGCTGCTGCACAATATGGTTCAGATGCGATTGCAGGTGTTATCAATATCGTATTAAAAGACGCCGAAGAAGGCGGTAAAGCCGCTATCAACTACGGTGAGTATTCAGAAGGCGATGGTGAAACGGTTACTGTTGATTTCAACAAAGGTTTTGCTTTAGGTGATGAAGGTTATCTTAACACCACAATTAATTACCGTGACCGTGCGCCAACTAACCGTGCAGGCCTTCATGGCTCATGTCAATTTTACGGCTGTACAGAACTTGATGACGGTACGCTATTAGCTGGCGATCCGCGTGAGTTAACAGCACCTCGTGATACATTTAGAATCGGTGATGCAGATTCACAGCAATTTGCTTTAACGATTAATACTGGCTACGAATTAGCTGGTGGTGAATTATATGGCTTTATCACCTATTCAAATCGTGAAAACGAATCAGCAGCGTTTTTCCGTCATAACGCAAATGCAAATGGTAACCCAGTATTACAAGATGGTGATGCAACCATTCCTATGGGTTTCTTACCTAAGATTAATACCATCATTGATGACGTGTCTTACAACGTGGGCTTTAAAAAGTCGTTTGATAATGATTCAAGCATTGATTTATCTTACACCTACGGTGAAAACAGCATTGATTACACAACAAGCGACACAATCAATGGCTCATACGCAAACTACCTTCGTTATAACCAAGGTTTAAGCGCTGATGAAATTCGTGCCACTATCCCGCGTTCAGCGTATGCATATGGCCTTGAATTATCGCTTCAAACACTCAACCTTGATTACACTAAAGACTACGACAATTTTTCATTAGCACTGGGTGCTGAGCTACGTACTGATGAGTTCCGCATTCTTGAAGGTAGTGAATACGCATACCGTGATTACGACACAGTTGATGGCGTTAGCATTTACTCTGGCTTAAATGGCGGTGTTGGTAGTGTTGATGCAGCAAGTGGTACGCAAGGTTTTGGTGGCTCAGATCCGGCATCATCAGTTGATGAGTCGCGCGATGTGATCTCATTCTACATGGATGCAGAAACCTATGTAATCGATGATGTCATCATCTCAGGTGCGGTACGTTACGATAACTACAAAGGCTTTGGCGATACAGTTAACTTTAAGCTAGCGGGTAACTGGTCAATTACTGAAGATGTGTCTTTACGTGGTGCACTAAGCACAGGTTTTAGAGCACCTTCTATGCAACAACTTTACTTTAATAACGTAAGTACACAGTTTGTTGTGGGTGATGATGGCAGCTTAGTCGCTGAGCAAGTAGGTACGTTCAGAAACGACAGTACCTTAGCGCAATCAATTGGTATTCCTAAGCTAAAAGAAGAGAAATCACAAAACCGCAGTTTAGGTATTGTGTATAACGTTACCGACAATATCAATTTAACCATTGACTACTACTCGATTGATATCGACGACCGTATCGTTATTTCTAACCGTTTAGGTAAAGGCTTATCAGATACGCTAGATGCTGCACTTGAAAGCTCAGGCGCAGGTGCGGGTCAGTTCTTCTTAAATGGTGCAGACACAGAAACAGAAGGTGTTGATTTAGTTGCTACATGGAACACAGAAGGCCTTGGCGGCACGCTTGATTTCACTTTTGCTGCTAACTTCACTAAAACAGATGTGGTTGATTTATTTACGCCATCAGGCAGTGGCCTTGAGACTATTCCGGTAGAAGATGTGTTTTCTGCGCAAGAAACATCAATTATTGAAGAATGGCAACCAGAAGACCGCATTAACTTAAGTGCGCTTTATCGTTTAGAAGATTGGACTGTAAACCTATCACTAAACCGTTACGGCGAATACACAGTTGAAGACGGTGGTCGTCAAACATACGGTGCTGAAATCTTAACTGATGTAAAAGTTAACTACTTCTTTAACGAAAATCTGTCATTTAACATTGGTGCAAATAACTTATTTGATGTTTACCCAGATAAGAACACCATTGGTAATTCACGCTCGGGTACGATTGTTGATGCAAGCGGCAACACAATTGTTTCAAGCCCTGGTGTATTCACTTACTCACGTCGTTCAGCACCATTTGGTTTTAACGGTGCGTACTATTACGTAGGTGCAGAGTACAAGTTCTAAACTCCCTTTAGATTCTTTTATTATTTAACTTTGCAAAGGGCCATTTGGCCCTTTTTTAATGCAGTCATAAAAACTTCACTTTTTTTATCAACCTAAATCCCTAATAATAACTGGACTAGACCAGATTTAGGCGATATTAAAATGAATGAATACTTACTGTTAACTCCTGGCCCATTAACAACATCGGACACTGTAAAACAAGCGATGTTAAAGGATTGGTGTACATGGGATGACGATTATAACTTAGGTGTTGTACAGGCTATTCGCAGCAAACTTGTAACTTTGGCCACTAAAAGTAGTGACTATACGTGTACATTAATGCAGGGCAGTGGCACTGCGAGTGTAGAAAGTGCTTTAGGTAGTTTAGTCGCAAAAGAGCATAAGTTATTGATAATAAACAATGGCGCATATGGTAAACGGATGGTAGAAATTGCCCAGTATTTAGGTATTGACCATTGTGTTTTAAATTACACTGAAACTCAGCTACCAAGCTGTGACGACATTGAAAAAACGCTCTTGAGCGATGAAAACATTAGTCATGTTGCAATGGTGCACTGCGAAACAACGACTGGCATGCTAAACCCAGCAAAGCAAGTTGGCGAACTCTTATCACGCCATAACAAAGTGTATATTTTAGACGCTATGAGCAGCTTTGGTGGCGTACCGTTTGACTTAGCAGATTGGCACATTGATGTAATGATAAGCTCATCTAATAAGTGTATTCAAGGTGTTCCAGGTTTTGGTTTTGTTATTTGTAAACGTGACTTAATTGAAGACTCTCAGGGGGTTGCACGTTCGTTGTCACTTGATTTACATGCGCAGTGGCGGTGTATGGAGAACAACCAAGGTAAATGGCGTTTCACATCTCCTACACATGTTGTACGCGCATTTCATCAAGCTCTTATTGAATTAGAACAAGAGGGAGGTGTTGCAGCACGTCATAAGCGTTATAAAAACAATCAGCAACTCTTAGTGACTGCGATGAGAGATTTAGGTTTTCAAACACTCTTAGATGAGAGCTTACATTCACCGATTATCACCTCATTTTACTCTCCAACAGCAAGTGGGTATGACTTTAAAGAGTTTTATTTGTTGCTTAAAAACCAAGGGTTTGTGATTTACCCAGGTAAGGTGTCAGATGCTGACTGCTTTAGAATTGGCAATATTGGTCATGTGTTCGAAAACGATATTACACGTTTAATTAAAGCAATATCAAACAGCAGATATTGGTTATAAAGAATGTTCACCCGTGTAAAGGCTTTGTTTAACAAAGCCTTTTTTCATTTATTGCCTTAGTGACCTTCAACAGTCATCTCAATGGCATTATGCAACCAATACTCAATATTGTAATCCACTAAACTGCCAAGCTCATCAAAGCGTTTACGAATAACTTTTAAACAGGGTGTACCACTATTTTTTTGCAATACCTGTGCTACATCGTCAGGAAGGACAGTAACACTAATCGCGCACTGCTCATTGACTACATTTGTTGCGTATTGATTTGCCATTATTTGTGTTATCGAGCCATTTAGGTTGTGCTCAGCAAGGCCATCAAAACGCACAGCATCACAAAAAATATCTTCAAACATCACTAAGCGTTCATCAAGGCTGCGAGCACGTTGCAAATGATGAAAAGTTGATGCAGAAAATTCTGCTTTTAAATCATGATTGCTAATTTCTTGATGGCTAATCACTTGGGTATCAGCAACAAAGCCTTGTTGTTTTGCCAGTTCATAAAAGTTTACTTTAGTGGCTGGATTCCACTTAAGTTTTGTTGGTGTTACAAACCAACCACGGCGCGTTTGGCTATAGATCAATCCTTCAGCTTCTAAACGAAGTAGCGCCTCACGGACTGTAATACGGGTCGAGTTAAATTGTTCTTGTAACAAACGCTCAGAAGGGAGTTTGTCACCCGTGTTCAGATTCCCTTCGCTTAGTAATTGATGTATGTAATTTCTGATTTGTTGATATAAAAGCATACCGTGCCTTTTTGCTAAATACAGCTTTAGCTTAACTGATAATAAAGGGATTTATAACGTTTGATTATGAAATTAAATAGTTATCTAAGTAATTTAGCCAAAAAGAAAGTGGTTCAATGTGCATATTTGGATCTTTTGCGCAGTCGTCAAGTTCTCTTAATTGTAAGATTTCTTCAAAATATGGCTGAGCTGCAAATTTATTAGCTTGTTGTAACGACAAAGGGCCACCTTGTTGTTGCAAGGTGAGTGTACTGGCAGGCGAAAGTGTTTGCTCATAACCTGGATTCTTTGCGACTAAATAGCGTTTAGCTTGAACATGTTGAGAAACCATGGCAACGACAGCATCATTAAAGTTATTTTCTTTTAAAAAAATTGCGCCAAGCTCACAGTGATTCACATATCCTTGCTTGGTCATCGTGAGATTTTGCTGCTGTGCGATTAAATGTCCAATATCATGTAAAAATGCAGCAACGACAGTATCGGCGCTTAATTTTTGCCGCAATGCAAGCCCAGCGCACTGGGCTGCATGAGAATACTGGGTACAAATTTCGTCATAGTGTTGATAGCCAAACTGCTCAAATAAATAACGGATCCGTGTGATGGTTTGTTGGTGTGTAATGGTCATCTAAAAAGCTCTACGATTTCATATCAACTTTTCCTGCACTGCCTATTAGGCTGGCAAGATACGTATCTATTGGATTTACATGCGTGTTATTGTCTTCTGCTCGTTCTTTACGACGAATTGCATTACGAATTAGGTAAGCGCCGACAGTTCGAAATGGTTCAACCACAAAGTTGTCTAATGCTTGATTTACAAGGCCACAGTGTTGCCAAACAGGTGCATTTTTTAAAATTAAAGCTGACAGAATATTTGCCCCTAAAAAAGACTGTACGACGCCATTACCAGAGTAGCCCCCAGCGTAAATAACGTTTGCTTGATTATTCAAATGTCCAAAAAACGGGAAGCCAGTGACACTACGGTCAGAAGGGCCTGTCCAAGTTCGATCTATTTCAAAATTATGTTTAGGGAAAAAGCGTGTTAAAGAGTTATTTAATAGCGTTTGATAGCGACTCGATTGCTCAAATTTATCACTCATTCTGTTTGCGAAGCTAAAATAATTTCCGCCTTTGCCTAGCATTAATCGACCATCAGTAGTGGTGCGGTAATAGTTTACAAAAATACGGGAGTCTATTATTGCAGCGCCATGATTGAGACTTAAATGCGCAAGGGTTTCAGGCATCGGTTTAGTAATTGCCATATCACTTGAAACCAGCACGATATTGCGTTGAAACTGCGGTTTTAGGGTAGGGAGCCACGCATTAACGGCAAATACTAGATGATTAGCACAAATATTACCTTGGCTTGTTTCAACATTTAGAGGGGACTGTCCGCTATGTGCTTTGTACTGGCACTGTTCAATAATTGTAACGCCTAAACTTTCAGCGACTTGTTTTAAACCACGAACTAATTTTGCCGGCTGAATACTACCACCATGAGGTGAATAGTGGCCGCTAATATTGGCGGCAGAGCCTGTGTTGATAAGAGTTTGAGTATCACAGTGTTGCCACGCATTAAGATTGTTATCCTCAAGCATTTTTATTGCGGGGTCTAACAAGTGCTTTTGTGCTTCATTTGAGGCGGTGTAATAACAGCCATCAATTCGACAATCGCAGTCGATGCCATGCTGACGAACAAACTCTGCAATTTGATGAACCGCTGACTCAGACTCTTTGACTAAAAACAGTGCCTTTTCGAGACCGACTAACTTACTTAAACTGGGCAACTTAGTTGACCAAGTTAACATTGCACCGCCATTTCGCCCTGATGCGCCTTGCCCGCAAAAGCCTTTTTCAATGATGGTAACTTTTAAATTAGCTTGTTGCTGCTTGAGTTTGATAGCAGTCCAAAGACCAGTAAAGCCACCACCTATGATACATACATCGCAATGGTGCTTTGTAGGTAATGAAAGAGGAAGCGCATAGGCTTCCTCTTGCATTGCGTTATCAAACCAAAAAGGTTGAAACTGCATTATGGGCGCTCCCCTCGGCTTAGCTTGGCATCAACCTGCATCAAAACAGTTTCAATATCAGCCAGCGAGTCAACCACGAAATGCGCACCTGCAGAGTACAAGCTTTGGTAAGCTTGACGTGTCAGTTGCTGCTTTTGTTCAGCACTACAAGCTTGCCACTCTTGTTCTGTTAAGCCGACAGCATTACCGCTTAATGCGAGGCCAATTGTCCACATTCCGGCATTCAAACCTTCTTCGATGCCGGGGGCAGAATCATCAATTTTTATACAGTTAGCGACTTTTTTAATGCCTAAAGCATTTACATTTTCAAGAGCCATCCAAGGGCCAGGGCGAGAGCCGGCTTTAATGTCGTCACTTGCTACCCAATGATCCGGTTGATAACCATAGTCTGCAGCGGCACTGACTAACACTTCCATAACTTGGCGAGGGTATCCCGAACAACTGCCTACTTTGATGTTTTGCTGTTTTAAGCGATTGATCACTTCAAGCGCACCAGGAATAGGCATTGCTCTGTCTGCTACTTTTGCTTTTTGCAATGGCATAAAAGTTTGATAGATGTGATCAATATCTGCTTCTGACATTGCTCGGCCAAACTGAGAGTGCCAGCGTGAAGCAACTGACTCCAACTTTCCAAGTGTGGCAATGTGATCCCATTTTCCCATACCCATTGGAATACGCGCTTCTGCAAGTGAAATCTCAAACTCATAAGCTTGTTTAAATGCTTCAACAAAAATGGTGGTGGGGGCAACTGAGCCATAATCTACGACAGTTCCAGCCCAATCTAAAATGATAGCTTCTATGTTTTTCATAAGATTCTCTTTTAATTGTTACAGGTCACAACCTGTTTTGAGTGATGAGTTCGAATAGGGGACAAACGTACTGTGAAATAACACAGTGAACATGCAACTAAAGCGGCGGCTACAATGCCAACTAAGTAACAAGCGTTAATAAAGAAGTTAAGCCAACTGAGCTCAGGCATAGCAAGCGTTCTGTACAGTAAGATACTGACAGAGCCAAGGTAGCCTGCAGAATCAGCAAGATAAATTAAAAAACCAGCATTAGCGACGGAGCCAACGGCTGAAATCATTCGGTCAAATAGAAAACAGTTATACGGGATGTAACTGATATAGAGACCTGAACCAAGTAATACCATCCACGCTTTTGCGGATATCAAGTTAGCTTCAAAAGCAAAGGTACTCGACAATAACAAAGCGGCACCGAATAAAATAAAGCCGTGATTGACATAAAATGCGGTTTTGTTGTTTTTTACCAAAACCATCGCACCTAATGCGATAAGGACAATAAATGACATTCTGATCCCCGCGTAGGCGAAAATGGCAGGTTCTTCACCATGGCCAAGAGCTTGCCAAATTTCAGCTGCAAAATTGTCACGGAAATCACGAAAACCAGTAAAAAGCATAAAGCTTAGAATGAGACAGCTAATACCAAACCAATACTGTTTAAAAAATTGCCAACGGGCTTTGCCATCCATAGGTAAGCGTTTTTGTCTTGCTTGTTCGTCCTCTGCTGTTGGTTCTGGAATGAGGGTTAAGCATTTAACACTAAACAATAGCAGCGGGAAAAATAGCGCACCTGTCGCTGCAGGCATCCATAGCTCAGGTACATTTAGTGTATCAATAAGCCATTTGCCTACACTGCGAACAAGCCCTGATGCCAATATAAATGTGACACTCAAAATTGCGCCTAGAATTTCACTGGTTTTTCTTCCTTCAAGAAAGCTAAAAACAAGTCCCCAAATCATGCCTAGTGAAAGGCCATTAAAAAATAGCCAAATAACATTTAACCCAATCGGAGTGATAGCAAATAACACCAGCGATATTTCTGCAGCGGCAATAAGGCCAATAATTGTTAAACCTCGTTGCTGATGCTGCATCTCTGAAATAACTTTTATGCCAATAAATTTAGCGCATAAATAGCCAAAAACTTGCGCCAAAATCAGTGCAATTTTAAAGCTTACCTGCCAACTCGGATCGTCGAATTCAGTGTAACTATTTGCAGTGAATGGCTTACGAAATGCGTACATAGAAAAGTAAGTGAGAAATGCAGCACTGGCTGCAAATAACACAAAACCGGTTCCTTGGGCACGTTTAAGCCAATTAGGGTGTGAAAACATTAGGTATCCTTTGCGGGGCAATGGCCCCGCATACAACTCAAAAACTGATTAGAACTGATAATTAAAGCCAACCATGCCGCGTACACCGTAGTACTCTACTTGTAGAGGACGGCTTTCATCGCCTAGGTAGTATTTAAGAGGCTCGTTGGTTAAGTTATTCAGTTCGAGGTAGACTAATGCGTTTTCGTTAAGCTGATATGACGTCGTAAAATCAACGCTTGTATTGTCGCCATAATAGCTGTCAAATTGTTTGCTGCTGCCATGCTCTTCAATGTATTCACCTTTGAAGTTAACGGCTAATCGAGCTGCAAAATGTGTGTTATCGTAATACACCGTAAAGTTGTAGAGACTATCTGCTTGGCGAGGAATGGAGACTTTGTCTGCGCGATCAGGAATCGTCATTTCTGAATCCATGAAGGTCGCATTAGCCATGATGCCAAAGTTATCTAGTTCAGGTGTAATAAAACCTAAATCACGATTAAACGCCACCTCGAGGCCTGCAAGCCATGCGCTATCGCCATTTTCAGGGCGAATAATATTAACCCCAGTGTTATTGCCGAACTCTCCTATAGAGCTACTTTGAAAAATAGGATCGGTAATATCTTTATAAAATACCCCCAGAGAAACTAACCCTAAGCGGTCAAAGAAGTATTCAGCCATTAAGTCGACATTATCTGAATAAGTCGGCTCTAAATTTGGATTACCAGAAGTTAATTCGTTGTCTGCTTCTAAGTAAGTCGCCCCTGGAGTTAATGAGCCAAAGTCAGGACGAGCAAAAGAGCGAGTTAATGCGAGTCGATAATTGGTTTGGCTGTTAGGGTGGTAGGTTAAATGCAATGCAGGTAACACAGACAAGTAGTCATTGTTTGCTTTAACGCTTTCGACTTTATCTTCATCTGCAAGGTAAATATAACCGTCAACTTCGGTGTCTGTTTGAGTTAAACGAAGACCTGTTAGCATTTCCCAATTAGCGTTAATGGTATATGTTGCCATACCATATAAAGATGCATGTTGTTCATTAACATCAAAGTTTCTGCCAAGCGCTCCACCATTTTCGATTAAAGCAGATTCACTCTTATCAAGGACAAACTTGCCTTTATTGTTATTCCAAAAATTTGCTAAGTCATCAGTACTTGCAACTTGCGAAAACTGACTTTGATAATCGTAAGAAAGCTCGCTTAAATAGTCACTTCGGCCCGGTTGGTCCGCTAATGTAAAATCATTCAGAGTAGGGGCTGCGCCATAGTTTTCAGTATCCCATGCATAAAATTCATCGCTGAACCTAGCAACGCGTTCTTTATCGCGATATTTTGCACCTACTTTAACAATAAGGTCGCTATTGAGCTGCCACTCAAAGTCTAAAGCGGCAACAATTTTATCTTTTTCATTCACCTTAATTTTATATAGTTCGACCCACGATAAGCCCATTTGGCTTGGATCAAACGAAAAGCCACTTGGTAGGTGAGTACTGATTTGGTCCCATGGATCTGAGCCACCATCAATCGTGTTATAAGCGTAGTTTTTGCCTGTATCTCTGTCTTCAAGGCCTTCGTAACCGACATTTTTTTGGTCAAATCGAACTACAAAATAACTGTTATCTTCGCTGTTAGGCGTGTTGCCATACCTAAATTCGTTTTCATAGCTAGATAAAGACCAATTTAATGTTTTGTCGTAACCAAAGAAATGCTCACCAGCAAACTCAAAGCCAGTCATTTCTGTTATGAGCTCATTTCTTATATGTTGTAGTTCTGCTCGGTCTTTATCAAAACGCATACGATGCTTATAGTGCGTTTCATCGTCGATTAGTGTGCCGTACATGGCACTCGCACTAATATTGCCTTGTTCAAGCTGGTATTCAACAGAACCATTTAAACCGTAAGTTTCACGAGTTCCGGTGTAATCTCTTAGCTCTAAACGATAAATTCCTAAACCATCATTTCCTCTACGAGGCTCAAAGTTATCTGTTGCCCAGTCGCGTTGCCAAGCTGTAGCGTTAATTAAAAAACCTAACTTGTCATTTAAGATGCGATCGCCATAAAGTAAGTTGGCAGAGTAGTTATTGCCATCAGCTAGTTCATTTTGACCGAGTGCTAAATTGGCATTAAATACAAAATCATCAGGTGCTTTTTTGGTTATAAAGTTAACGTTACCACCAATAGCATCTCCCTCCATTTCTGGCGTTAATGCTTTTGATACCTCTACAAATTCAATAAGCTCACTCGGGAAAAAGTCAAACGCAGTGGCGCGGCTGGTGGTTTCTTCTTCTGCAGTTGGTAATCGGTTGCCATTGATTGTTGCAGAGCTCCACTGGGCAGGTAAGCCGCGAACAGCAACAAATCGGCCTTCGCCTTGATCGCGCTCTATAGAAACACCAGGGATGCGTTGAACTGCTTCAGCTGCGTTACGGTCTGGCAACTTACCAATGCCATCAGCCGAAATAACATTTTTAATATTTTTAGCATTTTTTTGGCTATTGGCCGCAGCCATTTCACCACGTTGAATTTGACCAACAGCAACGACTTCTTCAATGGTGTTAGCTGAATTATCCATCACAATAGGAGACAGTAATTTAACTTCATTGTTGCTTATCTCAACATCCACAATCTGGCTGCGATAACCCATATAAGAAACTTCAAGTTGGTAGCGGCCTGCATCTAATTTAGCAAGCTCAAACTTACCATCATAATCAGTCACCGTTGATTGATTTGTGCCAACGACTTTAACCAAAGCACCTGGCAAGCGATTACTATGATCTGTGATAGAGCCTTGAATTTTTGCATCAGTGGCAAAAGCGCTATGCGCTGATAAAAATGGGTAGCTGCACAAAAAAACAGCTGTGCTGAGTGTACGTCGTTTAATCATCTGTTGAGCCTCTTATTTTTAAATTAATCTGGACTAGACCAGATTTGTTGCAGACAATAATAGAGAGGCTTTTTTACAAAGATGTGACGGTTTTTTATTTTTAATATTAAAAAAGGGTCAAATGACCCTTTGAGATAAGTTATAAAGACGTGCTTATAGAAATTGGCACATCTTGATATTGTTTTATTTTATCAAGCAAGGTGACCAAGGTTTTGTGGCTACTTTGCTCACTTGCTGTTACTTGCACATTGGTCATTTCAAACTGT
Organism: Pseudoalteromonas sp. MEBiC 03607; assembly: GCF_004792295.1. NCBI lineage: Bacteria > Pseudomonadati > Pseudomonadota > Gammaproteobacteria > Alteromonadales > Pseudoalteromonadaceae > Pseudoalteromonas > Pseudoalteromonas sp. MEBiC 03607. The sequence goes on from NZ_SRRY01000001.1 coordinate 2,193,484, forward strand.
GCGGCAAATAACGCGAGATTAGCGATTATTTGCTCTGGTGTGATAAGCCGGTTTGCAAAGTAAATACTGTCGTTTTCAGTAATAGTAAATTGCGCTTGTTTTTTAGGGTTTTCAAGACTTGGTTTTGCTAAAGGGCGATTGACTTCAATAGCGCGCTCTTTAACAAATGAGGTTGTGACGATAAAAAATATCAGCAAGATAAACACAATATCAAGCATAGGGGTCATATCTACATCAGCGTTTGCAGTGGTTTTTTTATGTTGTTTCACCATAATTAGGTCCTTGTTGTTTTTGACCAAGCCACAAAAGTTACGATTAAGTGGACTAGCCATAGACGTGATTAATACCACGGATTATTTTTAAAATGCTGGGCGCCACAGCAGTTTTTAGGATCCTAAATTTAAAGTTAGCAGCTTTTAAAAAAACGGTAGTTAAATAAACATTCTAAGTTTATTAAATGTTTGTAGCGTTTTTGTTGGTAAAAATATTTATTAGCTTTGATGAAATGATTTTCAGGTTAGTCTGGTCATTTTTGTTGGAGCTAAGTTTAAAGGATGGATAAATGCTAAAAATTAAGTCTTTAGTTTGTGCTATGTGCCTTGTTTTACCAACAGCAAGTTTTGCTGAGCAACCAGTAAACGGGCAAGATTTTATTAATTTATTTGAGAAGCTGTCAGGTAAGCAGCCCGGTATCAGAAAAGGTCATGCCAAAGGGGTGTGCGCTGTTGGCACATTTACACCTAATCAAGCAGCAAAACAGTATTCAATCAGCCTTTTATTTAACGCAGCGTCAAAAGCAAATATTCGCTTTTCTATGGGCGGTGGTAACCCTCATGCTGATGAAACATCACGCTCGCCGCGTGGAATGGGGGTGCAGTTTGTGCTAGAAAATGGTGATGTGCATAATATTGCAGGGCTTACTACGCCAGTATTTGCAGGTAACAGCCCAGAAGCGTTTTTTGGTTTGCTAAGTACCTTAGTACCTGACGAAAAAACAGGGCAAATCGATTTTGCTAAAGTAAAAGCATACAGAGAACAAAACCCAAGTACCTTAGGGCAATTTAATTGGCTACAAAGCCATAACCCGCCAGCATCGTATGTGTCTTCGCGTTATTTTGGTGTGCATACCTTTTACATGGTTGATGAAAAGGGCGCTAAGCATGCCTTTAGGTGGACCATGGTGCCAGAAGAGCCAGAACAGGTGCTAACAGAAGAGCAAATGAAAACCTTCCCTAAATCATTTTTGGCTAAGCGACTGGAAGAGGATTTAGCGAAAGGGAAGGTTCATTATCGTTTTCAAGCTGAATTAGCCGAGCCCGGTGATGCGTTAACTGACCCTTCAGTTCGTTGGCCCACTGAGCGCAAAACAATTAATTTAGGAAAGCTCACCATAGAATCGACAGGTGAATCAGGTTGCGACCTCACAAATTATGACCCAAACCTGTTATCTAAAGGCTTTATGCCAAGCGATGACAAAGTACTTAAATTACGCTCAACAGCCTATGCAATTTCATTTGCAAAGCGTTTAACGGGGCAATAAATCTTAAGTATCTGTCAGGTTTGATTAAAAGGAATTAATAAATCTGAGGTGTGTAAGGGTCAGAAGCAGACTGCTGGATAAACTCGTTTTTGGACATAAACGGTTTAGAAAAAGGCAGCGTAAACTAGATCGGAGTTTAGCCGCGCGCGTAAATTACTTTCAGTTACACTTTTATAGGATAGGAATATAATCTCATACAAGCCACTGAAACACATTTGGACGGAATAAGTTGTAGCAGGAAGATTCTGCACAATATTCGAACTTTCTAAAAAAGCGTGTACCAGTTTAAGTAGCGACTAATTCACGATATAACTTGTAACTATATCGATACTCCATGATTATCTGTAATTTAACAATCAACATAGCCAGTCACAGCGCTGTCACTTCTGGGGTACATCGCTTGTACTTTTAATAACCCTTGATGTTCGACTTTATCGCCATTATAAATAAGAAAGTTGCCATTATTTAATATGTCTGAAATCTTACTAAGAGTATCGTCAGCGAGAGCTGTTTGGCCTTGTTCATAAAGCTTCTGATATTGTTTATGGGCAATTCCTGCTCCAATGGAGTTTGATATGGTTTGTAGGGCATATAGCCCATTTTGCAATAGAGAGTTGTTTTCAAAGGCCTCTCTTACTTTGGAGTCTGTAACTGTATCATCGAGCTCGAATCGTTTGTTGTCTCGGTTTTGCTCAAACTTGGCCCCCTTTAACGATACACCAAACCTAGACTCAAAATCTTTAATCGCTAATCCGAGCTCTGCTTGCAGCTTTTCTTTTCTGGCATATACAGATGGATGATCAGAGATGATATATTTCCCTTGAACAGCTTCTTCTCCATAAATACTTTTTAGTACTTTATCGAAGTGCTTGTCTGCAGACATACCTAGTTTGGCCGTATCTATGGCTTGAACCGAATCTTTTGCTCCCTTAATGACTGCATTTTCAGGCGTTAAAGTTTTACTTATAGAGCTTAAAAGTGGGGTAGCATTGTTAACAATTTTATTCACTTGTACTCCAAATTTTTATAAGTATTAAAATATTCAATCATCAAGAATGGCCTTCAGAAAGAGTAACCAATACCGACAATGAATGAATCACCATCCAAGTCTGAAACTTTAAACTTCTCTAAGCCTAAGTAAACATTCCAGTTGTTAATTTGGTAGTTACCTTTTAAACCATATGTAATTCCCCACTTATTATCTTCGAGTAATTTACTGTTTGAAAGCAAGTGCGATACGCCAATATAAGGGCGTAACGAAAACTGTTCAGTGATAGAGAAATTATATTGACCTGCGATGTCAGCTTTTTTGAAATCTAATGACTCATCAAAGAAACTCATGCTGAAAGAGTCTTGTAATGAAATTATGACATTGAAATTTGCTGTAACGGATGTTTGATAATTAACCTTTACTGCGCCTGCAACATCGCTGCTACTTTTGCCATTTAAGTCTGTATTTAAGAAGTGGTATTCGGCTGATAACTCATTAGCAAAGCTGCTACCAGCAATAAACAACAAAGGAATAAAACAAAATTTCACGAGTAGGCTCCAAATTAAAAATTACCCTAAGATAATAAACATAAAGAGCTTATATTTAAGTAAGCCTAAGTAAGCAAATGTAAGCCGTTGCAATGACTACTTAATTTAAAGTTTATGAATAAAAGTCACTCATGAACTGACAGGTCGGGCGCTTTCTTTAATTCTAATATTTTTTTATGCGCTCTTTTAGACAAGGCGAGGTAAGTAGACTCTTCTGATAGGATTTCATCACTTTTATAAAGTTTTAGATCGCTATATTTAAGAGATAAATCTACCTCGTTTTCAGTATGTATTATCGCTTGAAGTCTATTATTGGTTAAAAGTTCAAGTGCTTCATCCATGTTATTAAAGCGATAAAGCTCTATCTTGGATTTTTTTAAAGTATTATCTAAATTCGAACCCAAGTTAAAGCCAATTTTCGCACCAATTATGGGTTTCGATAGGAAAAATCCTTCGACATTGCTGATCATATGTTTTGTATATAAAGAAACATTTATCTTGGCAAGTGGTTTTTCTGTAAGGTAATTTAGGTATGGGCTCCTATCTTCTGTATAAACTACGCCTGCTACACCATCTAGCTTATCAGTCTTAACTTTTTTTAATATTTGCTGTAGTGGTAAAAAAACAAATTTAGGCTGAAAGTGAAGATGATGACCAATGCTTATTATTTTCTCAACATATATACCTTTTGGTTGACCGTTTTCTTCGTAGCTGAATGGCTGGTAATTGTCAATCAGGCCAATTTTAAGTTCTATGTATTCATCATCAGCATGAGCTAAGTTTGTAAACAGCATTAAGGCTAGAGCAAGAAAAATTATCATCATTGACCTCTGGGAAAAGTTTAAAGAAGCCTTTATCTAGCTTAGCTGTTATTTATCTTTTCACCACAAGAGTGCAGAAAAATTGACTACTTTCTAAATTAAAGCTTTTGTTGATTTGGGAGTTTTACTTCAAAACATGTTCCCTCTAAAGCACTTTCACTCAAAGCCAAACTTGCATTCATTTGTTCTGCTGCGGCTTTAGCTATGGCTAAACCTAACCCAACACCACCTGTTTGAGAACTTCGACTGTCATCTAGCCTAGCGAAAGGTAAGAATACAAATTGAGACTGTTCCTTAGAAATGCATTCACCATCGTTGTCAAAGATTATTGAAGTAATGTCTTGAGCAACGACCACTTTGATAACAACTCTGCTTTTAGAATATTTCAGGGTATTTGTTATTAGATTATCGAGCACAAGTCTTAAATGAAGACTATTACACTTAATAAAGTGATTTTCACTACAATTGAGGCTTACACGTTTACTACCGTGCTGTGATAAAACAGCTAAACGAGATCTTATGAATGCTAACAGGTTGATTTCTTCAACTAATGCTTGCTTGAATTATTATTGTTTAATCTGGAAAGCATTACAACCTTATTTGTCAGGTCCTTGAGATCATCGATATAAGTATCAATATTATCTAAAAGTGCTAGCTCTACTTCTTGTTGATAGTTTTTTCTTAGAAGACCTGTAGCAAATTGAATCCTACTCAATGGTGTTAGCATTTCATGGGGTACAGCTTGCGCAAAAACTTGGCTTTTTTTTACTGTGTTTTCAATCAACTCTGCCATTGTATTAAAGTTAACAGCTAGCTCTTTAACGGGTTGTTGCAACTTCTCGCTTGCTCTAACACTGAGATCGCCAGAACCAAAGCTTTTATTAATTTTTGCTAAGTATTCAATTTGTTTTTTAAGCTTAAAGATGGGGAGATATAAAAAAATAGCAAGGACCGTAAGTATTACAAGCAACAAGACCAGTGGAAGTATATCTTCAGGATCTTTATACCACGGGGTAGCTAAGTGATTTTCGTCAAATATAAGTGGGGGTCTATCAGAAATGATTAAAGCACCTATGTTTTCGACCATAAATATTGCCGCTAGGTTATCGTGCCCTTTTTCATATATATCTACGCCACTAATTGAATTTAGATATATGCAGTCTTGACATAAAGTATTTGTATCATCATGCTTTTGCCACAAAATATCAAAGTGGTTGTATGGTAGTGGGAAACTTAATGTGTCTAAATAATCTTGTGGCTTTTGCCCTCTTTTTTTCCATTCAGCCTGAATGGTTGAATAAACAAAACTAGTATCTTTGTAAAAATCATCTAGTTCGTCTTTTTCTAAGAAGTCATTCGCAATATAAACAACGGTGAGAATACTAACGAATAGTGCGATAACAATCCTAATATAGATACGTGCAAATAAGGGGGGAAGTATTTTATTCATTGCGTATCATATAGCCTTTGTTGCGAATTGTGTGTATGAGCTTATAAGGAGGGTGATTATCTCTCAGCTTTTTCCTTAGTCCTGAAATCCTCATATCAATAGAGCGGTCGTTATAACCTAGCTCAATTCCTCTGAGTAATTTACAACACTCCTTTCTCGAAACAACACTCCCTGCATTTTTTGCAAGCAGTATTAGCATTTCAAACTCAGTTTGCGATAATTGAAGCTCTTCGTTATGAAGGGTTGCACGATGTATTTTGAGGTTTATGCTCAAACTTCCAATTTTTAGCTCGTCGTTAGAGTTATGAGTGCTATGAGGCGACTGTTTGAAGCGGCGAAAGACTGCTTCGATTCTTGCCATTAAGATATGCGGTCTAACAGGTTTGGTTATGTAGTCATCAGCACCTAGCTTAAGTAGACTCACTTCGCTCATATCGTCATCGCAGGCTGTTAATACAATAATGGGTCCATTATAGAAAGTTCTCAATTCGCTACATATATCGCTGCCGCTCATTCCAGGCAGCATTAAATCTAATAAAACTAAGTTAGGTGTTTTCTCTTTAATTATTGATAGTGCCTTAGCACCATTATCAACAGCAATTGACTCGAAGCCTTCAGTGAGAAAATACATTTGCATCAGACGAGAAATCTCAGGGTCGTCTTCTACTAAAATTACACAGGGTTTAGACATTAAGAACAAATATGCATGATATATATAGTAATATTTTAGATGATAAGCGAGAGCTTCGAAAGAGAGATTACAAATGCTTACAAAGGCTTACAAATGCGAGTTTGACAAGTCTAAGTGGAAGTTAAAAAAGGGCTTTGAGCTTATTCTCAAAGCCCCCAGAAGTTGAAGGTATTACTTTAAGTTTACTTCAGTAGAGAGGAACTTTAGCTTCTCAATGTTATTAACCTTAACAATACCATCACCATTATCTCGACAATCTGTGATTGTGTACCAACCATCTTGACCTTTTTCGACGACATAATTTGCTTCTTCGCCTGAAAATATAACCGTATTGTCACCACTATTACCCACAATCGTGTTATTAAGCTCATTTACCACTACATTGGCATTATTTGAACCCGTTAGAGTAATATCTTTTAAGTATCTAGAGTGATTTGTATATGGCTTTTTAGCGTCGAATTTTAAGCTAAAGTCACCTTTGAAACTATCATGTATTTGAGCGTTATAGGTTAAATACGGGTGAAAGAATTGACCCATCAAATTCCAGCCGCTTGTGTCTTTTGTTTTTATATCATCACGTGTTTTTGCTGCGTAAATTCCCCACATGCTACCCTCACCCTCTTTTTTAGGAGCTTGCCATGCTCCCCATAGTCCATAATAAGAATCTATGACGGCTGCAAGGTATTCTTGAGAAAGACTGTTCTCGCCTCTGAGTTCATCTAGCCATGCTTGGTTTTCATCTCCTCTGCCCCATAATTTGTCGGCAATGGCGTTTTCTTGAGCGAGCCTTATTTCAGTTTGGAAGTCTTTAGCAGCACCAATAAAAGTTGGGTTCTTATCAACACCAATCCCATAGTCATGAACTAAATGTAATATTTCCTCATAGGCTGCATCTCTGTGAGTGTAATCTTGCTTGAAGTACCACTCATGACCTTCTACTTGAATCTCATTTTGGTAAAGCGGCTGTCCAGCAAGTTCTTTCGCGGGATTTTTGCCATCATCTTGACCGTTTAACAGCATCAATATTGCATTATTTTCAGCCATCTTGTTTGCGATCATTGATTTGTCTGCCCCATATTTAGAGCCTTCAAAATTTCTCAAGAAATGCTCAAGGATTGCTTTAGACCGCATTAATTGGCTTTCATTAATTTTGTCTTGTGCAATGATGTTTATCTTTCCTCCATTTGGCGTTGAGACATAAGCGTACTTATCAAAACCGAGAGCTGGGGTATATGTTTTGGCGAGTTCTTTAGGGATTGCATTAATTGAGCTGCTTTCATCACTTACTGATTTTAATAAATAATTTGCTACTTCATCATCGGTCATATAGTGCATACCGTTTGAAGAAGCTGCATTTAAAGTAAACCAATAAAAGTCAGGAGAAATCCCCATTTTCTTATAAAACTCGATATACATGTTATGAGATGTAGCGTCTTTAGGGTAGCTACTGCCATCCTTAGTACCATCACTCCAAGAATGAACGCCTATTTTTGCACCTGAAGACCAGTTACGCTTTACACCAGAAGCAAATAGGTCAACTCCACCGGATGTTATATGACTTTTTTCGTCGACTGTAGTGTCTAAACCTAGCTTTCTAATTAACTTGCCTAATTCAAGGTTGGCAGTATCATCAACTGAGCCTTCAATATCACCCAAATATAGATTCTTAACTTGTGGATTTGATTTGTACATTAGGTTAAATGCTTCAGGTGAAGCATCACAGCTTACGCCATTGACTTCAACCTTCTCATTTTTTACCTGGAAAGTTAAAGGGGTTAAGTCACTTGGAAGAACAGTGCATTCAGATTTGAATTTACTTTTCTGATCAGCTATGGATTCGTTTGTGGTGTTTTTATCTGAGCTGTTAGAGCCACAGCCATTGAGCAAGAACGCGGACAAAGCAGTGATCTTAACTAGATTATTACGTTTCATAAAGTACCTAATGTATTGGAATATATTATCAATAAATCAGTAACAACGCTTTATATCAATAAGCTCTTACAAATCTTACATTACTTACAAAATTTGCCTTCTACTTATTTAATTTTATGATTAAGTCACGGCAAAATATTAATCGCCACGGCCAGCATGAAGAAGTTTTTCATTTTTTTCTAATATTGGTTTTAAGCATTAGTGTTTTTTCTATTGGTGAGCAAACTTTAGATGGGTGTTATGCATCAAGTGAACAAATCACTGACCTTTCTTCAGGATTGGAGACTTTAAAAACCTCTTATATAAACATTTCCGAAACAGAAAATGGATACTTAGTAAACGGACTTATTTGGGGTGCAAATTTTCATGTTTGCGAAGTTATTGATGAAAGAGGTCCTTTACTGATGTATCAAGAAGGCAACCTTTTAAAATTTAGTTATGATGAACCAGACTACGGAATTCAGTGCAGTCTTATAATTACGATAAAAGATGAGCAAATTGAGTTCAATAATCAGGAACATGCTTGCTCTAAAAGTGTCTTTTTTTGCGGTAGTAGAATTTCGCTCGATGGAATCACATTACCAAAGATAAAAAATTCTTGTCAAAAAGGCTTTGGTGAGTAAATTCGGTTGCAACTCGTAATGAGGCAGAAACGAGTCATGCTTGATGTACGATATTGAAACTCTCCGAATTTCGGAAAAGAATGAACAATGAATGATGATTAAATGAATTAAAATTACTAAGCAGCTAAGTTAGAATTTAAAGTCAATCGGTTAACTTGCTTCAATACTAAGACTAAAAGTCTTTTAAGCGTGAAAATAAAATTGTTAATTTAGTCAAATTTATGTGTAATGGATACATTACAAGCGCTGAGCATTACAGGGAGCTGTAGCATAAACAACACCCACTTAACCAACTGAGCATGTAGCAACTCAGCTCAACAGACTATTATGCAACGCAAACAACGTGTCGTATAAATGCCATAATGTTAGGTATACAAGGAGAGTCTTGTGAAAAAATCTATATTAGTGTTATTTTGTTTTCTTTTTTTCATTTACCAGTAATGCAAATGACCAATTCACTTCAGAGCAATTAATTGAAAAAGCTAAAGCATTTGTAGCAGCAAAAAATGCGCGTCAGCAGCCCGACACAACAATTAAAGAAGTAGACTACTTTATCTCGTTACTAGCTGATGATTTCATTGATGAACACGTCAAATATAAATTTGTTTATTCAGATAAATCAAAACTTCGCGAGGATATGATAAGTAAGCTAAATGATGAAGTTATTTATAGTTCAATAGAAATAAATGAGATTATGGTTGATGCTAACGTAGTTTTGGTAAAAATGACTGAATCAGGTAAAGTTAAACCAGCTCATTTAGACAAAACTATCAAGTACAATAAAACCAATATTATTTCACTTGAGTTTAATCAATTAGGTTTAATCAAACACATTCGTCGACATCACGGGTAATGTATATTAGATAAAAGAGGGGTTAAATTGAAGCGTAGTAATAATTTCAAAGTTCATTTGGGTTTGTTAGTGTTATGCATAATAGGCTTTCAATTTCAACCTAAAACCATTGATGGCTTCTTTGTTAACCCGTTTTATATAGGTAGCATGGTGCTTGCTATTATATTAGTAGTTAGAGCGTTGCGTTATACCTGCCAAAAGTGCTCAAGAAACCAAATAGTACAAGGCTTTTACAAATATCGTTTACCAACGTCAAAGTGTTACAACTGCGATTATGATATTGATCAACATCATACATAACAAAAAATAAATACTATAAAAAACAGAGCGTTAGGGTTGGGTCTGCTTCATATTTTAGCTAAACATTCTTGCCGGTTACAAAAGCTTTACCAAGCATCTGCTCTTATAATTCAAGTATAGGTTACCAAAATCGCTTATTTAATCAGATAAAAGCCCAGCTTAAGTGGGCTTTGCACTCTCACAATTTAATGCTTTTTCATTTTACTCATTTCAGCATGACAACTTTGAATTGTCAGCAGGGTTTTTGATAACGCGGCTTCACAATCATGTGGTTGTGGTTTTTTAAGCGCATGTTTGATTTCGGCTAGTGTTTTATCTTCAACTTCTTCAAGTTCGCTAACATAGGTGGCGTTTTTGTCGGCACCTAGTTTAGTAATTAGTGATGTATAGGCTTTACGTGCTTCTACAGCAAAGTCAGAGCCATTTTCGCGCTCGCCATTTTCGTTAATAGCATAAGGTTGTAAGCGCTCAACACTTACTTTACGCGCATCTATCATGCGTTGAAATAAGGCAATAATGCTTGGGTCGGTTACTTTTTCCTGTGCTTTTTCATAAAAATCGATACCGCTATTCATAACTTGGATGATATCTGCAATATGATGAACGTCTTGTCCTTGATGAGTATTCATAATGACCTCTTTTTGAATATTAAAAACAATGCAATGAGTTACTTGCAAAGCATATTCCAGTTCACTACTTAAATATAAAGTTATTGTATTTCAGGTGGTTGTAGGTTTTTAATAGGAGGGCATATGCTGATAAGCTAAGCTAATACTTGGCTTATCAGCAATAATTACAATTTGGTTGGTAAAATCTTACTTAAGCTCGTCGGCCACTTCTGCAACCTTTTGGCGTAACCAAATATGGCTTGCATCACGGTGTAATAGCGGGCTCCAAATCATATCGAGCTCAAACGGCGGAATAGGGAATGGCGGCTCAAGAATTTTAAGGCCCGGATCGTCTAAATAAATATTTGCCGCTTTTGAAGGTAGCGTTGCAACCAAATTTTGCTCTTTCGCTAAGTGAATGGCTACGTGGTAGTTACGGGTAAAGGTGGCAATATTACGGTGTTTACCAAAGTGAGCGAGCGCCTCATCGACCCAACCTAGCTTTTGCACATCTTTAGGGTCCATACCAACGCCTACACCAAAGCCTGTTTTACTTACCCAGATATGACGCGCTTTTAAATAGCTGTCGAGGCTGAAGTCTTTAATAATCGGGTTATCTGCTTTTACTAAGCAACAAAAGCTGTCTTTCCAAATTTGCTTATAGTGAAACGACTGCGGTAAGTTTTCAAAGCGGTTGATAGCCATATCAACTTTGCCGTTTTCAACATCGTGGAAGGTTACATCACTTGGGGTCAAAATATCGAGTGTGGTATCAGGGGCTTCTTCGTGTAATTTACTTAATAAGCGTGGGGCAAGGGTACTTGCTGCATAGTCACTGGCCATTATACGAAAAACACGTTTACTTTGTGATGCCTCAAACTCGCGGTTTGGTGCAAGTGTTTCTTCAAGGGTCATTAATATGCCGCGGATCACTGGCTGTAACTCTTTTGCACGCTCTGTCGGTACCATACCCTCACTGGTACGCACCAAAATTGGGTCGTTAAATAAATTACGTAAGCGTTTTAAGCCATTACTCATTGCTGGCTGGGTAATGCTAAGCTGGTTAGCTGCTTTGGTTACATTACATTCCCTGAGAAGAGTATCTAGGTAAACAAGTAAGTTTAAATCTATTTTACTAATATTCATTCTGTGTCCTTGGTGTTTACCAATAATGGATAAATCGTTGTGCAGCAGGGTATGGGTAAATATGGCTTACTACACCTTGCTTAAAGTTGTATTGTGCTTGTCGCCAATAGGCTGGATCTTCAAGCTCAGGGTGTGTACTCAATAAGTATTGCTTATACACCGGGTTTGCTGTCACAAAGGTACATAATTGCTCTGGAAACACATCTTGTGGTGCCACAGAGTAGCTTTGCTCATTGGCTAGGTAATCATCGTACGTTTTGGCTTTAGGCAAAGCACGAAAATTCATATCGGTTAGATACTGAACTTCATCGTAGTCATAAAAAATAACGCGATTATGTTTACTCACCCCAAAGTTTTTCAACAGCATGTCGCCTGGGAAAATATTAACGGCGATCATTTCTTTTAAGGCTTGGCCATATTCTTCTATTGCCTCAAAAGCTTGTTGCTCACTGGCATTTTCAAGATAAAGATTTAACGGTGTCATCCGTCTTTCAATATATAAATGCTTGATGATTAGCCATTCGCCTTCAATAATCATCGAAGAACCAATGGTTTTATGTAACTCTTCAAGTAATTTACTATCAAATCGGGCTAGTGGAAATACGACGTTCGAATACTCTATGGTATCGGCCATGCGACCAACACGGTCATGACTTTTTACTAATTGGTAGCGTTTTAATACGGTATCGCGGCCAAAGGGTTTGCTTTCACCAAAGGTGTCTTTAATTACTTTAAATACATAGCCAAACGAGGGCAGGGTAAATACCATCATTACCATACCTGGTGTACCGGGGGCTATAACGAGCTGGTCATTTGAATGATCTAAATGACTTAAGAACTCACGATAAAATTCGGTCTTACCTTGTTTATGAAAACCTATGGCATTGTAAAGCTCTGCCAGTGTTTTATTAGGCATAAGCTGATTTAAAAAGCGCACTAACGCGGATGGTGCATGGGTTTCAACCATAAAATAAGCACGGGCAAAACCAAAGATAACCCGCATTTGTGATGATTTGGTAAGTAGGGCGTCAAGGTATAGGCCTTTGTCTTCATGATGTAACACAGCAATAATAAATGGCTGTACGCCACTTTCTGAAACGACCCGGCCAACAATATAAGCGGCTTTGTTACGGTAAAAAGGGGCTTGCAGTATATCAAAGCGCATTTGCCATGCTTGATGATGTGTATCGGGTGCTTGTTTATAAAAGGCTTTTACCAGCAAGCGAATATCCCGTTCTAAATCAACAAAGGGGGCTTTAAAATCAAACTGGTTAATAATTTTGCGAATAGTAGGTCTTAAGCCATCAACAACCGGGTGGTAACTACGATATTCGGCTTCCATTGGCAATGCTGGGGCATCTGCTAGCGTTGCTTTTACAAATATAAAGTCATTATTAAAATAACGGCGATGGAATAAACGACAAAAAACTGAGTTGTAAAAGGTTTCGGCGAGTTCTGCTTGAGGATGAAAGCGCAAAAATTGCTGATAAAGTTGTTTGGTTTCAAGCCAGCAGGTTTGGTCTAAGGTAATAATTTGCTGTTCATTAAGCGATTTGAGCTTAGCAATGGTTTCGTTAACCCGATCATCGTAATGGCTAATTCTGAGTTTGCTTATTTCATTTATTTTTTGCCAATCACGCTGTGCAAACGCGAGTGGTGCTTTAGCAGTAATTGCTTGAAAGAGTTTATAGTGATTGCGAAACCCAGATAAAATTAACTCTGCAATGTGTTGTGGCTGCATATAAACTCCTTACTTATACCAACATAGAGCAATAACTCTATAGGTGTTAAGAATATGTTATTTATTCTTCAAACCCAATAGTAAAGTGTATTTAATTATATCGAGCGAGTTTTTTCTCTAAGTTTACGATTTTTTTGTTAATGTTTTTCACGTCTCGCACGTATTGCTTATTAATTGCTTTAAGCTGTTTATTTATGTCTTTGTTAATTTCTTTCGCTTTTTTATCTGACAACCTTTTATTTAAGCGTTGTTCCTGTTGATATTGCGCTCTATCTCGATCGCGGCTCAAAATATCTAAACGATACTTATAACTACGGATCTCTGCTTCGAGAGCTCTAATAATTTGCTGGCGCTCTAATTCATTCAGCTCTTTAACATAATTATTAGGTGCTTTAATGTCGGGATCGGTAACGTGGATTTTGTGCTTGGTTGCACGGTTACCGCAGGGGTATTCACTAAAAACGGTGCCTCTGTCTGTGACGCACTTATAGTATTCAGTTGTTGCAGCAAGTGATGAAAGGGAGCAGGTCAACAAACAAACTATTATTGAAAAAGTGATTATAGTTTTCATGACATCCATGTCTCCTAAATCAGTAATAGGGCTCTGTGTGAGTATATTTAAAACTAGCTCGTAATAATGATTTATCAATAATCACTAAGGTGTATAACGTTTTAGTTTTTTAATACTTTGCACCAAAAATGGGACATCAAGTCTTTGCTCAATCGCAAAACCTTGTGCAGCAGAAATATTTTTAAAATTACCATCAGAGTCAATCAGAGTAATTCGGTCTTTCTTAAAGGCAATGAAAACATCTTGAGAATAGTTAACACCGGTATCATCATGGCGTTTATATAAATTGCTTCCCAGCATAGTTTGCTTTGCGAGCGTATTACAGCTGAAATAATGGCCAACACTTGTGGCAATGATATCGCTTGGTTGGATAAGACCATCAGTTTGCACCACTTTTTTGTCTGAGCTGTATAAGCGTGAGGCAGTGACAATTCCATTGCTGTTATTAGCTAAACTAAAGGCAAAAACGGCATTTGCTGCTTCACGTGGGCGTGTAGTTTCATCCGCGCGAATAAGACGAATAGCCGGATTTATATCTTCGTTGTTAATAAATTCGAATTGTTCAAAACCATTAATTTGTATTGAGCGATTATCTGCAAGCCAAACAGGGAGTTGCTGTTTGTCTAGAATCGGGGCTTTGTAAAATGCTGGTAGGCCGTAAACTAAACTAAATAACGTGTCTTCAGCTTCGATAGGTTGTAAGAACAAGTCTGTCTTACGTAGTGCAGGTTCAGTGCTAACAAATTGCTCAAGAGCGTTATTGTTTTCAAATACCAAAATATCAATTGTGGCAATTGAGTCAGCCTTACATTCAGCAAGTGGAGTAGGTGCTAAGTAATCTATGTTGTGTGGATCTAATCTAACATCATGCGCTTCTTTATAGCTTTCGATATCTAGTAAATCATTTTTAGCTAATAAGCTTTTTGCCGTTGTTGGATAAGACAATGGCAATACATTATCTTGTTTAGTGATGTCGAACTTTAAGTTGGCATCAGCCCAAATATGAATGCTATGGCTTAGTGCAAAACACACTAGAATCGTGCTTGTCGCATAACGCGGAAATTTATATTGCTTTAAGCGTGCTAAGTGGTGCCATGTATAGTTACTTACTAATAACTGAAACGCTAAAATTAACAGCACAATACCACCCGCTAGAATCGTGGTAAGAGCAGGTGAGCTTGTTAAGCGGTGCCAAAGCAGAGACACAATTTCGGGTAGTGCAGATGTATTTAAGTGATAACCTAAGTTAAAATACACATAGGCATCAAGTGTCAATAATGAAGCACCAAGCGTTGCGATAATAGCCGCCATCCCTCGGATATGCCGAGGGTATGGAAACACTAAGCTTAATGGAAATATCGTCAAAACAAAGGCAATAAAAGTAATAAAGCTGGTGTGGCTTAACCAAGTTACGAGCATGTATAAATAGCCCATAAAGGTGGTTGGCGCACTGTCTGCAACTAAGTAGCTTACGCTAATAAATAGCACTAAGCCTATGTTTGCAAAGGTGAACCAATGTCCCCAACTTAGAAGCTGACTTACTTTTGATGAGAATTGACTTTGTTGCGATAAATTCATAAATCTTATTTAACCGACTGAGCTAATGCTTTGGCGAAATTGTCGGCAACCGCTTGTCTTTTCTCTGATGGTACATGCTCTTTTAAAATATGCGTGATAGAATTTCCTAAACACATAAGGCTTAAATCAACAGGCGCTTTGTGCTCTGTTAGTACATCGATCAGCTGATCAACGATTTGTTCTACTTGCTCATTAGAATATTTTGATATGATAGGCATCAGTTGGTTCGGTAAAAAGAGTTATATTCCCGTATTTTAACACCAGAGGCGTGAAAAACAAAGATGACAATAGATGTTAAAAAATTAGTCGTTCATTATGTAGACAAAAAAGATGACGACACAGATATTCATTTACGCAATGATGAGATGGTTGTTAACGATAAAGTAGCCGTTTTTATTGAACAGCTACACCATGCATACAATGGTAAGCCGGGTAAAGGTTATTGCGCATTTAGTGGCGAGAAAAACAGTATTGTTGCTTCAGCTATGCAAAGCTACCGTAATAACGAGCTTGGTTTTTGGCACATGACAGAGCAAGCGACAAATGTGCTAAAAGAAGAGCTAAATAAGTATGCCTTCAACGAAACGGGTTATTTAGTTTTTTGCCATTATCAGTATGTTGCGAGTGACTTTTTGTTAATTGCCATGATTAATATTAAAGAGCACTACTCAATTACTTCTGAGCTTGATCTAGCGTCATCACGTCATTTAGATATTTCGCGTATGCAATTAGCAGCACGAGTTGATTTAACAGCGTGGGATGCGCAACCAGAAGATAATCGATATGTGTCGTTTATTAAAGGTCGTGCCGGTCGTAAAGTAGCAGACTTCTTCTTAGACTTTTTAGGTTGTGAAGAGGGCATTGATCCGAAACAGCAAAGCCAAGTTATGCTTAATGCCGTAGAAGATTACTTATCTGAGCAACAATACGATAAGTCAGAAAAAGACGAGCTACGCAAACAAGTTTTTGATTACTGTAATGATTGTGTGACTACAGGTGAAGATGCCAATGTTAAAGAACTTTCTGCGACATTATCAAAAAGTGACGACAGCCCATTTGAAAGCTTTTGCCAAGAACAAAATTATGACTTAGAAGAGTCGTTCCCTGTTGATAAGAAAACAGTTACCAGCATGGTTAAGTTTTCAGGTATGGGCGGCGGTGTCAGTGTGAGTTTCGAACGCAAACATTTAGGTGAGCGAGTTACCTACAACGAAGCAACAGACACACTTGTTATTAAAGGTATTCCACCTAATCTTAAAGACCAGTTACAGCGCTTTATGGAGCAAGAAGAAAGTTAACTTTCTTAGCTACCGCAACCTTTCTTATTTAGCCCAGCTTTAGCTGGGCTTTTTTTACTATTTGGACTCACGTTGAAAATTTTTGCAATTATCTCAAATAAGAAGAGTGTGAGTTGGTCCTTTATGATTGGTTTTAAATTGAGATACGTTGTTTTTTAGTATTCTAAAGCCGTAAATAAAGTGATAACAATAGAAATGGATATTCAAGAATAAGTCGTATTTTTGAGTATGAGCTCACAATAGCTTCTTAGTATCTAATTGAGCAGCATTTTAAATATCGAGGGTAAAGGAATGTCATCAAGTATTGTACTAATTAATCCATTTATTGTTCCTGAAGGCAAGTTAGAAGAATCAATCAAATACTGGGAATCCCATCGAGATTTTTTAAAAACGCAACCGGGGTATATATCAACTAAGTTACACCGTTCATTAGAAACACAATCATTTTTGGGTGAAGCCAAATATAAACTAATCAATGTAGCTGAGTGGGAAAGCCAAGACGCCTTTAATTCTGCAGTGCAAAAGATGCAATTAGCACTTAACAGCGAAAGAGTAGAAGGTTTAGTCGGGCAGCCTGCTTTATACGAGGTTGTTAGAGAATAAATAAAGGAAAAGCTGGAGAGATTATAAGTTAAAACTGTAAATTTGGTTTAACAGTGCCTTGGCTAAGTCTCTTAACTTTAGCGCTATTTGGGGGATATATGGATAGAATCCTTAGATTATTAAAACCTGAAAATATTCGAGTCTTGTTATTTTTGCTAGGTATTGTGCTGTTAGGGAGAAGCTTGGCTACAACACGCCCAGAATATGGTGTGACAATTCTTACTGCACAAGAGCAACCACAAGATATTTTAATGTATTTTCATGTTGAAGTTCAGCGTTATATTATGACGATGCTTTGGCCTGTTGTTTTCGCGTTATTAAACTCGCTCTATCCAAAAGTAAAAGTATCTAAGCCATTTTTTTATACAATTATAGGCCTACATATCATAAGCTTATTTATTAGTTTGATTTGGTATTTCAACTATGTTCCGAACAATCAAGAGGGAGCATCACATTTAGAACAAGGGTTAGCGCATATGCAATTTAGCGCTACAATAGTGTTTATTGTTAGCCTGATTAGTGCCGTGTTTTCTTTAATATGGTTTAGTAAAGGGTGGGTCATTTTTAAATCAGATGAGTCGCCTTAAACTTGGCAGCTAATTAACTAAATT
This sequence comes from Pseudoalteromonas sp. MEBiC 03607, assembly GCF_004792295.1. Taxonomy (NCBI): domain Bacteria; kingdom Pseudomonadati; phylum Pseudomonadota; class Gammaproteobacteria; order Alteromonadales; family Pseudoalteromonadaceae; genus Pseudoalteromonas; species Pseudoalteromonas sp. MEBiC 03607. Next base: position 2,211,389 of record NZ_SRRY01000001.1, read on the forward strand.
TAAATTTTTTATATCGATAATATGTTTATCAATATCAGTGTGTGCCAGCTCTGATATATTTCTAATGTATGTTTCACAGTGGCTTTTGGTCATGGTGCCCCCCTAAAAAAAGCAAATACACAGGCTTTAATTCTTACGAAAATCAATTCTTGCTTTGACATTTATAAGCTTCTTAAACATGTGCTATTTAGTCGAAATTTTTATCTAACTATGATTTATCTGGCTCAATGCTGGTAAATCCATTAGGGTAATCTTTTAAGCTAAAATTTAAAAAGAGGGTAAATGACTCTTTCATTTAACACTGCAAGATTAAATGTCATTGAAGTAAATTCTAATGCAGCTAAATCAGAGCGTACTGCTCTAGTTAAAGCTTTACCTTCGATATTAACCCCCGCTGTAGTTGCAAATTTACCGAGTTATTTTCAAGGCATAGAATCTAAATTAGCGGCTGAGGAGTGGCTTAATAAAATGCTTAAAGAATGCCATTTATTAATGCTGCAGTCTTCAGAAAGTGAAATTATAGGGTTCTTGTTTATATATAGCGATAACCTAAATGCCCACATTGGTTACTTATTAGCTGAGCAATATTGGGGGAAGGGCCTTGCATTTGAATTACTGCATGGCTTTATCAACTTGGCTTACACCCACCCACAATGGCATAGGCTTATCGCTGGTGTTGATAAATCAAATACCGCGTCAGTTAAGCTTTTAAATAAACTTTCATTTATTCAGCAAGATGAAGTGGTAAATGATATGTTGTTTTATGAATTTGACTTACGCAAAGAGCCTTTTGGAGAAGAGTAACGATGACTTACAAAGCAGTTAACTTTAAAGATAAGTTTTCTAAATTTACTGAACATTGGTCGCCACGGGTCATTGCCGAAATGAATGACTATCAATTCAAACTCGCTAAAGTTGAAGGAGAGTTTGTTTGGCATGATCATCCTGATACTGATGAAGTATTCATAGTTATTGAAGGGATACTTGAAATTGAGTTTAGGGATGGCGCTGTGACTTTGGAAGCTGGTGAGTTATTTGTAATTCCTAAGGGTGTTGAGCATAAACCAAAAGCAAACAGCGAATGCAAAATAATGCTTGTTGAACCCAAAGGGGTTGTAAATAAAGGTAATGCGGGTGGGCAATTGACTGCCACAAATGATGTATGGGTGTAGCGATAATTTCGATATCAGATTCAGAACAGTAAGAATTAAACCTTAAAAAAGCTACGCATCTTAGTGTTTTTGTGCTTTTACTATTTGGCTTATACTCGTGTTTTTATTTCAGGTAATATATAAAAATCAGCCAATTTGGATCTCAACTAACAAGGCACTAGTGGCATAACGATATATTTTAAGCTTGTGCGGTGATCCTAGTTTTTAACTTAAGTATGGAAAAAGTAATGACAATAACTGCATTTTTAGTTAATTCATTTACCGCAGAGGGAACAGGTGGCAACCCTGCAGGTGTGGTATTAAATGCTGACAATCTTTCAGATACAGAAAAATTGAAGATTGCAAAAGAAGTTGGCTTTTCAGAAACGGCATTTGTAGCCCAAGATCATGAAGTTGACTTTGCAGTATCATTTTTCACGACAACAGAAGAAGTTGATTTTTGCGGCCATGCAACACTTGCGGTGTTCGCTACGTTTTATGAAAAGGGTTTATTAAAACCAGGTTATTATACTCAGCGAACAAAAGCGTGTTTGTTAGGCGTCACAATTGCCGAAGACGGCAAAATTACTATGGAGCAAGCCTTACCAAAATATCTTGGTGGCTTTTCTTATAGTGACCTTGCAGGCTTATTAGGGCTTGATGAAACTATACTTGCAGCAACAGGTTTACCAATTGACATAATAACCACAGGCTTGCCTGATATTATCGTTGCTGTGCCTAATGGCTACTTAGATAAAATGACTATTGATGAAGCAGCGCTGAGCGAATTTTGTCAACAACATAAAGTGATCGGTGTTCACGCATTTGAGCTTTTAGAGAGCGAAAGTGGGCTAACAGCAAGCTGTCGTAATTTTGCTCCTTTGGTAGGTATACCTGAAGAATCAGCAACGGGGAGTGCCAATGGTGCGCTTGCTTGCTATTTAACTAAACATGTATTTGTTCAGCAAGAAAACCATTTTCAGTTTGAACAAGGTCGAGCAATGGGCTGTCGCTCACATATTTCTACAAGTGTTTACTCGGATGAGCAGGGCGTGAGAAAAGTGTTAGTGGGCGGATACGCCAGTGCCATCGGCACACAAAAAATCGAGATTTAGTGTACATCTAAAACAAAAAAGCCGCGTTTCATAACGCGGCTTTTTTATATAGCTATCAACTAGTCAGCAGATAATGTTTTCGTCATTTCTGCTCTCGCTCTACCTGCAGGTTTAACAGAACCTGGGCGTAGACCACTATCAGGAATAGCGTCACGTTTATCATGTGCCATAGCCGCCGGAGTAGGTTGTGGCTCGCTGTCTGCAACTGGCGCTGGTTTTGCCATTGCTGCGCTTGCTGAACCTTTAACTAACATTGTTTTTTCATTGTTAGGTGTTGGTTTAGCTTCTTCAGCTTTAACTGGCTCTTCAGCTTGTACTGGTTCGTCAGCTTGTACTGGCTCTTCAGCTTGTACTGGCTCTTCAGCTTTAACTGGCTCTTCAGCTTGTACTGGCTCTTCAGCTTGTGCTGGCTCTTCAGCTTGTACTGGCTCTTCAGCTTTTACTGGTTCGTCAGCTTGTACTGGTTCGTCAGCTATAACTGGCTCTTCAGCTTTTACTAGTTCTTCAGCTTTAACTGGCTCTTCAGCTTGTGCTGGTTCGTCAGCTTTTACTGGTTCGTCAGCTTGTACTGGTTCGTCAGCTTGTACTGGTTCGTCAGCTTGTACTGGTTCGTCAGCTTGTACTGGTTCGTCAGCTTGTACTGGTTCGTCAGCTTTAACTGGTTCTTCAGCTTTTACTGGCTCTTCAGTTTTAACTGGTTCGTCAGCTTTTACTGATTCTTCAGCTTGTACTGGCTGTTGAGTTTGTGACTGCTTTGCTTTTAACTCAGCTTCATACTCTGCAGCGGCTTGATCTGCAACTGGAATAAACGCAGGTGCGTCACTTTTCGCATCACTTGATTTTTCGTCTTGCTCTGGGCGACGACGACGTTGACCAGCGGCACGTAAATGACGCGGTGAACGACGAGAGCGAGTACGAGGTTGAGCTTGTTCTTCATCAGTTGATGCTTCAACTACAGATTCAACTTGCTCTGTTTGTTTTGGCTCAGCGTCAGCTTTAACTGGTTCAGATTTTACTTGTGATTCAGCAACTGGTTGCTCTGCTTGTTCAGTCTCAACTGCAACCGATTCTTTTGCAGGCTTAGCTGGTTTTTCAGCTTTTGGTGCTTGCTCTACCGGTTCATTAGTTTGTACTGAATTCGCATCATCTGCATTTTCGTCTTTAACGCGAACTTTCTTGCGCAAGTTACGGCGTTGACGACGAACCTTAGGTTTAGTTTCCTTTGGTTGCTCAGACTGTGTTTCTTGTGCCGTTTCTTTTGTCGTTTGCTCTACATCATCAGTGCGTTTTTCATTACGCTTTCTGTTGTTAGAATTACGACGACGCTTGTTACGATTTTCGTTACCTTCTTTTTGCTCAGGTGTTGAAGTATTTGTATTTTCTTCTTTAGCCTGTGCGTCTTCAGGGCGTTTGTTACGAGAGTTACGACGGCGCTGATTGTTGCTACGACGACGGTTATCGTTGTTGCGACGATTATTGCTTCGTCTTTGTGCTGCCTTTTTCTCTTCTTGCTCTTTCTCTGTTTCGTCTTCAGTAGTACTAAATAAAGATTTGAAGAACTTACCAATTGCAGCAAATAAACCACCTTCAGACTTTTTAGCTGCAGGAGTTGCTTGCTCAGCTTTAGGTGCTGCTTGAGGAGCCGGTGTAGTTGGCATAACGACACCTTTTAAAACTGGCTCTTCACGAACTGGTGCTGTAGGCGCTTTAGCCATTTCAAATGCTTCTGGCTCAGGCGCAACAACTTGCTCGTAGCTCACTGTTTCGATTGTTTCGTCTTTACGTAAGCGAATTACTTCGTAATGTGGCGTTTCCATGTGTTGATTAGGAATGATCACTACATCAACGTTGTGGCGCTTTTCGATGCGCTGAACACTACGACGCTTTTCGTTTAACAAGTAAGCGGCAACAGCAACAGGCACTTGTGCATTAACTTGTGATGTGTTGTCTTTAATTGCTTCTTCTTCGATTAAGCGAAGGATAGACAGAGCAATTGATTCGTTTGAGCGAATCGTACCTTGACCATTACAACGAGGACATGGACCTTGGCTCGCTTCGCCTAATGAAGGGCGTAAACGTTGACGCGACATTTCAAGTAGACCAAAGCGTGAGATCTTACCGATTTGAACACGTGCTCTATCAGGACGAGCGGCATCTTTTAAACGGTTCTCAACTTCACGCTGGTGGCGTGGTGGGGTCATATCGATGAAATCGATAACAATAAGACCACCTAAATCACGTAAACGTAATTGACGCGCAATTTCGTCTGCTGCTTCTAAGTTTGTATTAAGCGCAGTTTCTTCGATATCACCGCCTTTAGTGGCTTTTGACGAGTTAATATCGATAGATGTTAACGCTTCAGTTGGATCAATTACAATTGAGCCACCTGATGGTAAGCGAACTTCACGTTGGAAAGCTGATTCGATTTGGCTTTCTATCTGGTAATGAGTAAATAGCGGTACATCACCTTGATAAAGCTTTACGCGGCTCATGAAGTCTGGGCGGAAACGCTCAATGTGCGCTTTCGCTTCTTCGAACACACGTGCTTTATCAATTAATATTTCGCCAATATCACGACGTAAATAGTCACGAATCGCGCGGAATATTACGTTGCTTTCTTGGTGAATTAAGAACGGAGCAGGGCCACTGTCAGCTGCTTGCTGAATAGCTTGCCAATGCACCAATAATGCTTTTAAGTCGTACTCTAGTTCTTCAAAAGACTTACCAACACCTGCAGTACGAACAATTAAGCCCATACCTTTAGGAAGTTCTAAACGGCTTAGTGCTTCTTTAAGTTCAGTACGCTCATCACCTTCGATACGGCGAGAAATACCACCTGCACGTGGGTTGTTCGGCATAAGTACTAAATAGCTACCAGCAACACTGATAAAGGTTGTTAACGCAGCACCTTTTTGGCCACGCTCTTCTTTATCAACTTGCACGATAACTTCCTGACCTTCTTTGATCACGTCACGAATGTTCGGACGGCCTTGGAACGTATAGCCTTGTGGGAAGTAGGTGCGAGCTATTTCTTTAAGTGGAAGAAAACCATGTCTTTCAGCGCCATAATCTACAAAGGCAGCTTCTAGTGATGGTTCGATACGGGTAATTTTACCCTTGTAAATATTTGCTTTTTTTTGTTCGTGACCCGGGCTCTCTATGTCTAAATCATACAGGCGCTGGCCATCAACCAGTGCAACGCGCATTTCTTCTTGCTGCGTCGCATTGATTAGCATACGTTTCATATTGTTACTCTACTAATTTTGTCGCTGACATGACGAAGTAAAATCGTCTGTTCAGTGGTATTTGACGGTTATTCTTGTGCAGTCTCACGACTGGGTAAAGTCAAAACCCTAGGTTGTTTGCTTACATTGAGCATCAGTATAGTGTGGCAGACAATAACATGCTGTCATGTTATTAGATTCTATTTGGTGCCAAAACTGCCGCATTTTTTGCGGTTTTAATTTACGAGTTTTGTCCTGAAGTCGACCAGATTTCAATTTTTATTCAATGTCTTGCTACAACAGCTGCTTCTGAATGACGATGTTACGTTGTCACTATCAGTCAATTTATCTTGTTCAATTGCTTTTTATGTTCATTAATCAACATTCGTGCTCAAATTATTCAGGCGATATATTACGCGCACCGCCGATAATTGAACGCTCGTGTTGGCTGGGTAGTTATAAAAGCTTTGGAAAACTTAGCGCGGATCTGTATGATCGGCAACCCAGAATATGCATCACGAATGTATTAATGTGATAAAAGCACCGTTGTTACTTGCAAACTTATGTTCGCAGCGGTGATTATCCCACTAATACAACCGGGTTAGCAACTAAATTATTTACTTAAATCAGTGATTAGGCAATGTCAGAAAAAACCGGCTTACAAGTTTCGTTTGTTACCATCAGTGAAGACCATCTAGGTCAACGTATTGATAACTTTCTTATTACCCACCTAAAAGGTGTGCCTAAAAGTGCAGTTTACAAAATCCTTCGTAAAGGCGAAGTGCGAGTAAATAAAAAACGCATAAAACCTGTTTACAAATTACAACTTAACGATGTCGTTCGCATTCCGCCTATTAAAGTCGCTGAAAAGGAAGAGTTCGTTCCGAAGAAACTTGATAAAGTTAAACAACTTGAAGATGCGATTTTGTTTGAAGACAAGTATTTAATGGTTATTAACAAACCTTCAGGAATGGCTGTTCACGGTGGCAGTGGCTTAAGCTATGGCTTAATCGAAGCACTACGTGTGCTCCGTCCTGAAGAGCGCAGCTTAGAGCTTGTCCATCGATTAGACCGTGACACATCAGGCTGTTTACTTATCTCAAAACGTCGTTCAGTGCTTACTGATTTACATAAGCAGTTGCGCGAAAAAACCATGGAAAAAAACTATTGGGCACTTGTTGATGGTCAATGGGATGCGAAAACTAAAAACGTCACCGAAGGGCTTCGTAAAAACACCTTAAAATCAGGTGAGCGAGTAGTGCGTGTAGATAATACTGAGGGTAAACCATCGCATACACGTTTTCGTGTCCTTGAGCGTTATGCTGAATGCTCATTAGTACAAGCATCGCCAGTTACTGGCCGTACACACCAAATTCGTGTGCATACACAATGCAAAGGCCACCCAATTGCGTGTGATGATAAATACGGTGTGGCAGAGTTTGATCAGTACGTGAATAAGTTAACTGGATTGAATCGTTTATTCTTGCATGCCCATGATTTGCGTTTTATGCACCCTAAAAATGAAACGACTATGCATGTTGAAGCGCCATTAGATAATACACTTCAAAACTGTATCAAAAAGCTACGTGCAGATAATGAACAAGTTTAAGTTAGTTATTTTTGATTGGGATGGCACTGTAATGGACTCAGTGCCAAAAATCGTCAACTGTTTGCGTAATACGGCTCGTGAATTAGGAATTGATATTCCATCTGAACAGCAAGCCAAGGATGTTATCGGTTTGTCGCTGGCAAAAGCCGCTGAAGTGCTTTTTCCTGCCCATGCACATTTAAACGATGAGCTAGTGGCTGGTTATAAAGCGCAGTATCGTGAGTTAGATGTAACACCTACGCCGCTATTTGCAGATGTAGAAACTGTGCTAAAGCAGCTAAGCGAGGCTGGCATGCAACTCGCTGTGGCTACCGGTAAAGGGCGTGAAGGCATCGACAGATTACTTAATGAGTCAGGTCTTGGTCAGTACTTTGTAAATGTAAAATGCTCAGATGATGCTAAGTCGAAGCCATCACCGGATATGCTTGAGCAAATTTTGCACGAGCAGGGCATAGCTAAACGTGATGCCGTAATGATTGGCGATAGCCAACTCGATATGGCAATGGCTAACGCTGCAGGTATTGCCTGTATTGGTGTTAGTTTTGGCGCTCATAGCCCGGCGCAGTTACAAAAACATACGCCGTTATGTGTTGTTGATTCATACCAACAACTATTGCAGGTTTTAACTACGCCCCTTGCAGCGTCAACACATCAACACCAAACTCAGCCAGTAGTTTAGTTAATGTGATCAGTGGCAGGCCTATAAGTGTATTTGGGTCATCGCCACTGAGTTTTTCAAATAGGCAAATACCTAACCCTTCACTTTTGAAGCTTCCAGCACAATTGTATGGTTGTTCAGCATCACAATAGGCATTAATTTGCTCAAATGTGAGTGTTTTAAATGTCACATCAAAGGGCACTACGTTGGTAATTGCTTTACCACTTTTTATATCAAATACACTCAAACCCGTTAAAAATGTCACTGTATGGCCACTAAATGCCGATAGTTGCTTAATAGCATTCTCTTTAGTATGAGGCTTACCTAAAATTGTATTGCTGAATACCGCAACCTGATCAGAGCCTATGACTAAACCTTCATCAAAATGCTTTATTGCTTCACGGGCTTTTTGTTCACTTAAACGCGCTACCAATTGCTCGGGTGTTTCAGCTTTAAAAGGGGTTTCGTCAATATCTGGAGAGAAACTTTCAAAAGGTAGATTGAATTTAGTTAATAATTGCTGTCTAAATGGTGAGCTTGACGCTAATATAAGTGTTGGTTTCATAATAAATTCTGGATGAAAATTGTATTTTGCCAAGGATAAGCCACATTGAATCCGAAAACAAAGCAGAAGATCGTTAAAAACCGGCTAAAAATGGTTTTTTACTTTGACTAACTTACTAACTATCTATATGATGCAGCCCCTATGCAAAAGGTGAAAATTCCCATCACTCTTCATCCCAGCAAAGCAGCACAACATCGTTTAACGTATGACGGTATTGTACCGCTTGAAAAACTTTCTCGTTTAGAGCAAGTTGTGCAGGAAGAAGCAGGTGAAATAGCGGTAAAGATTCATTGCAAAATTGATGAGCAAGGTTTAGTGGTAATAAGTGGAAACTTATCAACACATGTAACTGTAACTTGTCAACGCTGCAATGGTGAATTAGGGTTGGATTTGGAACAAGACTTTGTGTATTCGCCAGTTGGTTTGGATGCAGAGTCAGATCATCTACCTGCAGGTTACGATGAAGTAGAACTGGACGAAAACGGTGAAATCAACGTATTTGAGTTAATCGAAGACGAATTGATTTTGGCTATTCCAATAGTGCCTACACACAACGAAACCTCGTGCAGTTATTCATCAGAGCCTGCCAGCTTTGGTAAATTAGCAGCAAAAGATGACAAACCAAATCCATTTGATATTTTGAAACAACTTAAGAAAGATTCTTAGGAGAAGACTAATGGCTGTACAAAAAAGCAAAAAGTCTCGTGCAAGACGCGGCATGCGCCGTTCACACGATGCGATCAGTGGTCCAACTTTAACTGTAGATCAAGTTTCTGGTGAGACTCACCGTCGTCACCACGTAACTGCTGACGGTTACTATAAAGGCGTTAAAGTAATTTCTAACTAAGAGATTGCTATATGCTGACCAATCTAACCATAGCGTTAGATATGATGGGGGGCGATTACGGCCCCCGTTCATCTATCCCCGCTGCAGTAAACGCAGTTAATGCGAATACCAACTTAAGACTCATCTTATGTGGTAATCAGCAGGTTATTCTAAAAGAACTCGAAGCACTCGATTCTGTTTCACACCCTCGTTTAATTATTCGCCATTGTAGCGAAGTCGTTACTAATGCGTGTGAACCCGCTTTAGCAGTTCGTTCTAAAAAAGATTCTTCAATGCGAGTTGCCCTTGATTTAGTTAAATCGGGTGAAGCGCAAGCATGTGTAAGCTCTGGTAATACGGGCGCTTTATTTTTTATGGCGCATTATGTATTAAAGATGCTTCCAGGCGTAAAACGCCCTGCATTAATTTCTGCTGTTCCAACTGAACGTAAAAACCCTGTCTATTTGTTAGATTTAGGTGCCAATGTGCATTGTGATGCACAAACACTTTATCAATTTGGCATCATGGGGTCTGTGGTAGCAGGGCAAGCTCTAGGTTGTGAAAATCCTAGAGTTAGTTTATTGAATATTGGCTCTGAAGACATAAAAGGGCACGAAGGAATAAAACAGGCTGCACAGTTAATGCAGCAGTGTAAATATCTTAATTACACAGGTTATAGTGAAGGTAGTGATATTTTCAGTGGCAAAGCCGATGTTATAGTTTGCGAAGGATTTGTAGGTAATGTGGCATTAAAAACCTGTGAGGGTATTGCCAAACTCATCATGCATAAACTCACCAAAGCCTTACACAAACATTTCTTATACAAGTGTTTAGCATTTTTATTACGTCCAGTGATAAAAAAACTCTACAAGCGGGTGAACCCCGACCAGTATAACGGCGCAAGTCTGGTAGGATTGCGCGGTATTGTTGTTAAAAGCCATGGTAATGCCTCTGCGAAGGCGTTTCATGCTGCTATTGATGAAGCCGCGCGGGAAGTCGAACGCCAACTCCCTGAAAAAATCGCTGCGATTTTTGAGCAAACACATCCAACAACAAAGTAGTGCAGCATAGTTAAAACTTGTTATGCTGCCTACTGATGAATATTTTTTTGTTTAATTATAAGAGCAAAGTATGGCACATAAAATTGCACTCGTATTTCCAGGTCAAGGCTCACAAGCTGTGGGCATGTTATCTGAACTATTAGCTGATTCACAAATTGCTAAAGCAACATTCGCCGAAGCATCTGAAGCACTTGGCTATGATCTCGCTGCACTTGTACTTAATGGTCCAGAAGAAGAATTAAATCAAACCCATCGTACACAACCAGCACTTCTTACTGCCAGTGTTGCTATTTACCGTCAATGGTTAGACGCAAACCCTGAAGCTGATGTTGTTATGGCCGGTCACAGTTTAGGCGAATATTCAGCACTTGTTTGTGCTGGCGTTGTAAGCTTAAGCGAAGCCGTTAAACTTGTTGAGAACCGTGGTTTATACATGCAAGAAGCAGTACCTGCGGGTGTTGGTTCTATGGCTGCAATCATCGGTTTAGGTGATGATGAAATTAAAGCTGCCTGTGAAGCGTCAGCAAATGGTGACGTTGTTTCACCAGTAAACTACAACTCTCCAGGTCAAGTTGTAATTGCAGGTCACAAAGCGGCGGTTGAGCGTGCATCAGAAGCATGTAAAGAAGCCGGCGCTAAACGTGCTTTACCACTTGCAGTTAGCGTACCGTCTCACTGTGAACTAATGAAACCAGCCGCTGAAAAATTAGCTGCTGATTTAGCTGCTTTAACATTTAATACGCCTAAGTGTGATGTAATCAACAACGTTGATGTAAAAGCTGAGCAATCAAGCGAAGCAATTAAAGATGCATTAGTACGTCAACTATACAGCCCAGTACGCTGGACTGAAACAGTACAAGCATTGGTTGCACAAGGTATTACACAAAGCTATGAGTTTGGCCCTGGTAAAGTTTTAACGGGTCTTGCGAAACGAATTGATAAAGCAATGGTATGCGCTGCGGTTAATACGCAAGCTACGATTGATGAAGCGAAATAAGTAGGAATAGAATGACAAATTTATTTTCTCTTGAGGGCAAGGTTGTCCTAATCACTGGTGCAAGCCGTGGTATTGGTAAAGCAATTGCAAACACGTTAGTTGCACAAGGTGCAAAAGTAGCGGGTACTGCAACAAGCGAATCAGGTGCTGCTAAAATCAGTGAATACTTAGGTGACAACGGTAAAGGTTATGCTCTTAACGTAACCGATCCTGAGTCGATTGAGGCAACACTTGCTGCAATTAAGGCTGATTTAGGTGATATTGACGTATTAGTTAACAATGCGGGTATCACCCGTGATAACTTATTAATGCGTATGAAAGACGGTGAGTGGGATGACATCATCGACACTAACTTAAGCTCAATTTTCCGTTTATCAAAGGCTGTATTACGCCCTATGATGAAAAAGAAAAATGGCCGTATCATTAATATTGGTTCTGTAGTGGGCACTATGGGTAACGCGGGTCAGGCAAACTACGCCGCGGCGAAAGCGGGTGTTATTGGTTTTACTAAGTCATTAGCACGCGAAGTTGCCTCACGTGGTATTACAGTTAATGTAGTAGCGCCTGGTTTTATCCAAACAGACATGACAGATGAGCTGACTGATGAGCAAAAAGCAGCTACGCTTGCAAATGTACCTGCTGGTCGTTTAGGTCAACCTGAAGAAATTGCTGCTGCAGTGTGTTATTTAGCATCTGACGCTGCTGCGTATGTATCAGGCGAAACATTGCACGTAAATGGCGCGATGTACATGGTTTAATGAAAGTTGGCAAAAATTTGCTAACGAAAGATTATCGAAAATTGTTGAATTTTTTGTGATCTTGCTTTAAACATACTTGAATTCGCTATGAAAATAAGCGATAAATGAACAAATACCAATCAAGAGGTTTGACCAGATAAGTAATTATCAGCAAATCCTTGAATCACAGAATTATGCGGCGTAAACTACGCCGCAATCTGAAAATAACGCATTGGCGTTTTTAATAAAGGAAAGAAGAATGAGCGACATCCAAGAACGCGTAAAGAAAATTATCATTGAGCAACTAGGTGTTAAAGAAGAAGAAGTAAAACATGAAGCTTCTTTCGTTGACGACTTAGGTGCTGACTCACTTGACACTGTAGAACTAGTAATGGCTCTTGAAGAAGAGTTCGACACTGAGATCCCAGACGAAGAAGCTGAAAAGATCACTACAGTTCAAGCTGCAATCGATTACGTTACAGCTCACGCTGAGTAATTTTACGCATTTTGATTTTTAAGGGCAGCGTTTAGCTGCCCTTAGTCTATCTATAGAATGATACTAATTATTACCAATTAGCAGTAAAAATTGCTAATTATGAAGGTGAAGCCTAGCAACAATGTAGTGGAAGTTTCTGATTCAAAATCACTAACAATGAAGCTTTTGCCATATTACTAATTTAGCTTTTTCTTCAAATGACGCGATATAACGTTATTGGTATAATTTGGTTTACACCTACCTAAAATAATTTCCTTATTGGAGGCAACCCGTGGCTAAACGTCGAGTCGTCGTAACTGGCTTAGGAATGTTGACACCGCTAGGTAATGATGTTGAATCTACTTGGCAAGGTTTGTTAAACGGTAAAAGTGGTATTCAAACTATCACACATTTCGATACCTCAAGTTTCGGCACCAAATTCGCAGGTTTGCTGAATGACTTTGATGCATCAGCTTACATGTCACCGAAAGATGCAAAGAAAATGGATTTGTTTATCCAATATGGCATTGCAGCGGGTGTACAAGCACTACAAGATTCTGGTCTAGAGATCACTGAACAAAACGCCACGCGCGTTGGTGTTGCAGTGGGTTCTGGCATTGGTGGTTTGACGTTAATCGAAGAAAACCACATTAAACTACTAAATAGTGGTCCGCGTAAGCTTTCACCATTTTATGTGCCTTCGACTATTATCAATATGATCTCGGGCCATTTATCGATTATGCATGGTTTACGTGGTCCAAACATTTCAATTGTTACGGCATGTACAACAGGCTTACATAACATTGGTCATGCTGCGCGTATGATTGCATACGGTGATGCAGACGCAATGGTAGCCGGTGGTGCAGAAAAAGCCTCTACACCAATTGGTATGGGTGGTTTTAATGCGGCACGTGCACTATCAACACGTAACGACGATCCACAAGCAGCATCACGCCCTTGGGATAAAGACCGTGACGGTTTTGTTCTTGCTGATGGTGCCGGTGTTATCGTACTTGAAGAATATGAGCATGCAAAAGCACGTGGTGCGAAAATCTACGCTGAACTGGTAGGTTTTGGTATGAGTGGTGATGCATATCACATGACTTCTCCACCTGAAGACGGTGCAGGCGCAGCACTGGCAATGGAAAATGCATTAAACGATGCACAAGTTAATGCAGACCAAGTTGGTTACATTAATGCTCACGGTACATCGACTAATGCAGGCGATAAAGCCGAAACATCAGCCGTTAAAACTATTTTTGGTGATGCAGCGAAAGATGTGATGGTAAGTTCATCTAAATCAATGATGGGCCACTTGTTAGGTGCAGCAGGCTCAGTAGAGTCAATTATTACTATCTTGTCACTTGTTGACCAGAAAGTAAGCCCTACAATTAACCTTGATAACCCTGATGAAGGTTGTGATTTAGATTATGTACCGCACACTGCACGTGACGCTAAATTGGATTACGCACTATGTAATTCATTTGGTTTTGGTGGTACTAATGGCTCGTTGCTGTTTAAAAAGGTATAATTCTTTTTAACAACGGACTAAAAGAAGAGCCCAGTTGTTTAACTGGGCTTTTTTGTATGAGTAAATTAAAACAAACAATAAAAATAATCACACCAGACACCACAATAAGCACACAAGATCGTGGCTTAAATTACGGTGATGGCTTTTTCACGACTGCCTCAGTGGTGGACTCAGAGGTTGAACACTGGGATTTACATAAAGCGCGTTTAGAAGAATGCGCGCAAAGGCTATTTTTCCCCGAATTAGATTTAAGCGCAATTGAGTGTGAAGTTAACCAAGCAATTAGTGATACACAAACGGGTATTTTAAAAATAGTCGTCACTCGTGGCGCAGGTGGTCGTGGTTATGGTTTACCAGATACACCCAATATCCAAATTCTTATCACTGTATTACCTGCGGTTTCACACTATCAATCCTGGCAACAGCAGGGTGTTAAATTAGCAATAAGTGACGTGAGACTTGCATACCAACCGTTACTTGCTGGACTAAAAACCCTAAATCGTTTAGAGCAAGTACTTATAAAAAAGCACATGCATACTGTTGAGTGTGATGACGTTGTGGTGCTTGACTATAAAAATAATGTGATTGAGTGCTCAGCTGCAAATATATTCGCCATTAAAAACGGTAATATCGTTTCACCCAAGTTAGATGGCTGCGGTATTACAGGGGTTTATCTAAACGCTTTATGTGGTAAGTTAGCCATTGAGTTTAAAGCAATCCAACTGGATGAGTTGCTAGCTATGGATGCCGTATTTATGTGCAACAGTTTAATGGGTGTGGTTCCGGTTACAAGCATTGCTGATACACAGTTTGATATTGTACGCAGTAACGCGCTATTAGCGGCGCAGTTTGCCAAGGAGAATACGTGATAAAAGTCATTGTTAGCGTGCTGTTATTAGCATTGCTATGTTGTGGTATTGGCTATCAACAGCTTCAATCAGCACTAAAAATGCCGTTAAAAGTTGAAAACAGTACTTTATTCAAAGTAGAGCGCGGCACTGGCTTTAATCAACTCTGCCAAGCATGGCAAGCAAAACAATGGGTTGATAGCTGCTTTAAATTTCAGGTACTCGCTAAATTAGATCCGACTCTTACTGATTTAAAAGCGGGTCTGTATGAACTTGATACAAGCGCTGTGATTGATAATATTCGCCGTATCAATGAAGGTGCACAAGTAAGCTTTAGTTTCACTATTATTGAAGGGCAACCTCTTCGTGAAGTGGTGGCAAACATAGCAAAACAAGCTCATTTAACTCAAGATTTAGATCCAGAAAATTTAGCGACTCAGATAAGTAGCACGCAAGAAAATTTAGAAGGCTGGTTGTTCCCAGACACCTATCATTACCATAGTGAAGATAGCGCCAGTGGCTTATTAAAACGCGCATACAGCAAAATGCAGCAAGAATTAGAGGCTGCATGGCAAAAAAGAGCGCCAGATTTAGTTTTAAACTCACCCTATGAAGCTTTAATTCTTGCGTCGATTATTGAAAAAGAAACCGGCCTTGCTTCTGAGCGACCATTAATTTCGGCGGTATTTACTAATCGTTTAAAAACCAATATGCGTTTGCAAACCGATCCGACAGTTATCTATGGTATAGGTGCGGATTTTGATGGTGATATTAAGCGCAAAGATTTAACAACGTATACACCGTATAATACATATAAAATAAAAGGCTTACCGCCAACACCAATAGCCATGCCATCGAAAGCAGCGCTACTTGCGGCAGTTAATCCGCCTGAGTCTGAGTACGTGTATTTTGTCTCGAAGGGAGATGGCAGCCATCAATTTTCGAAAACGTTACAAGAACATAATCGCGCAGTTAAACAGTATCAATTGAATTAACAACCAGAATAGAGTCATATGACAGCGAAATTTATAGTGATTGAAGGCCTTGAAGGGGCTGGAAAATCAACGGCAATTGCCGTGTGCCAAGCTTATTTAGAAAATAAGCAGATCGAATTTATCAATGTACGTGAGCCAGGTGGAACACCCATGGCAGAAGAACTACGTAGTATCGTAAAACAGGCTCATCAAGAAACAGTCACTTCTGAAACTGAGCTGTTAATTATGTATGCGGCACGTTCGCAATTGGTTGCTAATGTCATTGAACCAGCACTTAAAAAGGGCACTTGGGTGTTAGGTGATCGTCATGATCTCTCATCGCAAGCGTATCAAGGGGGTGGTCGTGGGATTGCACAAGAGCAACTTTCTTTTTTAGCTGATATGGTGCTAAAGGGTTTAAAACCAGACTTAACGATATATTTAGATATTGAACCTGCAGTGGGTCTTGAACGTGCAAAAGGACGTGGTGAACTAGACCGTATAGAGCAAGAAGCTTTAGGCTTTTTTGAGCGCACTCGAGAACGTTATCTTGAAATTGCAAGCACTGACAACAGCATCAAAACAGTAGATGCTAATCAAACCATGCCTGCAGTGCATGCAGCTATTACCAGTGTGCTTGATGAATTCTTCAAAGGTGTGAATTAGCATGCCTTTGCCATGGCTTGAACCTTTATATCAGCAATTAGCTCAAAGCTATTCGCAGCAACGTTTCCATCATGCACAGTTATTTAATGGCGATATCGGTGTAGGAAAACGTGAGCTAGTTGATATGTTAGCTGATGCGTTACTGTGCTCTAATGCCCATAACCTAATTGCCTGTGGAAAATGTAAAAGCTGTCAATTAAACCGAGCAAACACACATCCCGACAAGCGCGTTGTAAAGGCTGAAGGCCAAACTATTGGTGTTGATGAAGTGCGTGAAATTACAGATTTTATTAATCATTCATCAGCTCAAAATGGTAATAAAGTGGTGGTACTTGAACACAGTCATAAAATGACTACCGCAGCTGCAAATGCCTTGTTAAAAACTCTTGAAGAACCCAGTTTAAATCGATACCTGCTTTTAACCTGTGAACAACTGGCTTTATTGCCAGCCACAATTTTAAGCCGCTGTGCAGTTCATGAGGTAAAGGTAAATCCTAGCCTAGCTAAAAAATGGTTGGGTGAATTTAATATACCTCATTATTCTTGGTTAGAACTATTTGTAGAGCAGCCAATGCTTATTGAGCATTGGTATAATGAAAAGCAATTAGACTCAATAGATTCCCTCTATAAATTTGCAACTGAGTTAAAAGACAGCGATAATTTCAGTGCTTTAGTCGAGATCCTTAGCAAAGATAGCACCTTGATTAATGTATTTGTTCTGTTTTTAACAGAACATTTAAAGGAAAAATTAGTATTAGGGATGGATTTTTTCAGCTACCAAAAAGCGCAACAAGCCATAGCAGAATTTCTGTATAATAGCTCGCATGTGCTAGGTTTAAATATGTCGCTGGCCATTTCGAAGTTAGCGTTTTCATTACGTGAAAGCCAAAATTAGGATACATCGTGCAAGAATTATTAGTAGATATTGAAGACTTAGAAGAATTATATCGCTGTTACATGCCGTACTTAAAAAATGGTGGTTTATTTGTTCGCACTAATATGCGTTTTGAAATGGGCCATTCACTTGCATTAAAAGTTACTTTACCTGATGCATTGGAAGACGATGTAGTGACAGGTAAAGTTGCTTGGATCACCCCGCAAGGTGCTCAAAGTTCAAATCCACCGGGTATCGGTGTGAATTTTATTGATGACAAAACGAATTTGAATGCGAAGATCGAAAAACTTTTGGGTACTATGTTAAACTCTGGCAATCCGACCTATACCATGTAATAAAAGTAGTACCATGATTGTAGATTCTCATTGCCATTTAGACAGGCTCGATTTCGATAAACTCGACCTTAATTTAGACCAAGTACTTGAAAATGCTCGCGCAAAGAAAGTTGAACATTTTTTGTGCGTGAGTGTCACTTTAGATCAATTCCCAACGATGCTGGATAAAATCAAACACTATCCAGATGTTTCAGCATCATGCGGCGTTCACCCACTTGATCAAAAAGACGCGCTCGATAAGCAAAAACTTATTTCACTTGCTAGCCACGATAAAGTGGTTGCGATAGGTGAAACCGGTCTAGATTACTATTACTCAAAAGACACCCATATAGTTCAGCAAGAAAGTTTTGTTGGTCATATCGAGGTTGCTAATGAGCTCAATAAGCCGCTAATTATTCATACTCGTGATGCCAGAGAAGACACCATTAATCTAATGCGTGCGCATAATGCAGAGAATTGTGGTGGTGTATTACACTGCTTTACAGAAAACTGGGAAATGGCCAAAAAAGCCATTGATATGGGCTTTTATATCTCGATTTCGGGTATCGTTACATTTAAAAATGCCGTTGAGCTAAAAGATGTTGTAAAGCAAATCCCGCTTGATCGCTTATTAATTGAAACAGACTCACCCTATTTAGCGCCTGTTCCTTATCGTGGTAAAACAAATCAACCAGCCTACGTTGAAGATGTAGCTTACTACATCGCTGAGTTAAAAGGACTTACTTTTAACGAGTTAGCCGAAGCAACAACTAACAACTTTTACTCGTTGTTCAATCAAGCTAAAAGGGCGTAGTGGTGCAAGGCGTATCAAATTTACCTCAGTTAGTAATGGGGCCAATGGTACGCCGAGCAGATGCAGGGCGAGTGTGCTTTCAATTTGTTACAACTGTGCCTTGCCAATACCGAATTGAGTTTAAAGGTGTTGATACTTACTCTAACTTAGAGTCAATTCAATTAGGGCAACATCTTTACTTAAATTTCATCAATGTCATGCCAGTCAGTGGCCAGTTTACAGTAGATTCACTGATCTATTATTCGTTACATGATGAAGATAAAAGCATTGATCTGTCGTCTTATTGCTACGAGCGAGCTGAATCTCCTGCATTTGTGATCCCCAATAGGCTCGATAGAATTCTTCATGGTTCCTGTCGTAACCCTCATCACCCAGCAAAAGATAGTCTCGTTGCTGCTGACAAATGGCAAAATGACCAGCGTCAATCTCTTAATGCAGGTGCTGACTTATTATTGTTATCTGGCGATCAAATATATGCAGATGATGTCGCAGGGCCTATGCTGCTCGCGATTGAAAAAGTGATTAGCTTGTTTGGTGTGTTTGTAGAGCCAGCGCTTGATTTAGATTTACCAGCAGGGTTTGAGCAGCAACTTTATCAGCGCCATTTACACTTACCCAAAGTGCCTTGGCAAAAACGCAGCAAATTTGGTGTTGGTTATTGGCTTAAAAAAGATGAGCCGCACTTCTCAAGCTTAAAAGCTGAAAACCACTTAATCCATTTTCAAGAATTTATAGCGCTTTATTTATTAAACTTCAGCGCGGTTACTTGGCAGCTAATTGAGTTCGAATCAATTGAATGCCCAGCATTAGCCCCTAAATACGCTAATCTATTTAAACTTGAAAAAGATGCACTGCTTGGTTTTGCAAAGGGTCTTCACAGTGTCGAAAGGTTATTCGCCAATGTGTCGACATTGATGATGTTTGATGATCATGATGTCACCGATGATTGGAACTTAACCGCAGGATGGGAGCAGGCTATTTATCAGCACCCAGCTAGCCGACGCATAGTAAATAATGGCCTGATTAGTTATTGGTTAATGCAAGGGATTGGTAATGATGCGGGTACTAACTCATTGTCTTTATTGCCAAGTTTTAAGCAGAGTTTAAAGCAGCAGAGTTGGCATTTTAAAGACTTTGATAAGCTAATACTCAATTTTAACCATTGGCATTATGAGCTTAATACCATACCCAAAGTTGTGGTGCTCGATACCCGAACCCATCGCTGGCGTAATGAACAAAACTTCAATGAACCATCTGGCTTACTTGATTGGGAAAGGCTAACGGAACTAGAAGAAAGCTTATTGTCTCACGATAAAGTGATTATTGTATCTCCAGCACCGGTGTTTGGTGTTAAATCAATTGAAGCAATCCAAGCTATTTTTAATTTTTGTGGGCAACCTTTGCTAGTTGATGTTGAAAACTGGATGGCCCACGAAGGTTCCGCTAAAAAGCTACTTGATACTTTCCGCCGTGAAGATACACCAAAAGAAACCTTGATACTCTCTGGTGATGTACATTATTCATTTTGTTTTTCAGTGCAAAAGCGCTTTGGCAAACATAAAAACCGTATTTGGCAGTTAACCGCCAGTGGTATTAAAAATGAGTTTCCTCGCAAGCTCATTAATGTACTCGATAAGCTAGATTCGATTTTATATGCCCCAAAAAGCCCACTTAACTTTTTTACTAAACGTTGGCAGATGGAAGTTGATAAACACCAAACTATGGGGGAAGGGCAAAAGTATTTGGTTAGTAATGCAGCTATCAGTTTGATAGAGCTCAATGATGGTTTGCTCGCAAAATATGAACTAATTCATGCTGACAACCAAATTACAGAATTCGATTTAAACACACATTAATCGAATAATCAGAATAAAAAACGCCCAGAACGAATCCGCATTGTTCTGGGCTTAGGGGTGGCTCGTGCGAGCCTGCGCTAACTATAAAAAAACACCTTCTAAATTCAGTAGGGAGAAGTAGAAAGTACTTTTAAGTGTAGTTAATTAGCAGGAAATTGCACGGTAAATGTACAAATTTTATACTAGTTTAAAATCAGCCTGTTACGGCTTTTTACCTAAAAAGGTGCCTACTTTATACAAGCCTTATGCGCAACTTATACCCAAGTTATCAACTGGGCATTTTGTACTAAATCACGTGGTAATGAGTTCTTAATTTTATTCTTTTGCCACTTACCAAGGCCTACCGGACAGCCACATAACATTAACACTACTTCACCATTATCTTGAGTTGGTTTTTCAAGCCGAATATCTTTACCGTTAAAGTAATCGTTTGCTTGGCAAGCAGACATCTCAAAGGTATTTTTATCGCAATCTTGGCCAAATACGGTGGCAAATTCATGCGCTAAGCGAACCCCACCTTTGTGAATTACACCAAGTTGAATACCTAAACGTGAGTATTTAATTTTATCTTGCAGTTCATCAAAGCCATCAGGAAACAACCAAAGCTCTTTATCACGCTGCATTAAGGTGCCTTTAAGTGATTTTAGACCGAACTGTTTTTTAATTGTTTGCATAAACGCTTGGCTTTGCTTTTTATCAAACTCAGCAAACGGAAATGCGCCTTTCTTAACTTTTTGATTGGGGTTATCGCTTGACGCTATTTTCTTAAATTTAGCGATGAAGAAACCTTCACTATCGTAAGTTTGCGGCCAAACGTGCAAATAACCTTCGCTGGTTGTCGCTTTATCTGCGCCATCGAACAGGCTATCGAGTGATTGTACTTCTATGCAATCAGGGAACTCAGCTAATAGATATTCGCACACTTGTTGGTTTTCAAGGGGTGTTAAAGTACAGGTCGAATAAACTAATGTGCCGCCGGGTTTTAGGGCGTAAAAGGCACTTTTGATGAGTGCTTTTTGCACAGCAGCAATATCAATATTAGATTCGATTGACCAATTCTTTAGGGCGTCTGCATCTTTACGAACCGTGCCTTCACCTGAGCACGGGGCGTCTAGCAAAATACTGTCGAAGCACTCATACATGTAATCTCCAAAGATCACACCATCAAAATGTGATAACGCACAGTTACCAACACCCATACGTTTGAGGGTTGCTGCCAATACTTTTAAGCGTGACGATGACAATTCATTGGCAATTAACACGCCACTATTATCCATCATGGAAGCGATTTGTGATGTTTTTGAACCTGGTGCCGATGCCATATCTAATACCGTATTGCTTTGCTCAACCTCGGCTCTGAGTGCAACCGGCGGCAGCATTGAGCTGGCTTCTTGTACATACATAGCGCCACTTAAGTGTAAATCGGTATTACCGATTGCAAGGGCTTCTTCTTCCTCACTTGGACGTGTTAACCAGAATCCTTCTTCACACCATGGAATTGCTGTTAACTCCCATCCTTTATTGGCGCATTGACGCTGAAATTCATCGACTGACATTTTTAATGTATTTACGCGAACTGAGCGTCTAAGTGGGCTACGACAGGCTGCAATAAAATCGTCTAATGATAAATGTTCAGGAAGGTAGCTTTTTACATCATCAATAAATGAGTCTGGAATATATGTATTAGCGTCCACTAAATGGCTCTCACGTCACGTAATAATAGGCGGATCATACCATTTATAGCGCTTTCGGGGGATATTTTTAGCTTTTTACGAGCGATATTAAAGTGTCGACAAATTGCCGATATAAATGTCTTTTATAGTCATTATTTTTGATAAATATCATTTTATGTCGACATTTTGCTGGTTTTTTAGTCTATTTTTCCGATCTCAAGGTTGACACATTCGATGATAGGGCGCATAGTGAACTCACAAATTGTCGACAATCTTAATTTAGTACTTAAATAGACCTATTTATGACAGAGCAAAAAGCCAACGATAACTACAACGATATCACGATAACAACGGCATCAGACCAAGTGTTTGTCGACATGCGTCGTGAAATTGTACAAGGCACCATTGAGCAGGGGAGCAAAATTTCTGAGCCAGAACTTGCTAAACGCTATGGTGTAAGCCGTGCCACCCTACGTGAGGCGCTAAATCGTTTAGAGAGCTGTTATTTGGTAGAGCGTAAAGCCAATGTTGGTTGCCGTGTAGTCGCACTGACCGCTGAGCGTTTAATCGAAGTCTATCAGGTACGTAGTGCCCTTGAGGGGCTCGCTTGTCGGTTAGCTGCCGACAACATGGAACCTGAAGAAGTGCAGGGGTTAAAACAGTTATTGAACCAGCACTTACAAACACAGCGTGTAAAAGAAGGTGAATCATACTACCAAGAAGCGGGCGACCTTGATTTTCATTATCGCATTATAAAAGGGTCGAAAAACGCACACTTAATTCATCTTTTATGTAATGAGTTGTACCAGTTAATTCGTATGTACCGTGTACAAATGGGTATGGTTGGGCCACGTGTATCAAAAGCATTTGATGAACACTTGGCTATTATTAATGCCATTGAAAACCATGACGGTGAATTAGCCGAAATGCTTATGAAACGCCATATCAGCGCGTCTCAGGCAAATATTCAGACGAAGTTTGACTTACTCGCAGCAAAAAATCAGTAGCACCGTAGTTAAACAGTCACAATTTAGATTTAAAAATAGAGTCAGCCAAAGAGCTGAAACCGTTCAAAGATAGGAGTTATCCAATGTCAGCAGGATTAAAGTTCAAACAAGCAATTGCCAACAACAAGCCATTGCAAGTGGTTGGCACCGTCAATGCGTACTGCGCAATGATGGCAGAGAAAACAGGTCACCAAGCACTTTACCTCTCAGGTGCAGGTGTTGCTAACGCGTCATACGGCATGCCAGATTTAGGTATGACTAGCCTAGATAACGTACTTGAAGATATTCGTCGAATTACCAGCGCTACCGACTTACCGCTTCTTGTTGATGCTGACACAGGTTGGGGCGGTGCATTTAATATTGCTCGTACCGTTAAAGAAATGACTAAAGCGGGTGCTGCGGGCTTCCATATTGAAGACCAAGTAGCACAAAAACGTTGTGGTCACCGTCCTAATAAAGAGATCGTGTCTAAAGATGAAATGGTTGACCGTATTAAAGCTGCGGTTGATGCCAAAACAGACAGTGATTTTTACATTATGGCGCGTACTGATGCATTCCAAAAAGAAGGCTTAAATGCAGCGATTGACCGCGCAGCAGCGTGTGTTGAAGCTGGCGCAGACGCTATCTTTGCAGAAGCTGTGCATGATTTAGCAGATTACCAAGCGTTTGCTAAAGCGTTAAATGTGCCAATTCTTGCGAATATCACTGAATTTGGTCAAACACCGCTCTATACAAAAGAGCAGTTAAGCGAAGTTGGTGTTGAAATTGTACTTTATCCATTAAGTGCATTTAGAGCGATGAACAAAGCAGCGCTTAATGTGTATTCGTCTATTCTTAACGAAGGCTCACAACAAAGCCAATTAGACAACATGCAAACACGTGCAGAATTATATGAGTTTTTAGATTACCACTCATATGAAAACACACTCGATAACCTTTTCTCAGCTAAAAAATCATAACGACAACATATAAGGAGAACACTCATGGTAGATAAAGCATTAGGCGGCGCAGGTTTACGTGGTCAAGTAGCAGGTGAAACAGCACTGTGTACAGTAGGTAAGTCAGGTTCAGGTTTAACTTATTGTGGTTATGATATTAGTGAATTAGCAGATAAAGCGCAGTTTGAAGAAGTGTCATTTTTACTGTCGCGTGGTGAATTACCAACAGAATCTGAGCTTACTGAATATAAAGCAAAGCTAAAATCACTACGTGGTTTACCTGAAGCACTAAAAACAGTGCTTGAAAACATCCCTAAAGACGCACATCCAATGGATGTAATGCGCACCGGTTGTTCTATGCTAGGTAACCTAGAAATGGAGCAAGATTTCTCACAAGCGAATGATGCGATTGACCGCCTAGTTGCCGTATTCCCAAGCATTATTTGTTACTGGTATCGTTTTAGTCATGACGGCGTTCGTATCGACACTGAAACTGATGATGATTCGGTAGGTGCACACTTTTTACGTTTATTACATGACAAAGCACCATCAGCACTGTTTGAGCAAGTAATGAATGTGTCTTTAATTCTTTATGCTGAGCATGAGTTTAATGCATCGACATTTACTGCGCGTGTGTGCGCATCAACATTGTCGGATATTCACTCTTGCGTAACCGGTGCTATCGGTAGCTTACGTGGTCCACTGCATGGCGGTGCAAACGAAGCCGCTATGGATATGATTGAAGGCTTCACAAGCCCAGATCAAGCTGAAGATGCACTGATGGGTATGCTTGAGCGTAAAGACAAGATCATGGGCTTTGGTCACGCTATCTACCGCGAATCAGATCCACGTAACGTGATCATCAAAAAATGGTCAGAAAAACTGGCTGCAGAAGTGGGTGACGATGTTCTTTATCCAGTGTCTGTTCGCTGTGAAGAAGTTATGTGGCGTGAAAAGAAATTATTCTGTAATGCTGATTTCTTCCATGCATCTGCGTATCACTTCATGGGTATTCCAACTAAGTTATTCACGCCAATTTTCGTGATGAGTCGTGTAACAGGTTGGACAGCACACGTGAAAGAGCAACGTGCTAACAACCGTATCATTCGCCCAAGTGCAGATTATACGGGCCCAGAAGCGCGCAGCTATACGCCAATTTCTGAGCGTTAATCGTTAATTAAATCAGTGATAGGGGTAGCTTAGCTGCCCCTTTATAAAGGGGCGAAATAAATACAAAAACAATCAGCCCACCTTTGTTCACCGTCACCAAGTACAAGTAGAATCATCATGAATACAAATTTTAGAAAACCATTAGCAGGCACAGGAGTAGATTACTTTGATACCCGCGCTGCTGTTGATGCAATTAAACCAGGCAGCTATGCCACACTTCCTTATACATCGCGAGTACTTGCCGAGAACTTAGTTCGTCGCTGTGAACCTGAAATGCTAAATGATGCGCTGTCGCAATTGATTGACCGTAAGCGTGATTTAGATTTTCCATGGTTTCCTGCTCGTGTTGTGTGCCACGATATCTTAGGTCAAACAGCGTTAGTTGATTTAGCGGGCCTACGTGATGCTATTGCTGCAAAAGGCGGCGATCCTGCAAAAGTAAACCCTGTGGTACCAACACAGTTAATTGTTGACCATTCATTAGCGGTTGAACACGCAGGTTTTGAACCGGATGCTTTTGAAAAAAACCGTGCTATTGAAGATCGTCGTAATGATGACCGTTTTCATTTTATCAATTGGACGAAAACAGCATTTAAAAATATTGATGTGATCCCGCCGGGTAACGGCATTATGCATCAAATCAATTTAGAGAAAATGTCACCGGTGATCCAAAACCGCGATGGCGTGGCATTCCCAGATACACTAGTTGGTACTGATAGCCATACACCTATGGTCGATGCATTAGGTGTTATTGCTGTAGGCGTGGGTGGTCTTGAAGCTGAAAGCGTGATGCTTGGCCGAGCGTCTTACATGCGTTTACCTGACATTGTTGGGGTTGAGCTAACAGGCAAACCACAACCAGGTATTACTGCAACTGATATCGTATTAGCGATCACCGAGTTTTTACGCAATGAAAAAGTTGTGTCGACCTACCTTGAGTTTTATGGTGAAGGTGCCGATGCACTTACCTTGGGTGACAGAGCAACTATTTCTAATATGACGCCAGAGTTTGGCGCAACAGCTGCGATGTTCTACATTGATGACAACACACTTGATTACCTACGCTTAACAGGTCGCGAAGAAGAGCAGGTTAAACTAGTAGAAACTTACGCAAAAGAAACCGGTCTTTGGAGCGATAGCCTTAAAACGGCAGAATATGAGCGTGTGTTAACCTTTGATCTGTCATCAGTTGGGCGCAATATTGCGGGCCCATCGAATCCACATCGCCGTGTTGCAACAAAGGACCTTGATAAAGCGGGTATCACTGGCATCGTTGAAAATCAAGAAGGCTTAATGCCAGATGGCGCCTGTATCATTGCAGCAATCACAAGTTGTACTAATACCAGTAACCCACGCAATGTAATTGCCGCTGGTTTACTTGCGCGCAATGCTAACGCTAAAGGGTTAACCCGTAAGCCATGGGTTAAAACATCACTGGCACCGGGTTCTAAAGCGGTTAAATCTTACTTAGAAGAAGCAAATTTATTACCTGAACTCGAGCAACTTGGCTTTGGTATCGTTGGCTTTGCATGTACGACCTGTAATGGCATGAGTGGTGCGCTTGATCCAAAGATTCAGCAAGAAGTGATTGACCGTGACTTATATGCAACAGCTGTACTTTCGGGTAACCGTAATTTTGATGGCCGTATTCACCCTTATGCTAAACAAGCATTCTTAGCTTCACCACCACTGGTTGTTGCTTATGCCATTGCTGGTACTATTCGCTTTGATATCGAAAAAGATGTATTAGGGTACGATCAACAAGGCAACGAAATTCGCTTAATGGATTTATGGCCATCAGATGAAGAAATTGATGCAGTGATCAAACAAAGTGTTAAACCTGAACAATTTAAAAAGGTTTACGAGCCAATGTTTGATTTAAGTGTTGATTACGGTGAAGACAACGATCCGCTTTACCAATGGCGTCCACAAAGTACTTATATTCGCCGTCCTCCTTATTGGGAAGGCGCATTAGCGGGTGAACGTTCGCTTAGTAATATGCGTGCATTAGCTGTACTGGGTGACAACATCACCACTGACCACTTATCGCCTTCAAATGCGATTTTAGCGTCAAGTGCAGCTGGCGAGTACTTAGCTAAAATGGGCCTCCCAGAAGAAGATTTTAACTCGTATGCTACGCACCGAGGCGACCATTTAACTGCACAACGTGCAACATTCGCTAACCCTAAGTTATTGAATGAAATGGTTAAAGAAAATGGTGAAGTGAAGCAAGGTTCATACGCTCGTATTGAACCAGAAGGCAAAGTGACACGTATGTGGGAAGCAATCGAAACCTACATGCAGCGTAAACAACCGCTTATCATTGTGGCAGGTGCCGATTATGGTCAAGGCTCATCACGTGACTGGGCTGCAAAAGGTGTACGCCTTGCAGGTGTTGAAGTGATTGCAGCGGAAGGCTTTGAGCGTATTCACCGCACTAACTTAATTGGTATGGGCGTACTACCGCTAGAATTTAAAGCCGGTACTACGCGAACTACATTAGGTATTGATGGCAGTGAAACCTTTAGCGTGAAAGGTGAGCCAACACCAGGTGCAACCCTGACTTTAGTGATCACCCGTGCCAATGGTGAAACCGTTGAAGTACCAATGACGTGTCGTTTAGATACCGCTGAAGAAGTGTCAATTTATTCAGCGGGTGGTGTGCTGCAACGTTTCGCGCAAGATTTCTTAGAATCTGAGGAGCACTAAGTAATGGCGTTTAAACCACAAATTAAGGTGCCAGCGACCTATATGCGTGGCGGCACCAGTAAAGGGGTGTTCTTTAACTTAACTGACTTACCTGAGCCTGCCCAAGTGGCAGGTGAGGCGCGCGATAACCTGTTATTGCGTGTAATTGGTAGCCCTGATCCTTATCAAAAACAAACTGATGGCATGGGCGGCGCAACGTCAAGCACCAGTAAAACGGTGATTTTATCGAAAAGCGCTAAAGCTGATCACGATGTTGATTATCTGTTTGGTCAAGTGGCTATCGATAAAGCGTTTGTTGATTGGAGTGGTAATTGCGGCAATTTAACTTCAGCAGTCGGGGCCTTTGCTGTGTCGAACGGCCTTGTTGAAGCCAGCAAAATTCCAGATAACGGCGTTGTCGAAGTTAAAGTATGGCAAGTCAATATTAGTAAAACCATCATAGTGCATGTGCCAATTACAAATGGTGAAGTACAAGAAACTGGTGATTTTGAGCTTGATGGTGTGACATTCCCTGCCGCTGAAGTGAAACTTGAATTTATGGACCCTGCAGATGGCGAAGGGGCCTTATTCCCAACAGGTAATTTAGTCGATGAACTAGACGTGCCAGGCATTGGTATGTTGTCTGCGACCATGATCAATGCGGGTATTCCAACGGTTTTCATTAACGCCAGTGAAGTTGGCTATGATGGTACAGAGCTGCAAGAAGCCATTAACGGTGATGTATCTGCGCTTGAAAAATTAGAAACGATTCGTGCTTACGGAGCATTGAAAATGGGGCTAATTTCTCATATTGATGAAGCAAAAGCACGTCAACATACGCCAAAAGTAGCTTGGGTTGCACCAGCTAAAACTTATCATGCGTCAAGCGGTAAAGTTGTTAGTGATACTGATATTGATTTAGTGGTACGTGCTATGTCGATGGGTAAATTACACCATGCGATGATGGGCACAGCTGCGGTTGCTATTGGTACTGCAGCTGCTATTCCTGGCACCTTGGTTAACCTTGCTGCAGGCGGTGGCGAGCGTCAGGAGGTAAACTTTGGTCATCCTTCTGGTACTTTAAAAGTGGGTGCCGCTGCAACGCTTGTTGATGACAAATGGCAAGTCACAAAAGCAAGTATGAGCCGAAGTGCGCGCGTGTTAATGGAAGGCTGGGTTAGAGTGCCTGAGTAGTACTCTATAGCGTACTGATATGCTCAAAATAAAGCGGCGGTTACGTCGCTTTTTCTAATCCGTAGCACTGTTGTTTCATGCCTTCAATAAACTCATCAAACTTGCCGCTTTGTTGCATCATTTCTATTTCATCATTCAAATCTTGTAAAACTTTTTGCCAATGCGGTGTTGATTTACTGACAGAGTAATAAAGTGCTTTGTATTCAAGTTTTGGTTCTAGTGCGACCAGTGATTCTAATATTTGTCGCTTACCCTTAATTGATAACTCAGATTTATGAACACTGGCTTTTAACACTTCAAGATCTGCCACAATCAGGCTTACTCGGTTGCTAAGTAACAGGTGAATTAATTGGTACTCATTATTTGCCACGATTGTATCGATTTCTTTGTTATCGATCATGGCATCTAATTCTTTGGTGTTTTTATATGAGCGTACGACTCCAATAGGCAGGTCTTTTACTGAGTTTAAGTCTCCATTGAAAGGGATTTGGTTTCCTTTTAACGCCACGAAAGATAGATCTCCTCCCGGGATTGCATGACTTAAAGCGAGTAAATCGTTACGGGTTTTATCTAAAAAGTTATCAGAAATCACATTACTTTCAATGAAGTACTCAGGAAAGAGAATATCGGCTCGGCCTAATTCAGCTTCTCTAACTGCACGAGCCCAAGGGTAAAAACTAATATGAACGCCGTAGCCTTTTTCAAGAAGAGCACTGACCGTAAATTGGAAAAGCCAACCTTTATTACATAAGTTTTCGTCTATATAAGGGGGCCAATCGAGGGTAACGAGCTTTAGAACGTGTTTGGCATCTAGGTTATAACCGTACCCACCGCTGAAACGCACCGCTTCTTCAGTGATGATTTCGCCATTTTTTTCAAAGCTAACAGGCGTAAGACCCGCAAGAGCTTGATATGAGGCGAATAAAAAAAGCACGGTCAGTAGTTTCATAAATTGTTTAAGTTTTTGTTATTTATCTAAAGCTTAGCCTTTTGCCGTAAATATACAACCTAGGAACTGTAACAATACCTAACGGATGGAGTACATTTTTCGATTACAGCTTATATTTATAGACTTGAGTGACAAAAAGTTTACATTTGTATTATGATATCACTTAATGCTTTTGCAGCTTAAGGATAACAACAATGATAAAACCAAGTATCTATATATCACTTCTCACAAGCTCTATGCTTGCTCACGCACAATTACCGCTTAGCGTTACAAGCCCAAATGGACAAATAACTGTAAAACTCGAAAAACAAGAAAACCAGCTTGTTTATAGCGTAAATTATGGCAAGCAGGTGTTTTTGCAGCAATCAGAGCTTGGTTTAAATACCAACCTGGGTGATTTTTCACAAAGGCTCAAATATAAAAGCCATATAACCGCTTCAGTCAATGAAAGCTATAAGCTGCATAATGCGAAGGTTAGTGACGTAAATTACACAGCGAATACACTCAAAGCACAATTTGAAAACAATTTGAAAACCAAGACGGCAGAATGCTTGGCGTCGAGTTTAATGTGTCTGATAGCGATGTTGCGTTTCGCTATCAAATCTCAGGGACTGAAACAGATACCCGTATCAAGGTGTTAGCTGAATATAGCGCTTTTAATTTACCAGATTCTGCAACCACATTTATAAGCCCACAAGCCTTACCCGAAACGGGCTGGAAGCAAACAAAACCAAGTTACGAAGAGCCTTACACCTTTAACGAAGCCCTTGGTACACCGTCAGCGAACGGCGTGGGCTATACCTTTCCTGCATTATTTAAAAATAGCGATAAAGGCTGGTTATTAATTTCTGAAACCGGTGTTGATAGCCATTATGTTGGCTCAAAATTAAGTGAAGGCACAAAAGACGGTATTTATCGTATTTCATTTCCTCAGGCTGGCGAAAACAATGGCATAGGTTCGACTTATGCCGCTATGGCAATGCCAGCAACCACACCTTGGCGTACTATTACGTTGGGAACTAGTTTAAAGCCAATTGTTGAATCAACCGTGGCGTTTGATTTGGTTAAACCGCTTTATCAAGCAAGCCAAGATTATAAAATGGGTCGTTCAACATGGAGCTGGATTGTTTGGCAAGACCCAAGTATCAACTACGATGACCAAATCAAATTTATCGATTTAGCTGCGTCATTAAATTTTGAATATGTATTAATCGATAATTGGTGGGACAAAAACATTGGCCGAGATAGAATGGCCGAATTGGTTAAGTACGCCAATGGTAAGGGCGTTGATGTTATTTTGTGGTACAACTCAAATGGCTGGTGGAATGACGCAACTCAAACCCCACAAAATAGAATGAATACCGCACCTGCACGTCGAAATGAAATGGCGTGGTTGCAAAGCATTGGTGTTAAAGGCCTTAAAGTTGACTTTTTTGGTGGAGACAAACAAGAGACCATTAAACTCTATGAAGATATTCTCACTGATGCAAATCAGTATGGTTTAGTGATAACCTTTCATGGCAGCACCATCCCGCGTGGTTGGGAAAGAATGTATCCTAACTTCGTCACATCTGAAGCGGTTTTAGCATCGGAGAACCTTGTTTTTCATCAAAATTCGTTAGATTTACATGCCTATAACGCGACTATTTTACCTTTTACCCGTAATGCTATTGGCGCTATGGATTTTGCCCCAGTGTTTTTAAACAAACGCTTATCTCAAGAGCAAACCGTCGGCACTATTCGTAAAACCACAGATGCATTTGAACTGGCAACAGGTGTGCTTTATCAATCACCAGTACAACATTTTGGCCTGACGCCAAATAACCTTGTAGAGCAACCTAAATTTGTTATTGATACTTTAAAGGCGATGCCAACGGTATGGGATGAAACACGTTATATTGCAGGTCAGCCGGGTCAAGATGCAACGATTGCAAGGCGTCACCAGCAAACATGGTGGGTTGCAGCCGTGAATGGTGAAAATAAAGCTAAAACATTCGATATTGATTTACCTATGTTAGCGGGCAAAAAAGTCACCCTGTTGTTTGACCATAAAGATGGCAGTGCTGGTACCAAACAAGTCACAGTAAGTAACAGTGGCAAGTTAACCTTAAACTTATTAGCTCAAGGCGGTGCACTGATTATTGGTCGCTAAATGTGAGTTTATAGGTGACGAAAAAGGCTAAGTATAAAAAAGCGAGCAGGTTGCTCGCTTTTTTATGGCTATAGTTGCCTTGCTAATTTGGGCGTGCTAAATTTGCCGGGTGTGGTGATGTACTACACCGCTTTGAGGACGACCTTAAAGTTGAAATTAAATTCGGGGACGACCCCATAAAGAGGTCGACCATGAATTGGATCCTACTTATTACCGCTGGCTTACTTGAAGTCGCTTGGGCTTATGGCCTAAAACAATCAAACGGTTTTACAAAACCACTCATTTCATTCTTTACAGTCTTAACCATGGCTGCGAGCTTTTATTGCTTAAGCGTAGCGCTTAAATCATTACCACTTAGTTTGGCTTATGCGGTTTGGGTAGGTATTGGTGTAATTGGGTCTGCAATACTAGGTATGACGCTACTAGCAGAAGGCGTGAGTCTATTAAAAATAGCCAGCTTACTGTTGATTGCGCTTGGCATTATTGGTTTGAAACTAGCCAGTTAGATTTTTTATCTCTGAAAATAATTAAGTAATATTTCGGATTGGTATTAAATAAAAATCCGATAGGCTGTCGCTCTATCGGATTTTGGTCCTGATCAAATGTAATTTGGGATTTATTACTTAGTGTAATTTCTTATAATCAACGACCCGTTGCTGTTGTACACCTAAGCCTTCGATGCCTAGGGTTACAACATCACCATCGTTCAAATAAATTGGCGGAGTTTGCCCTAAACCAACTCCCGGTGGAGTGCCTGTAGAGATAACATCGCCTGGTTGTAGGCTCATAAATTGGCTGAGATAGCTAACAATAAACGCAGGATCAAATACCATGGTTTTAGTATTACCATTTTGGAATTGGGTATCGTTTACTTTTAACCACATATCTAAATTAAGTGGATCAGCAATCTCATCTTTGGTTACTAGCCAAGGACCAAGTGGACCAAATGTGTCACAGCCTTTACCCTTATCCCATTGGCAGCCACGCTCTAGTTGAAAGTTACGCTCAGATACATCATTACAAACACAATAACCAGCTATGTAGTCATTGGCATTTTCAACATTGACATAAGAGGCGTGCTTACCAATGACGATGGCAAGTTCAACTTCCCAGTCTAATTTTTCGCTGTTTTTAGGTTTGATAATATTATCGTTAGGTCCACTGATGGCGCTGGTGGCTTTACTGAATACTTCAGGCTCCTTTGGGATTGCCATGCCAGATTCTGCAGCATGATCTGCGTAGTTCAAACCAATGCAAATGAACTTACCAACGTTAGCAACGCAAGCGCCGATTCTTACTGACTCATCTACAATAGGCAGTGATGTAAGGTCTAAGCGTTTTATTTTTTCTAGGCTCTCAACTGAAAGAGCGGCTCCATTAACATCATTAATAATGCCACTTAAGCAACGAATTTTACCGTCACCATCTATAATACCGGGTTTTTCTTGGCCTTCAGGGCCATATCTGAGTAGTTTCATAATGATTCTCTTTACTTCAGTTAATTATTAAGTGTGACGAAACCGCCATCAATCGGGAAATTACTGCCTGTTATAAATGCAGCGTCGTCTGAGCATAAGTAATCAACAAGTCCTGCGATTTCTTCAGGTTTACCCATGCGACCAATAGGTTGGCTTTTTGAGAGCTTTTCAAACATCTCAGCCTGATTATCTGGGTAGCTTTGTGCTAAAAAGTTATCAACAAAAGGGGTATGAACACGACCAGGGGCAATACAGTTACAACGAATACCGTATGATAAATAATCTTTTGCTACAGAGTAGGTCATGGTTAAAACGGCACCTTTAGTCATTGAATAGGCAAACCTATCGGCAATTCCTACGGATGAAGCAACAGATGCTAGATTAATGATGACGCCGCTTTGTTTTTCTTTCATGCTTGCAATGGCTGCATGCATACAGTTATAAACACCTTTAACATTGATGTTATAGAGTCTGTCTAAGTCTGACTCTGTGGTATTTTCGATATTGCCAATGTGGGCTATACCTGCATTGTTTATCAGAATATCAATGGCATAGTGTTTTTTTATAGTTGCAAACAACTCAGCTACTTGTTGATGGTTAGCTACATCCACTGCAAATGCTTGTGCAGATCCACCGTTTTCATTTATTTCTTGCATCACTGTGTTTGCAGCATCGATATTTAAATCAACAACAAGAATATGCATATTCCGTTTCGCTAAACGTAAACAGATACTTCGACCTATTCCGCTACCACCTCCTGTTACTAAGGCAATTTTTTTTGAGCTTTGCTGATTCATAATGTGTCCTTAAAAGGTGTGATTAGAGTAACTTATAAAAATTTCGCGCATTTTCTGACCATATCAACTGCCGTTCTGCTTTGGGCAATTCATTGATCAATGCCTGACTAATGTCATGCCACAAATCATAACTGCCATTCATGTTGACAACAGGCCAATCACTTCCCCAAAGAATTCTTTTCGGACCAAACAATTGATAAATGAGCTGAAAATATTGACGATAAATAGCAACATCAACACAATCTGTTGCAGCTTGTGTCATTAGTCCTGAAAACTTAATAGAAACATTTTCTAACTCTGCCAAGCAGGTTAACTGGCGTTGCCATTTCTTTGACATAGGTTTTGTTAAGTCAGGTTTAGCAAGGTGGTTAACTACAATATTTAATTGTGGATAGCGCTTTGCAATTAATTTTATCTGCTCAAGATGTATATCAAGTATGAGTGCATCAAATGTAAGGCTGTTGGTTGCTAAAAAATCAAAAATAGCAGCAAAATCTTCATTGAGTATCCAGTCAGGGTCGTCAATATCTTGCAACATTGGACGAATACCTTTGAAATAGGGATTTTTACTTAATGACGCTAAATGAGAAATGACATCGTTGGCTTGAAAATCAACCCAACCGACGACTCCTGCTATGAAATCAGTTTTATTAGCTAGTTCGAGCAAGAAGTATGTCTCATCTATTGAATCTGCAGCTTGAACTACAATTGTGCTCGTTATGCCATATAATTCTAATGCTGAAGCTAGTAATTCAGGCAAATGATCTTTATAGAGACAAGTAAAGTCAGAAGTTAGCCAGTTATAGTCTCCTCGGCTTAATTGCCAAAAGTGTTGATGGCTATCTACTTTTTCTATTATTGAGCTAGATGTTGATTTCATAATTACGCTCATTACATCGGTACTGGGGCATTTTCAGCAAGTAACTGTTCAGATTTTAAATCTTGCCAAAATGCACAAGGGATCACTTCATTAAATAGCTGTACAGTTTTTGCAACTCGCTTTGCATTGCCAAGGCCTGGAATAACCGATGCAACTGCCGGGTGTGCAAGCGGAAATTGCAGTGCAGCAGCAGCGAGAGTGACATTATGGTCTAGACAAATTTGCTCAATTTTATCTACTTTTAAAATTACTTCTTTAGGGGCAGGGTTGTAGTTATAAAAGGGCGTTTTGTTAGTGCGAACGCCAGTTGCTAATATGCCCGAGTTGTAAGGACCGCCTAGAATTATCGACGTACCATTTGCAATGCATTGAGGAAGAAACTCGTTGACTGGTTCTTGTTCAAGTAATGAGTATCGGCCGGCTAATAAAAAACAATCAAACTGGCCAATATTCATGGCACGCTTACAAATTTCTACTTCGTTTACACCTAAACCAATCGCTTTGATTTGTCCGCTATCTTTAAGTTCATCAAGTGCTCTATAACCACCTTGCTCGAACTGCATAAAATAAAATGAATCTCTATCTCCATGAGTATCTCTGCCAAGATCATGAACCAGAAGAATATCAATTTCAGCGAGCCCTAAACGTTGCTGACTATCCTCAAATGAGCGCATAATGCCATCGTAGCTGTAGTCATATTGAGCATCAAAAGGCATCGGAGTAGCAAAACCATGGCGAAGCTGCGTTACATCCGCTTTCGCGTCTGGTTTAATGAGTCTTCCAACTTTTGTGGATAATATATAATCCTGTTTTGGAAGTTCCCTTAGTGCATCTCCCACTCGACGTTCACTTAGTCCTGCACCATAACGCGGAGCTGTATCAAAATAGTTGATACCTATATCAATAGCCGATGATAAAGTTTTTTTAGCTTCTTCATCACTGACTGGTTGATATAAATTACCCATAGACGCAGCCCCAAAACCTAACGTTGATATATTTAGGTTTGTGTTACCAAGTTGACGAGTGTTGAAAACGTTTTTCA
Source organism: Pseudoalteromonas sp. MEBiC 03607 (assembly GCF_004792295.1). Classification (NCBI taxonomy): domain Bacteria; kingdom Pseudomonadati; phylum Pseudomonadota; class Gammaproteobacteria; order Alteromonadales; family Pseudoalteromonadaceae; genus Pseudoalteromonas; species Pseudoalteromonas sp. MEBiC 03607. The sequence continues at coordinate 2,247,673 of NZ_SRRY01000001.1, forward strand.
TAATACTCCTACCATATTGTTCAGCTATTTAACTAGGAAGCTTGGTAAGTCCGTTACTTTTTCACAGCCTAATTGGTTCATTATCTGCGTTACCTGCATCATCAATGCATTAATGGTATGAATGCCTCCTTTATCACCTAATGCGCCAACGCCATATACAAAAGGTCTACCCAGAAAAGTAAAATCTGCTCCACTTGCTAGGGCACTCACAATATTAGTGCCGCTTCGTAAACCGCTATCCATAAATATCTTTATGTCTTTTGAATACTTAGATGCGATAGTTTGTAGTGGTTTTACTGGTGATTCACCTGCATCAAGTTGTCGACCACCATGATTAGAAATTACGACAGCATCAGCGCCAAGTTCTATAGCCGATTTCACATCTTGTTCACTAATTAATCCTTTTATTACTAATGGCCCTTGCCACATATCTCGTATAGGCTTTAGTCCCTCAATATCTACACGGCCCATAACTGTTTTATTCATAAATGCTGCAAGTTCATCGGTTGGCATGTCTTTAGGCATATAGGGTTTTAGGGTTTGCATTTCAGGCTTGCCGGCAAGCGCTGTTTCGTAAAACCAACGGGGTCTACTTAGCATTTGCATGATGTTTGAGAGTGTCATTTTAGGTGGCATCGCCAAACCATTGCGGATATCTCTTGGGCGATAGCCAAATGTTGGCACATCAACTGTGACAACCAATACAGGGTAGTGTGCTGCTTTTATGCGACTTAATAGATCTTTACGAATGCTCTCATCTGTTGGGTTGTATAATTGGAACCAAGCATGACCCTCAGACACTTCTGCAATACGCTCAAGGCTAGATGACGAAACAGTACTTAATACATAAGGGATGTTTTTTTCAGCGGCAGCTTTAGCCAGTATCTCAGGCGCTTTTGGCCACATTAGGCCTTGCAAACCAACGGGTGCAATTCCAAAAGGAGCAGAGTAGGTGTGGCCAAATAGTTCAACTGATTGATCGCTGCCAGAAAAAGGCTTTAATAATGTACTACGCAATTGTACAGCATTGATCTCGTCTCGATTTCGCTGAACACTTCGCTCTTCCATACAACCACCTTCAAGGTAGTCAAATGCAAAGCGTGGTATGCGTTGTTTGGCTTTTTTCTTGAGGTCCGATATATCAGGGTATTTATGATTAAAGTAATTATTCATGATGATGTCCTCTGCTCACATTAATTCAAGCAAGCAGGTCCTATGCTGTCGAATGTTTTATAAGTTAACAAAAATTCCTGATGTCCCATTTGTTCAGATTTACTTTGTTCACCACTTGCAATGCGGACAATAAGATCAAAGATTTCATCTCCCACTTGCTCTACCGTTTTCTGACCTTCGATAATACTTCCAGCATTTATATCCATGTCATCACTTAAGTTTTTGTATGTTTCAGGGTTTGCGCAGATTTTAATTACTGGCGAAATAGCTGAACCAACAACGGAGCCACGACCGGTTGTAAATAATGTGATGTGGGCACCTGATGCAATCATTTCGATGATTTCTTGATTATCAGAAATGTTTGGAAATCCAAATTTAGGGTCTCCATCAGGGACTACATCCATCAAGAATAAGCCTTTTTTGTGAGGCTCTTCACCCGGTTTAATAATGCCATTAATTAACGAGCCACCTGACTTAGCATAAGCTCCCATTGATTTTTCTTCTTGTGTTGTTAAGCCACCCTCTGCATTACCCGGAGCAAAGCTGCCATAGCCCATTTTCGTGTAATATTTCTCAGCCTTAATTACACAAGATACAAGCTTGTCTGCAAGGTCTTTCGATTCGGCCCTTTGCGCCATTATTTGCTCGCAGCCCACAAGTTCGCCGGTTTCTTCAAAAATGCAGGTTGCATTTTGCGTAATTAAACGGTCGAAACACTTACCAACTGCAGGGTTTGCGCTGATACCACTGGTGCCATCTGAACCACCACAAATTGTGCCAATAACTAATTCATCAACCGTCATATCAACAACAGGGCATGAAGAAATTTGTTCTAGCATAGCCGCAGCTTCTTGAACCCCTTTATCAATGGTGTTTTTTGTTCCGCCGTTATTTTGAATAACAAGCGTACTAACGGGGCGACCAGACTGACTGATAGCTTCACTTAAGTGTTCGCGGTTGAACCCTTCACATCCCAAAGAAACGAGTAACACACCGCCAACATTAGGGTGGGTACACAGTTTAGTCATCATAGAAAGTGCATAATTGTTTGGATAGCAGCCAGGAAAGCCAATAAGTTGGATGTCTTGGTTATTTGCCTTATTAACGATTGTTCTTGCCACATGGTGTGCACATTCAACTAAGTAGGCAACAACCACAGTGTTACGAATACCTTTTTTACCATTACTTCTTAAATAGCCCTGCATATTAATCTCCACTAACTGAGTGCCTAGTGTGGCTTGCTATATAGTCACTCTTCATATTGTGAAGGTGCACATGCTGTCCTTTTTCAATATCGTCAGTGGCAGATCCGATAGGCACACCGTATTTTAAAATTTGTTCGCCTTTTTGAATTGCACGGCAGGCAACTTTATGACCAACAGTGACATCTGTATTTAGCGTTAGCTCATCATTTGCAATAGTGATCGCTTCACCAAGGTATGCAGCCTGACAACAAACAATGACGTTGTCTTGTTCATGCAGTAACACAAATTTATTTCCAGACATTCAATCCTCACAATTAAAGTTTGTTGGTACATTAGCAATTTATTTTAAGTATGAATTATTTTTTCATATTTAAAATATTTGTAATGATTTAACAAGTCAACATCTTTCTTTTGTCTCTAGCCACTGTCATTTGTTGCTACAGCCAGGAACCTTTAAAAAAATAGTAAATAACCAATTGTTTTTAATAGATATATATAAAATAATATTTTCTTATATGAAATTTAATTGTATATATGAATTTATCGTGCAATCTTTTAAACATGAACTGTACTAAGCAGTTCGTATTAACAGCATCTAACTAAGAGCGTAATTAACAATGAACACATATAAATTAGGTACAAAAGAGGGAGGGGAAACTGCACCATTAATCGCAACGGATATGCTGATACCTTTTATTCTGGTTGCAGCACTTTTTCCTCTTTGGGGCTTTGCAAATGACATTACCAACCCGCTGGTAAAAGCGTTCAAAGATATTTTTCTAATTTCAAATGCACAGAGTTCTCTTGTGCAATTTGCTTTTTACTTAGGGTATGGAGTGATGGCTATTCCTGCCGCATTGTATATTCGGCGCTATTCTTATAAATCTGGGATACTACTTGGACTTGGGCTATATGCACTGGGTGCATTACTATTTATTCCTGCCAGTTATTACATGGAATTTAATTATTTTTTGGCTTCTTTATGTATTTTAACCTGTGGATTGGCACTCTTAGAGACAACTGCAAATCCTTATATTTTATCGATGGGAGATGAGCGGACAGCCACAAAGCGGTTAAATTTAGCGCAAGCATTCAACCCTGTTGGTTCGTTGATGGGTATGTTTGTTGCTTCAACTATGATTCTAAATAAGCTTGAAATAGAACAGTTTAGAGCTGAAGAAAAATTACAACATCCAGAATATGCACATTGGCTCCCCGCAGTTGTTGATGAAAAGCTTACCGAAGCACTTTATACCTTTTCAAAAGAAGAACCATTTAATCATATGGCGATGCAGGCAGCTGATTTGGCGACAATACGCGACCCTTATGTGGTAATTGCGATGATTGTTATTGTCTTATTTTTTATCTATTTATTTTATCGCTTGCCTAATACACAGGCTGTTAAAGTAAATCAAAGTGACAATAGCGCGAAGGAGGTTTTTGTAAAACTTATTAAAAATAAGCGCTATGTTGAAGGTGTGATTGCTCAAGTTTTTTATGTTGGTGCACAAATTATGTGCTGGACTTTTATTATCCATTACGGGATGACTGAAGTAGGCTCAACCGCTTCTGAAGCGCAGAATTACAACATTGTTGCTATGTGTGTTTTTCTGGCCAGTCGCTTTATTTGTACGTTTTTACTTAATTGGGTTAACGCCGCATTACTGCTGATGATCTTTGCAATTGCTGCAGCGAGCTTGACGTTTGCTGTCATTTTTACCGGGGGCATGCTCGGATTGTATTGTCTTATTGCTGTTTCGGGGTGTATGTCTTTAATGTTCCCAACAATTTATGGTATCAGTTTAGGCGGTTTAAAAGCCGATGCAAGTATCGCATCCTCAGGGTTGGTTATGGCGATTGTCGGAGGAGCGCTAATGCCACCTCTACAGGGGCAGATGATTGATGCAGGGCCACTGATTAAGTCACTAAGTGCAGTACAAACCTCTTTTTTACTACCTTTAATTAGTTTTATGGTGATAGCTGTTTTTGCTTATCGCGTTATCTATATACATAAAACATCAGTGGAGAAATGAAATGCAATATTGCTTAACATTAGAGCTAGAAAACAACGATGATTTAATAGCCGAATATGAGAAATATCATGCCCCGGGAAATGTATGGCCTGAAGTTGTAGCGGCAATCAAAGAAGTGGGTATAACGAACATGGCGATTCATCGGCTAGGCACACAATTAATTATGATACTTGATACCTGCGATGACTTTAGTTTTGAACACAAAGCCAGATTCGATGCTCAAAATAGTAAAGTTCAAGAATGGGAAGCATTTATGGAAAAGTTTCAAAAGGTTGATACGTCATCCAGTAAATCTGCTAAGTGGAAGCTTGTTGAGCGGATTTTTTCACTGGATGAACAAATAGCAGCTTATTAAATGGTTATGGCGCTTTTTCTCATAAATGAAACTAATGTATACTTTTGTAATCTGAGGAAATTTTATAGCTAGTCTCAAAAAACTAGTGAGTTATATTAAGGTGAATATCAGTGGAAAAAGAAACGGATTCTAAATCACGGAAAAAAGTGTATTCAGCTCCTGCGCTTGAAAAAGGATTGGATTTGCTTGAATTGCTGTCAAGTGAAGTAGACGGTCTCAATATCACGGATATCACAGCACGACTCGATCGTTCGGTCGGCGAGTTGTTTAGAATGTTGGCGGTATTAGAGCAACGCGGCTATATTGAAACGCCAGCGGGAAGTGATAGGCATAGATTAACCTTAAAGCTTTTTGGGCTAGCCAATCGGTTTCCACCTATTAAGCGTTTAACATCGCTAGCTAACCCTTTGATGCACAGATTATCTTATACCATAGAGCAATCTTGCCATTTAGTGATCTACTACGAGGGTAAAGGTCATGTTGTAGTGCAGCAAGATTCACCTTCGGCGCGTATCTTTAGCGTTAGACTTGGCGCTGAAGCACCCTTAGTAAATACCTGTTCAGGGCATTTATTGTTGGCGTTTTCTGAACGAGAAAAGCGTGATTTAATGCTAAGTCGTGTGCCAAGTGACCACCCACAAGCAAATTCTGAACAACTCGAGGATATAATCAATTGCGTTAAAAGTCAGGGTTATGAGAGTGTGATTAGTGCGCAAGCTCATGGAGTAAATGACATTGGTTATCCGGTGTTTGATGCCACAGGTCAAATCGCAGCGGCGTTAGTTGTGCCATTTATTGATTTCACTGACGGATCTCATACAACTGATATGGCAATGATCCACGAAAATATGAAGGTAACAGCTTTAGAGTTGTCGAAGCTATTAGGGTATGAGTGATCCCAATTATCAAATTAGAATATTTAGAATTGGTACGACTGAGTGGATTCGAACCACCGAGCTTTGGAGCGTGTCATAAAGAGTGGTAGTGCGCTAACCGACTTAGCTACAACTGTACAATTCAGATTTTCGGGTAATATCTTAGTAAAGGTTGGATTAAATTTGGTACGACCGAGTGGATTCGAACCACCGACCCCTACCATGTCAAGGTAGTGCTCTAACCAACTGAGCTACGGTCGTACAGACATTTAATTATGAAGTAGATTAAATATTTTGGTACAACCTAGTGGTAGTGCTCTTTCCTTTGGTTATACCTAAATCGTGGTACAACCGAGTGGATTCGAACCACCGACCCCTACCATGTCAAGGTAGTGCTCTAACCAACTGAGCTACGGTTGTATTTTGATTTAAAAAGTTGTTAGCTTGGCTAAACAACGGAGGCTAATATATAGCGACTGCTTGTGTGAATCAAGCAGCTTTAGCTATTTTTATGTTAAGTGCTGGTTTTTTACTCATAACGGACTAATTTCGCACGCTCGATAAAAACCTTGCCACCAAGTTACATGGCTTTTAGCAGAGCGCTTAAGATTCCGTAAAATTGCCTCATTACTTTCGCTATCTACTAATGGGCTCATTTCAGTGTCACGCCATATCTGATGATAAAGTGGTTGTAGGGTTTCTAATCTTCCCACCAAGAATGATTGATAAGGTTGTAACTGCTCCAAATAAAACTTTTTAAACACATTACTTAGCGTTTGTGCTTTTTGTTTATTCTTGTTGGCAGGACAGAGTTCATCATTTGTGTACTGCATTAGCAGCTCTGTTAATTGTTGATTGTAATGTGTTTGGGCTCGAGCCGCCGAAATTAACAGCTTGTTGTATTTAAAACGGTTTAACACTTCAAGTTGGCTGATGATTTTATCGGGCTCTATATCGTTTATTTTGCCGGTATTAATTTGATTGTTTAATTTAGCAATCTGCTCCAATGCGCTCACGGTTTCGCTAAAACCTGACGTATTTTCATCAATATAAGTCGAACTTAGCTGCCAGCTTTGTTTAAACTCGGTTTCGTTGAACAGCATAGCTTTAAAGTAGTTGGCTAAGTTTGCTTGTTTTTTTGCTGCGGTGAGTTTTATTTTTTCAAAAAGTTCATCTTGTTCATCAATGCGCTCTAAGCATTTATTTGCGTTTTGTATAAACTTAATTTGATAACTCAAAACATTAGCGGGTGTTGCCGTTTTGCCAAGCTGGTTATTGTGCTCAGCAATCAGAGTTACAAGCTTACACTGACGTAACTGGGCAAGTTCAAGCATGCCGATCGTTGCTTTGTATTCATCGTCATAAGCGAAGTGCTTAACAGTTAGCGTGCTTGGTTTAGATAGCTTAAAACCTTCGGTTTTAAGCACGTTATTTAGTCTTTGCGCATAGGTGTGATTTACATCACCAGAAGAGGGTGTGCAGGCAATAAGTGCCACACACACTAGAGCGATAATAGAGTTTAGAAGGCTATTGGTTTTGCAAAAATGGTGCATGTTTAAATCGCCTATGAACAGTGAACATCAACATAATTGCTGCGGCACTTAACCCCACAATAATGCCTATCCAAAAGCCATGAGGGCCCATTGCTGGAACAATTAAATCTGTACGAGCAAGTACGAATCCTAGCGCAAATCCGATCAGCCAATATGAAACAAATGTTATGTAGCCAATAGGGGCTGTGTGCTTTAATCCACGTAAAATGCCGTTAGCTGAGACCTGCAAAGCGTCTGGCAATTGATAGATACAAGCCAATACCATAATTGAAGAGGCAAGTGCTAATACCTCAGGATTATCTGAATACAATTGGCTGATGATATCACGTGCAAAGAAAGTAATACTGGCTAGCATAAATGCAATTACAGCTGCCAGAATATAGCTAGTTCTTACTGCATTTCTTAATTGCTCAAAGTGCTGCTGACCAAATAAATTGCCAATACGTATACTTATCGCAATTGAGAGGCTTAGTGGCATCATAAATAGCAAGGTGGTTACACTGGCTGCAATCTGATGGCCAGCGACTGCGACAGCACCTAAATGAGCTATAAATAAAGGAATACAAGCAAATAAGGTTACTTCAAAAAAGGTAGCAAGTGAGATAGGAATACCTACTTTGGTAATGATCCACATTGTTGAGAATTTTGGTAATGCAAAATTAGCGAGGAGTTCTTTAGCGTTCACTTTTTTACTGAAATGACAGTAAATGACTTGAGTTAGTGCCATAGAAGTAAATACAAGTGCTGTGGCTATACCGCATCCGGCACCACCATAGGCATCAAACCCTAATTTACCGTGGATAAACACATAGTTAGCAGGAACATTTACAGCTAAACCGATTAGGCTGATATAGAAGGCTGGCTTTGTCATACCCATACCTTCAGTAATATTGCGATACACGCTAAATAGCAAAAAGCCCAGCATTCCCCATTTAACAAAGTAAATATATTGCTCAGCCAGAGATGTAATCGCAGCGCTGGTGTCCAGTTGATTTAATACGCTATCAGCAAAACCAGCGACTAAGACACCTATGAAACTGAGTATCAGTGCTAAATATAAGCCTTGTTGAAAATAATGACTAATTCCTTGTTTATCATTTGAACCTGAAAATTGCGCAATAATTCCTGTAAGCGCAAGTAAAATTCCTTGAAGGGCAAGCATTAATGGGTTCCAGATACCAGTTGCAATTGATAAAGCAGCTAAGTCAATTGCGCTTACTTGACCTGCCATTACTGTATCAACCACAGTCATTAAAATAAGTGTAACTTGCGCCAAAAACACAGGGATGGCTAAAGAAATTAAGCGCTTGGCTTCCCAACTACAAAAAAGCATAAAAAACACACAACTAAAAAAACAGACAAACATTGTAATCTATTCATAGATCAATAAAAATCGCAGTTATCTATTTAGTGAAGAAAAGAAGTGTTGCTATGTTTACCGGAATTGTACAAACCCAAGCTATTGTAAAAAAAGCGATTCACGAAGGTGGAATTTTACGACTCACTTTACAGGTAGCTAATGACTATGCTGCTAACTTAACTTTGGGGGCGAGTATTGCTATTAATGGCTGTTGTTTGACAGTCGTGAGTTTTGAAAAACAATCAGCAGAGTTCAGTTTTATTGATTTTGATGTAATAGATGAAACACTAAGACTAACTAATTTAGGTGCATTAACTGAGCATGACACAGTAAATTTTGAGCGTTCAGTTACCTTTGGCACAGAATTAGGAGGGCATATTGTTTCTGGTCATATTCATTGTATGGCAGAAATTATTGCAATTAATCATGATCAAAATAATTGTAAAATGCACTTATCACTAGCAGCTGATTGGCAAAAATACGTACTCTACAAAGGTTTTGTTAGTGTGAATGGCGCAAGTTTGACCGTTGGCGAAGTTGATGAACAGGGCTTTTGGTTGCACCTAATCCCAGAAACACTCGCAATCACAAATTTAGATAAGTACAGTGTTGGTGATAAGCTTAATATCGAAGTTGATCAACAAACCTATACCATTATAAACACCGTAGAAAATTACCTATCCCAACAAGAACATAGCAAACGAGCAAATTAAAAAATTTGCTCGTCGTCGCTGTCAACGAAAAGTTCTAGTTTGTTGTGTGCGTAATCAATATGCATATTTAAGTGGATCGGGTTACAGCATGCGCTGCAATCTTCGTAATAATCCTGGTCACCGTCGCTTGCATCAAGAGCAACATGTATATGGTGGCCACAATGAGGGCATGAAATACGTTGTGTGAAATGTTCTTTCATCAGCTTTTACCTTAATCAGGCATGCCTGAGTTCGTTAAATTGCAATCAGAATTAAACCTTAACCCATGAAAAATGAATCTAGATTTAATCAGATTGGTATAACTTACTAACCGCTAAACAAGCGGCTAGCACCTGTATCTGAACGCGTTATAAGTAAACTATAGCCACGATTAACGGTTTATGACATTCGTTTTACAACGATTTTAATGTTATTTAAGGAGTAATTCGATTTGTTGTTTTGCTTCAGTAAGATAGTGTCCTGCAAAAATGTTTGCATGGTTAAGAACAGGGTAAAGTTGATAGATGAGTTTTCGTTGCTCATATCCAGATTGTAATGGGTATAAGGCATTGTATGCCTCGTAAAAGGCATCAGGCAGTGGAGCAAATAATTCGCTCATTGCGATATCACATTCCCGATCACCATAATAACAAGCTGGATCGAAAATACTGGGTACGGTGTTATAAAACCCCATATTTCTTCGCCAAAAATCACCATGGAGTAGAGATGGTTCCACTACATGGCTATGCAGTGCATCTTTAATAAAGGCGATGAACATTTCTTGGTTTACTAACTCAATGCCTTTTTCTTGTAACAATTGCAGTTGCCAGCCTATTCGTTCCTCTGCAAAAAAAACATCCCACTTTCTGTGCCATCGATTGGGCTGAACAGTTGGACCTAAAAAGTTATCATTATCAAATCCAAACATGGCTTGAGTATGTTTTTGATGAAGCATGGCTAAATGTTCACCCATTTGATACCAATTTGAATGTGGTTGCTTATCAAGTTCTAACCATTCTAGAACGATGAATGAATACTCAATGTTACAACCTGTAGTGATGCAATCGGGTATCATAAATAAACTCTCTTGCGTGAGCAGCTCTAAATTAAAAGCTTCACATTCGAGTCGCTCTAAATCACTTAAGTGAGCCACCTTAACAAAGAAGTGGTGTAGATCATCACCAATATGGAAGTATTTATCGTTATTGGGTGATTGTAACTGGCGTTTAAAAGTATGCTTAAACTCAAAATGCATCGCTTGGCTTATCTGCTCATTCACCGAATTCCACATAATTCTGTTCACCTTTTAACCATATAATTAAACTATGGCAAAAAGACGGTGAATTAACAAACCCATGGCGTTAATATTATTAAAGTTTAGTAATTAATTTACGAGGATTCAGATGAATAAAAGTCTCATCACTAATTTAGTGGCAGTTGCCTTTGTATTAGTCGGATTTTTATTTGATCAAACAGTTGTCTTAACGGTTGGTTTATTTGCCTTATCTGGGGCTGTAACAAACTGGCTTGCAATTCATATGCTGTTTGAAAAAGTCCCTTTTCTTTACGGTTCAGGCGTCATTACTCTTAAATTTGCCTCTTTTAAAGTTGCTATACGTAACTTAGTTATGACCGAGTTTTTTGCAGAAGAGAAAATTGATCAAGTCATGGCTTTAGCGAAACCTAATATTGATCTTGAGCCAGTTATTAGTGAAGTTAATTTAAGTCCGGCTTATGATTCTTTAATTGAGGTCATTGAAAACTCACAATTTGGTGGCATGCTGTCTATGTTTGGTGGCCGAGATGCGTTAGAGCCTATGCGTGAACCTTTCATTGAAAAAATGAAAGCGGCGGTGATTGATATATCAAAGAGCGACGAATTTAAAACGATTCTTGATGAAAAGCTATTTGCCAACTCTCATCTAGGTGGGTCATTACATGGTACAGTTGAGCGTTTAGTTGATGAGCGTTTAAATGAACTTACGCCAACTATGGTAAAAGATATTATTCAAACCATGATCAAAGAACATTTAGGTTGGTTAGTGATCTGGGGCGGGGTGTTTGGCGGCTTATTTGGTCTTATCGCTGCGTTAATATAATAGGGTTAGGGTGTGTAGCAGGCCGGTATCGGCCTACTACTTAGAATTCATCATAATTATTTAGAACCAGCAATAACAATGACTGTATCGTCAGATACTTTAGCAATATCTTGGATACTGGTTTTTGTTGTTGTTTCAAAATTCAAATAACTTGCTGATTTATTAAACCCATAGGTGCTAGCAAACTTTTCAGTGCTCATTTCATTACACTGTAGCTTTTCTGTCATAACCCGTTTGCTTAAGCGTAAATCACGCATTGTGTTTATTACGTTTAATGGTTTGTTTGAAGCAATTGCCATACACGCTTGAGTACCAACATTGTCATCTGCTGCTACAAATTGTGCGGCGTTTGTTTCTGTTGCTACTAATGAAGAACCTAAAATTAATGCTGTACCGAGTGCTGTTGTTAACGTATTCATCTTTCTCTCCAGTTGTTTGTCCATGTGACACGTCATATGTGCTACCTCGCTTTGGATACTGCACACTTCCTATTTGCTGGGCACAGTTAAAGTATGCGCTAACCGAGAGTAATTGCTGTTAATGAAAATCGACAAGTTGTAAGTAAGTATGTAGATGTGAACAACAAAAAATAACCGCTTGATAAGGTATATTTTTAAGTGTGAACTTTGACACAATTCGAGAAATATTTTTCTATTTTTATTATTAAAAAATCTTTATTGGCTAGTATTAAAGGTTTGGTTTTTACGTGATGGTTACATTTGCGTTTTAACTCTACATTTTTTAGTCGCGCTATTTAAAGTATAAGGAGTACCAGTGGCCACGAAATTAGCAGGCTATTATCAACAAGCTTATGCATCTGAATCAAAACATTTTAATCAATGCTTCTATTGCGGTTGTGAAGCCACTGAGCGAGATTTTTGCCCACCACTACATATGCTACAAAGCATTATAGATTTAGGTGAAGACGCAGAATTTATATCTATTCCAGCATGTTATGAATGTTTTGCGTTACTACATAACGAACGGATACTGACCATTGATGGGCGAGTGACAAAGCTTAAAAAGAAACTTTCAGCAAAATACGCTAAAGCGTTGAGAATTTATCACATGTGGCATGAAAGTGAGCTTCACGATATGAGTGATGAATTTGTACATAGCATTAAAGCAGGTATGAAGTTAGGTGCAGAGGCTGCAGAGCGGCTTGCATTTCAAGGTTATAGTTATGCAACAGAAGAGGCCAGTGTAACTATTCGTCAAAAGCGTGCTGAATTTGATGTGCAAGGCAAAGTCTTTTATGACTTTAAAGACGCGCTAAATTACTGCATTAACGATTTGAACGTAGACAGGACAGAATTCTATAAGCTGGTGGTTGAAGATTATAACGGTGATTTTAATCGTGCTTTAAGCCAATATCGCCATCGCCACGAGAAGGTAACAGCAGCAAACGATGCTGATTCACTGATCAAAAGTTTTGCGAAGCAGCATAAACAAAATTCAGACTTTGTAACTCGCACTGTGAAGCATTTTATTAACAAAGATCCGAGTTTAACTACCGAAGGTGCTTTAGAGCAGCTATATAACAATTACATTAAAAAATAGAGCAAAACAAAACAGGTAATTCGTCCCAATAAACTGCTACTTGCCTCGTTTGTTCGCATTGAAATTAACATTTGGTTAAAGTGGTTCAATAATAAAAAGGAGAAACAACATAATGCAAAAATTTGCTCCATCCGTATTGGTCATGGCGCTTGGTGTCGCGTTAGCGGGATGCCAAGACAATGGCCCTCAAGATCCAAAAGTAACTATAAATAAAAACCCATACCCAAGCACCTATAAGCCTCTTGCATCACAAAGCACATTGATCACAAATGCAACAGTACTAACTGGCACAGGTGAGCGCTTAGATGATGCAGATGTTTTCTTTGTTGATGGCAAAGTACAGCAAGTTGGTAAAGATTTATCAGTTCAAGCTGATAAAACGATTGATGCACAAGGCAAATGGGTAACACCAGGTATTATTGATGTGCATTCACATCTAGGAGCATATCCAACACCATCGGTGGCATCTCACCAAGATGGTAACGAAATGACAAGCCCTGTTACAGCTGAAGTGTGGGTTGAACACTCTGTCTGGCCACAGGACCCAGGTTTTAATCGTGCTCGTGAAGGGGGCATTACGTCTTTACAAATTCTACCAGGTTCTGCAAACCTGATTGGTGGTCGTGGCGTAACGCTTAAAAATATTCCTTCTCATACGATGCAAGGGATGAAGTTTCCTGATGCACCATATGGTTTAAAAATGGCATGTGGTGAAAACCCAAAACGTGTTTATGGTAGTAAAGGTGTTTTACCATCAACGCGTATGGGTAATATGGCCGGCTATCGTACAGCTTGGATAGAAGCAGCAGAATATAAGCGTCAATGGGAAAAATACGAGAGCGATTATGCTGCGGGTAAAAATCCCGAAGTACCGCATCGTGATATCAAGCTTGATACCTTAGCGGGTGTTCTTGATGGCGAGATACTCATTCATAACCACTGCTACAAGGCAGAGGAAATGGCTATGATGATCGATCTTGGTAAAGAATTTGGCTATCACTCAGGTACATTCCATCATGGTGTTGAAGCTTATAAGATTGCTGATCTATTAGCTGAAAATGGCAACTGTGCAGCACTTTGGCCAGATTGGTGGGGCTTTAAAATGGAAGCCTACGACATGGTTCAAGAGAACGTAGCAATTGTTGATGCAGTTAAAAATTCATGTGCAGTGGTTCACTCAGATTCCGACACAACAATTCAGCGTCTAAACCAAGAAGCAGGGAAAGTTATGTACCGCGCAAATGATGTTGGTTATAACATTTCTGAACAACATGCAATCAAGTGGATCACATCAAACGCTGCGAAATCACTAGGTATTGATGACAAAACAGGTTCACTAGAAGCGGGTAAACAAGCTGATGTGGTTATTTGGAATCAAAACCCATTCAGTGTTTATGCGAAAGCTGAACAAGTGTTTATTGATGGTGCCAAAGTTTATGATCGTAATGATGATAAATATCAAGCACAAAGCGATTTCATGCTAGGTCAAAAATAGGAGTAACATTGATGACAAAATTAACTCAATCATTAAAACTGTCTCTCGTTGCTGCTAGCCTGGTCTCGGCAACTGCGAGTGCTGCATCTGTAGCGATTGTTAATGCAACACTGCACACGTCAACAGAACAAGGCGTTCTAGAAGGCGCGAGCGTCGTTATTGACGAAGGTAAAATTGTTGCAATCAACCCTGCATCTATTGATGCTGATACAACCATTGATGCAAAAGGTCAAATTGTAACCGCTGGTTTTATTGGCACAATGAATCAATTAGGTTTAGTGGAAGTGGGTGCTGTTGCTGGCTCGCGTGATGGTGGGGATGATAAAGCAGGGATTGATTTCGATCCTAGCCTTGCATTTAACCCGCGTAGTAGCTTAATTCCTTATGCACGTAAAGGCGGCATTACTCAGGATCTAATCGTACCAAACGGTGGTGAAAGTATCTTTGCAGGTCTTGCCTCTGTTGTTGATTTATCTGGTAGCTTTGACAGCGTAAATAAAAAGCAAGTTGCACTTGTTGTTCACTTAGGTGAAAAGAGCAAAGGTTCCCGTGCTATGTCGATGAAAACACTTATCGACAAGTTAGAAGGTCAAAAGTCAGCCAAAAAGGATGACAAAAAAGACGACAAAAAAGAGCCTTCGACTGAACAAAAAGTGTTAGATGCAGTGCTAGCTGGCGAAATGCCTCTTATTGCAAGCGTGCAGCGCGCATCAGACATCTATGAACTTGTTAAGTTAAAACAAAGCTATGGCATTAATTTAGTGATTCATGGTGGTGATGATGCGGTTGTTGTGGCTGATACGCTAGCTAAAGCTAATGTACCTGTGATCATCAGTTCAATGGCTAACTTACCAGGTAGCTTTGATTCATTACATGCAAACCTTGCTAACGCAGGTAAGCTTGAAAAGGCCGGTGTAAAAGTCATTATTGGTGTAGCGGGTGATTCTAGCCACAATGTATACCAGTTACGCTTTGATGCGGGTAATGCTGTATCTTATGGTATGAGCCAGCAAGGTGCACTAAGCGCTGTTACAAGTAACATTGCTGATGTATTTGGTTTAAACTCAGGCGCAATTGCGACGGGTAAACGTGCCAACCTTGTAATGTGGTCTGCAGATCCATTTGAGCTTAATTCACACGTCAGTAAAATGTGGATCAACGGTGAAGAGGTTTCAACCGAAGCGCGTCAAGATAAACTACGTGAACGTTATACAACTGATTCAGCGATGCCACGTGCTTATACAAAATAAGCGCAAGAGCAATTAGAGAAAAGGCCGCGATTGCGGCCTTTTTTGTATTTAAAGTCTTTATATTACCAAGTTTACAAGCTTATAGAGGCTTAGCCCGAATATCAGCAATAATACAGGTACAATCACAAGGTTAACTAACATCGAGTTGGTATGCTCTTTCATTACAGATTTTTGATTCACTAACCAAACAAGGTAACAAGTAACAATAGGTAATAATAAACCATTGGCAGCT
The DNA here is from genome assembly GCF_004792295.1 of Pseudoalteromonas sp. MEBiC 03607. Lineage (NCBI taxonomy): Bacteria > Pseudomonadati > Pseudomonadota > Gammaproteobacteria > Alteromonadales > Pseudoalteromonadaceae > Pseudoalteromonas > Pseudoalteromonas sp. MEBiC 03607. Next base: position 2,263,555 of record NZ_SRRY01000001.1, read on the forward strand.
TGTGCGAAGATGATCACCGCAACAGGATCAAGCCCTAGCGATGCGACAAAAGCACCAAAAAGCAAAATAACAATAGCGACAAGCTTAAACCGTGTATCGCTCATTTGTGTTGACCAGCCAAGCATACCACATACCGCATAAGCACCAGCGAGTGGGGCGGTGATGGCACTTGTAAGGCCTGCGGCACACAAACCGATAGCAAAGAAATAATGAGCCATACCCCCAAGCAGAGGCTCAAGTTGCACGGCCATATTAGCAGCTGATATTTTACCTGCGTCAGTCCCGTAAAATGCCACTGAGGCCGTTGATAAAATGGCTAATGTGATTATGCCACCTAAAGTAATCGAAATACCGGTATCAAGATTCGTTTCTTTAATAACTTTATCGATGTCTTGTGAGCTATCGTGTTTTTCGGCAAGTACCCCTGAATGTAAAAACAGGTTATAGGGCACAATAGTTGTGCCTATCAAGGCAAGCACCGTAGTAATTGAATCATCAGGTAGACTAGGTATAAAACCCTTCATAACTTGGCCAAGAGGCGGTGCCGCCATCACCAGCGTTGAGATAAACACCAAGCTCATTAAAACTACTAAAACAATCAGTGCAGTTTCAATTACTTTATGTTTACCTGTGTATAATAATGCAGCACTTAATAGTGCAATAAGAGGTGTCCAGATCAATGGGTTTATTGATGGGATAATTTCTTGTAACCCCATACTTGCACCAGTCAAATTTCCCGCCTCGTAAGCTGCACTGCCAATACCAATCGCACTGATCACTAATATCGCAGCAAGGACTTTAAAGATCGGTGTTTGAATAGTGGTTCTAAGTGCAGTTGCTAAATCTTTCCCAGTAGCCACACCAAGACGAGCAGCCATTGATTGCAACAAAATAGTCGCTATAACAGAGAATAATAACGTCCAAATAAGAGCAAAGCCAAAATTAGCACCTGCAACACTTGCAGTGGTGATTGTACCTGGGCCAATAAAAGCGGCGGTGACAAGAAGTCCGGGACCTAAACGCATGACAAAACCTTTTATTATTATTTTTAGTGCATTAACAGTTTAAACAAAGCAGATCTTAAGGGTATAGAGAGTATTTGCAAGGGTAAAGTAAAAGAGATGAGTCGTTTAGCGTTAGTGTGTTGAACTTATAACTAATCCACACTGTAATTTTTATACACTTTACGTAGTAATGGCACAGCATGTTTGCTTTAAACATACTTAATCATTATAAATCAGGTGGTTATATTAACTGGAGTATTGGTTGGATTATTGCAAGGTATAAGCATATTTGTTATTAGCAAAAGGAAATGAAAATGCCTGAACTCACTTTTTCAGCTTACGCGGCTGTGTATGTTTATCTAATTATGTTGACTATTCAGTGGATAGTTGCGGCTGTGACTAAAGCAAAACAACCCAATGCGGTGCCAGGTAAACTCGACAGTTCCTTGAGTCATGATAGTTTTGTGTTTCGCGCGCATCGCACCTTTATGAATAGCCTAGAGAATAGCCCATTATTTTTAGCCACTGTGTTTTTAGGTTTTTTTCTTAACTTGAATAGCATGGCATTTGCTTTGTGTATCTGGATATATGTAGCTGCGAGGCTTATCCATATGATTCTGTATTATGCGATAGCAACAGAAAAGAACCCAAGTCCACGCAGCTATTTCTTTTTGATTGCAGCAATGGCTAACATGGTGATGTTGGTATTAATAGGCTTACGTTTATTGTAAAAGGGTGGTGAGGTATTGTGATTCAATGCCTCACCTGAGATTTATTTAAATTGACAAAGTCATTATTCGATATTTATTAAAACACTGCTAATTTCTGTGTCATATTGAACAGTGATCAATGCTGTTCCCAATGTATTTGAGGTACTTGTAACTCTGTAGCCGGCTTGAGCTGTGCCCGCATTTACTAATTTAGTCGTTACTAGGTTACTGTTATTAATACTCCAATTAGCAAACTCAGTTACATTTAAAGATGATTGATTTGAGCTGTAGTTAGCGAACAATTTGAGTTCAATCGTTCCTAAAGGAGAAATTGAATACTCGCTAGAGCCATCATTAATTTCTAAAGAATCAAGTTCAGCGTCACCTTCAATTTGTACTGTTGTAATCTTTTGCTTAGTACCACAATCGGCTAACAGTTGCGTGGTACCAGGTTTAAGTGCAAGAAAACTAGCTGTCGAATCACTATCGTCAATACTTTTTGGTGTTAAACCAATAAAGTTACTGTTGATTGCAGACCACTTGATACTTGAGCTAATGTCTTCTGTTTGCTCTGAATTGCCATTTTGATATACCGCTTTGGCAGCAAGTTGGATTCGATCTCCAACGCTGATGTTTAACTCACTATCTTGTTCAGAATTAAACGAAACATTAATTTCTTTTAAATTGCTAGGATCTGCAACAACAGATAATTGATCGGTAACATTGCCAATTGCAGCTGTAATTACAGTGCTTTCAACAGCTGCAGCAGATGTATATACAAAGCCTTGCTGATTGATTTTGGCAGTTGTATTTTCATCGACACTTAGATTTATATCTCTCAAGCTATTTAATGCAGTATATCCATCAACGTAGGTTATATCGGCCGATACTCTCGCAGGCGTGCATGTATTGATAGAGCCTGTTGCAGGAATGACTTGTTTTAAATTAATTGATTCTGCCGCCACATCTGCAATAGATATTTGTTTTTCATCACTAATATCATTTATAGTCGTCGCGGATATAGTAATTAACCCTTGGTTCGATGGCGAATTTTTTAGAGCAGTTAACAAGCCATTACTATTGATTTTAGCAATACTCTCGTCACTTGTTTGCCAGGTTATTTCATTGGTTACGTCTCTAGATTCACCATTTGAATCTATACCCGTTACTTTCAATTGATGGGTGTCACCTTCTTTTAAACGAACTTGGTAGTTTTCAATACTAAGTGACTCAATGATAGTGCCTTCTTGGCGTAACTTTTCAAGTTCAACTTCTTTTGCTAACTGAGTTGAGTCAGTTTCAGATCCGCAACCCAAAATAGCGCTAACAATTAAAGAGATACTGAAAAGTTTTGATACGTTCAACTGCGTGTTCATGAAAATCCTTGCGATTAGCTATTTAAAAATGGTAAGTAAGGCCAAGTGTTACACCACTGATTTCTACGTCGTCTCCTTTGAATAAAGATTGGTAGGCTAATCTCACTTGTGTATTTTTGATATAAGGTATCTGTTGGTGAACTGCTACTCCCCATGCAAAGCCATCATAATTATAATTTGTGGGGAGCTTTTCAGATGCTGAATTAACGATCATTTCGTTTTTTGCATAGCCTAATGAAATATCAAGTCCAAAGCCGTTAACCACATCAGATTGCATAACAAAAAAGAGTGCGGCGCTTTTTTCAAGTTCAAACTCTAAATTGTAAATGTTGTCGTCATCACTTGATATTAAGTACTGTGCCTCAAATGCCATATTATTGTTGCTGGCGCCTGCTCTTAAGAAGGTAGCAGTTGGTTTAGCACTTTCACTACTAATTTCAATATCACTGAGCATATAGTCAGCACCTAGATAATACGTATCTGCCTTAGTCTGAAAACTAGCAGCAAATATAAAAAGCAAAATATACTTTTTCATAATTTAATTTCTTGTGTTTATATTAGGGTCGATACTAGCGTTTAGTATTAGTGGAATCAAGCAGCGTAATTGTTAATTTACATACAACTGGTTGAATTATATTTGAAACTGTAAATAACTAGCTTGCAGATACAAGTACCAGTTAGCTAGTTAAATACAGCAAAAACTTAGTTACTCAACACCAATAAAACCACCGGTTTGATGTGACCACAGGGCAGCATAGATGCCACCTTGTGAAATTAATTGTTGGTGAGAACCTTGTTCAACCACGCCACCTTCATCAAGTACAATGAGTCTATCCATTTGTGCAATAGTTGATAAGCGATGCGCAATTGCTATAACCGTTTTACCCGTCATTAAATCGTCTAAGCTGGTTTGAATTGCCGCTTCTACCTCTGAATCAAGGGCACTAGTTGCTTCATCTAATATCAAAATTGGAGCATTTTTTAACAGTACACGGGCAATAGCAATACGCTGTCGCTGACCACCTGAAAGCTTCACACCTCGTTCACCGACTTGTGCAGCAAAGCCTTTATTACCTTTGCTATCTTCTAAGTCTTCGATGAACTCAAGTGCCTTAGCTTGCTTTGCAGCAGCGAGCATTTCTTCTTCAGTTGCATCTGGCCTGCCATAAAGAATGTTGTCTTTTACAGAGCGATGTAACAGCGAGGTATCTTGCGTCACCATCGCAATATGTTTACGTAAACTTTCTTGGCTTACATCTGCGATGTTTTGACCATCAATACGAATAGTGCCCGAGTCAACATCATAAAAGCGCAGTAATAAGTTCACTAAGGTCGACTTACCAGCGCCAGAACGACCCACTAAACCAATTTTTTCACCTGGTTTTATATCAAGGTTTAAGCCATTGATAACAGGGCCACGATGGGTTTCGTTAGCTGCTTTACCATAGTTAAATTGTACATTCTCAAAGCTTATAGACCCTTTATCAACGTTAAGGGTGCTCGCATCTGTTTTATCATCTACTTCAATCGGCGTTGATAGGGTTTTCATACCATCAGCAACAGTACCAATGTTTTCAAACAGGCTACTGATCTCCCACATGATCCATTGTGCCATACCGTTTAATCTAAGAGATAAACTCACTGCAATAGCGATAGCCCCAACACTGATGGCACTAATAGACCACAGATACAATGACAAAGCGGCAATGCTAAATACCAGCAAATAATTAAGAGTATTGATAGAAAAGTTCAAGCTGGTAACTAAACGCATCTGCTTATATACCGGCTGTAAAAACACATCCATGCTGTCTTTTGCGTATTGCTCTTCACGTTGCGTATACGAGAATAATTTGATTGTTGAAATGTTAGTATAACTATCAACCACACGTCCGGTCATTTCTGAACGCGCATCTGCCTGCGAGCTGGCTACTTTTTTGAGCTTGGGTACAAAATACATCTGAATTGCAGCATAAAGGACTAACCAAACTAACAATGGCAGCATCAAACGCCAGTCAGATTCAGCGACTAAAAATACCATGGCACCAAAGTAGACTACGATATACATTAGTACATCGAGCAGTTTCATCACTGACTCACGAACGGCTAATGAGGTCTGCATGACTTTTGTCGCAATACGACCAGCAAATTCGTTTTGATAAAAGCTAACACTTTGACGAAGCAAATAACGGTGCGCTAGCCAACGGATAGACATAGGGTAGTTACCCAGTAGCGCTTGATGTAACACTGCTGAGTGAAAAAATACAACTATGGGCAATACTACCAGCAGCACAATTGCCATTTTTGTAAGCTCAGCCTGCTGCTCAACAAAAAGGGTATTAGGGGTGTATTGACCGAGCCAATCAACTAATTGCCCCATATAACTAAAAAGCGAGACTTCTAAAATAGCAAGTGCAGCTGCGCTTAAAGACATCAGTAGCAATGAAAGTTCCATGCCACGGGTATAATGACGACAAAATGCAAATAAACTATTAGGTGGTTGAGATGGTTGCTCTTTCGGAAACGGATTAGTCATCCGTTCAAATAAACGATACATAGACGACGCTTTTTAAAAATCAAAGTAGCACTACTATATCATTTGAGTGGTTTTTTAGCAGTTCATTTAGCTCAAAAACTCAGATCAAAATCTATCCTCTATTCAGTTATTTACATCTTCTGTGAGAAGTGAAAATATAATAAGAAAAAGGAATTAATTATGAAAAAGTTGCTCTTTACACTTTCGCTTGTTATTAGCTTACCACTTTGTGCTTATCAAACCGAAACCCATACATTTAAGGGTAAACAAACCGCCATTGAGAAACCCGTTACGGTAACGTTACCGGATGGCTATCAAGAATCTAATAATTACAATGTTATTTATGTATTACATGGCTATAGCGGCAACCATACTGATTGGACAAAACTAACAGATATCGAAAAACTTGCCGATCAATATAACGTCATTATCGTTAATCCTGATGGAAACTTCGGCTCTTGGTATCTCGATTCTGACATCGACAAAAGTTCGCAATACGAAACTTACATCGCTGAAGATTTAGTCAATTATATAGACACAACCTATTCGACCAATCGGTCTAAAAGTGGCCGTGCAATAACAGGTTTATCGATGGGGGGATTTGGTGCTTTGCATATTGCCATTAATAACCAAACTCGTTTTGCCGCAGTATCGGGAATCTCGGCAGGTGTTGATGTAAGACCGTTTAGTGCTGAATTTGGCCTTGCAAAAGTATTGGGTGGCTATGCCGATAATCAAGAAAAGTGGGATAACATTGCCATTATTAATAACTTACATAAAATAGCTGCAGGTAACACAGCGTGGAAAAAAGGCGCTGATACTCTCGCTATCATGCTCGATATAGGTGTAGATGACTTCTTTGTAGAGCAAAACCGAGCGCTGCACCAAGCTATGCTTAAGCTGCGAATTCGTCACGATTACATAGAGCGTCCGGGTTCTCACGATTGGCATTACTGGAATAAAGTAATCCCTTATCAGTTTCTGTTTTTAACAACACATATGGGGCAATAAGATGATGTTGCAACGACTGCTGTTTTTAATGGCGCTTAGCTTTTTTGGATTTATTGGTTGGGTAATTTATTTAGCAAATACGGGGCAAAAATCACTGCTTTTTGATTTAGTTGCTGCAATTCCTTATGGCGATAAACTGGGCCATTTTTGCCTGTTTGGTTTGCTGACTTTATTCATTAACCTTGCGTTTAAATTTAAAACTATCAAACTTGTTGGACATGAAATTTATTTAGCGGTGCTCATTGTTTCCACGTTCGTTGTATTAGAAGAATTTAGTCAATATTTTGTGGCAACACGTACTTTAGATGTTTTCGATTTAATTGCAGATTTCTTAGGGATTGCTGTATTTAGCGCAATATCACTTTGGCTTAGTAAAAAGTTATACCCAGTTAAGCCCTAAACTTTCAGTCACTTGCTTGGTTTCGTCTATACTTATTGCAAAGCAAACAATTTAGTCGTGTATGAACCAAGAAACATCGGAATATTTATCTGATATTATCACTCTCTTATTAGATGCTGTTTGTGTTGTAGACTCGAAAGGTACTTTGCTTTTTGCAAATCCAGCCTTTGAATCTATTTTCGGATACGCACCAGAAGAGGCTATTAATAGACAGATGCTCGACTTTGTTTATCCAGAAGACAGAGCAAAAACAATTCAGGCTATCAACAAAATAGTGTCTAGCAATGATGATCCACGTTTTGAAAATCGTTGGGTAAGAAAAGATGGCAGAATAGTCCATGTTTTGTGGTCAGTTTATTGGTCAAAAGAAAAACAAGTCAGAGTGGCAATCGCTTATGACATTACTGAGCAAAAAAAATTAGAACAAAAATTAATTTATATGGCAGGCCATGACTCACTTACCGATTTACCTAACCGTCATTATCTGACCACACAATTAGAAGAATCTTTGTCAATTGCGAATACCATTTCAACAGTAATAGGCGTGTTATTTATTGATATTGATGGCTTTAAGCAAGTTAATGATATCCATGGTCATGGAGCGGGCGATAAGCTGTTAAAAACAATTGCCATGCGTATTCGCCATGTATTGAAAAAAGGTGACTCAGTAGGCCGTTTAGGTGGAGATGAATTTGTCGTGGTATTGAAAAGCGTTAAGAATAAAAATGACGTGATAGAAGCCGTTGATAAGTTAAAAGCAGAAATCTGTAAACCACTTATCTATAATGATGCAGAGCTTATTTACTCGCCAAGTATTGGTGCTGTGTTATTTCCAGAACATTATGGCGATGCAGAGTATTTAATTCAGTGCGCTGACAAAGCCATGTATAACGCAAAGTACGCGGGTGGCAATCAGGTGGTGTTTTATAATGATACGATGACATTACCAGGTACAAAATCATAGTGTCACTTACAACTGAGCAGTTACCTTCAATTCCTACGATTCTTACTTATTTTAAACTTCACAGCACCTAGACAAAAGATAAACTCAGATTATTCAACCTAATAATTTGTTTTCTAACTCATAACTATTGCGTGAAATGAAATATTAGTTAGCCTTGAATTATTCATTGAAGGAGTGAAACTATGTTAAAGCGTAAAATAATAACAACAACGGGTGCTTTGTTTAGCTCATCGCTGTTTTTGGTCTCGGCAGCTCAAGCCACAACACCTCAATATAAAGATCAACAAGCTTTGCATGATATTGCAAATGCAGTTTCAAAAACGCGTATAGAGCAAGATATACAAACGCTGGTTGATTTTGGCACTCGCCATACTCTTTCTGAGACGAAATCAGATACACGTGGTATTGGTGCAGCAAGACGTTGGATCAAGTCTGAATTTGAGGCGATTTCTAAAGCGTGCGGAAATTGCCTAGAAATCATCGAAGTAAAAGACACTATTTCCGGTGAAAAGCGTATTCCAAACCCGGTAGAGGTTGTCAATATTGTGGCTATTCAGCGCGGTCAAGTTGATGCGAACCGAATGGTTATGATGTCGGGTGATATTGACTCGAGAGTGTCTGATGTAATGGACTATACCTCAGATGCGCCAGGGGCTAATGATAATGCATCTGGTGTGGCTGGCGTGCTGGAATCTGCGCGTGTTTTATCAAAGTATAAATTTAATGGCTCAATTGTTTATGCAGCTTTATCTGGTGAAGAGCAAGGCTTATTTGGCGGTAAAATTTTAGCTAAATATGCACAAGAGCATAATTGGCGTGTTCATGGTGTTTTAAACAACGACATGATTGGTAATTCAACCGGCATTAATGGGGTAACAGATAACACAACTGCACGTATCTTCTCTGAAGGCACTCGCGTTATTGAAACCAAAGAGCAAGCCCATAAACGCCGTTTTACCGGTGGTGAGGTTGATTCTGCAAGTCGTAACCTTGCTCGTTACATAGATACAATCGCAGATCGCTACATTGAAAATCTGGATACCATGTTGGTATATCGACTCGATCGTTTTGGTCGAGGAGGGCATCACCGTCCATTTAACGATGTTGGCTTTGCAGCTGTGCGTATAATGGAAACCAACGAAAATTATAACCAACAACACCAAGACTTACGTGCTGAAAATGGTATTACCTACGGTGACACCATTGATCATGTTGATTTTGCCTATGCAGCGAAATTAACGTCACTAAATGCAGTGACGATGGCATCAATGGCATGGGCGCCTGCACCACCAACAGGGGTCAGTATTTCAGGTGCTGTAAAGCCAAGTACAACCTTGGCGTGGCATGAAAGTGATGACCCAACTGTGGTTAGTTATAAAATCTATTGGCGTTATACCAGTGAGCCACAATGGCAATTTAGTCGTGATGTTGGCAAAGTCACCGAAGCAACACTGAAAAATATTGTTATCGATAACTACTATTTTGGTGTTGCTGCTGTGAACAAAGATGGAATTGAATCACCGGTTGTATTTCCTGGTGATGTTGGTGCATTTGAATGGCCAGACAAATCACCTAAATAGCAATCGTTAAGTCATAGCGGACACCACCGAGTTCGCTATGGGCTGCCGTTATACGCCAATTATGGGCTTCGACAATTTGTTTTACTATCGCAAGCCCAATCCCTGATCCTGATTGCTTAACTGTATTTAAGTCAGGCACTCTATAAAGGTGGTCAAAAATCTTTGTTAAACTCTCATCGCTCACGCCAGGGGCTGAATCTTCATAGCGGATCAATAGCTGTGTTTGGCTTTGGCTAATCGTTAAATTAATCTTACCGGGCTGATGCGTGTACTTAAGCGAATTACTGATTAAGTTTGCAAATAACTGTGAAAGCCTTGTTGCATCGCACTCAAAGTTTAATTCATTAGCAACATTTTGTGAGAATCTCACTTCAAATTTATCAAGCTGGATTGCCATATCTGCGTGTAAGCTTTGGAAATACTCAGCTGCATTAATTGTTGTTACGTTGAGCTGAAAGCAGCTTTGCTCTAAAAGTGAAATTTTATTTAAATCAGTGACTAAAGTTGCCATATCGGTGATTTTTTGGTTGAGCTTTTCGTAGGTAAGCTCATTAAATTGAGTAAGACCAGCTTGCAGAGTTTCAAGGTGTAAGCGCAACCCGGTTAATGGACCACTTAGTTCGTGGGCAACTTGTGATAATAACTTACTACGTTGGCTGATTTGTTTATCTAGATAATTCCGGCGTTGTTCAATCAGTTGTTTTCTTTGTTTTACTCTTAATAATGCGATGCCCATTACAGCTAAAAGCAAGCTAAATAATAAAATGCTGTATAAGATTGTTTGACGCTGTGAGGCTATGGCTTGGCTTTTTTCATGGTCTTGCAGTTTTAAATTTTGAATGGCCAAATCTCGGTCGCGAATAGCAATTGAGTTTTGCAGCTCCGCTAAACGTTGATTGTAGTTGTTATGGGCAAAGTTTTTTTCAAGCTCCGTGATAGTGCGTTGATACGACAATGCTTGTTGATAATCAGCTTGCTGTTGTGCAACTGTAATTAGATGTTCAAGGGCAAGGATCTGCTTTTGCAGCCTATTTTTTTGATTACTTAATTGAAAGGCCTGCTGTGCATAATGTTTAGCTTGTTTAAGCTCAGTCGAGCCAATGTATAGTTTTGCTAATGTCAGTAACACATCAGTATATAAGTGATCGTCTTCTTTCAGTTCAGTGATTACTTGTTTTTCAATTGCTAATGCTTGATCAGCTTTATCAATTTCAAGCAAATTTATTGCAATATTATGCTTAGCCCAAGCGGTATTTCTTGTGCTGTTATAACTAGCAAATACTTGCTGAGCATCTTGTGCGTATTCAAGTGCTTTAGTGTAATTGTGTAGCCCATATTCGCATTGTGATAACTTAACTAAGCTATGTCCGATATCTGAAAGTGACCCCGTTTGTCTATCAAAACTAAGCGCTGTAATAAACTCGCTCTTTGCTTTTTCGTATTGGCCTAAATCTAAATAACTTTGAGCAATCGAATAGGTTATGCCTGCTTGTAATGAAATAGACGGTGACATCTGCTGAACTAGCTCACGGCGTTTTAGTTTATACTCCAGAGCAAGCGTTAACCTGTCTAACTGCTCAAGATTACGTGAGTAACCATGGTAGAGCATTTCTTTTTGCTTTAAGGTTAATTCGCGATTGTTGTCGTGAATATAAACCTCAAGCAAGTTCAAGGCGGCTTGATACTCACCAGCATTATGATAGGCACTGACAAGGCTCGCCACGGCGTCAATTTCATAATCGCTAAGTTGCAAACGCTGAAATAGCGCGACATTTTGTTGAGATAACGAAATTGCGGTTTCTAAGTCACTTTTTCTGTAGGCCAGTCGTGCTTTAGCAAGATACAACTCGCTGTATATAGGGGAGTCGTTTTTGTATTTTGGGCCTGCTTCAAGCTCATCTATTATTGTTTGCGCCTGCTGAAACTGCCCGAGCTGTATATGAACGTGAATTAATCTAACGTTAAAACTGATTCTTTCTGCAAGGCTTGCAGATTCTAAAAGTTGTTTATCGATACTTAATAAATACTCATATCGTTTTTGGTAATCACTGATTGCTCTGGCTTCGTCAATATGGTTTTGCAATGATGATGCAAAAGCACAGTTCATTGATAAGGCAAAATACAGAAAAGCAGCGGCTTTAAGTTTCATAGTAGGGTTTATTATTTTTTTAAATCCCAACTAGTCTAGCATGTCATACTTTTAAATGGGAATGATTTGCTTTTATAGCTAAAAGGAATTGCATTATGCAATTATTCTTCTCGCAACTTGCGAATAATATTGGCTAGATTTTTATAACGCATTGTTAAAAGACAATTTATTTTTTGGAATGGTTGCTGCTTAAAGTAATTACACACCCAAAGGAGAGTGTAATTATGAAAATTAACATACTCATTTACTTAACAGCGGCACTTGCTAACGGCTTGGTAAGTGCAGCACCATTTGAGCAGTGTCCAAGTAAAGCATTTTTAATTCAGGGTTCGCCCGCACAGATGTATGGTGTTGATTTAGTATCTGCGAAAACGACAGTGCTTGCAGCAGCAATGGATTTTGCAAGCGAAGCTAATAACGACAGTGTTAATGCGGTGGGGTTTAATTACCAAGACCAATATATGTATGGTTTTAGTAAGCAAGCCCCTAAAAGTGTGGTACGCATAAATAACCAATACATGTTAGAGCGTTTAAATGTAAGCGGCTTACCAGATACGAACTTTTATGTGGGTGATATTTTAGTTGATGAGCAGCAAAACAAGGCTGTGTATTACTTATATCATCCACGCTTTGGCCTTTACGCCATTAATTTAACAGCACAAAATGAACAATACCAAGCTGAATTAATTCCAGGCTCTGCTAACTGGAATCTCTCTATTTATGACTTTGCATTTCACCCGCACAGTACTCTTCTTTACGCTGTTGAATCAAACGGCGACTTATATGAGATCAACGTTGAAAATGGTGGCCCTGTTTTTATTACAAATCTCGATATTGCAGGTGATACAGGCGCCAATGGCGCAGCTTACTTTGATTTGCAAGGGCAGTTTTATTTTAGTAACAATCGAAGCGGTAAAGTCCATAGGGTTAATTTAAACATCAGCCCTGTGTCGGGTTATACACCAACTGCGTCTGTGTTTACGTTGGGCCCTACATCTAACCAAAATGATGGGGCACGTTGTGCTATAGCAGAGGTAAAAGTTACAGATAACTCGATAGATTTTGGTGATGCGCCTAGACCTTATCAAACAACGTTAGAAGATAGCGGTGCAAGACACTTGTTCGATCCTAATGAAGACCAATCTAACCTTGTTTATCTCGGCGCAAGTGTTGATGGAGAAAACTTAAACACTGCCAGTGATCTTCTCCAGTCATCAGTAGATAGCTCTGACGATGGGGTCAAGTTTGTGACTGATTTTGTTGCCGGCTCAACAAGCCAAATTATTGTCACATCACCAAATGATAATGGCTATTTATATGCTTGGTTTGATTGGGACCAAAATTACCAGTTTGATGCAGACGAAATCACAGTGAGTAAATATCGCCTTAATCAAGGGGATAACAGTGTTCTTGTTGATGTACCAAGTAATGCTGTTATGGGAGCAACATGGGCACGTTTTCGGGTCACAGACGGTAGCGAAGCAAATCCAATAACTGCAACAGGTGGGGTTACAGGCGGAGAAGTTGAAGACTATCCTATTAATACCTACGGTAGTCTTGCTTACCCAAGTGAGAATGGCTGGGTAACTCTGGCTTATGAAGACCAATGGCCCTTCGCTGGTGATTATGACTTTAATGATTTGGTTATGAATTACCGTACAAAGTTGATTGATAAAGATGGACAAGCGCTTGGTTATAAAATAGAAGGAGACCTTGTAGGAATAGGTGCTACTTTTCATAACGGGTTTGCAGTTCGCCTTTATCAATCTAGCCCCAGTGGTATAAACAAACGCATTTTACGCAGTCAAATAGACCAAGCATCAATCAGTTTAATCATTAATGGCGAACAGCAAACACATACGATCCTTGAAGAAGGAACAGAAGACGCAATTTTTATTGTGATGCCAGATACATGGGCTTATGCAAGTAAAGATTCTAGCTGTAGTTTTTTCAGAACTGAAGCGGGTTGTAACATTAATAATAAAGTTAGCTTCACTTTGAGTGTGTCATTAAATACTTATATAGCGAGTGTTGATGCACCTAAATATACACTGGACCCATTTATTTTTGCTGCAGAAGGTCATTATCACGGTACTTTTTTAGATGGCTTGAATCCTCGCGGATGGGAAGTGCATATTAAAAACCAACCGCCGACAGAAAAATTTAATCAAAGTTTGTTTTCTTTAGTAGGCAGTGATGATGCAACTAATACTCAGTTTGGGTATTACTTCCAAACGCCATCTGGATTACCTTGGGCCATTGAAGTGGGGTCGTCGTGGGCGCACCCAAAAGAAAGTGTTGATATAACCCAAGCCTATAGTGAGTTCCAAACATTTGCTGAATCTGATGGCAGAGAAAGTCCAATGTGGTTTAACAATGCAACAACATCTAAAGTGATTTCGGGAGCACAGTAGCCATGAAACATCAATTAATTACAATGATTTGTTTAATTCTTACAGCGTGTGGTGGTGGCGGTGAAGGTGATGCTGTAAATGAAAACTCAAATATTTTGGGAACATCGGCAACAACCGCCACTACAGAAAACGAAACAGCAACTGAAACAGCAGTACAAACGGATACAATGACTGATTTAACTATTTCTCCAACGTTTGATTTGTCTAGTAAGGTGTTACTTTATGTTGATGTTGATATAAATATGGGCAATCCACGTGCGTATATAAATATCTGCCTTAAAGGTGAGGATAACAAAGCGGATTACTCCGAATGTTTGTTACGCTCTTCACTTGTCGAGAGTAAGTTGAATTCGGATATTATGCTTGCAAACTCAGCGGTTGAACTAGTGGCTGAGATATGGTTTTACGATGGCCAGCATGAACCAATGCGCTATTTTTGGCACTTTGATGCTTCGCAAGAGTCTCAACGGTTTGCGATTCGTTAAACTAAGTGATCGTTTAAGGCTGTTTAGAAGTTTAATAGTAATTAGGTGAATACAATATTTTCAATAGCTTGAGGAGTTAATATGCAATATCTACAAGATGTACTTAACCAAGTAAAGGAAGCAAATGCAAACGAACCTGAGTTTTTCCAAGCTGTAGAAGAGGTATTTCACTCGCTAGAACAGGTTGTGCAAGACGGGTCCGATTTTCAAAAACAGGCAATATTAGAGCGATTAGTTGAACCTGAAAGGCAAATTATTTTTCGAGTACCTTGGCATGATGATAAGGGCAACCTTAGAGTAAACCGTGGATATCGAGTCGAATTTAGTTCATCACTTGGCCCCTACAAAGGCGGTTTGCGATTTCATCCAAGCGTGAATTTAAGTGTCATTAAGTTCTTAGGTTTTGAGCAAGTTCTTAAAAATGCACTAACAGGGTTACCTTTAGGTGGAGCGAAGGGCGGCTCAGACTTTGATCCTAAAGGTAAAAGCGACAATGAGATCATGCGCTTTTGTCAGTCATTTATGACTGAGCTTTACCGTCACATTGGCGAAAATACAGATGTACCAGCCGGTGATATCGGGGTTGCTGGTCGGGAGATTAGTTACTTATTTGGCCAGTACAAACGAATCACCAATCAGTTTCAAGGTGTGTTGACAGGCAAACCTGAAATAATGGCGGGATCTGCTTTGCGAACAGAAGCGACTGGCTACGGAGTTGCGTATTTTTTAAGTGCTATGCTTGATGCCAAAAATGACTCATTACGTGGTAAACGTTGTTTAGTATCAGGCGCTGGTAATGTGGCGCTCTATTTAATGGAAAAACTAGCGCAGCATGACGCGGTTGTACTTACCTGTAGTGATTCGCAAGGTACCCTATATTGCAAAGAGGGATTAGATGTTGAGTTAGTCAAACACCTAAAACAAGAAAAAGGTGCGAAGCTTCGTGATTATTTAAATGAACACCCAGATGCTGAATTTACCCCTGTAAATCAGTACCCGAGTGATGCCCATCAAGTGTGGCAATATGAGGCTGATATTGCTTTGCCATGTGCAACACAGAACGAAATAACTCAAAAGGATGCAAAAGCACTTGTTTCAAACGGCTGTATGACCGTGTGTGAGGGCGCTAACATGCCAACGACTGCAGACGCACTTGCTGTCTTTAAAGAGCATGATGTTTACCTAGGGCCGAGTAAGGCTGCAAACGCTGGTGGAGTTGCGACCAGCCAATTTGAAATGGCTCAGAATGCCAGTATGCAGAAATGGCGCCCACAGCAGGTCGATGAAAAACTTCAACAAGTTATGAAAGAAATTTTTGATCGAGTATCATCAACTGCAAAACAATACGACCATGAAGGTGATTTATTGTTAGGGGCTAATGTTACAGGGTTTGAACGTGTTTCACAGGCTATGATCAAACAAGGCGCTGTTTGATATCACACACTGCTAGCGCAAACCTTAAAATAGTTAACCATAACTCCACCAAATAGTGGATAGGGCGTTAGAGCTCAATAGTACTGCAAATAAGTTAAATTGAATTAAACGAGTTAAAGCTCAGCATGGCTGAGCTTTAATACTGAATGCTTACGAAAATGCGTTTTCTTTAAGAAGCTCTTGCATTTGCTCGCGCATTTTAAATTTCTGCAATTTACCAGTTACAGTCATAGGGTATTCTTCAACGAAGCGAATGTGCTTTGGTACTTTAAAATAGGCCAGCTTATCTTGTAGGAAATCACGTATTGCATTTTCATCAAGCACTGCGTCATCTTTAGGTTGGATCCACGCACAAACTTCTTCTCCATACTTTTCATCACTTATACCAAAAATAGCGGCATCTTGAATACCCGGGTAACTATAAAGCACTTCTTCTATTTCGCGAGGGTATATATTCTCACCGCCACGGATGATCATATCTTTAATACGACCAACAATAGCAACAAAGCCTTCTTCATCCATTACACCTAAATCACCGGAGTGTAACCAACCTTCGTTATCTATGGTGGCATTGGTTTTCTCTTCATCATTCCAATAACATCGCATAATGCCTGCACCACGGCTGCAAACTTCACCAGGAACACCGATTTGTTGAATATCCCCAACTTCATTAATAATTTTAACTTCTGTATGTGCTAGTGCACGCCCTACAGTCGTCACTTGCTTTTCAAGAGGTGAGTCAGTTTCAGTTACATTGTTGATAGGGCTACACTCAGTTTGACCATAGCCTATTACTACTTCTTGCATATGCATTAATGAGTGAACTTTACGCATCACTTGTTCTGGACATGTCGAACCGGCCATGACGCCTGTTCGTAAGCTTGAAAGGTCATAACTGCTAAACTCTTTTAGTTCAAGTTCAGCGATAAACATGGTAGGAACACCATGTAAACCCGTGCAGCGCTCTTTTTCTACTACCTCTAGGGTTGTTTTAGGGTCAAAAGAATCTCCTGGGAAAACAGCTGTAGCCCCTTTACTTATACAAACCAAGTTGCCTAGTACCATACCAAAGCAATGGTACAAGGGCACGGGGATACACAACTTATCTTGATGAGTAAGCTTCATCGCTTCGGCCATTAAAAAGCCATTATTTAGAATGTTCTTATGGGATAAAGTGGCTCCCTTGGGGTTACCCGTGGTACCTGAAGTAAATTGAATATTGATATCCTGATCGCAATGCAAAGTGGCAGCGATAGCATCAAGCTCAAGTTTATGGGCTTCTGTAGGGCGTTCCATTACATCATTAAAGCTATACATACCAGGAGATTTTTTGTCGCCAATTCGAATAATATTTTTTAAATGCGGTAATTTTTTTAGGTTTAATCCATCTGCAGTTAAATGGCTTAATTCAGGTGCAAGTTCATTAAGCATTTCAATATAGTTACTAGACTTAAATTGACTTGCAGTGATCAACGTTGAACATTCAACACTATTTAACGCGTACTCTAATTCACTCGGACGGTAAGCGGGGTTAATACAGACCATAATGGCACCGATTTTCGCTGTTGCGAATTGGGTTAGACACCACTCAATATTATTTGGTGACCAAATACCAACTCTGTCTCCCGGTTTAACCCCTAATGATAATAACCCCATTGCTAATTGGTTAATTTGTTGTTGGTATTCTTTGTAGGTAAGACGAATATGTTGATGATGAACCACAATAGCAGGGTGGTCAGGGTAATTGTCGACAATATTATCAAGATACTGACCAATAGTCTGTTCGATTAAGGGTACATCAGTGCAACCTTTAAAATAGCTTTTCGAAAGTGGAAGATTATTGTTTGGTGTGTTCTTTGTCTGCATTGTTTTCTCCGTGTCCGGCTAGTTAGTTGTCATGGACTTGATGCAATGCGTAATGAGGTAATCAAAAACTTGATTCTCAAAACGTGCGTTCGTATCTAACTAAACACAGATTGTCGACAAAGAAAAGTTTTTTAAGACTAATGTATATGTTGGTTTTTTATGAGTAATACTTAATGGGGAATAAAAAACGTGCCGTAGCACGTTTTATTGGAAGTTATTGTTCGTCTTGTTTGTAGGTTTTGCGCATAAGGTAAACGTAGGCGCTAATAAAAGCATTTTCTTGAAATTTCTTTAACCCAGTATCTTCGAAATCAATAGGAATTGGATTACGTTTAAGTTGCTCTTTAATTGTCGTTGCACTAAAAATTTGTACATCTAACTCGTCAATAAGCTGAATAGCAGTTTCCATTTTAAACCCTTTAGCACTGCCAGCAAATTTCCCTTTTGGTTGACGCTCTTTAATTGCAACAGAGTCAATTTGGTAATCTTGCATCAACTTCCTAAAATCAAACTGAAACTTACGCATTACTTCAGTGTCATTGCCATCACCTAAAGTGAAGCGTGTTTGTCTGACATCACGGATATCAAATACGTCATTGTCTTTGGTTAAAATACACAGTAGTACATCACTACCAGTAATTTCTACACCGCATGTTCTCATGGTCATTCTCTAAATAACTTAATTTGCGCAATTATAGCAAGTAACGTCATGAAAAACAGTTGCTTTAAAAATGAATTTTTATAGCAATTGCACTGTGGTCACTGACACTGATGTCTTCTGTTGATTGTGTAGGGTTTAAATGCGCTGCATAGCTTTCATATTCCAGCAGTTTAACCTTAGACATCTGGCAGTCAGGATTAAAGTGAGCAGAGGCCAATATATAATCAAGCACATTCCCTTTGCCATGAAAGTAATGACTAAACGGTTTTTCTTGTTGCTGATGAAATGCCGCACTGAACTCATAGCTATCTGTTAACCCAACAACGGGTTCATTGTGCTCAATGCAGGGTTCACAGCGGGTAGGATGAAAGCCTTGTGTCATAAACGAAAGGGTTGGGCTGGTAAGTGAATCATTAAAATCCCCCATTACTAGCGTGGCGCATTGCTTTTCTCGTTGAGTTTTTAAGGCATCATAGTAAACAATCGATGCCTCTAGTGAACGAGATATCTGTGATTGCATAGCCCCAACTGTTTGGTGTAGTAGTTGTAAAAGTGGATCTTCAAGATTATGAATATTTAATATATGTGCCATAGACTGCACACGTTGTGATTTAAAATGCACAACATAACAGCATACATCGCCAAACTCAGGGAATGAAAACAAGCATTTTATTGGAGTACGGTTAAATTTAAATTCATTTTGATTATTTAAGTACTCAAGCATCTCTGGGCATGGGCTTAATGCTTCAGCTCTTTTAAATGGAAACTTACTGGCGATTGCAACAATTGGGTTAAATAAAACTTGTGGGTATAGGGCATCTTGAGAAGGAGAATCCACAGTTTTAAAATAGTCGTAGCCCGCTTCTTTGCACTGTACCTCTAAAGCATGAGCACTAAACACTTCTTGAAAAGCAACAACATCGGCGTTTGTAGTTGATAAAAAGTCAGCGACAAATTGTTGTTTTTGTTGCCATTGAGTATTGTTGTAACGCTCGTGTAACTGATAAAAAGAATAGGGCGGCGCAGTATAATTTAGCAAGTTTAACGTAGCAAACTTGAGCGTATGCATGTGTGGCATTATGGTAACCTTCGAAGTACAGACCTCCTAATTATGAAATGAGTTAAGTAATTGTCAATTTGCTCGCATAACTACTTGTATTTAAGTGCTTGAGCAGCGACAATGGCCGCTTGTATTTGCGAAGACTCAGTAAATACATGCTTAATTAGCAATGCTTATTCGTAAAAGCGTTGCAGAGTTATTCAATTTTTTAAAAAATACTACATGTGATGCATTGTAGGCATCACCACTGTATAAGGATTTATAATGCCAGTTATTACCCTCCCTGACGGCAGTCAGCGTAGTTTTGAAAACCCAGTAAGTACTTATGATGTTGCAAGCGATATCGGTCCAGGTTTAGCTAAAGCAACCATCGCTGGACGTGTTAATGGCACACGTGTAGATGCATGTGACTTAATTACTGAAGATGCGCGTTTAGAAATTATCACAGCAAAAGATGAAGACGGCTTAGAGATTATTCGTCACTCTTGTGCGCACCTTATTGGTCATGCAGTTAAGCAACTTTTCCCTGAAGCGAAAATGGCTATCGGTCCAACCATTGATAACGGTTTTTACTACGATATCGATATGGATCATTCTTTAAGCCAAGATGATTTAGATGCAATTGAAAAGCGTATGCTTGAACTTGCTAAAACAAACTACGATGTGGTTAAAAAGACCGTAAGCTGGCAAGAAGCGCGTGATACATTTGAAGCACGCGGTGAAACTTACAAGATGGAAATCCTAGACGAGAACATTGCAAAAGATGACCGTCCTGGTTTATACCATCACGAAGAATACATCGACATGTGTCGTGGTCCACACGTACCAAACATGAAGTTCTGCCAACATTTCAAAATCATGAAAGTGGCAGGTGCATATTGGCGCGGTGATTCAGAAAATAAAATGCTGCAACGTATTTACGGCACAGCATGGGCGGATAAAAAGCAACTTAAAGCATATTTAAAACGCTTAGAAGAAGCTGAAAAGCGTGACCACCGTCGTATTGGTAAAGCACTTGACTTATGGCACTGGCAAGAAGAAGCGCCAGGTATGGTGTTTTGGCATAACGATGGCTGGAGCATTTACCGTGAGCTAGAAGACTTCGTTCGTGAAAAATTACGTGAGTATGATTACGAAGAAGTAAAAGGCCCATTGATGATGGACCGTGGTTTATGGGAAAAATCAGGCCACTGGGATAAATACGCAGATGCAATGTTCACAACTGAATCTGAAAAGCGTGAATATGCAATTAAACCAATGAACTGCCCAGGTCACGTACAAATTTTTAATCAAGGTTTAAAATCGTACCGTGATCTACCATTACGTATGGCTGAGTTTGGTTGTTGTCATCGTAATGAACCATCAGGCGCTTTACACGGTTTAATGCGTGTACGTGGCTTTACCCAAGATGATGCACACATCTTCTGTACAGAAGAGCAAATCATGGATGAAGTATCATCATGTATCAAAATGGTTTACGATACATACGAGACGTTTGGTTTTGAGAAGATTGTTGTAAAACTATCAACTCGTCCAGAAAAACGTATCGGTGAAGACGCAATGTGGGATAAAGCTGAGTTAGCGTTAGCCGATGCATTAAAAGCGAACAACATTGAATTTGATTACCTACCAGGTGAAGGCGCATTCTATGGCCCTAAAATCGAATTCACGCTTTATGATTGCTTAGACCGCGCTTGGCAATGTGGTACTGTACAGCTAGACTTTGCATTACCAGGCCGTTTAGGTGCGACTTATGTTGCAGAAAACAATGAACGTCGTACACCAGTGATGATTCACCGTGCTATATTAGGCTCGATTGAGCGTTTTATCGGCATTCTAACTGAAGAATACGCTGGATTGTTCCCAACATGGCTTGCACCAAAGCAAGTTGTGATTATGAACATCACCGATAAACAAGCTGATTATGTGCAAGAAATTGTACAAAAATTAAATAAACTTGGAATTAGAGCCGCTGCTGACTTGAGAAATGAGAAGATTGGCTTTAAAATCCGTGAACATACGTTAAAACGTATTCCATATTTACTTGTTGTTGGCGATAAAGAAGTTGAACAACAAGAAGTGGCAGTACGCACTCGCACAGGTGAAGACCTAGGCAAATTTAGTGTTGATGATTTCATTGCAAAAGTAAGCGAAGAAATTAAAAATCGACAATAAATCATGAGCGTGTAGGGCAAAACAAACAGCCAACTACACGCTTTTTATTTTATATTCTTGGAGGATCGTACCATTAGAGGCGGCAAGAAAGGGCAACAAACAGCTCAAAAAAATCGTATCAACGAAGATATTACAGCTAAAGAAGTTCGTTTAATTGGCATCGACGGCGAGCAAGCTGGCATCGTGTCATTAAAAGAGGCGCAAGCTATCGCTGATGATGCGGGTGTAGATCTTGTAGAAATCAGTCCTAATGCTGAGCCACCTGTTTGTAAGGTTATGGACTACGGTAAGTTCATCTTTGAAAAAAGCAAAGAACTTAAAGAACAAAAGAAAAAGCAAAAGCAGATCCAGGTTAAAGAAATCAAGTTCCGTCCAGGTACGGATGAAGGTGACTACCAGGTTAAGCTTCGCAACTTGCGTAAGTTCTTAGAAGCGGGTGATAAAGCTAAAATCACCATCCGTTTCCGTGGTCGTGAAATGGCTCACCAAGAAATTGGTATTGAATTATTAAACCGTGTTAAAGCCGATTTAGAAGATGTTTCACAAGTTGAATCATTCCCTAATCGTGTTGAAGGTCGTCAAATGGTTATGATGATGGCCCCTATTGCTAAAAAGCAATAAACAGGTTATATTACGCACCGATTTTATTTCAGGTCTGCAAGTAACAGTTTACTGTTCACCTGAAATAACCGGTTTAAAGTAAGGTTGCAAAGCAATAGCAATGAACCTTCACCGGATTATGGCAGTAAGTTAGGCCTTATAAAGTAGAGCTATTTTATATATCTCTCGCCTGCTTGCTAATGTTTTAAGCAATACATTTGGAGTTATTGCAATGGCTTATAAGCTAAAAACTCACAGAGGCGCGGCTAAGCGTTTCAAGAAAACTGCTTCAGGCGGTTTCAAGCGTAAACAAGCGCATCTTCGTCACATTCTGACTAAGAAAACTTCTAAGCGTAAATTACACTTACGTCCTAAGATGATGGTTCATAAGAATGACCATGGTCTAGTTTCACGTATGTTACCATTCGCTTAATAGGAGTCTTCAGAAATGGCAAGAGTTAAACGCGGTGTTATCGCACGTGCACGTCACAAAAAAGTTTTAAAACAAGCTAAAGGTTACTACGGAGCACGTTCACGTGTTTACCGCGTAGCTTTCCAGGCAGTTACTAAAGCGGGTCAATACGCTTACCGTGACCGTCGTGCTAAGAAACGTACTTTCCGTCAACTTTGGATTGCACGTATCAATGCAGCAGCTCGTCAAAACGGTCTTTCATACAGCCGTTTTATCAATGGTCTTAAAAAGACATCTGTAGAAATCGATCGTAAGATCCTTGCAGATATCGCTGTTTACGACCAAGTTGCATTCGCAGCGCTTGTTGCAAAAGCAAAAGAAGGCCTAGCGGCTTAATTTCGCTTTTAATACAGTTTAAAAAGGAGCCTAGTGCTCCTTTTTTTGATCCTGAAAATCACTCATTACTTCATTATAGATGCTAGCTAGCATGTCATTTGCTCCATTTTTTTGTTGAATCACCGCAGTTTACGCAATCCATAATAATTAGTTGGTATAATTTCAGGTATTAGAATAAGTTCCGCACTTGAGAGTGATATGTTTGCGAGTTTAGTGTTTTTATCTGCTGTAGTAACGTTAGACAGCCACTTACCCCCATTAATGCCATGGCACGGAAACAGTGTGTCATTACTACAAGAAAAAGGGCCATTAACGACAGAGTTCGAGTTAAGTGATGGTACTTTGTCTCCTAATTATGATGAGACAATGGCATTTGTTGACCGTTTAGTTGCAGCTAACCCAACTCAATTTAAATTAAAGACCATCGCTACTAGTAGTGCAGGTCGTGCAGTGAAAATGTTAGTCGCAAATGAGCAGGGGTTATTTGATGCAGAGCAGCTAGTTGCAGACACTAAACCTACGATTTTTATTCAAGCGGGCATTCATAGTGGCGAGATTGACGGCAAAGATGCCATGTTTATGCTGCTACGCGATATTGCCACGGGTAAACGTCGCGATATCTTGAGCAAAGTTAATATTCTGTTTATACCGATTTTAAACGTAGACGGTCACGAGCGTAGTAGTCAATATAACCGTATTAATCAGCGTGGCCCAGTAGAAATGGGTTTTAGAACAAACGGTCTAAATTTAAACTTGAATCGTGATTACACAAAGCTTGATACCCCAGAAGTTCGTGGTGTGATGAAGGTGATCAATCAGTTTAAGCCAGATTTATACGTTGATGTTCATGTAACCGATGGTGCTGATTATCAATACGATGTCACGTATGGCTATAACCCTGTATTTTCAAGTGAATCACCAAGTGTATCTGAGGCATTAGATAATCTGTTTAAGCCTGTAATAGATGCGAAGCTTGAAAAGGCAGGGCATATTCCTGGTCCTCTCGTATTTGTTATGGATAAGCGCGAATTTAAGAAAGGGCTAGCTGGCTGGGTTGCCACACCACGCTTTTCAAATGGCTGGGGTGACTTGCGTTCATTACCGACGATTTTGGTTGAGAACCATTCATTAAAGCCCTATAAGCAGCGCGTATTAGGTACTTATGTTTTCATTGATGGTGCAATTGATGCCTTAGCTGCAAACGATAAAGCACTAAATGAGGCGGTTAGAAAAGAGCTTGATTTCAAACCAACGCAATTAGTTGTTGAACGTGGATATGCAAAACAACCAGATACTATTGAATTTAAAGGGATTGCGTACAGTCGTTCTGAAAGTGCTCTTTCTGGTCAATCTGAGGTTAAGTATTTAGGTCAGCCTAAAGACTATGACGCGTTACCTATTTTTTGGCAAAAAGAAGTTAAAAAGACTGTTAATGTGCCAAGCGCGTTTTACATTCCACCTGCGTACAGTCACATTATTGAAAAGTTAAAGTTGCATGGTATTAAGGTTGATAAAGTTACTGAAAACGTATCTGTACCGTTAACTCAAGCAATTGTGAAAGATTACAGCTTTGCCAAAGCGCCTTTTGAGGGACGTTTTAGGGTTGATGCCAGCTTTGATTATACCAAAGTAGACAACCTAAATATGTTTGGTTGGTATAAAGTATCGACTGAGCAACCATACTCTGAACTTGCTACTCACTTACTGCACCCAGAAGCGCCAGATTCATTCTTTGCTTGGGGAGACTTCAATACTATTTTTCAGCGGACTGAGTATGTTGAAAATTATGCATTGATGCCTTACGCAAGACAAATGCTTAAAGAAAAGCCTGCCTTGGCGTTGGAGTTTGACCAAAAAATACGTGAGGACAAGCAGTTCGCAAATGACCCACAAGCGCGCCTAGATTGGCTTTATGAGCGTACGCCATTTTATGATCAAGCTTATTTAAAATACCCAATTTTTATGAGCTTTGAGCAATCTGAACAAGGACAGTAATATGAAAGTAGTGACAGTTCCGGTGACTGGTTTTGCACAAAATTGTCGTATTATAATTTGCACCGAGAGTAATCAAGCTGCATTAATTGATCCCGGCGGTGATAAAGAAAAACTTATCACTGAGCTGACGAAATTAAAATGTAAACTGGTTGCGGTATATCTTACTCATGGGCATTTAGATCATGTTGGCGCCGCTAAAGAACTAGCTGAGCACTATGATGTTGAAATAATCGGCCCGCATATTGATGATCAATTTTGGTTTGATGCGCTTCCTATGCAAGCGCAAATGTTCGGCTTTGATGCTATCGAACCATTTTATCCTACAAAGTGGTTATGCCACGGCGATACGATAGAGGTGGGTCAACTATCGCTTTCTGTTCGCCACTGCCCAGGACATACACCAGGCCATGTTGTGTTTTACCATGAACAGTCACAGCAGGTAGTTGTCGGCGACGTAATTTTTCAAGGTTCAATTGGACGTACTGACTTCCCTAAGGGTAATAGCAGTCAGTTAATTGAATCTATTCAGTCACAAATCCTTACGCTGACTGATGATGTTGTTATCTTAGCGGGGCATGGTCCAAACACTACGGTAGGCCATGAGCGAAAAACAAACCCTTTTATCAGTGGTAAGTATGGCTAAAATTGCAATTTCATTGCATAAGTAGTAGAAAATAAGCAGACTGTTTTTTAAATCAGTTATATAATTTAACCCATAATCTTAAAGAAAAAGAAATAAAATGTCTCTTAACCAAGTAGATCGCCAAATTTTGGCATTATTACAGCAAGATGCTAGCTTATCAACGGCAGAGATTGCCGACAAAGTTGGTTTGTCTCAATCGCCATGTTGGCGTCGTATTGCTAAGCTTGAGCAAGATGGCTACATCAAAGGTAAAGTTGCTTTGCTTGATGAGAAAAAGCTTGGCTTTGATATGTTAGTCTATGCCCATGTTCGTTTATCAAATCACGGCAGAACAAACTTAGCTGAGTTTGAACGATTAATTATGAGCTACGACGAAGTCACTGAGTGTTACAGTATGGCTGGTACAATGGACTTTATGCTTCGTATTATCTCTAAAGGTATTGAAGGCTATGAGCAATTTGTTCGCGATAACCTGTTAAACCTAGAGTTTGTACAAGAAGTTCATTCTAATGTCACTATGACGTGTGTTAAACGTAGTACGTCTTTACCACTTTAGTTTTTATTTACTACGATTGATAACAGTTAAAAACGGTTAGTACTTAACAGTACTGACCGTTTTGTTGTTAATAATTGTTAACTTTTCTGCTTTTTGCTAGAATTGCGCGCCTTGCCGAAACGTATTCACTACAAAGAGGAACTTAATGTTTAACTTACTCAGCAAAGCGCCAAGCTCTGCTAAAAATGATATTTTATCTGGTTTGACGGTCGCACTGGCATTGGTGCCTGAAGCTGTTGCATTCGCTTTTGTTGCTAATGTAGAGCCTTTAGTCGGTTTGTATGCTGCCTTTATTGTTGGTTTGATCACCGCTATTTTTGGTGGCCGTCCAGGTATGATTTCTGGTGCTACCGGCGCATTAGCCGTTGTAATGGTAAGTTTAGTATTAGATCACGGAGTTGAATATTTATTTGCGACCGTGCTTTTAATGGGCATTCTGCAGGTCTTAGCGGGTGTCTTTAAACTTGGTAAATTTATTCGCATGGTTCCGCATCCCGTTATGCTCGGCTTTGTTAATGGTCTAGCTATTGTTATTTTCTTAGCTCAACTTGGTCAGTTCAAAGTACCTGATGGCATGGGAGGGCAGCAGTGGATGGAAGGTCAAGCCTTGTATATTATGCTTGGCTTAGTGGCACTTACAATGGCAATTATCCATTTTTTACCTAAACTGACTACGGCTGTGCCTTCTTCATTAGTTGCAATTGTCACAGTTACAGGATTGGTAATTGGTTTTGACTTAGAAGCGCGTACCGTTCTTGATTTCTTAAAAGGTATGACGGGTAATGAGCAAGCAACTATTGCGGGTGGTTTACCACAATTCCACATCCCTATGGTGCCATTTAACCTAGAAACATTAAAAATTATTTTCCCTTATGCGCTTGTTCTTGCGGCAATTGGTTTAATCGAGTCATTACTAACATTAACCTTAATTGACGAAATAACAGAAACACGTGGTCACAGTAACAAAGAGTGTATCGGTCAAGGTGCTGCGAATATTACCTGCGGTTTCTTTGGAGCGATGGGCGGTTGTGCGATGATCGGTCAGTCAATGATTAATATCAACTCTGGTGGTCGTTCACGTTTATCTGGTATCAGTGCTGCATTATTGCTGCTAGCGTTTATTATTTTCGCTGCAAGTCTAATTGAAATGATCCCACTGGCTGCACTTGTCGGTGTTATGTTTATGGTTGTTCTTGGTACGTTTGAATGGGCAAGCTTTAAGATGATGAAGCGTGTGCCTAAGTCTGATGCCTTTGTGATTGTTCTTGTATCGGGTGTAACGGTAGTTACTGACCTTGCTATTGCGGTATGTGTTGGTGTTATTGTATCGGCACTGGTATTTGCTTGGCAGCATGCAAAACATATTTACACAAACAATTATATTGATGAGCAAGGCTCAAAAGTATACGAACTTCATGGTCCATTATTCTTTGGTTCAGTGAAAAACTTCGCTGAGTTATTTGATGTTAAAAATGACCCTGAAGATGTGATCATCGAATTTAAGCATAGCCGAGTAGCAGATCACAGTGCGATTGAGGCAATTGATAACTTAGCAGATAAATATGCTAAAACGGGCAAGAAATTGCACTTACGCCACTTGAGCCCTGATTGTATCCAACTTCTGCATAATGCGCGTGATTTAGTTGAAGTAAACGTGATTGAGGATCCGCATTATAAGGTAGCTTCTGATAAGTTAGCTTAAATAGACAATGTTTAAAAAGCGAAGGCGGCTGTCGTCTTCGCTTTTTTTATACCTGAATTATGCGTTAAGGCTATAAAAAATTAAGATAGGCGGCAGTGCTTTGTATAACAGTCTATCGGTATAATAACTATAAGTTTGTAAGGTAACTTGATATTTTGAATTGGCAATCATTAGTTGATAATCGACAACGTTTTTTCTGGGTTTTGCAAATTGCAGGCTGGATAGGGTATGCGTTAGTTAATTACATCGGCTCTAAAGTATTTGAAATGCGTGATATTTACGTGTTTGTCATTGTATTAAATGCTTATGCTGGTTGTTTAATGACAGTGCCTTTACGCTACATGTATCGCAAAGTGTGGAATGCTTCGCCTTGGGTACTCATGTTAGTAGTATTTGGTGCCTCTTATTTAACGGGCACACTTTGGGCTGTAGTACAAAAATTTAATTTATGGGAGATATACCGCCATGGTTATCGCCCAAATGAGTGGTTTTATTACTTTCAGCAAGGTTTAGATTCAGTTTATATTATCCTTTGTTGGAGTGGATTATATTTTGGTATTAAGTATTACCAGTTATTGCAAAGTGAACGTCAAAAGGCTTTAAAAGCAACAACAATGGCTCACGAAGCACAACTTAAGATGCTACGCTATCAGCTTAATCCGCACTTTTTATTTAATACGCTTAATGCAATCTCTACACTTATTTTGGTTAAAGAGAATAAAGATGCTAATTTAATGGTGTCTAAATTAAGTGATTTCTTGCGTTATACACTCAATACAGATCCAATTAAAAAAGTTCCATTAGAGCAAGAAATTCATGCATTAATGCTGTACTTAGAAATTGAAAAAGTACGCTTTGATGAGCGTTTACAAATTAACGTTGATGTAAGCGAACAAGCAAAAAAAGCCTTAGTACCAAGTTTAATTCTCCAGCCGTTGATAGAAAACGCCATTAAGTATGCGATAGCACAACTCAACGAGGGCGGGGTCATTGATATTAAGGCACAAGTTTTTGCAAATGAATTATTATTGGAAGTAGGCGATAATGGTCCTGGCACTGAGCTTAAAAATGGTCAGCTCGTTAATTCTCAAGGGGTTGGTATAGCTAACACTCAGGATCGATTAAAAACACTTTATGAGAACAACTACTCGTTTGTTCTCTCTGACAATACGCCAAGTGGATTAAAAGTAAATCTGCGCGTTCCGTTTGAAAAGGCTGTTAAGAAATGAGCAAAATTAGAACTTTGATCGTTGATGATGAACCGCTTGCAAGGAAAGGCTTAGCCGTTCGACTTTCTGAATTTGAAGACATAGAAGTAATTCGTTTATGTAGCAATGGTCAAGAAGCAATAGATGAGTGCTTATCAGGGAATATAGAACTGGTATTCTTAGATATTCAAATGCCAAATATGAATGGTTTTGAAGTGGCCCGCGCTTTAAGCGAAAGTGTTAATCCATTGCCTGCCATTGTGTTTGTAACTGCGTTTGATCAGTTTGCGGTAAAAGCATTCGAGATTCATGCATTGGATTATATTCTTAAACCAGTCGATGACAACAGACTAAAACAGGCGGTAGAAAAAGTGCATACTTATTTAAAAACACAACAAGATAACGCCCATAAGAAGAAACTAGCAAGCTTTGTGGCTGGTATTACTGGCAACAATTGTGAAGAAATTTTGAAAAAGCTTGCGACAGGCGATAGCCTTGCAGATCGTCGTTATCCTGAATCACTGGCAGTAAAAGAGCAGGGCGAAATTGTTCGTGTTCCTGTTGTTACAATTCAATGGGTTGATGCTGCAGGTGACTATATGTGTTTACATTGCCAAGATGGCCAAACTCATATCTTACGTAAAACCATGAAAGAGCTAGAGCAAGAGTTAGATCCGCAACTGTTTGTTCGTGTTCACCGCAGTGCCATTGTTAACACCAAACAAATTAGTAAGCTCGTCACTCAGGTGAGTGGGGAGTACTTGTTAGTTCTCGATAATGGACAAGAGTTAAAAGTGAGCCGCAGCTATCGTGATAAAGTAAAAGCTGCACTAGCAAGTTAATAAGCTTTCATAATCAGTTAAAGACAAAAAAGGCGCAATCAATGCGCCTTTTTTAATCAGTGATTGCAACAGTTTAAACTGTCACAATCTTCATTGTATTGGTAGCACCAATAGTTTCCATCGCATCACCGTGAGTTAAAATCACAGTATCTCCGGTGCTTAAAGAACCAAGTTCTACTAATGTATTGAGTGCTTCGCGAACCATATTTTCATCTTCACATTTAGTTGAATCAAAAAACACAGGGTAAACACCGCGATACAATGCAGTTTGACCTAAAGTGCTAGCGTGACGTGATAATGAGTAAATTGGTAAGCCAGAACTAATGCGCGACATTAATTTAGCTGTGCTACCTGATTCAGTCAGTGTCACAATCGCTTTTACAGAATCAAGATGGTTGGCTGCATACATAGCAGACAGTGCAATTGACTCTGCATTAGATGAAAAGCGGCTATCTAAACGGTGCTTAGAAACGTGAGTTTCTTTTTGAGACTCAGCACCTAAACATACGCGGGCCATAGTAGCAACGGTTTCTTCAGGGTAGTCACCAGCTGCTGTTTCAGCAGATAACATTACTGCATCAGTGCCATCTAGAACCGCATTTGCAACGTCCATTACCTCAGCGCGTGTTGGCATCGGGTTATCAATCATTGATTCCATCATTTGCGTTGCTGTTACCACAGTACGGTTTAGTGAACGTGCGCGGCTAATAATTAGCTTTTGTTTACCAACAAGGGCAGCATCACCAATCTCAACACCAAGGTCGCCACGAGCAACCATAACAGCATCAGAAGCAAGTACGATATCATCAACTGCTTCAACTGTTTCTACAGCTTCTGCACGTTCGATTTTGGCAAGAAGCTGCGCGTTAGAACCAGCAGCTTCTGCTAATGAGCGAACATAGCGCATGTCATCACCACTACGTGGGAATGATACAGCAATATAATCAACACCAATTTCTGTTGCTGTGATTAAATCTTCTTTGTCTTTATCTGTAAATGCCGGAGCCGTAAGACCACCACCTAAGCGGTTGATACCTTTATTGTTAGAAAGTACACCACCCACAGTTACTGTGGTGTGAACTAAATGACCATCTACACTATCAACGGTCAGTTGGATAAGACCGTCATTTAATAACAGTAAGTCACCTGATTTAACATCGTTTGGTAACTCTTTATAATCGATACCTACAGCATTTACATCGCCTTGGCCTTTTTCCATTTTTGCATCTAAGGTAAATTTAGCGCCAACTGCTAAGTTTACTTTACCGTCTTTAAACGTAGATACGCGGATTTTTGGACCTTGTAAATCAGCAAGAATTGCAATGTGCTTGCCTAAACGCTTTGCAATATCGCGAACTGCTTGTGCGCGGTCTTTGTGATCTTGTGCTACGCCGTGTGAGAAGTTCAAACGAACCACATTTGCACCTGCACGAATGATTTTTTCTAAGTTGTTATCGCGATCGGTTGCCGGCCCAAGTGTCGCAACAATTTTAGTGCGTCTTAGCATCAAATTCTCCTGTGCGCTTAAAAATATTAAGCGAATTGATGGTTAT
Organism: Pseudoalteromonas sp. MEBiC 03607; assembly: GCF_004792295.1. Lineage (NCBI taxonomy): Bacteria > Pseudomonadati > Pseudomonadota > Gammaproteobacteria > Alteromonadales > Pseudoalteromonadaceae > Pseudoalteromonas > Pseudoalteromonas sp. MEBiC 03607. Next base: position 2,295,284 of record NZ_SRRY01000001.1, read on the forward strand.
CTATTAAAATGTTGTGCTTATTTAATAGCATATAAATGAATCAAATTAAGCTTAATGCAGAATTCATAAGTAAAAAATCATTGTTTTTACGTATGAGTATCTGGCTCTTTGTATTAAATACAGAGTTTACAAAGCATTAATGACGCTATTATGACACCGGTGTCAGGTAGCGTCAATACACATACCTTTTTAAAGGGTATTATAAAAATCTGGTCCGATGCCCTTATTAATTTGATATACTAACCCCAGCTTGCTGCGTGCCTTTTATAGATTTATAGCAAGTTAGCTTGGAAGCTCGCATTTTTGGGCTGCTTGGGTATAATGCGCGCGTATTTATTTTGATTAACTAACCAATAGTTGTTACCGAGGAGGACACTAAATGCAAGTTGCATTAGTAGGGTTAGGCGTTATGGGTAAAAATCTTGCCCTCAACCTGATTGAAAAAGGGCTGACATTAGTAGCTTATGATAAAAACCCAGATGCGGGTGCCGAGTTACTAAGCTGTGCGAAAGCACTTGGTTTGGCAGACCGTTTACATATTGTGTCTGATTTAAATGATATGGTTAGACGCTTAGAGCCGCCTCGTTCGATTCTACTTTTAGTTCCTGCTGGTGAATTGGTTGATAAAGTATGTACAGAGCTTGCAGAAGCAGGCGTTGACTGTGATGACATTATCGTAGATTGCGGCAATAGTAACTATAAAGACGGCATAAGCCGTAAACTTAAATATCAAAACAAATTTGAATTTGCCACTATGGGTATTTCTGGCGGTGCCGAAGGTGCTCGTCACGGCCCAGCTATGATGGCAAGTGGTTCAGAAGGCGGCTGGGAGCGTGTTGAGCCGTGGTTTGAAAAAGTAGCTGCAAGCTATAAAGGTGAGTCATGCTTTGCCCGTGTAGGCCAATCTGCAAGTGGTCACTTTGTGAAAATGGTTCATAACGGTATCGAATATGCGTTAATGCAATTAATTGCAGAAATGTATCAATTATTGCGTTTAGGCACGAATCGTTCACCAAAAGAAGTTGCGGACATTTTCAATGAATGGTCTGAAGGCACATTAAATAGCTACTTACTGTCAATCTCAAGCCATATCTTGAGCCTCGAAACAACAGAAGGTGAACCGCTAGTTGATTTAATCGATAACAAGGTTGGCGCTAAAGGCACTGGTTTATGGACTGCGCAAAATGCGCTAGAGCTTGGTATTGCAGTGCCATCACTAGTGGCAGCTGTTCAAGCACGTCACTTAACAAATACCTGTGATACGCATGCTGCTAAAGAAATGACTTACGCTGCTAAAGCAACTGACACAGTTGATTTAGACTTAGCTGAGCTAAAAGATGCATTCACTCTGGCAAGTTTACTTGCTTATCGTCAAGGTTTAGCACTTATCAAAGGTGCATCACGCGCTCATCAGTGGAAAGTTGATCTTTCTAAAACGCTACAAACATGGCGCGCAGGCTGTATTATCCGTGCTGATTACTTAGACAACGTTGCTGAAGGTGTAGAATTTATTGATTCTATGCAGCGTGAGTCAGCGGCTTTACGTAAAGTGACAGGTGCAGCGGTTGCTTCTGGTCTTGCTTTCCCTGTATTAACAGCTACGCAAACTTACATTGCGACGTTAACAACACCAAGCAATGGTCACCTTGTACAAGCACAACGAGATTACTTTGGTGAACATGGTATTAAAACCCACAGCGGTGAAATATGCCATTTAACTGACTTAGTTGAGATTGACGAAAAAGTTCGTTAATCATTAAAAAACGAAAAAAGGCACCAATTTGTGCCTTTTTTTAACGGCTTAACTCGCCGCGAAGGTTATCTTGCATCAAGTGTCGAATTGTTTCTACTTCAAGCTTTTGACTAAATAAGTAGTGCAACTTGGTCAAACAGGCTTCTAATGTCATATCATAGCCGCTAATAACACCGCAATTAAGCAAAGCATTCCCTGTGGCATAGCCGCCCATATTCACTTGGCCTTTTAAACATTGCGTTAAATTAACAATCACCATACCGCGCTTACTTGCATCATTCAGAATATCTATAAATGCAGAGTCTTGTGGCGCATTACCCACACCAAAACTCAAGAGTACCAAGGCCTTGATATTGTCGTTTACTAAACTTTTTACCACTTCAGGGCTGATACCCGGATATAAGTAAAGTACACCAATAGGCTGTGGTGTAATATTAGAAACTTGCAGTGCATTATCAACGTAAGGACTTAGCTGGCCTTTGATAAGTTGAATATTAATTCCTGACAATGCTAAAGGTTCAAGATTCGGAGAGGCAAATGCATCAAAGCCATCAGCATGGGCTTTTGTTGCACGGTTACCACGGAATAATTGGTTATTAAAGAATAGGCTTACTTCAGCAATTGGGTAATTAGCTGCTAAATACATTGCATTGAGTAAGTTGACTTGGCCATCAGAACGAAGCTGCGAAAGCGGAATTTGCGAGCCTGTGACAATTACAGGTTTTGTCAGGTTCTCAAACATAAATGACAGGGCAGAAGCGGTATAAGCCATAGTATCTGTACCGTGCAGAACCACAAAGCCATCATAGTCTTGGTATTTACTCTTAATATCGTCAGCAATTAGTTGCCAGTGGGCAGGTGACATATCTGAAGAATCAATCAGTGGACAATATTCGTGAATATCAAACAAAGGCATTTCGTCACGATTAAATTCTGCATTATTGACCACAGTTTCGGTTAAAAAACCTTCAGCCGGTACATAGCCTCGGCTCGATTTTTTCATCCCGATGGTACCACCTGTGTAGGCGATATATATACGTTTACGTTTCATAAAAAAGGCCCAGTTAAATAACTGGGCCTAGTATACCTAAAATTGAATTGCTAAGTAACTTATTGAATTACATTACACACCAAACAACGAGCGTATACGCCTTGTGGATCGTTGTAATCTTTAAGATTGTCAATTTCACTACTTAGTTGCTTGATCAGGCTCTGTAAATTAGCTTGTGTAGCCAATACTGATTGTGATGGATCAGACTTAGCAAAGAAGCTTTTAACTGCTGCTGTACCAAAGATATCTTGAAGCATTTGCTCTTGCGGTGTAAGCGATTGTTTGATGGTTTTAACATCATAATGCTTAAGTTTAGCTAGTTCAGCGGCAGCTTCAATTGCATCTTGCTTGTCACCCAGTTTATCAACTAAACCAAGCTCTTTTGCTTGTGTTGCAATCCATACACGACCTTGAGCAATTTTATCTACTTGTTCAGGTGTCATATTGCGCGCTTCAGCCACAACATCTAAAAAGCGTTTATATGCATTTTCAACACTTAGTTGGATAATATCTGCCATTTTCTCATCAAGCGGTCGCGCAATTGAGAAGCCTGCAAGATCTGTTGTCGCAACACCATCTGAATAAATACCCAGTTCAGCCATAGTATTTTCAAATGTCATGAACGTACCAAACACACCAATTGAACCTGTAATTGTGCTAGGTGCAGCCCAAATTTCATTGGCGGCTGAGGCAATCCAGTAACCACCCGATGCTGCTACCGAGCTCATAGAAGCAATAACAGGTTTACCAGCAGCCTTCAGAGCTAAAACTTCAGCTCGAATAACTTCAGATGCGAACATACTGCCGCCGCCTGAATCTATACGTAATACCACTGCTTTTACTTTGTCATCTAAACGAGCTTTACGAAGTAGGGCAGCTGTAGAATCACCACCGATTTCACCGGCTTTGCGTTCGCCATCGACAATAGTGCCTTTAGCAACAACAACCGCAACTTTTTCAGTGATTGGGTTGTCAAATTCAACAGGTGGTTTTACCAATGATAGATATTCACGGAAACTGACTTGCTTAAAGGTCTTACCGGTTTCTTCTGCACCGACTAATTCAATCAGTTGCTGGCGAATTTGCTGTGATGTTTTTAAAGAATCAACCCATTGATTGTTCAAAGCGTACTGACCAGAGTTACCGTCAACGGCCTGCATCTTAGCTAAGTACACATCCATATCTTCATCAAAATTGCTTTCATCGAATGGGCGGCTTGCAGCAACATCTGTTTTATATTCATTCCAAAGTGCTGTTAACCAAACGCTGTTCGCTTCTTTTGCTGCATCAGACATGTCGTTGCGAATAAATGGCTCGACTGCTGATTTATAAGTACCAACACGGAAAATATGCTGTGTTACTTTTAGCTTTTCTAATGCTTCTTTAAAGTAAAGAGGGAACATGCCATAGCCTTCGATACTCACACCACCGTATGGATGCATTGAGATTTCGTCAGCATGAGCTGCAATATAATATTGTGCTTGAGTGTAATAATAGCCTGTAGCAATGACTTGTTTACCAGCCGCTTTAAACTCATCGATAGCTTTAGTAATTTGCTTAAGCTTATTGATGTGTGCACTAGGCATTTTTTGTAGGTCAAGTAGCATTACAGTGATGCGATCATCATTGGTTGCTTCGTTGATAACTTCGATTACATCATCAAGTAAAATTTCTGATGGTGCTTCTTTACCCATAGTTGCGTCATTAATCGCAGCTTCTACAGGATCAACGTAAGTTTTTTCTTCAACTATTGGGCCATTTAAGTTGAGGCGCAACACAGTTCCGTCTGCTACTTTTACTTTGTCTTCTTCACCTGTTATTGCAACGAAAAAGAGTATTACTAGTAATAAAAATAAAATGTTTAGGACTAAACGGCGGGAGAAGTTAATCCCAGTCCAAATGCCTTTAAATATCTTTGCTAGCAAAATAAATCCTTAATTCAATACAGCTTTGTAATGACTCATCTTAGCTTAGATTAACTTTAAATTTAACTGTTAAATAGTAACAGAGTGTTTAAAAAGACAATTTGCTACAGAATATTTACTAGCGAAAAGTTGATTATTCTAAGTTATTACCGCAGAATCTATTTCAAGTAGAGGTTCGACCAGTTAACGGGGCACACAATGTTAGAACAAAAATTACAATTACAGCATACCGAACTTCGTAACCGTTTGGTTATGGGATCAATGCATACCGGCTTAGAAGAGGGATGGCACAACCGTAAACGCTTGCGCGCATTTTATGAAGCACGTGCAAAGGGTGGCACTGGATTAATTATAACTGGTGGTTACAGTCCAAATTTACGAGGTAAGCTATCGCCTTTCGCCTCAACGTTTAACTCGTTTTATGATGTGATTAAACATCGCGCATATACGGATGCAGTGCATCAACATGGCGGAAAAATTTGCTTACAATTATTACATGCTGGCCGTTATGCATATCATCCATTTAATCAAGCACCAAGTGCTATTCAAGCACCTATTAATCCTTATAAACCTAAAGAAATGTCGTTAGGCTCAATTAAAAAGACTATTAAAGACTTTGCAAACTCAGCAAAACTAGCTGAAAAAGCAGGTTACGATGGTGTTGAAATAATGGGATCTGAAGGCTATTTGATTAATGAGTTCATGGCTAACCATACTAATAAGCGTACGGATAGTTATGGAGGTAGCCTTGAAAATCGTATGCGTTTAGCTATTGATATTGTAAAAGCTGTACGCGCTAAAGTAAGTGAAAAATTTATTATTGTATTTCGCTTATCTGTAATGGATCTGATCCCAAACGGCTCGACACCTGAAGAAGTTAAACAACAAGCGCTTGCACTTGAAAAAGCGGGCGTTGATATCTTTAACACGGGGATTGGTTGGCACGAAGCACGTGTTCCAACAATAGCGAGCATGGTACCACCGGGTGCCTTTAAAGAGGCATCAAAACGTTTAAAAGATACAGTATCGGTACCAGTAATCGCAGTAAACCGCATTAATACACCTGAAATAGCCAATGGTATTTTAGAGGCGGGTGAGTCTGATCTAATTTCGATGGCGCGTCCTTTATTAGCGGATCCTGAGTTTTTTAATAAATACGTAAATAACAAGTCAGAGCAAATCAATATCTGTATTGGCTGTAATCAGGGTTGTTTAGACCATGTATTTAAAAACAAACGTGCGACTTGCTTAGTTAACCCACAGGCTGCTTTTGAATTAGACTATAGCCTTGAAAAAGCGTCATCTTCTCGTTTAGTGCTTGTTGTTGGTGCAGGCCCCGCTGGTCTGGCTGCTAGTTGCTATTTAGCAGAAAAAGGTCATAAAGTGACTCTAATTGAGCGTAAAGAGCAGATGGGCGGTCAATTTAATTTAGCAATGCAAGTACCTGGTAAGGAAGACTTTAACCATACTCTTAATTACTTTACAAATGAGTTAAAACGCTTAAATGTTGATTTAAAGCTAGGCACTGAATTTACAGAAAACATGCTTAACCAATACGATGATGTTGTGTTTGCAACAGGTGTTAGACCTCGTGAAGCAAAAATAGAATGTAACGATGGCAAGCGTGTGTTTGCCTATGATGAAGTGATCCGCGGTGAGGTAGAGCTAGGTAACAAAATAGCGATTTTAGGTGCCGGCGGTATTGGTTTTGATATGGTTGCCTTTTTAAGTGAACACAAAGGGCAAACTATTGAGCAATTCAAAACTCAATGGGGTATTGAATGTGAAGCTGCACCTGAAAAAGATAACCGCCAAATATACATGCTTAAGCGAAGTGCAGGGCGTTTTGGTAGTGAACTGGGTAAAACAACGGGTTGGATCCATCGTCAAGTTGCTAAACAGCATGGTGTAAAACAAATTGCTGAGTGTCAGTACCTTAGCTTTGACAACCAAGGTTTGAAAATTACTGTTAAAGGTGAAGAGCAAATCTTAGATGTTGATACTGTGATTGCTTGTATTGGTCAGGTTTCAAATACAGAAACATTCGAAAAACAAACAGAAAACGCCAAAGTTCACGTTATTGGTGGAGCCAAACTAGCTGCCGCTATTGATGCGAAACGTGCGATTTTTGAAGCGCTACAAGTCGCCCGTAAAATTTAATTGAAAGTAAACTAGAAAACTCGCGGTCTGTGTGATTAATCTAATTAGTCACGAGACCGCAATGTTGATCACACACTTATTACCTCTTTACCAACGCATCTTAACTAAACTTCAGTTTTTAGATGGACTACCCAGCCTATTTATTCGCTTAATCTTAGCCCCAGTGATGATCATTGCCGGCTTTAATAAACTTGCCTTAAGCGGTGATGTTACCCATTTTTATCAATACTTTTTAGCCTCCGATGATATCGTCGCTTGGTTTGGTAATAGTGAATGGGGGTTAGGCCTACCAATGCCCTCTGTACTGGCCTTTTTAGCAGCATGGACAGAGTTTTTAGGCGGAATTTTGCTGTTATTTGGTCTGTTCACACGTTTAGTAGCAATCCCCTTAATGATAACTATGCTTGTTGCTGCAACGACTGTACACGCAAGTAATGGCTGGTTTGCCGTTACCCCAACAGATGCGAGTACCAGCCCTGCAAGAGTCCTCAGTTGGCTTGCAATTCCTGCAAGTGAAGCCAGTTTGACCAATTCAAAAGAAGCGGGTGAGAGATTAACTAAAATGCGCGAGTTATTAGAGACTCATGGTTATACGGAATACCTTTATGCGAAAGGGAAACCTGTAATTTTAAATAATGGTATCGAGTTTTCAGCGATCTATTTCGTTATGCTACTAAGCTTATTTTTTTCGGGGGGAGGTCGCTATTTTAGCCTCGATTATTGGCTTGTTAGAAATCGCACTAAGCTCTTTATTGCAAGTGAATATAAATGATAAGCTAGTACTTTAATGCCTTTATAAAATGAGGCGCTGTATTAATGTTTTAATAGGAATTAAATGGACGCTTTAACTCTTTTACAAACTCGACAATCAGATCCACGTCTTATTGCTCCGGGTCCATCAGAAGAACAGCTTGAGATTATTCAAAGAGCTGCAATAAAAGTACCGGATCATGGTTGCCTTGCTCCTTGGCGTTTTATTGTTGTTGAAGGCGATGCTCGGCATAGATTAGGTGATATTTATCATCAAGCTGCAGTTGCTGAACATCAAGATGAGCGCACGGTTAATCGTGCAAAAGAACTACCACTTCGCGCCCCTATGATTATCATTGCCATTGCTGATGTAAAAGAAAACCCTAAAGTGCCACGTATTGAACAAGTTCAAAGTGCTGGTTGTGCAGTGCTTGCCATGCAGCAGGCCGCTTTTGCCCAAGGATTAGGTGGGATCTGGCGCACAGGCTATTTTGCTCAAAGTGAATCAGTCAAAAAAGCTTTAAATTGTAAAATTGATGACGAGATAGTTGGCTTCTTATATTTAGGTACTCCTGAAGTTGATATTAAAAAGCCTATTAGGCATAAACCAGATACTTTTTTTGAGAGACTTTAAAAATTAGGAACTTTTTTATATTTATGCAGTCAGATGCTATTAAGCTTGCATGTGTTAGTTTAATTAATTTAAGCTGCAGTGTAAGAATTATTAGGATGCAAAAAACAAAATAATTATTCTTCAGTGTGTTTTTTAATCGGTTGTTTTTTGTTAACGTAGGGATAGTCTTAAAAAATAACGATAAAGAAGACGAGGACAATGGGAAACTTATTTTTACGAGAAAAAGAAAATTGGTTCGCTTGGTCAATATGGGGCATTATAGGTGCTGCCGTCACTTTCTTTGTGGCTATCTCAACTAGAGCGCCACAATTTCTTGGCTTATCTGCTATTGGGTTTTTGTTGTTACTTACGTGGTGGATGCACAGTACTAAGCGGTTTGATTTTGGTCGCGCTTTTAAAGTTTGTTGTTATGTATTGACCTTAACCTGCTTACCCGCATTTTTATTAGTGATAGTACCAAATAACAATCTAAACAAAATAGACGTTATTGTTCAGGGGGCAGGGTTTGCTCTTATCAGTTTAATTGTCTGTTTTGTCTGCTCAATGATTGCGCGTCGACCTAAACAGTATTACTAAATATGAGTTTTTATTGTTTTTTTACAATTAAGGCTTTACATCGACCACGGTAACTAATATTATGCGCGCCGTACGGAGAGATGGCAGAGTGGTCGAATGCACCGGTCTTGAAAACCGGCAGGGGTTTGTAGCCCCTCTAGGGTTCAAATCCCTATCTCTCCACCATTATTTAAAAAAACCGCCTACAGGGCGGTTTTTTGCTATCTGGAGATAAATAATGTCAGCAAGCACACCTTCTACACCTATAAGAATGATAAAGCATGTTTTACTTTGGTGTATCTTCTCTTATTTTTATCATAGTGGCATTAATGTACTTGTTGCTATGGCTCATGATGCACAACCAGATTACGGATTGTTATCCTCAATTGCGTATGGCATTGGTTTCAATGTACTCGTAGGTCATTTAATTGGTAAGTACGACAAACATTGGCCTGTTATTGCGGCAATATTTATCGCTGTAGTTGGGCTTGTTGTAGTGCCTTTAATATTAATGGGGCAGGCGAGTTTAAAAGATACATATTTTATTTTGGCTATGGTGATAAGTTTACCGGTTGCAACATTAGTCATTGAGAAAATAAAGCAACGAATTAGTTTAAACACTGAGCAAACGCAATAAACTAAGCGATATTCGTTGTTTTTTTATGTTAGTATGGGCACGTCTTTTAACTAAATAAACGTGAATTTAAACATGTCAGATAATTTTACAACAGACGCTGAAAAAGCAAGTTACGGTATTGGTTTACAAATGGGTGAGCAATTAAAAGCAAACCCTTTTGAAGGTTTAAACTTAAACTCTGTATTTGAAGGTATGAAAGACGCATACACTGGTAACGATTTCCAAGTTGAAATCCCAGCAATTCAAGCTGCCTTTGAAAAGATCAATGCTGAAATCCAAGCTCGCCGCGAAGAAGAAGCTAAAGTACTTGCTGCTGAAGGTATTGCCTTCTTAGAAGAAAATGCAAAACGTCCTGAAGTAACAGTAACTGAGTCAGGTCTTCAATATGAAGTGCTTACTGAAGGCAATGGTGAGAAACCAACTGTAGATTCAACAATTCGTGCGCATTACCATGGTACACTTATCAATGGTACGGTATTTGATAGCTCTTATGAGCGTGGTCAACCAGCTGAATTCCCAGTGGGTGGCGTTATCAAAGGTTGGACTGAAGCAGTACAAATGATGGGTACTGGTTCAAAATGGCGTTTATACGTACCGCATGAGCTTGCTTATGGTGAGCGTGGTGCTGGTGCTGCAATCGCACCTTTCTCAACACTAATCTTTGATGTTGAGCTATTAGAAATCATCTAATTGATTTTAATAGGTATAAAAAAACCTGCTTTAAGCAGGTTTTTTTATGTCTGAAATAAACAGCTAATTAGCTATTTGACTCAGCATATTCTTTACACTTAACTTTGTCCTCACACTCACCATAAAGGTAAAGAGAGTGGTTAGTTAATTTAATGCCATTTTCTGTAGCAATCTCTTCTTGACGACGTTCGATTAAATCATCTTCAAATTCAACAACCTTGCCGCATTTAAGACAAACGAGGTGGTCATGGTGAGTGCTACCAGATAATTCAAATACTGACTTGCCGCCTTCGAAGTGGTGGCGAGATACAATACCTGCATCATCAAATTGGTTAAGTACACGGTAGACAGTTGCAAGACCAATCTCTTCGCCTTTGTCTAATAGAATTTTATAGACATCTTCAGCGCTGATGTGTTGATTGTCTGGAGATTGTAGAATCTCTAAAATTTTAATACGCGGCAAAGTTACTTTTAACCCTGCTTTTTTTAGTTCCAAGTTGTGATCAGTCATTCAATCTGTCTCAATTTATTTAGTTATACTAGGCATCATTAAGATGCACACGACACATTAGCAACTGTTAGAATAACGTGCCTAGTTACTAAGTGCAAAGAACAATTCGTTTGATTGCTGTTTTTTTAGACGAAAACGAACTGGTTGTGCATCTTTACATCAGCTAGTAAATGCGAGTAGTACTTGTTATTAATCAGCAAGTTCCGCTAAACACATCTCTTCATAAACTTGAGCGCACCAGTCTTTTACACGTTGCTCTGTCAGTTCAGGTTGACGATCTTCGTCAATCCCTAAGCCAACAAACGTTTTGTCATCAATTAATGCTTTTGATGCTTCGAAGTCATAGCCATCAGTTGACCAGTGACCTACTACAATCGCGCCACGCTCAGTAACGATGTCGTTGATCATACCCATTGCATCTAAAAAGTATTCAGCATAGTCTTCTTGGTCACCACAACCGAAAATTGCAACCAGTTTACCTTCGAAGTCTACTTCTTCTAATTCAGGGAAAAAATCATCCCAGTCACATTGCGCTTCACCGTAGTACCAAGTTGGAATACCGAATAACAATAAATCGAATTCAGCAATCTCTTCTTTAGAACTTTTTGCAATGTCATGAACCGCGACTAGCTTTTTACCTAATTCTTTTTGAATCATTTTAGCTACGTGTTCAGTATTACCTGTGTCGCTTCCGAAAAAAATACCTACGCTTGACATGGATTTAAAACCTTCTATCTATCAATAGCCAATCTTTCTTGTAAAATTGTTTCAATCAACGCGCTACGGCTAATATTCTGCGCATCTGCCATATCGCTTAATGCCTGATATAACTGTGATGAAACCTTAAATTCTACACGCTTTAAACCACGTGCTTTATCTCGCTTTATTTGATTACGTTTATTTACTTTTAATTGCATGTCGCGAGGTAGGGGATTTGTTTTAGGTCTACCTGGACGTTTCTCGTATTCAAATAAATCGGGTGTTGTTCTATCTGTTTCTGATTTTGCCATATCTAGCCCACACCTGCGCCTTGCCAAAAGACTTGAATAAGACCTTTAGCTATAAACCCAGAACAGCCTAAGAATAGCACTAACCAAACGATGTATCGGCCAAATTTTGGTACATCACCTTTTTTAAGGACGTCTTGAATTGCCATTCCAATAAAAAAGAAAATGCCGGCTAAGCCAAAATACAACCCTAAGGTATCAAATTCGTTAATTAACTGACTGACCATCAACGTATAAACCTTCAAAATAAACGGCGCGTACTATACCACACAAATTCATAATAATTTAGTGCGCACGATCAAAAACAGCGAAATTTATCTGTCTTTTATGTGGCTAAAAAATCGCTAATTGCTTTATTTACGGCAAGCGGTTTTTGTGCGTGTAACCAATGACCAGCGCCATGAATTATTTTTGCTTTAGCATTAGGAAATAACGCCATAATTGCAGGGCGGTGCTCAGCTAAGATGTAGTCTGAATCATTACCTTTGATGAACAAAGTATCACATAAACAAGAATCATTTTCATCAACTTGAGCTAAAATATTTTCATATTGCTGATATATAACCGCTAAATTAAAGCGCCATTGGTAGTGGCCTTGATCGTTCTTAGCAAAGCTCTTTAATAAAAACTGGCGTACACCCACTTCATCTATGTGCTTTGCAAGGACTTCATCAGCGGCTTTCCTGTCAACAACATTCGACTCGGCTACCTCATTCAGGCCTGCAAAAATAGCACTATGACGAGGGTTATTAGCAACAGGAGAGATATCTAACACCACTAGTTTATTGATTAGCGCGGGGTGATTAAGAGCTAATTGCATAGCAACTTTACCGCCCATTGAATGACCAATGATGTGAGCTTTATTAATGTTCAAGTATTCAAGTAACTCACTGACATCTTGAGCCATAGCATGGTAATTCATGGTATCGCTGTGGAATGATTTACCATGATTTCGTAAATCGATATTTGTTACGCGGTAATTTTCAGCTAAGGCTTTTGCGATTACATTGAGGTTTTCTAGCGAGCCAAACAAACCATGGATCAACACAACGTCTGAACCTTGACCCATTTGTTGGTAGTTTAATAGCATTTTCAACTCCTAATTTTAATGGCAGTATTTTGCCTAGCGAAATAACAAATTGCAAAACATAGAGAATTACTGCGAGCTTAGGTATAATCATCGAGAACTTTTATAATGTGACCCGTAAAGACAGGAATAACATGAAAAAAATTGACATAGACGACGAGTTATATCAATACATAGCTAGCAACACGCAAAGTATTGGTGAGAGCGCTTCCACTATTTTACGTCGTTTATTAAACCTTTCTGATGGCACCTTAGCGCCCGTTGAAACAGCAACTAGCAAAACTGAACAAGAATCTCCAGTTGTTGAACCTGAACAAGCAATAGAGCAAGAACCAGCCCCTAAACACGATGAACCTGAACAAGTCGAAACTGTCACAACAGCGCAACAAGTCAAAGGTAATGTGTTTAATGTGTTAAACAAAGAAGAACTGGCAATGCAAAAAGGTGTTGTTGGTCGTTTCTTATTTATCTTGGCAGCGCTTTACAGAACACACAAAGCAGATTTTGCGAACGTTCTAGAAATTAAAGGCCGTGACCGCGTCTATTTTGCAACTAGTAAAGAGGCGTTGCTTGAAAGTGGCAGTAGTATGAATCCAAAAAATATCACCGATACAGAGTATTGGGTGATGACTAACTCAAATACAACCAGAAAAAAAATGATGCTTCATGAAGTGGCCTTAAGCCTAGGCTATAGTGCGGACGAAGCAGAAAAAATTCGTGATTACTTATAACAGGTAAGGAAATAATATGGCGATTCATCCAGAGGCAGGGAAACCTGCGCCACAACAGAGCTTAGTAAATGTTCCAAAACTAATCTCTGCTTATTACTTAAATGAACCTGATCTTGAACAAAACCCAGAGCATTGCGTTGCTTTTGGTACGTCTGGTCACCGCGGTTGTTCATTCGATGTAAAATTTAATGAATCGCATATATTAGCGATCACTCAAGCAATTTGTGATTATCGTAAAGAAAATAACATTTTTGGACCTCTGTTTCTTGGCAAAGATACGCATGCTTTAAGTGAAGCTGCTTTTAATTCAGCAATTGAAGTGTTGGTTGCGAATGAAGTGCAAGTTATTACTCAAGAGAATGACGACTATACGCCAACCCCAGTGATCAGCCACGCAGTTGTTTGTCATAATAAAGAAAATCCAAATGAATTGGCCGATGGTATCGTTGTAACTCCGTCACACAACCCGCCTGAAGATGGTGGTTTTAAATATAATCCACCGAATGGCGGACCTGCTGATACTGACGTTACTAAATGGATCGAAGATAGAGCAAATCAATTACTGCTTGAAGATTTAGTTGCTGTAGAGTTATTTCCGTTTGCTAAAGCATCACGTTCTGGCTTTATCAAATACCAAGATTTAATAACACCTTATGTCGATGACTTAGCAAACATCGTTAATTTAAAAGCTATTAGCGATGCAAAAATCAAAATTGGTGTGGATCCACTCGGTGGCTCTGGTATCAACTTTTGGCCAGTGATTGCCGAAAAATATAATTTAGACTTAACAGTCGTAAATAAGTCTGTTGATCCAACATTCTCGTTTATGCCTTTGGATAAAGACGGTAAAATCCGTATGGATTGCTCATCTCCTTATGCAATGACTAATCTTATTGCTCTAAAAGATGACTACGATATTGGTATTGGTAACGACCCTGATTATGACCGTCACGGCATTGTTACACCTGATGGTCTAATGAATCCAAATCATTTTTTAGCGGTTGCAATTGACTACTTACTAAATAATCGTGAATGGTCAAAAGATGTTGCTATTGGTAAAACGCTCGTATCTAGCGGCATGATTGATAAAGTGGTTGCACGTAATAACCGTGAAGTAAAAGAAGTACCAGTAGGCTTTAAATGGTTTGTTGAAGGCTTAAGCAAGGGGACACTTGCTTTTGGTGGTGAAGAAAGTGCAGGGGCGTCATTCTTGCGCTTCGATGGTACGGTGTGGAACACCGACAAAGACGGTTTTATCTTAGGTTTACTAGCTGCTGAGATATTAGCAGTAACGGGTAAAACACCTTCACAGCTATATAAAGAACTTGAGCAAGAGTTTGGTGCACCTATCTATAAACGTATTGATGCCCCAGCTAATGCACAGCAAAAAGCGCGTCTAAAAGCGTTATCGGCAGATGATGTAACTGCCAGTACCTTAGCGGGTGATGCTATTACACAAAAACTAACTCATGCACCTGGTAATAATGCTGCTATTGGTGGTTTAAAGGTTGTTACCGAAAATGGTTGGTTTGCAGCTCGTCCATCAGGCACAGAAGATATCTATAAAATTTACCTAGAATCATTCAAAGGTCAAGAACATCTAGCATTACTAGAAAAAGAAGCGAAAAAACTGGTTGATTCAGTAATTAGCTAATTTCATTTTTATCTTTTAAAACGGCTGAGTTTCTCAGCCGTTTTTGTATTCTACTCTCACGTATTTTTAGGATAGGACAATGAGCTATTCAATTCCTTCATATCTTGACGAATTAAAAAGCAATGGCGACTTTTTAACCTTAACCCGTAACAATGAATTTTCACTTGAACCTTGTGCATTCACCCTTGAGAATGGCACTGATGTGACAGTTCATGATACGGGCATCATTGAATTTCAACCAAATCAGCAAACAAACAAAGATATTGTTCTTTCAAGTGCGATACATGGCAACGAAACGGCGCCAATTGAAATTTGTGACCAATTACTTAGAGCAATTATTAAAGAACAACTGCCGCTTAAGCAGCGTGTACTGTTTATTTTTGGTAATCCAAAGTCGATTAATATCGGTAAGCGCTTTGTAGATGAAAACCTAAACCGCCTGTTTAACGGTCACCATACTGTAGAAGGTATTGCTTCAAACCCTGAGCGAGTTCGTGCAAAGCAGCTTGAGGATGTTGTTTCTGATTTTTTCCAAAGAGGCAACCACAACAGTGAGCGTTTTCATTATGACCTTCATACTGCAATTCGTGGCTCTAAAAATGAAAAGTTTGCTGTATACCCATTCTTACATGGAAAACCGTGGAAAAAATCACAGCTGCAATTTTTACTCAGCTGTGGTGTAAACACAGTATTAATGATGAAATCAGCGGCAACAACGTTTAGTTACTACTCGTCGTTTGTACATGGTGCTGATTCATTTACGGTAGAGCTTGGTCAAGTAAAGCCATTTGGTGAAAATGACATGAGCCGCTTCGAGAAAACCAAACAAACTTTAACTGCATTAATTAGTCAAGAAAAGGTGGATTATAAAGAATTTAATGCAGATGATTTTGAGTTGTTTTCAGTTTATAGAACAATAAACCGTACGTGTGAAGACTTTAGCTTCCCATTTGCTGATGATGTAGAAAACTTCACCGGTTTCGCAAAGGGTGAATTATTGGCAATTGATGGTCAGACCAGATATGAAGCGGAGGTAGAGGGTGAAGCTATTATCTTCCCAAACGCTGATGTAGCCTTAGGTCAGCGTGCTTTGCTTACCGTTATCCCAATGCAAGTTGATAGCAACTTTATTTAAAATCTCTGCATTAACACCCATCTATATTAAGTTAACTATATGACTAAAAAGAGTTTATTTTGTTGTATAGTTAACTTTCCATGCGTTTTTAGCCATTTCTCATCTATTCGTCTATGATTAGTTGAATAACAACTTACGTTAACGTAAAGTGACGGCAGTTTAATTTAATTAGATTGAATATTGCGCAAACTTTATCCTTACAGCAAATGCTGATAATAAACACAAATAAGGGCAGTGGCGTAGGTTTCTGACACGAAAGAAGGTAGGTTATGAGTAATCCAAATAACGTATCGCTAAACATTAATCATGATCTGTCATTTATTGATGGTCACGCATTAACGATCCCTACATTAAGTATTCTTAATGAGGAAGGCGACATTCATGAAGGTGCCACCGCACCCGATATCGACAAAGCAACCGCAATCCGTTTATACGAGACAATGCGTTTTATTCGAGCACTTGATGAACGTATGCAAGCAGCACAGCGTCAGGGTCGTGTAAGCTTTTACATGCAATGTTTAGGTGAAGAAGCGGCTGTAACCGCATCAGCAGCAGCGCTTGACCAAAACGATATGATCATGGCCCAATACCGTGAACAAGCCGCTTTGCGATACCGAGGTTTTACACTTGACCAATTCATGAACCAAATGTTTTCAAACGAAAAAGATTTGGGTAAAGGTCGCCAAATGCCAATTCACTATGGCTCACGCGAACTTAACTACATGACAATTTCATCACCACTTGGTACGCAAATTCCGCAAGCAACAGGTTATGCGTATGGTCAAAAAGTTCGCCATATTGACCCACAAACAGGTGAGTTAAACAGCACAATTGATAACATCACCATTTGTTATTTTGGTGAGGGTGCAGCCTCAGAAGGTGATTTCCATGCGGGCTTGAATATGGCTGCTGTTCACCAAGCGCCAGTTATCTTTTTTGCTCGTAATAATGGCTATGCGATTTCAACCCCTGCTGATGAGCAATTTAAAGGGGATGGTATTGCTTCTCGTGGTGTAGGTTATGGTATTAAAACAATCCGTGTTGATGGTGCTGATGCCCTTGCAGTTTATGCTGCAACTAAAAAAGCACGTGAAATTGCCACTAAACATGGTGAGCCAGTTTTAATTGAGTCAATTGCTTATCGTTTAGGGGCTCATTCAACGAGTGACGACCCAAGCGGCTACCGCAGCAAAGACGAAGAAGCTAAACACAAAGGCTGTCCAATCGAACGTTTCCGTAACTGGTTACTAAAACAAGGTTGGTTAGACGAAGCGCAAGACGCAAAAGACAAAGAAACAATTCGTGAAGAAATTTTAGCAGCGCTTAAGCGTGCTGAAAAAGTAGCAAAACCAGCATTAGAAGATCTCATTTCTGATGTTTATGATAAGCCAATCCCATCACTGCAAAAACAATACGAACAATTAAAAGAGCACATTTTGCAGCATCCTGATGCTTATCCAACAACTGCTGGGAGATTAAAGTAATGGCTAAAATGAACATGCTTCATGCAATTAACTCTGCCCTTGATATCACCATGGCAGAGCATCCAAATGCATGTATTTTTGGTGAAGACGTTGGTTATTTTGGTGGTGTATTCCGTGCAACATCGGGCTTACAAGAAAAATATGGTAAGCACCGTGTGTTTAATACACCGTTAACTGAGCAAGGTATTTTAGGTTTTGCTAATGGTTTAGCGGCGTTTGGTGCACCTGCTTTAGCTGAAATTCAATTTGCAGATTATATTTTCCCTGCATTTGACCAAATCGTGAATGAATCAGCTAAATTCCGTTACCGCAGTGGTAATGAATTTAATGTAGGCAATCTAACAATTCGTACTCCGTATGGCGGTGGTATCGCAGGTGGTTTATATCACTCACAATCACCAGAAGCCTATTTTGCTCATACACCGGGTTTGAAGTTAGTTGTGCCACGTAATCCTTATCAAGCAAAAGGCTTACTTCGTGCATCAATTAAAGATGATAACCCTGTTATTTTCTTTGAGCCAAAACGTTTATACCGTGCATCAACAGGCGAAGTACCAGAAGAAGATTACAGCATCGAACTTGGCAAAGCTGAAGTTGTGCAAGAAGGCACTGATGTCACTTTGCTTGCTTGGGGCGCACAGATGGAAATCGTTGAAGATGCGGCTAAAAAAGCAGCTGAACAAGGTATTAGTTGTGAAGTTATCGACTTACGTACTATTTTACCTTGGGATGTTGAGACAATCGCTAAATCAGTGACTAAAACAGGTCGTTTAGTCGTTAGCCACGAAGCACCAATCACTAATGGTTTTGGGGCTGAAATCGTTGCAACAATTCAACAAGAGTGTTTCTTACACCTTGAGTCGCCAATTGCTCGCGTGTGTGGTTTAGATACGCCATATCCATTAGCACTTGAAAAAGAATATGTGCCGGATGCACTAAAAGTGCTTGCTGCGATTAAGCAATCAGTTGAGTTTTAGGAGTCAGTATGTCTAAAGATTTTATCTTGCCAGATATCGGCGAAGGCATCGTAGAGTGTGAAATTGTAGAGTGGTTAGTTGCAGAGGGCGATGCTGTAAAAGAAGACCAGCCTATTTGTGATGTGATGACCGACAAAGCGCTTGTGCAAATTCCAGCTGTCCATGATGGTGTGATCAGCAAGCTATATTATGCGAAAGGTGATATTGCGAAAGTCCATGCGCCATTATTTGCAATGGATGTTGATGGCGAAGCACCAACACAAAGCGAAGAAGCTCAAGCTCCTGCGGCTACTGAAGCACCATCTGAGACTGGTGAGCACTTAGAAGATTTCATTTTGCCAGATATCGGTGAAGGTATCGTTGAGTGTGAAATTGTTGAGTGGTTAGTGAGTGAAGGCGATGAAGTCGTTGAAGACCAAGCTGTGTGTGATGTAATGACAGACAAAGCATTGGTGCAAATTCCGGCTAAATACACAGGTAAAGTGAAAAAGCTTTATTACCAAAAAGGTGATATTGCAGCGGTTCATAGCCCATTATTTCAAATGAGTATTGCGGGCCAAAGCGCAGAGCCTGATGTAAGCTCTGCGGTAGTTAAAGCACAAACAAATGCAGTGACTAAATCTGCAGAAAAGTCAGCACCTGCATCTAGCGCAACTAAACAACTTAACAAAAAAGCAGTTGCTTCACCTGCTGTTCGTCGTAAAGCCCGCGAACTAGATGTTGATTTAACGCAAGTACCAGGCTCTGGTAAAAATGGCCGGATTTATAAACAAGATATCGAAGATTTCTTAAACGAAACACCAAGCCAAGAAACACAACAACAAGCTGCGCCAAAAGCGGCAGAACCAGCGGCAACTGTAACAGCAGTGTCTGGTGGTAGTCGTGTTGAGCCAATTAAAGGCATTAAAGCCGCAATGGCTAAGCAAATGGTTGCCTCAGTTTCGACAATTCCTCACTTTACATTCTGTGATGAAATCGACCTGACTAAACTAATTGCAATGCGCAGCGAGTTAAAAGAGCAGTATAAGCAACAGGGCGTTAAGCTCACTATGATGCCGTTCTTTATCAAAGCGCTGTCATTAGCTATTAAGCAATTCCCAGTACTTAACTCACAAGTTAATGATGATTGCAGTGAGCTGACTTACTTTGATGATCATAACATCGGTATGGCGGTTGATTCTAAGATTGGTTTACTCGTGCCAAACATTAAATCATGTCAGTCAAAGAGCATTGTAGATGTTGCAAATGAGGTTACTCGTTTAACTGAAGCGGCACGTGATGGTCGTGTTTCACCAGATGATTTGAAAGGCGGCACTATTAGCATTTCTAACATCGGTGCGATTGGCGGCACAATTGCAACTCCGATCATCAATAAACCTGAAGTAGCGATTGTTGCTTTAGGTAAACTGCAGCATTTACCTCGTTTTGATGCACAAGGTAATGTAATTTCAGCTGCTATTATGCAAGTAAGTTGGTCTGGCGACCACCGCGTGATTGATGGCGGAACGATTGCCCGCTTCAACAATTTGTGGAAGTCATACTTAGAAGATCCTGCAAAAATGATGATGGCGATGAGCTAACATTAACAAGCATTAAAAAACCAGCCTCGGCTGGTTTTTTATTATCTAAAGCAAAAATTATATTCCGTAAAAGTACAAGCCATAACCGAATAACAGTGCAGGTATTGTTGAATACACAGTTGCCATTAACGCTGCTTTTGGTGCTAATGCGATTGCTGGGAATAGGGCGTCGCCATCATTCGAAATTGCATTTGCTGCCATAGCACTAAATGGAATAATACCTTGAATATAGAGTGTCATTACGACAATTTGCGGCCCACAACCAGGTAATAAACCAATGGCTACAGCCACCAGCGGTGCCAAATATGCGTAGTCAGAAAACCATGCGCTCAAATTTATACCAGCCAGATTAACTAAAATTTCAAAAAGCATAAAACTGGCGACAACCCAGGCCGTAACAAAGTGGGTGTCCATTAAAACCTTTGTTAGTTTTGAAGGTGGAGTACAAGGAGCCTCTTCACTGGTTACTTGTTTATAACTGCTGCCTTTAGATGAAAGAGCCCATACAACTACAGTGAATAACGCCATAATCGAGCCAAATAGGGTGATACCTTGATTAACGCTATCACCGAATACGCTAAGGTCGGTATTGGTGGCGATAACAAAGGCAACTATCAAGCTTGGTACTAGGGCCAATTTCCAAACAGGGCGGCTAAATTTCAAAGCGCTTGGTTGGCACTGCGGCGGTTCTGTGTATTCGCTTGCTTCATCAGGTTGAAATTTATCAGCTTTATGAAATGTGTTAACTAACTGACCGCTAATAACGCCCACAGCAACACCGATTAACATCATTAATAAACCATCAAGTGGGCGAGTGGCTAATAGCAAAAAAGCAGCATCCCCCATGGTTGCGGTTAAGACTGCAACAACAGAACCAAAACTAGCTTGTTTTTTGGTAAATTGGGTTACCACAATAATGGCACCCCCACAGCCAGGTAAAGCACCTAAGATTGAAGCAAAACTCACTTCTAGAATGCCTGATTTAGCACGTAAATAGCTAAGCTGTAACTGAGGAAGGCGATCAATAAGGTAGTAATAGATTAATAAGGTGGCTGCAACAAATACTGATACTTGAAAAAAAGCATCACTTAAAGCTTGAAGGGTAAATTCACGCGTTGTTGGTACTACTAATGCAACAAGCAAAAGAAGGGGTAAAAACAAGCGTTTATTATCCGTAATATAACACCTCACTTTTTTAGGAATGAAACTCGATGTTTGTGTTAATGAGAGCATACAGTGCAACCTAAAAATTAATCAGGTTACACTGTAAATTAGATTTTAATGAAAATCAATCTCATTTGCATCTATTGACGTTGGAACTCTGAAGTAGCATTCCATTTAGGCCATTCTTTACGCTCAGAAATATCAAAACCTACTTGATAGAATAACTGAAGATCCTGAACGGCACCTGATAAATCCCATTCATCACGGTAACGATCACATGGCTGATGGTAACAACCACGAAGCACTAAACTCATACGCTTACGGTAATTTGCTGTTTCTTCATCAAGGGCTTCACTACCGCCACCGGCATACATTGCTGGTACACCCATGTTTGCAAATGCAAAGTGATCAGAGCGATAGTAACCACCTGAAGACGGTTTAGGGTCGCCAGATACTGTACGGCCTTGTGCTTTTGCAGCTGTTTCTAGCAGACTATCCATTTCTGATTTGCCAATACCAACAACACTGATATCTTTAACTTTACCTAATAAGTTCAAGCTATCCATATTGATGTTTGCAACAGTTTGAGAAGCTGGGATCACAGGGTTTGCAGCATAATATTTAGAGCCAAGTAAACCTTGCTCTTCAGCCGTGACAGCTAAGAATGTCATTGAGCGGCTAGGGTGCTCTGGTAAACTTGCAAACGCTTCTGCCACTTCAATTAAACCTGCAGTGCCAGTCGCATTATCGTGGGCACCATTATAGATTTGGTCGCCTTTACGGGTTTTATCTGTACCAAGGTGGTCCCAGTGAGCAGAATAAATGATGTGCTCATCTGGCTTTTCGCTACCCGGTAAAGTCGCGATAAAGTTATACGAAATTGACTTTTTAATCGTATTGTTTACTTCAACGCTGGCTGTTAGGTCGCCCATATCAACATGGTAAGCACCTTTTGCAGCATTTGCTTTCATGGTGTCGAAATCTAAACCGGCTTTCGAGAACAACTCTTTAGCAACGTCTGTGGTTACCCAGCCTTCAACAGCAACACGATCCATGTTGTTGTTTTCTTTTTGGAAACCAAACTGTTCGCCGCTCCAAGAGTTTTCAACAACAGACCAAGGGTAAGAAGCTGGTGCTGTTTCGTGAATGATAATTGCACCTGCTGCACCTTGACGGCTCGCTTCTTCGTATTTGTACGTCCAACGACCATAGTAGGTCATGGCATCACCGGTGAATAAATCAGGGTTTTTAGTCGCAAAACCAGGATCGTTTACCAGCATGACAACTGTTTTGCCTTTTACGTCCAGGCCTTCGTAGTCGTTCCAGTTGTATTCAGGTGCATTGACACCATAACCAACAAACACAAGTTCTGAGTCTTTAATACTTTCTTTTGCACTTATGCGGCTACTGCCCATAACCATGTCTTTTTTGTATTGGTAATCTTTGCCACCAATAGTCAGTACCATGTTTGAATCTGCTTCAAGTGAAACAAGCGGTACTTCTTGTAAGAAACTATCACCGTTACCCGGCTCAAAACCTAATGCTTTGAATTGTTCAGTTAAATAGGCAAGGGTAAGCTCTTCACCTTTTGATGATGGTGCACGGCCGCCAAACTCATCTGATGCCAACACTTTAATATGCTCAGCTAATTGCTCTGAGTTAATGCTTTGATAGGCTTTTTCTACATCATTTGAAGTGATACTTGTTGAAGCACAGCCTGCAATGATAGCACTTGCAAGGAGTGTCACTGGAAAATAGCGTTTCATAATAGCTCTTTTTTTGTTTTATGGTGGCATTAGTATATGAGGTTCTATTAATGAGAACCAGTTTTTGCGGTAAACTAGTCACAATACATCAAGAAGTTAATATATTACGCAATGAAACGATTTACCGCACCCGAGCAGTGGTCTACACAATACTTAACAACCGGTGCCTTTGCTGATTTAGCAACACTATTTAATATAGATAAGCTATCAGATTGGCCTTCATGTCACTGGTTTAGTCAGTATCTGAATGCACAAACATCACAAGGCACCGCCATTAGTTTTGTTGAAGATGAAAAATTTGCTGACGAAACTCGCTATTACGAACAAATTATCTTTGAAACTGGGCAAGTACCAACAAGACAACAAAATTGGCACGACCTTTTTGGCGGATTTATTTGGTGTTTATTCCCAAAAACCAAAGCGCTGATCAATCATCAACATATAGAAGAAATTAAACTACACGGTCTAAAAGAGCGTAGCAAACATAGAAACGCACTAACTTTATTTGATGAATGTGGTGTCGTGCTTGCAATTACAGAACAAAGTTGGCAACAGCTATTACGCGGCCACCAATGGCAACAGGCGTTTGTTGAGCAGCGACAACAATGGGGGCAAAGTATTAGGCCATATATGTTTGGTCACGCTAATTACGAAATGCTCACTCAGCCTTATATAGGCCTAACAGGTAAGGCTTTGTTTGTTGTTGTTCCTGATGACATATTTTGTAAAGATTTAAGCGAGCAATATGCGTATCTAGATCAACGTCTTTATGAGATGATAAAAAATGATGATTGCTTGCGGGACAATAAAAATTTATCGCCGCTGCCATTGTTAGGTGTGCCGGGTTGGTGGACTGACAATGAAAATCCAGATTTTTATAGTAATACCGATTACTTTAGACCGAAACGAAGGAAACGCACATGATTGAAGTCGCAGGGCTTAAGAAAAAGTTTAAGCTAACGAAAGATCATAAAAAAAATAAAACGGACAATATAGATCCCCGTGAAGATAAAGAGTTTTTTCATTCTGTAAGAGACGTTAGCTTTCAATGTAATAAAGGCGAAGTGCTAGGGTTGTTAGGTCCAAATGGTGCTGGCAAAACGACCACTTTAAGAATGATTTCAACAGCTTTAAAACCAGATGAAGGTAGTATTACTATCTCTGGGCACGATATTGTTAAAAAGCCATTAGTTGGCCGTAAATCAATTGGATTTCTGTCTGGCAGTACTGGCTTATACGGGCGTTTGACGGTTAAAGAAAACATAGAATATTTTGCCCGTTTACATGGTATGAGCAAAAAAGCAGTAGCAGCACGTTGTGATGAGTTATTTACATTACTTGATATGCACAACTTTATTGATAAACGCGCCGAAAACCTTTCAACGGGTATGAAACAAAAAGCCAATATTGCTCGCGCTGTTGTTCATCACCCTGACGTGGTTATTCTTGATGAGCCAACGACTGGCTTAGACATTATGACTACCCAAACTGTTATTAACTTTATTCGTGGCCTTAAAGAGCAGGGTACACCGGTTATTTTCTCAACTCACCACTTAGATGAAGTAGCATTACTTTGCGATCGGGTTGCGGTAATTAATCAAGGTATTAGCTGTTTTGATGGCACCTTAGATGAGTTTAAACAAACGGGTAAAAGCGAAGAGCTAAACCAAGCGTTTATGAATATTTTAACGGAGAGCCGTGATGTTTGAAGTATTTAAAAAGGAATTAAAAGAGCTGCTACGTGACCGTAAAACCTTGATATTCGTCGTTGCTCTTCCGGTTGCTATATTCCCACTGTTATTTGCTGTTATGGCATTTATTAGCTCGCAAGCGGCACTTGAGGCCGAGCAAGAAGTGCACACCTACGCAATTATTAATGGTAACTACGCGCAAGAGTTTACAGATAAGGTGTTTTACCACAAAAGCTTTACTTTATATAAAGGCGACGAAACCTTTAATAGCGTAGAAGATCTCACTAATGCGGTAAAAGCAGGCACCATCGACATGGGTATCTATTTACCGTCAGACGCAAAGCAAACACTAGACGACGCTAAGCAAAGTGAATGGCAAGTTGTTTATAACGATGCAAAGGCAATTAACTTTTTATTTGACCGCGTTAAAGAGCTTGCAAAAGACTATGGCGATAAACTGCGTACTAGCAAATTATTAAGCTTTGGCGTATCTGAGCAGCAACAAGCTGCCATTATCGAACCTATCAAAGTTGTAAAGGTTGATACCGCAGATAAACGTGAAAATCTGGGTGAGAAAATAGGTGGGTTTATTCCTTATCTACTTATTCCTCTGGTATTGATGGGTGCAACGTATCCTGCGATTGATTTAGGAGCTGGTGAAAAAGAACGTGGAACGTTAGAAACTCTGCTACTAACACCAATAACACGCACTCAATTGGTACTTGGTAAGTTTATTACTTTATTAGCGTCATCGATTGCAACAACGACAATTACTGTATTGAGTATGGGAATATGGATCGCGGTTGCAATTGCGTTTGTTGATTTAGCTGTTGTTAAAAACGCATTTAGCTCTTTAACGGTATTAGATTTAGGGCTGATTTTTGTGTTGTTATTGCCTATAGCTGCAATCTTCTCATCATTAGCGCTGGCTATTTCTATTTATGCGCGAACCTTTAAAGAAGCACAAAACTACATGGCACCACTAAGCATGGGTGTCATTTTTCCAATTATGGTTGCTTTAATGCCGAATGTTGAACTGACGAGCAAAACCGCTTTTATTCCAGTGACAAACGTTGCGTTGGCAATAAAAGAAATCATTAAAGGCACCGTCGATTACACACTTGTGGGTTTAATTTTCCTAGCGACAGTGATTGTCGCAGGTGCATTACTCGCATTTTGTGTTAAATGGTTTAATAAAGAGGATGTACTGTTCCGCTAGTCAAAATTCTGGCTAATAAAAGAGCACCGCAGCGGTGCTTTTTTATTGTCTGTATGAAAGTAAAAATACGTCTTAGTGGTTTTGTTTTTTATTTACGATCAATCTTTATTATTATGATTTTGACCTATACTGAAGGAAGACTCGCATAATAGGCAATTGATTAAATGGACTATGTACAGCCGGGACGTATTTTTAGTCGCCATAAAATCCCCATTATTACCTTGTTTGTGTTAGTAATCGCGGCAGGCTTAATCACAGTACAATACGAATACTCGCTGCGTGAACAATTATTTGAACGTACTCAAATAAAGATGCAAAGAGAACTGACTGATAAAGAAGCTGCTTTACGCTCTGTATTTAGAGAAAATATTTCTGCACTTAACTTTCTAGATGCAACCCCACCTATTATGGCCATTATGCGCGCCACTAATGAGCAACAAATAGATCCTGTACTTGGAACACCTATTTCAGCATGGAAAGACAGGTTAGCAAAAATTTTCAGTGGTTTTATGACTACAGATAAGAATATAGCCCAAGCAAGGTATATTTACATTGCAGATAACGGTAAAGAAGTTGTAAGAGTCGATAATATAGATGGTCAAGTTATTCGTGTGGCAGAGGATAAGCTACAACATAAAGGCAACAGAGAATACATGACCATCACCTCACAATTAGCAAATGGCTTTGTATATATTTCGCCAATTAATTACAACCGAGAAAACGGCCAAATTCAGCAACCCTATGTGTCTAGTTACAGGGTTTCTAAACTGGTTCAAGATGCCAATGGAAGCCCATTTGCGGTACTGATCATAAACTACTTTGCAGACAATCTATTACGAGAGCTTACAGCTGATACTGATAAGCAGTTTAATGTGTACTTGCTTAATGCTAACCAGCAATATTTGTATCACCCAGATGAAACATACCGGTTTAGTTTTGAGTTAGGGAGCGATAAATCATGGTCTAAGGATTTTTCTGCAAATCAAAACATAAACACAGTCGATTTTTTTGATGCTTTTTATCTACATAAGCAACTTTACTTAAAACAAACTGTGGAATTTAAAAACGGTATAAAAATGGCACCATTAACGATTGCGGTGTCAGTTGATACAGATGACTTACTAAAAAAATTAGAGCAAAAGCGAAACAAATTTATCTTTCTAATCTGTTTAGCAATTATATGCGTTATAACTGTATTTATTATCTATCAGCGCAACATTAACAGAAAGCTTGAATTAAATTTTTTGAAAGAAAAAAACAGCAAGATTATCGAAAGTTCTTCAGATTCAATTTTCATGATTATGCCAAATGGGATCATTTGCTATGCAAATAAAACTGCAAAAACTTTTTTTGGCATTGAGCAAAACAAAACTGAATTTGAGCAGCTATTTAATTTTAACGATGAAGATTTTTTAGGCGTCAAACATGCTATAAAAACAGATGAGCCTTGTTCATTTGAAGCTATTCATATTGATCATAATAAAACGCATTATTTTTCAATTACTCTCGCGACGATATATGACGCAGCGAATCAACAAACTCAGTTAGCAGCAATTGCTAGGAATATTGATACGCTAAAAAACGCGCAGCATCAGCTTGAAAAGTTAAATGACACTTTAGAAGAAGAAGTTAAAAAACGTACCGCTGAGCTTGAGTCTGCAACCGAGCAAGCTTTGGCAGCCAGTAAAGCTAAAAGTGAATTTGTCGCTAATATCTCCCATGAAATTCGCACCCCTATGAATGGGGTATTGGGGATGCTAGAAATGCTTGAAGAGCAACCCCTAACAAAGCAACAGTTACAGTATTTACATTATGCAAATGCAAGTGCCAACTCGTTGATGACTTTAATAAACGATATTTTAGATTTTTCTAAGATTGAAGCAGGAAAGTTAGATTTAGATTTTCATGAGTTTGATGTTGTGGCGGTATGTAGTGATTTAATCACCTCAATGGCAATGCAGGGGCATAAAAAGGGCCTCGAAGTGTTACTAGATACTTGTGATGTAAAACATCGAACTGTAATAGGTGATAGTCATCGTTTAAAACAGATATTAAATAACTTATTAAGCAATGCGTTTAAATTTACGCACAAAGGTCATGTGCTTTTATCGGTGGCTGAACAACATATTGATGAACACGCTATACAATTGACGTTTGCAGTAATTGATACAGGAATTGGTATATCAGAGCAAAATCAAAGCAAGCTATTTGAAGTATTTACCCAAGAAGATTCAAGCACAACACGGCATTATGGTGGAAGTGGACTTGGATTATCGATCAGTCGGCGCCTCGCGCAGATGATGGGGGGAGATATAGTTGTTACAAGTCAAAAAGATGCAGGCAGTTGTTTTACAGCGACAATTTCAGTTGAAATTGTGCAGCAAGAAAAGCCATTAAATAAACCAATGGCATTATTGGCCGAAAAAAGAATTGGTTTAGCAGTAAGTTATGAAGTTTTAGCGCAGAACATTGAGAAAAAGCTGCAAAGTATATGTTTTCCGACTTATAAAAGTTTACAAAAAATAAAGTCTTTTAGTAGCAATGAACTTACTAGCTTTGACTTAATCATTATTGATCACAAACATGCAGAAATTGATAGCGTTATCAGCTATGCAAAACATAATACTGATAAATATTTAATGGTTTTGGGGATTTTATCCTCCATGTCTAAACGACAACAATTGCCAGATAATATTATCTTTATTGCTAAACCCGTGACTAAAGATGAGTTAGTTTACCGATTAGCATTACTTTATAAAGATTCAGATCATCTTATTGAACGTAAAAACCACGATGAAAAAGAGCGTATAGAGTTAGATTTATCAAACCGGTCTATTTTAATCGTGGATGACAACTTAATTAATATAGAAGTCAGTAAAGCAATATTACGAGATAGCCATATACATATTGAGTCTGCTAGTGATGGACTGGACGCTCTCGATGTGTTGAAAAATAACAAATCAGTATTTGATTTAATTTTAATGGATTGCCAGATGCCCAATCTCAATGGTTATGACTGTACAAAAGCGATCCGTCAGGGAAAAGCAGGACAGCAATACCAAGATGTTGTCATAATAGCCATGACGGCAAGCGCTATGGCAGGCGATAGAGAAAAGTGTTTAAGTGTTGGTATGAACGACTACATTACCAAGCCTATAAAACAAGCCACATTACGTAAAAAATTAGCAATGTGGCTAAAAAACTAGGCTGCATCTTGGCTATTATTAAGTCCGTGATTAGGTGTCAGTTTACTAATGTCTGCAGAGTGAATCACTTTTTGTGTTTCACTCCAGTGTAGTAATTCAATACGACCTGAACTGTTTTCAACTAATGCAGTGCAACTTTCTATCCAGTCGCCATCATTACAATACAAAATACCATCAACTACTTTAACGGCAGGGTGATGAATATGCCCGCAAATGATGCCATCGACAGCTTGTTTTTTTGCTTCATGGATGGCTGCTTTTTCAAATGCATCGATCGCTTCACGCGCTTTATGTACTCTAGCTTTTATCCAAGACGCTAAAGACCAATAATTTCCACCAAATAAACGGCGAATACGATTAGTCCAACGATTTAGAAATAATAACAAGTCGTAACCAGCATCGCCTGCAATACTGATTAATTTGTTGTATCGGGTTGCTGAATCAAAATCATCACCGTGCAAAAGCAAAAAACGTTTGTTGGCCTTAGTAGTGTGTATATATTGTTTGTGTACTTCGATACCGAACAACGACTCATTGGCATAATGGCGAAAGGTTTCGTCATGATTACCGGGTATATAAATAACTCTGGTGCCTTCTTTCGCTTTTTGTTGAATAAGCGCTAACACATCGTAGTGACTTGGATGCCAGAAAAATTGTCGTTTCATTGACCATAAGTCAACAATATCACCAACCAAATACAGTACGTCGCATTCAATGGCATTTAAAAAGTCGAGTAAGTACTGCGCTTGGCAGTCTTTGTAACCTAAGTGAACGTCGGAGATCCAGACGGCAGGATAGTGGGTTTTACTACTGCAAGTGGTGTTATTCATGGCATTTACTCATGGTGTAATAAAGTAAATGCTAGGCAGAATCAATGACAGTAAAAAGACGCTTTAGCGAAACATCTATGACAATTAATAAAACAAAAAAACCGCCGAAGCGGTTTTTTGTTTATCAATAGCTAGCTAATTAGCCTTTAATTAAAGATGCAATTTCTACAACTGCAGTGTCTAAATCTAGCATTAGCTTTTCACCTGTGCGGCGGTTTTTAAGTTCAACCTTGTTTTCGTCTAGGTTACGCTCGCCAATAACAAGTGTGAAAGGTACACCTAGAAGCTCCATATCGTTGAACATCACACCAGGGCGCTCTTTACGGTCATCAAACAACACGTCTAAACCCGCTTCTTTTAATCCTTTATAAAGGTTTTCAGCGATATCAGGGATACGGTGAGACTTATGCATGTTCATAGGTACAATCGCTAAATCAAATGGTGCGATTGGCTGTGGCCATTTAATACCGTATTGGTCGTTGTTTTGCTCAATAGCCGCAGCTACGATACGTGAAACACCAATACCATAACAACCCATGGTCATAATTTGGTTTTTGCCAGATTCACTCAGTACGCCAGCTTTCATAGCTTCTGAGTACTTAGTACCTAGCTGGAAGATATGACCTACCTCAATACCACGTTTGATTTGCAGTGAGCCTTGACCACATGGGCTTGGATCGCCTTCCACGATGTTACGAATATCAGCAACTTCGTAGTTTTCTACATCACGATCCCAGTTAATACCGCTGTAGTGTTCGCCGTCTTTGTTTGCACCCGCAACAAAGTCAGCAAGTACATTTGCAGAGCGGTCAACGATAATTGGCATCGTTAGGCCTACAGGGCCTAATGAACCCGGTTTTGCACCAATAGCTGCAACGATGTCTTCTTCTTTCGCCATTTCAAGTGGTGAGTCTACAAGAGGGTGTTTTTCAGCTTTTAATTCGTTTAATTCATGGTCGCCACGTAAAACAAGCGCAACTAAACCACGTTGTTCGTTTTCATCTGGCGCACCATATACGATTAATGTCTTCACGCCGCGATGAGGTTTAACACCGTAATGTTGTTTAAGCTCAGCGATGGTTTTTGCATCAGGCGTTGGGAACACTTTTAACTCTTTGCTTGCTGCTGGGCGCTCTTCAGTCGGTGCTAATGCTTCTGCTTTTTCGATGTTTGCAGCGTAATCACTTGCATCACTAAAGGCAATTGCATCTTCACCAGATTCTGCAAGTACGTGGAACTCGTGCGATACGCTACCACCAATAGAACCTGTATCAGCGATAACAGGCCGGTAATCAAGACCAAGACGCTCAAAGATGTTGCAGTATGCTTTGTGCATTACTTGATATGTTTTCTCTAAACACTCATCACTTAAATGGAAAGAGTAAGCATCTTTCATGGTGAACTCACGAGCACGCATTACACCAAAACGAGGGCGAACTTCGTCACGTACTTTGGTTTGTACTTGATATAAAGTAAGTGGTAATTGCTTATAAGAGCTTACTTCTTTACGCACAAAATCAGTGATCACTTCTTCGTGAGTTGGACCAAGAGCAAATGGGCGGTTGTGGCGGTCATTAATACGCAGTAATTCAGGACCAAATTGCTCCCAACGACCAGACTCTTCCCAAAGATCAGCAGGTTGGATAATTGGCATTAACATTTCGATAGCGCCAGCTTTATCCATTTCTTCACGTACAATGTTTTCTACTTTTTTAAGTACGCGTAAACCAGAGGGCAACCATGTATACAAACCCGACGCAACGCGGCGGATCATGCCTGCTCGTAGCATTAATTGATGAGAAACAATTTCTGCATCAGACGGAGTTTCTTTAAGTGTTGCGAGTATATATTGACTGGTACGCATCTCTATTCCAAGTAGTGTTAAAATTATTATCGTTTACTCAAGACGTTTGAGTAGTAACAAGGCGCTCAGTTTACCAGTGGAATCACTGACACTAAAGCGCTATGTGTAAAAAAAGCTAGCATTTTTCAATGCTGATCACTGTATTGTGGTTATCTTTAACATGCCAACGAATATTAAAGTCATATAAGGTCATGCCGTAGCTTTGCTCTGAATCACGTTGCTTTTTGTATGCCGGGCGAGGATCTTGCTTTAATACATTGCTTATAAACGCTTTTAATTCAGGTTGTTCAGTTTGTTTTTCGATAAAGGCTAGGGCTTCATCGCTAAATTCGACACTCATATCGGTTTCTGGTCGGGTATCGGCAAAGCCTGCTGTGGCATCAGTCATCGCATCTGAGTAAGGTAAATAAGGCTTAATATCTAATATTGGTGTGCCATCGAGCAAATCGATACCTGACAGTAATAAGCTTAATTGACCATTTTTATATTCGATGCCTTGCAGTTTAACAGCACTCATGCCAATTGCGTTTGGGCGAAAGGTTGCGCGTGTTGCAAATACACCTTTACGCTCATTACCGCCAAGACGCGGGGGTCTTACCATTGCTGAGTAGCCTTTATCAGCGGTTTCGTGAAATCTGAATAATAACCAAATATGGCTGAATTCATCGAGGCCGCGAACAAACTCTTCGCGGTTAAAATCTCTGCTGAATACCAGCTTTGCTTTCGCTTCAGGTACCAAACGAGGTTGGCGCGGTATAGCAAATTTTTGTTTGTAAGGAGATTGAATGTGGCCGACGGCAGTTAATTGGTATTCGCTCATTGTGCATTGTCGTTAAGATAATCTGCCGACATTTTACATGCAAACACAAAAAAAGGCAGTCGAGACTGCCTTTTAATATTTAGACTGTGCAGTCTAAATTAAAACATGTATTGGAATGATACAGACGCTACATCCATATCTGGGTCAATATCATCTTCTAATTCATAGCGCTCATATTCCAAACGTACTTGCATATTCGTAGTGAAAGCATACTCAATACCTGCACCATAAAATACATCACCACCATCAGTGTCGGCACTAATGCTGCCAAGTTCACCTAAGTCTTGCTCAATTTCAGCGTCCCACTCTAGCCAGCCACCTTTGGCATAGACAGAAAAACTTTCTGTAATCGGCGCTGCTAACCGTGCAGCCAGTGAAACACCGTCAATTTCAGCTTTAGAATCGATATCGCTTACTTCATCAAAGTTTTGGTATGCAAGTTCAAGGCTTAGGTATTTATTAAATTGCGTACCAATATAGCCTTTTAGCATTTGTGAATCATCATCGAAGTCAGTGTCATTTTCGTTGTCTTCAAACTCAAAAGAATATTGACCGTAGCCGATACCGGTATAAATACGCGGAGAATCCATTTCGGTAATATCTGCATGTGCAGCATTGTTAAAACCTAGTAGTGCTAAAGAAAGTGCAGACATTGAAATTGCTTTAATCATTTAATAGCTCCTTTATAAAATAAAAAACGAATGTTTCGCGTCATTCACTAGGAGTATTGCAATGGCAATGCCAACGCAAAAATAAAGCCTAAAGTATTGTTTTTAGGCTTTATTAAGCGATTTTATGACCAGGTTGTTGAAACTGTAAACAGGCGTTCAGTTTGGCAGTCGTAACAATTTCAGGGTACTCTGTAGAAGTTACTAGGTGCAGTTTTTAAATCAGTGTTTTTTTACGCTTTTTGCAAAAGGGTTTCTGTTTCTATTGCGATCTCTTTCATTTTTATCGCATAGTTTTCAATTTTCTTTTCTTCGTCAGTCACAGCGGTATAAGAAGGTACTTCGATTGGGTAACCTGCTTCATCCATCGCAATAAAACTAATAACACAATGATTGGTTTCAACTAGGTTTTGTGTTTTTGGGTCACCACAGCGGACTTGAATAAAGATTTGCATGCTGGTTTTACCTGTGTGAGCAATACTGGCTTTAACTTCGACAATTTGTCCAACCAAAATAGGGCGCTGAAACTTTACACCCGCTACTGAAACAGTGACGCAGTAATGACCACTCCAACCTGCAGCACAGGCGTAGCCAGCTTGGTCAATCCACTTCATTACCACACCACCATGAACCTTACCGCCAAAATTTACATCGGTAGGTTCAGCTAAAAAACGAAAGGTCACACTTGAAGACGGCATATTTTACTCACTTTTAATCACGACTAATATCAGTTCACCTTTAACGTCTTAATCTGTAAAGGTAAACAGACCTTAAGCATAGCCTAAAAAAGGGGCCGAAGCCCCTGCAATTTAGGATGAATTTTAATTAAATGAGTAACGTTAGTTATTACATATTTGGGTAGTTTGGTCCGCCAGCTCCCTCAGGTGTTACCCAAGTAATGTTTTGACTTGGGTCTTTTATGTCACAGGTTTTACAGTGCACACAGTTTTGCGAATTAATCACAAACTGTTTTTCACCTTCGACTTCTTGTATTTCGTATACACCAGCAGGGCAGTAGCGTTGCGCTGGTTCATCAAATTGCACCAAATTCACTGTAATTGGAATCGAGTTATCTTTTAGCTTTAAATGGCATGGTTGCGATTCTTCATGATTGGTATTTGATAAAAACACCGATGAAAGTTTATCGAAGCTTAGTTTGCCATCTGCTTTTGGGTAGTCGATTTTTTCGGCCTGATCAGCAGTAACTAAGGTGGCATGATCTGGCATGTTATCTTCAAAGTTAAACGGTAAGCTGCCACCAAATAGGTTTTGGTCTAGAGTGTTATAAGCACCCCCTAAGAACTTACCCAATTTGTGGATAACAGGGCCAAAATTACGCGATTGATAGAGCTCTTTATACGCCCAGCTTTGTTCAAAGGCCGTTTTATATTCTGCTAAATCGGTATTTTCTTTTCCGTCGCTAAGGGCTGCTACAATCACATCAGCAGCGACCATGCCTGATTTCATTGCGGTATGGTTACCTTTGATCTTGGCAAAGTTTAATGTGCCGGCATCACAACCAACAAGTAAACCACCCGGGAAGTGCATTTTTGGTAATGATCGCAGGCCACCTTTGGCTATTGCTCTTGCACCATAGGCTATACGCTCACCGCCTTCTAATACATCTTTAAAGACAGGGTGATGCTTCATACGTTGGAATTCATCAAACGGGCTTAAATGTGGGTTTGAGTAGTTAAGGTCAACAATTAAGCCTACGACTACTTGGTTGTTGTCGCTGTGATACATAAACGCACCACCACTGGTATCGCCGGTTAATGGCCAGCCTGTGCCATGTACAACGGTGCCTTCTTTATGTTTACTCGGGTCGATTTGCCATATTTCTTTGAACCCTAAACCGTAATGCTGTGGTGACGAATCTTTATCAAGGGCAAAGTGTTTGATTAACTCTTTACCTAAATGACCTCGGCAGCCTTCAGCAAATACGGTGTATTTTGCTCTAAGCTCCATACCCGGCATATAACCGTCTTTTTCGTTGCCGTCTTTATCAAGGCCCATATCGCCAGTGATAATGCCTTTTACTGTCTCGTCTTCAATGATTAAAGAATGCGCACTAAAGCCTGGGAATATTTCTACCCCTAAGTTTTCAGCTTGTTCAGCTAAAAAGCGACATACATTACCCATAGAAACAATGTAATTGCCCTCGTTATGGAATGTTTTAGGACTCGCAAAGTGGGGGATGCTGGTGGCTTTTTCACTGTTATTAAACCAGTAAATATCATCTTGCGTTACTTTTGTAGTAACCGGAGCGCCTAATGACTGCCAATCGGGTAGTAATTCATCGAGTGCTTTGGTTTCAAAAACGGCACCAGATAAAATGTGCGCGCCCACCTCAGAGCCTTTTTCTACCACACAGATCATTAATTCTTGTTGTTTTTCTTGTGCTTGTTGAGCCAATCTAATCGCAGTTGATAAACCTGCTGGGCCTGCGCCTACGATGACTACATCAAATTCCATGGTTTCGCGTTCGACCATATAAACCTCTTCTCGGTGACGGACCTGCTGTAAAGAACCTTATTTCATACTTGCAAATGAAACGTTACAGGCTGTGAATACTTTAAGGTTATTTTAGGTTGACGTTTACGTCAACAGGAAGTAGTCTGAATTCATAAAATAAATAAGTTGACGCGAAGGTCAACTTTGAGAACACACAATTGATGGAGTCACGATGAAAGTCCTCGTTCCAATTAAAAGAGTAATTGACTACAACGTCAAAGCACGCGTTAAAGCCGATAAAACGGATGTTGATCTAGCTAATGTAAAAATGGCGATGAACCCGTTTTGTGAAATTGCAATTGAAGAAGCTATTCGTTTAAAAGAAGCAGGGACGGCCACTGAGGTTGTTGCTGTGACTATTGGTAATAAATCATGTCAAGAGCAATTACGTACGGCCTTAGCACTCGGTGCCGATAAAGCCATTCATATTGAAACAGAAGAAAAGCTCGAGTCTTTACATGTTGCTAAATTACTGAGCAAGATTGTAGAGCAAGAATCACCGGAGCTAGTTATTTTAGGTAAGCAATCGATTGACTCTGACAACAATCAAACCGGTCAAATGCTTGCTGCTTTAACAGGTCGTGGCCAAGGTACCTTTGCATCTAAAGTAGATGTACAAGCGGGTACAGTTAATGTAACGCGTGAAGTGGACGGTGGCTTACAAACAGTCGCTCTTAAACTACCTGCTATCGTAACGACAGATTTACGTTTGAATGAACCACGTTACGCTTCATTGCCAAACATTATGAAGGCAAAACGTAAACCACTTGATGTGATTGCTGCTGATAGCTTAGGTGTAGACCTTACGCCTCGCGTGCAGCTGGTTGAAGTAAACGAGCCAGAAAAACGCAGTGGTGGCATTATCGTTGAAGATGTTGCGACATTGGTAGAAAAGTTAAAAACAGAAGCGAAGGTGATCTAAATGAAAACATTAGTGATAGCCGAACACGACAAAGGTGTTCTAAAGCCTGAAACCAATAAAACGATTACTGCTGCTGTTAAACTAGGCTTTGATGTAGATTTACTCATTGCAGGCGAAAACTTATCTGCAATGAGTGAGCAAGCAGCATCTATTGCAGGTGTTAGCAGCGTCCTGATTGCTGATGATGCCGCTTACGCACATCAGCTTGCTGAAAACCTAGCGGATCTGGTTTTATCTTTAGCAGATAACTATTCACACATTGTCGCGAGCGCTACAACAACGGGTAAAAATTTTATGCCACGTGTTGCAGCACTTTTAGATGTTGCGCAAATCTCTGAAATCATCGATGTGATTGATGCTGATACATTTAAACGTCCTATTTATGCAGGTAATGCGATTGCCACAGTTAAATCTCTGGATAGCAAAAAAGTAATCACTGTTCGTGCTAGTAGCTTTGATATTGCATTAGAACAAGCACCGGTAGCTGTAACAAGCGTTACAGGTAAAGGCTCTGTTGGTTTGAGTGAGTTTGTATCAGAAGAACAAACTGAATCAGAACGCCCAGAGCTGACTGCTGCACCTGTGGTTATTTCTGGTGGTCGTGGTATGCAAAATGGTGAAAACTTTGCGTTATTGAATGGTATTGCTGACAAACTAGGCGCAGCAATTGGTGCTTCACGCGCTGCTGTTGATGCGGGTTTTGTGCCAAACGATATGCAGGTTGGTCAAACCGGTAAAATTGTTGCCCCAGACTTATATATTGCTGTAGGTATCAGTGGTGCGATTCAACACTTAGCGGGTATGAAAGACTCTAAAGTGATTGTTGCCATCAACAAAGACCCTGATGCGCCAATTTTCCAAGTCGCTGACTATGGTTTAGTTGCTGATTTATTTGATGTGTTACCAGAGCTTGAAAGCGCTCTGTAATTCATAACGATTCTGGTTGTTAAAAGCTGTTCACCTTTTAGGTGCGCAGCTTTTTTTATGGTAATTTATAAACACGAGCTGGAAAGGACGTTATACATAAACTGTTTTTCAATAAACCGATAGTTTAGAAGTTTTCATGCTTGCTTCATCTAACCTTTCGGATATTGGCTAAAGGGATTTTACATTCTAAAATTAAACTATAACTTCATAATCCAGAGTCACATTTCAATGTTATTTTAATGCAAGAACCATGTTCAAAAACCTTTTACTTTTATGTTTTTTATTCTGTCCTTTAATAGTCTTTGCTGGCAGCAGTTTTAGGTTATCTGATGGAGATCTTGTACTTAAAGATATGAGCAAAATCGAAGTTTTAGATAAATTAGGCACTCCCTTACTCAAAGACGTGCAAAGTTTAGGTATTGATACAGGCGGTAATATAAAGCCAGGTCAAAAGGTAGAAACTTGGTCTTATAAGCTTAAGGGCTCAATTGGCGGTGAGTATTTAGTATCTATCACCTTTGAAGGAGATAGAGTTGTCGATATTACATCTGTACAAAAGAAAAACTAAAAAGCCGCTCGAGAGCGGCTTTTTATTTGCTAGGCGATACTGATTAGTATGTCGCGCTGCCTTTAGTACGAGGGAAGGCGATAACGTCACGAACGTTGCCCATACCTGTTACATAAGCAACTAAACGCTCAAAACCTAGGCCAAAACCAGAGTGAGGTACAGTACCGTATTTACGTAGGTCACGGTACCAGCTGTAGTCTTCTTTGTTTAAGCCCATTTCTTCTAAGCGCTTATCTAATACATCTAGTCGTTCTTCACGTTGAGAACCACCGATGATTTCACCAATACCTGGTGCAACTACGTCCATCGCTGCCACTGTTTTACCGTCTTCGTTTTGACGCATGTAGAACGCTTTGATATCACGTGGGTAGTTTTTGATAACTACTGGCGCGTTAAAGTGTTCTTCAGCAAGGTAACGTTCGTGCTCAGATTGTAAATCCACACCCCATTCAACAGGGAACTCAAACTTTTTACCACATGCTTTTAAAATTTCGATAGCATCAGTGTAATCAACTTGTGCGAAATCTTTAGTCACGAATTCTTCTAAACGAGAGATAGCTGTTTTCTCAACACGTTGTGCAAAGAATTCCATATCATCACGACGCTCAGTTAATACTGCTTTGAAAACATATTTAAGCATGTTTTCAGCAAGTTTCGCGATGTCTTCTAAATCTGCGAATGCAACTTCAGGTTCAACCATCCAAAACTCAGCTAAGTGACGAGATGTATTTGAGTTTTCAGCACGGAAAGTAGGGCCAAAAGTATAGATTTTTGACATTGCCGATGCGTATGTCTCACCATTCAACTGACCAGATACAGTTAAGAATGCTTCTTTACCGAAGAAATCTTCACTGTAGTCAATCTCACCTTTATCTGTACGCGGTAAGTTTTCCATATCTAAAGTTGATACACGGAACATCTCACCAGCGCCTTCACAGTCACTTGCAGTGATGATAGGTGTGCTGATCCAGTAGAAGCCTTGCTCGTGGTAAAAACGGTGAATCGCTTGAGCTAAACAGTTACGTACACGTGTTACCGCGCCCATGATGTTAGTACGAGGGCGAAGGTGTGCGTGTTCACGTAAATACTCAATGCTGTGACGTTTAGCCGACATAGGGTAGGTGTCTGGATTCTCAACCCAACCTAATACTTCAACAGAGTTAGCTTGAATTTCAAAAGACTGACCTTGACCCGCTGAAGGCACAAGAATACCCGTTACAGATACTGAACAACCAGCAGTTAAACGTGTTACTTCATCATAATTATTGAGTGAATTAGGTACTACCGCTTGAATAGGATCAAAACACGAACCGTCATGAACGGCTAAAAATGAAATTCCTGCTTTTGAATCGCGGCGTGTACGGATCCAGCCTTTTACTGTTACTTGGCTGTCAACCGCAACCTTGCCTTCTAATAGCTCTGAAATCGCTAAATGGCTCATCTTCACTCCAATGATATAAGTTGCCTAATATAATAATGCTGTGCATTGCACTTGAATCGACTATCTTACCTTCGTAAATCAAATAAAAAAACTATTCAGACATACTCTTTACTAGTTTTTCTTCAATTGAACAAAATAACAGCGGTTTTTTGCGTAAAATTCGTGATAATTTAATTTCTCACTGCGCTAATT
Source organism: Pseudoalteromonas sp. MEBiC 03607 (assembly GCF_004792295.1). Lineage (NCBI taxonomy): Bacteria > Pseudomonadati > Pseudomonadota > Gammaproteobacteria > Alteromonadales > Pseudoalteromonadaceae > Pseudoalteromonas > Pseudoalteromonas sp. MEBiC 03607. The sequence continues at coordinate 2,335,397 of NZ_SRRY01000001.1, forward strand.
GGTTATTTTGTGGCATTATTAACAATTCTCAACAGGATAACTGTCCTTTAGTTTTTATTTTTTATTGTATTACAGGTGCTATGAAACAAGTTTTTATTCTTCGCGGCTTACCCGGCTCGGGTAAATCATATTATGCGCAAAGCCTAGCTGATGAGTTAGTTGCTGGTAACGAAAGTGAGTATGTCGTTTGCGCAACAGATGATTATTTTTATAACAGCGAAGGTGTGTATCAATTTGATAAATACAAGCTTCCTGAGTATCACAACTTGAACCTTGCGCGGTTTATTAATGCTTTAGCAGAAGAAATCCCATTGGTAATTGTTGATAACACCAATATTAAAAAGTGGGAGTTTATCGCCTACGCGCAAGCGGCTACAGCCCTTGGTTATCAAGTAAAAGAAGTGATTGTTGGTGAGATTAAAGATAAATCATTGCAGCATCTTTATGCTAAACGATGTGAACACAATGTTCCTTTACGAACCATAAGTAAAATGGCGTATATGTTTGAATGGTAAAGTATGAATAAGAAAGGAAGCATTAGCTTCCTTTTTTAATGTCTTGTTTACTGGCGCGTGTTTGGCATTGATGCTGCGTTATCGCCTATTTATGTGGAACAACCACACTACATAGGCTCTGCCTTGCCTAAATACCAAACACACTGCTGCAAAATTAATCACAAAGGGTCAACACGCCCTAATACGCCTGTTGATCAATAGCTGCGAATATAGCATCACATAACTTAGTTAGGCATTGCAGATCACTTATATAAGGTGGCATTAGGTAGATAAGTTTACCGAATGGACGGATCCACACACCTTGCTCTATAAAAAAGCGTTGAATTTTTGCCACATCAACATTACGTTTTAGCTCTACAACACCAATTGCACCTAGGGTACGAACATCTGCTACGTCATCAAGTTGTTTGCATTTAGCAAGCTGCTCTGTGAGTACATGGTTAATATGTGCTATTTGTTCTTGCCAAGGTTGTTCGAGCAGTAAATCAATACTGGCGCAGGCAGTTGCGCATGCTAATGGATTACCCATAAAAGTAGGGCCATGCATAAGCACTCCGGCTTCACCTTCACTAATACCAATAGCAACTTTGCTGGTGGTTAAAGTTGCAGAAAGTGTCATCATGCCACCCGTTAATGCTTTACCAATACACAAAATGTCTGGTTCTATGTCGGCGTGCTCAACAGCAAACAAGGTACCTGTGCGGCCAAAGCCTGTGGCGATTTCATCACAAATAAGTAAAACATCATACTTATCGCAAAGTATGCGTAGATGTTTTAAGTAATCGGGATGGTAAAAATTCATACCCCCAGCATTTTGCACAATGGGTTCAATTATAAATGCCGCAACGTGTTGGTGGTGAGCTGCAAAGTAGTTTTCTAGGTTTTCAGCCTCTGTAGAACTAAACTCACCGTTAAACTTAGCACTTGGAGCAGGAACAAAAACATGCTCAGGTAAAAAACCAGAGTACATACTGTGCATTGAATTTACAGGGTCGCAGACACTCATGGCAGCAAAGGTGTCACCATGATAGCCCTTAAGCGGCGTCATTAGTTTTTGTTTACCAGTATGTCCTTTACTCAGCCAGTATTGAAGAGCCATTTTTATTGCTACTTCAACACTGACAGAACCGCTGTCGGCTAAGAACACTTTTTCAAGTGAGGGTGGCGTCATACTAACGAGCTTTTTACACAGTTCAACAGCGGGCTGATGTGTTAGGCCACCGAACATAACATGGCTCATTTTGTTTAGTTGTGTGGCTATTGCTTCATTTAAAACCGGATGGCAATAACCATGAATAGCACTCCACCAAGATGCCATTCCGTCAATTAATACTTCACCCGTTTCTAAAAAAATGCGGTTAGCACGAGCATGACTTACCGGATAAACAGGCAAAGGATTAGTCATTGATGTATAAGGGTGCCAAATATGTTCGCGGTCAAAATTTAGATCAATAGGTTGTTTTTTGTTCATATGTAAACTTTAATAGCCTCCTGTTCGTTGACAATGTTACGTCAACTCGTAGACTTAGCCAATCATACCGTCCCATTAATTTAAGAAAAGAGACTATTATGGAGCACGCTGTTGTCCGTCACGATTGGACCCACCAAGAAGTAAAAGCATTATTCGAAATGCCGTTCAATGATTTATTATTCAAAGCGGCCAGTGTTCATCGTGAAAACTTCAACCCAAATGAAGTACAAATTTCTACTTTATTATCGATTAAAACGGGTGCTTGCCCAGAAGACTGTAAATATTGTCCTCAGTCTGGTCATTATAAAACGGATTTAGAGCGTGAACGCCTAATGGAAGTTGAAAAAGTGGTAGAGCAAGCACGTGCAGCTAAAGAAAAGGGTGCAACGCGCTTTTGTATGGGGGCCGCTTGGTCTGATCCAAAAGATCGCGACATGCCATATATCGAGAAAATGGTAAAAGAAGTCAAAGAGTTAGGGCTTGAAACCTGTATGACCCTTGGCATGCTTGATAATGAAAAAGCCCATGCATTAAAAGACGCGGGTCTTGATTACTACAACCATAACCTTGATACATCACCAGAATATTATCAACAGATTATTACTACTCGTACTTACCAAGACCGATTAAACACCATAGATAACGTGCGTGATGCTGGCATGAAAGTGTGTTCAGGCGGTATTGTTGGTATGGGCGAGCAGGCAGCTGATCGTTTTGGTTTACTAATGCAGTTAGCAAATTTGCCGCAACAGCCTGAAAGTGTGCCAATCAATATGTTGGTGAAGGTAAAAGGTACGCCACTTGAAGATGTTGAAGATTTAGATCATTTTGAGTTTATTCGTACCATTGCTGTAGCACGTATTATGATGCCAAAAAGCTATGTCCGTTTATCTGCTGGTCGCACGGCGATGAATGAACAAATGCAATCAATGTGTTTCTTTGCTGGTGCTAATTCAATTTTCTACGGTGATAAACTACTGACTACAGAAAACCCAGAAGCAGATGCTGACATGATGCTGATTAAAAAATTAGGCATGAACCCAGAAAGGCGTGAAGATTATTCTGATGAAGCAGTAGAGGCATCACTTTCATCAAAAGTTGCTGATAAAGCAACATCAGAACTATTTTACGAAGCGTAATATTTAAATGGCTTTTGATTTTATTGCCGAGCATCTTCTTAAGCGAGAAGCTGATGCATTACTGAGAAAGCGTGAGCTTGTTGAGCAAGCAAGTGGGCGCTTTATTCAGGTTGCAGGTAAACAGTATTTAAATTTTGCCAGTAATGACTACCTTGGTTTTGCAGATGATTTTATCGCAATAAATGCGCAGCAGCTAGGTAGCCACAGTTCAGCGCTAGTGAATGGTTATAATAAACCACAGCAACAGCTTGAAATGCGTTTATGCGAGTTATTAGGCTATGAAAGCGCCATGTTATTTAATAGCGGATTTAGTGCTAATAGCAGTGTATTAAAAGCGTTGTTTCAAGATAAAAGCGTGGCGCAATCATCGGCAATCTTCCAAGATAAGCTTAATCATGCCAGCTTAATTGATGGCGGCCTTCATTCTTGTGCTGCCATGGTGCGGTTTAATCATAACGACCTTAAGCATTTAGAATCTCGGTTACAAAAATCAAAGGCAAAGCATAAGCTCATAGTAAGCGAGGGGGTATTTTCGATGGATGGCGATCAAGCCCCCATTGAAGCACTCTGTAAACTCGCTAAACAGTACAATGCCTGGCTGATGATTGACGACGCCCATGGCTTTGGCGTATTGGGTGAGCAAGGTTTAGGGAGTTGTGAGTCAATCAAGCCTGATTTACTGATCATCACTTTTGGAAAGGCACTGGCAAGTAGTGGTGCTTGCCTGCTTGCATCAAAGCAAATGATTGATTACATGCTGCAGTTTAATCGCGAATACATTTATTCAACGGCGATGTCACCACTGATGGCAAGTTGTACTCTAGAGCGACTCGAAAAGTTATTAAAGGCGGATAAGAGACGCGCTCAGCTTTCAGAGAATATTGCCTACTTTAGAGCGCTTGCCAAAGAGCATAACTTAGCATTAATGGAATCAACAACGGCTATTCAGCCTTTGGTATTGGGCGATGCAGAACACACGCTTGCCGTTGCTAATAAGCTTAAAGGTAAAGGCGTGTGGTTAACCGCTATTAGACCGCCCACGGTGCCTTTTAATACGGCACGACTTAGGGTAACCCTAAGTAGCGCACATCTTCCAGACGATATAAAACAGCTGGTTGATTCGCTAGTGGAGTGTTTATGAGTGTTCAACTGCAAGTACCTTTAAGCTTTCAAGACAGTAATAAGCTAACAACACAAACTAAGTTCTCTAAAGCGGCTGCGAATTATGCAAGCCATGCCAATGTACAAAAACAAGCGGCTGCGCATTTATTAAAAATGATGGCAAATAAACATCAGCAGGGTACTTGCCTTGATTTAGGGGCTGGGCCATTAGTTAATACGGCAATACTTAAAACACATTTTGATACTGTATTGGCAATGGATTTAAGTCATTCCATGCTAAGCACAGAGCAAAACCCGCATTGTTTAAAAGTGTGTGCTGATATGGACAACCTACCATTACAGCAAAATTCGCTAGATTGTGTGTTTAGTAATTTTGCAATGCAATGGTCTGCTGATTTAAAAGGGCTACTTAAAAGTCTTTTTTACTCCCTAAAAGCAGGCGGCAAGGTTTATTTAAGCTGCGTGGTAGATGGATCGCTCAAAGAGATCAAACAGGCTTTTGCTTGTTTAGATGAGCAAAACCATATTAATCAGTTTTATTGTGCTAGTCACATTATTGATTATGCAAAATTGGCGGGGTTTAAACTCAATTTTGCAGCTGATAGATGTTATATAGATTCCTATAACTCTCCTTTAGATGCGCTGCGTTCGATAAAAGCGATTGGTGCTACCTCATTGCAAACTAAGCAAAAGCGCCATGGGTTATTAACAAGGCAGGCACTTAATAGTGTTTGTAAGGCATACCCTCTGGTTGATGGGCATGCTAGAGTGAGCTATCAAGTTGTCCTTTTAGAACTAGAAAAATAGAATTAACTCAAAAATGAAAGAATTTTTTATTACGGGTACAGACACCGATGCCGGAAAAACCCATGTCACCAGTTTATTACTAAACTTACTAGCGCAACATAAACAGCGTGCGGTTGGGTTTAAACCTATTGCAGCAGGTGCAGAAGAAGCATTTGGGCAGCTAGTCAATGATGATGCATTAACCTTAATGGAAAGCTCATCAATTGGGGTTAAATATAACATAGTTAACCCCTTTACCTATGAGCCACCCATTGCACCGCATATTGCAGCTGCTCAAGTAGGCGACAGACTGGCATTTGACAAGCTCGATGCTGCTTATGCGAATGTAAAAGCACTCAATACCGATTATATTCTTACAGAAGGTGCCGGCGGTTGGTGTTTACCTATCAACGAAACTGATTTGCTCAGTGATTGGGTTAAATCACAGCAGCTTGATGTGATTTTAGTCGTGGGTATGAAACTAGGATGCCTAAATCATGCTTTACTGACAGCAGCTCATTTTAAAGCGCTCGGTGTAAATTGTGTGGGTTGGATTGCAAATCATGTAGACCCAAATATGCGTGAACAAGACGCCAATTTAGAAACCTTAAAATCTGCATTACCTTTCCCGCTTTTGGCGATTAGTCCGTATACAGACGGCACCCCAAAATTAAAAATTTACAAAACCTTACTTGAAATTTTATCTATCAACCCATAATAATTGAGTTGTTACTTTTGACATACTCTGTCACAATTGGTTGCAATTAGTTTCTTGCAACCAATTGCATAAGCCCTAAACTGAGTTGGTAGAACACCCAGATAATTTTATTAACTAACGATTTTTAACCATGTCGTTAGTTAATACAATTGGTATGTTTATTCTGAGGTTTTTATGAAGCGTGTATTTTTGTTTCTACTGACTAACTTAGCGGTAATGCTAGTGTTAGGTATTGTGTTGTCTATTGTGATGAGCGTACTGGGTATTAGCCATCGCAGTTTAGGCGGCATTTTAGTTATTTCGACCGTATTTGGTTTTGGTGGCTCGTTTATTTCGTTATTTATGTCGAAATGGATGGCAAAAAAATCAACCGGTGCACATGTTATTGAACAGCCTCGTTCTGAAACAGAGCAATGGTTAGTTTCGACGGTAGCAGCTCAAGCGAAAAAAGCAGGTATCGCGATGCCAGAAGTGGCTATTTACGATAGCCCTGAAATGAACGCATTTGCGACCGGCCCAAGTAAGAACAACTCGCTGGTGGCTGTGAGCACAGGTTTATTACATAACATGAATCAAGATCAAGCTGAGGCGGTATTGGCACATGAGGTGTCTCATATTGCAAATGGTGACATGGTTACGCTTACTCTTATTCAAGGTGTAGTGAATACCTTTGTTATCTTTATAGCGAAAGTATTAGCAGGTATTGTTGATAACTTCTTAAATAGTGATGAAGAAGAGGGTGGTAGTAGCTGGACTTACTTCTTATTCGATATGATTTTCCAAATGTTATTTGGTGTTCTAGCGAGTATGATAGTTGCTTACTATAGCCGTAAACGCGAGTTCTCTGCGGATGCTGGGGCAGCTAAGCTAGTAGGTGCAGATAAAATGCGAAGCGCCCTTGAGCGTTTAAAGCAAAACCACCCATCACAACTAGAAGGTTCAATGATGGCGTTTGGTATTGCAAGCGGTAAGGGTGTTGCTGAATTATTTTCATCGCACCCACCACTTGATGAGCGTATTAACGCATTACGTTAATTTTAAACACGAAAAAGCCAGCTTGATGCTGGCTTTTTTTATTGTTGGTTTTTCTCTCGCTCGAGCTGTTGCGGTAATAATACCTCAACAATTTCACGGGCTGGTAAGGTATACCTTACGCCATCGAACATCACAGAAGTATGCTCATCAATGCTGGTGATCCCTGTTAAAGTCCAGCCTTCGCCGCGCTCTTTACAATACACTGTAGTGGTAGGTTGAATTACTTTAAACTCTTTACTCATCGAACTTAACCTAATTGCTTGTATTTGCCCTTATAGTAAGACAATAATGTCAGCTCATAAAGAAAAAGAAGTAATTACCGTGTCAAGCCACAATGACTTAGCCTTTGACTTACGCCCAATTCGACACAAAGATTGCCAAGCAATTTGGGATATTTTAAAAGATCCTCATGTTCAATCTTTTAATGATTACAGCGCTGACATAACCAAAGGTGACGTTTACGACTTTATTCAAGGCGACATTGAGAGTTTTTATAATCAACAAGGTATTCGGTTGGTTATTGTTTTGCGAAGTACTGGCCAAGTTATTGGTAGTATTGGCATATTTAACATAATTAACGGGCAGGGTATTTTAGGATTTGAATTGTCGTCGCAATACTTTGGCAAGGGGATAATGCAAAAGGTATTAGCCATGTTATTTGAAAAATTAACAACCTTTGTGCCGGCCCCGCTAAACACTATTGTAGCTTTAGTTAACCCAAATAATAGTTCATGTATTAAGCTTTTAACAAAATGCGGCTTTCAACAGCATGATGCTCACTGGATAAAATACGTTACCTAATTACTATAATAGTACAATCTTGTTCTGCTAAGGTTGCTACTATAAAATAGCGCCTCATTTTTAAAAAGGAGCGCTTGCAACTATGGCAAAAGCCAAACCAATTACCAGTATTGAAAGTTACGGCATTTACAGTCATTGGGATGCAAAGGAGAAAGACCTACCTCAAATCACCGAATTTACAACAGACGTTCCTGCACAGTTAGATATTGAATTTGGCTTTATTGTTAACATTAAAAAGGCCAAAGGACAAAAAATTAAATTTTGCGTTTACCACCCAGATATCCCCGATGAGGATGGCGATATTATGCCGCCGTTTGAGGGTGAACAGTACGTTAAAACAAACGATTGGCAGTTTTACTTAGGTGATACTATATGGGCACCTGTTGATAATAAAGTAGGTATTTGGCGCATGACTATTGAGTTAAATGGCCATATAATTGCCGATAAATCCTTTAACTTATTAAAGGAAGCCGAAGGCACTGCCACTGATTTTTGGAAGCATCGCGGCTATTAAGCTTTAACCTTGTGAGGGACTATGTATAAAGGAAGTTGTTTGTGCGGCAAAGTAAAAGTAACGATTGTTGGTGGTATAGACTCAATTATTCATTGTCATTGCTCGTTGTGTCGTAAAAACTCTGGCACAGCTTACGCAACCAACGGCTTTATTCAACGAGATGGTTTTAACCTAACAGAAGGCAAGCAGCATCTAAGTGCGTTTGAATTTAAACCCGGTAGAATTCGCTATTTTTGTAGTAGCTGTGGCTCCCCAGTTTATAGCGAAAATAAAGATGACCCAAGCCGCTTACGTATTCGCCTAGGTTTATTAGATAGTGATATAAACGAACGTCCAATTAGTCACAATTTCGTGAGCTCTAAAGCAAACTGGGATACGTTTAACACAGAAATCCCATGCTATGACGGCTTTGAACCTAGTAGAGGGAAGTAATAGCCATGATAGCGAATACACCAAAACCGCCTTATTACGCCGTAATCTTTACGAATATCTTATCTGACGATACCGCTGGTTATAAAGAGGTGGCGAATAGAATGGTGGAGCTCGCAGAACAACAACCTGGGTATTTAGGCATGGAGTCTGCTCGTGATGGATTAGGTATTACTGTGTCGTATTGGCAAAGCTTAGAATCAATTAAAGCCTGGAAACAAAACGTAGAGCACTTAAATGCCCAGCAACTTGGTAAAGACAAATGGTACAGCGCCTTTACAACGCGTATTGCTAAAGTAGAACGTGATTATTCATTATGATAGTCATTAACAGTAAAAAGAACACATCATACAATTTTGGGCTTTATTTCAATCTCAGCATAGCTTGGAATTTGAGCTTTTTAATAGGCAGGGTAAGTGTGTAGGATCCAATAAGGAGCTCATGAAATAATTAGAAAAATCACATTATTTGGAAGTAAAGAGTCAAAAGGGTTTAAACGTTTGTTTCCTAAAAACACTCAATACTTGTTTAACTTAAGTGTGCTTAATGTAACTAGCATCACACCAATAGCAAAGCCCATTACTAAACCACCCGATAAATCGGAACTAACACCAAATACCGTATCCGATTCTCTGATATTTGTTAGCCAGTGAAAGAGCATGAACGAAACGCTAGATATTGATGAAAGTAGAATTAGCTTTACCTTGTTAGACACAACAACCTCAAATATTGACGTATTTTAGTTTTATGATTGTTAAGTAATAGCAGACGTTGATTGATATTGCGAACAATCTTGAAAGTGTGCAATTAGATTAGAAAAAAGCCCACAATAGTGGGCTTAGTGTTTATCCTAACTACAAAGTGTAATTAAAACCGATAGCTATACCATCATCTTCGGTTTGTGACATCTGTGCTTCTTGCTCAGCATCATTACTTGAAAAGTCACTAAAATCTTTACGTGCTTCGATGTATAAAATAGTGTCATCGCCCAAAAAGTAGTGCAAACCTAAAACAGCAAATTGTCGTTTAAACACATCATTAGGATCAGCATTAAAGTTTGGTTGAATCACGTAATCGTCACCAGCATCAAATATGTTGTAGGCTAAGAAAGTGCGGATATCGTTATCGAAACGGTAACTGACTAACGATTCAGAACCGACAGCTTCTTTAATTAACCGACCTAAATTATCAGTATCATGGTTTTCATTTTTATTTATATTCGCTGATGCATACCAACCAGGTTTATTAAAATCACCATAGGTCATACCCACACCATAAATTAGATCTGTTACTGATTGTTTTCGCCCGCCAGCATACAGAATCTCAAATTGGCCTCGGTTTACACCTGCGGTAAATTTAAGTTCATCAGTTGCATAATAGGAGAGGGAAGCACCATAAGTTGAATTAAACTCAACTTTCTGAGCAGCATTATTACCTTGATCCCATAATGCCTGACATGATGCACGCGAAATATCGGCGATATCGCAGGTATAAAAGTCATCTGATTTTAATTGCGTTTGCAATGCTATATGGAAATTTCCCCAGTTGTTACGATACTGCAGTACTTTATCGCCTCGACCAGTACCATTTACTGCTCCATCGTCTTTATTGTAGGTGTAGACCCCGGCAGCATTGCCATCCCATACTAGGCTGTAGTTTGTGTTATAAACCACGTCATACCAAGCACCCCATTGCTTACCTACAGTAATTCGTCCATATTTTTCGTGTATTACACCAACATAACCTAAACGGTTGTATAAAAACTCGTCTTGCACAGTTTCAAAGCGATTATTGTAAACAATGTCACTATTACCTACAGGGTTTACTCCCCACTCTAGGAATGCCAAGGCTTGCCATTCATTTTTTAGCTGGCGTTTAAAATCCAAATTTATACGGGATACACCATTTACAATTTCAGTCTCACCTTGAGTGCTGATCACTCTGGCATCAATAAAGCCACCAACAGTGACACTGTTTTTATCATCTTTGTATATCTCAATAGCATGACTGTTAATTGTGACTATGCTCATACTTGCGATTAATGTTGCTATGTAAGTTCTTTTCATAGAAATCCTTGTTTATACATCGTCCCTAATAAGTGTTATTTTGCAAAAGTAGGAGATTATCAGAGCTAAAATAGGGTAAAAAGTGAAAAAAATCAACAAAGATATAGGTTTTGAGGAATATTTATTCATTTTGAGTTCACTATACTGAATTATCAATAAGTTAGTGTATCTAAAAAATGGACACCTTTTGACTTAATGTTTTTAGCATATCTTTTGTATTGGGTTTGTCTGAGCATAAACCGTGCAATAAGGTCATAAAATAGCAGTCTAGTAGAATGGCCGCTTTAACTTTATTAAAATGCGGTTGATCGGCAAAGATTAATGATTCCATCAATCTTATGTGCTGCTTCTGAAACGACTCACTAAACAAACGATCGCTGAAAAGAGGTTTGTAAAAATGATGGTGTGTACAATAGAATTGATAAAAATACTGTGCATAGTGGCTTATTTTTAAACGGGCAGGGCGGTGGATGTCTGTTTCTTTAGCATGCTCCAACACTTCTGCAAATCTGTTTTCTAAGCAGCCCTCTAAGATAGCAACTTTATCTGGAAAATAATTAAATAAAGTACCCACAGCAATATTACTGGCCGCCGAAATTTGTCTAGTAGAGGTGTCAGAAAACCCTTCTTTTTCGAATAATGACCAAGCAGCATCTAAAATTCGCTGTTCTGTGTTATTATTTCTCATGCTAACAAACTCCTTGTTTTATAATGATTATTTGAAAGTTGAGCGCGCTCACATTCGTTTGTGAGCGTGCTCATTTTATGTGCGGTTCAGCATAGGTGCTGTATGTCATTTTGTAAAACAACTGAGTTGATTTATTTAAACTATCATGGCGTGCAAAGCGGCTTTAGTTTAAAATTGCACGCAGATTTGTTTTTACTTTTTACCCGCTGGAGGGTACCGCTATCATTAGTACAGCTAATATCACCATGCAATTTGGTGCTAAACCTTTATTCGAAAATATTTCAGCAAAATTTGGCGATGGAAACCGTTATGGTTTAATCGGTGCGAATGGCTGTGGTAAATCAACCTTCATGAAAATCCTAAGTGGTGAACTTGAGCCATCTTCAGGTAATGTCAGTACAGATCCAAACGAGCGTATTGCTAAACTTAATCAAGATCAGTTTGCTTATGAAGAGTTTTCTGTGATCGATACAGTTATCATGGGTCATAAAGAGCTGTGGGAAGTAAAAAAAGAACGTGATCGTATTTATAGCTTACCAGAAATGAGCGAAGAAGACGGTATGCGAGTAGCTGATCTTGAAACTGAGTTTGCAGAGATGGATGGTTACTCAGCAGAAGCTAAAGCCGGTGAGCTACTGATTGGTGTAGGCATCGGTACAGAGCAACACTACGGTCCTATGTCTGAAATCGCACCGGGTTTTAAACTGCGTGTGTTACTTGCACAAGTGCTGTTTTCTGATCCAGATATCATGCTACTTGATGAGCCTACCAATAACTTGGATATTTACACCATCAAGTGGTTAGAAGACGTGTTAAACCAACGCGACTGCACCATGATCATCATTTCGCACGACCGTCACTTTTTAAACTCAGTATGTACGCACATGGCTGACATCGATTATGGCGAGCTTCGTATTTACCCAGGTAATTACGATGAATATATGTTTGCTGCAACACAAGCCCGCGAGCGTTTACTGAGCGAAAATGCGAAGAAGAAAAGCCAAATTGCAGAACTACAGCAGTTCGTATCTCGCTTCTCTGCAAATGCTTCAAAAGCAAAACAAGCAACATCACGTGCTAAACAAATCGATAAAATTCAGCTTGAAGAAGTTAAAGCGTCTTCTCGTCAAAGCCCATTTATTCGTTTTGAACAAGAAAAGCAGTTATTCCGTAATGCCTTAGAGCTAACTAACTTAGCGCAAGGTTTTGATGACATGCTTTTCAGTGGCCTTGAAGGTTTAGTTGAAGTAGGTGAGCGTATTGCGATTATCGGTGAGAACGGTGTTGGTAAAACAACATTATTAAATACCCTTGCAGGTCGCTTAGCACCAAAACAAGGTGAATTTAAATGGTCTGATAATGCTAATATTGGTTATTACGCGCAAGATCATGCTGATGAGTTCGAACAAGACATGAATTTATTCCAGTGGATGGAACAATGGCAACAAGAAGGCGACGACGAGCAAGTTGTTCGTAGTTTCTTAGGTCGTATGCTGTTTTCACAAAACGACATTAAAAAGTCAGTAAAAGTGATTTCAGGTGGTGAGCAAGGCCGTATGTTGTTTGGTAAAATTATGATGCATAAACCAAACATCTTATTAATGGATGAGCCAACCAACCACATGGATATGGAATCTATCGAAGCGCTTAACTTAGCACTTGAAGCATACGAAGGAACTTTATTATTCGTATCACACGATAGACAATTCGTATCATCACTTGCTAACCGCATTTGGGAAATCAAAGACGGCAAAGTTATCGACTTTAAAGGTACATACACTGAGTACCTAGCAAGTAAAGAAGCTTAATTAGCTGATGAGTGATTAAAAGCCATGCATGTCATGGCTTTTTTGTGCTTCTAGAGTCGCATCTTGAGATGGTTTAAAGCGATTAATACTGCGTTTTTGATTTTAACAATAGAGCCACTATTATTTGCAATCAATGCCTTGCCTAAATCGCTTTTAATTCCAACTGAAACTCGCATCTTGATGTGGTTTGGGTATATAATACCCGCCACAAAATAAGGACAAAAGTCCGCTTTTTAGAAAACAATTTACTGAGGTGTATTTATGACTGTTGGCATTATTATGGGTTCCAAATCAGACTGGCCAACGATGGAACATGCGGCGTTAATGCTAGAAAAATTCGGCATTGAATACGAAACTAAAGTTGTTTCTGCTCACCGTACCCCTCAATTACTTGCTGACTATGCAAGCTCAGCTGCAGATCGCGGCATTAAAATTATTATCGCAGGTGCCGGTGGTGCTGCGCACTTACCAGGTATGGCAGCGGCCTTTACATCACTACCAGTTTTAGGTGTACCCGTTAAATCTAAAACTCTTAATGGTGTAGATTCGTTATTATCTATTTGCCAAATGCCTAAAGGTGTTGCGGTAGGTACTCTTGCTATTGGTGAAGCGGGCGCAGCAAATGCAGGTCTTTTAGCTGCACAAATTTTAGGTTGCCAACAGCCAGAAATTTTCGCAAAAGTTGAAGCATTCCGTAAAGAACAAACAGACACTATCTTAGCTAACCCTAATCCTGCAGAGTAATATGAATATTCTAATTTTAGGTGCGGGTCAGTTAGCTCGAATGATGAGCTTAGCGGGCGCACCCCTTGATTTAAATGTTGTTGCCTACGATGTGGGTAGTGAAAAAATCATTCACCCATTAACCGGTGAAGTTCATAACAGTACATTACAACAAGCTATTAATAGCGCAGACGCAATTACAGCAGAGTTTGAACACATTCCTGATTATGTACTAACACTGTGCTGTCAAAGCAACAAGTTTTACCCGGGTAAAGCGGCGATTAAAACAGGTGGCGATCGTGCACTTGAAAAAGCATTACTTGATAAAACAAATGTTGAGTGCGCGCCTTATCAGCTAATTACCGAAAAAGCACACCTTATTGCTGCGGTAGAGCGTTTAGGTAAGCCACTTGTGATCAAAACTTGCCAAGCGGGTTACGACGGTAAAGGCCAGTGGCGCTTAAAATCAGATGATCAAATTGACCAAATTTGGTCAGAAATGGCAGATTTCATTGCATCTGGTACCGACAGTGCACCGCATTCTATTATTGCTGAGAAGATGATCCCATTTGACCGCGAAGTATCTATCATCGGTGCACGCGACAAAGCAGGTAACACAGTAATTTACCCATTAACTGAAAACCAACACACTAACGGTGTGCTTACACTTTCAGTTGCAGGTAAAGAAAAAGCTGCAATTCAAGAACAAGCTGAGCTTGCATTTAACAAGCTAGCAAAAGAACTTGATTATGTGGGTGTATTAGCAATTGAGTTTTTTGATGTTCAAGGTACGTTATTAGTAAACGAAATTGCGCCGCGAGTTCATAACTCTGGTCACTGGACACAGCAGGGCACGCATTGCTCTCAGTTCGAAAACCACATGCGCGCTGTTGCAGGTTTACCATTAGGCAGTACAGAATTGCTTCGACCTACTGCTATGATCAACGTGTTAGGACAGCCTTCAATTCCACACTCAGTACTTGCTACTCAAGATGTTACAAGCCACTGGTATGGTAAAACGGCTAAACCAGGCCGTAAAATGGGACATATCAACGTATCTGCTAATAATCTTCACCAATTAGGTGAGCGATTAGCAGCACTTGCTGAAATATTGCCAGAGCATGATTACCCAGGTGTAGCTGCTACCAGCACCCAACTTATTTTAAACTAATCAGTTTAAATTCTTAAAAGCCGAGTTTATCTCGGCTTTTTAATTTTTGGCCTTACGCGCAAACTTCGCTAATTTTGTACCTCTTGTCTCAAAGCACTTGCGTCAGGTTTTTCTTCCTATAGACTAATATTTTTATATTAATATTAGCTTGTTATGTTACATCCTCGATTTAGAACAGTCGTGTTTGCCTTTTTTATGGCGCTGTTTATGTCTGGATTTATGTCTTTAGTGATCAGCATTTTTAACGTTGGTTTAATCGATAACATTACAACCATTTGGCTTAAAGCGTGGGCTTTTGCTTTTTGTGTGGCATTTCCTACCGTTATTGTTGTCGCACCTCTGGTACATAAATTAACCAACAAACTAATCAGAGTGCCGTTGTGATAGCTGAACGCCCAAAACAATTACTTTTTATTACGCTTTTTTTAGCATCTGCTTTGCCATTTGTTGGTTCTGCTACGGCACTTATAGTCGGTGCACTATTTGCTATGACTTTAGGCAATCCATTTGCAGCTCAGTCACAAAAATTTAGTAAATGGATGCTAAAGTTAGCGGTTATTGGCTTAGGCTTTGCTGTTGATTTTAATCAAGTAATAGAAGTAGGGCGCAGCTCTATTGTGCTTACAATTGTCAGTATTACCGCGATTATTGGTCTTGGCGAAATTTTATCTCAGTTATTTAAGTTAAATAAAAACACCGGTGTACTTATCTCATTTGGTACAGCAATTTGTGGTGGCAGCGCAATTGCAGCTATGGCCCCGGTGATTAAAGCCAAAGATCACGAAGTGGCGATATCACTCGCTGTGGTATTTTTATTAAACGCCCTTGGCTTAGTGTTGTTCCCGATGATTGGCCATTATTTTGGCCTAACTGAACAGCAATTTGGTGTTTGGGCGGCACTTGCGATTCACGATACCAGTAGTGTAGTGGGGGCTTCCGCTGCTTATGGCGCATCAGCACTTGCTATTGCAACAACCATTAAACTAACCAGAGCAATGTGGATCATACCTTATACAAGCATCGCGGGTGTTTTTTGGAAATCAGATGAAAAAGCCAGTATCCCATTGTTTATATTTGGTTTTTTAGCAGCTGCACTGATTAATTCAAGCTTTCCTGAGTATCAAACACTTTGGCATGCACTCAATGTTGGTGCTAAACAAATTTTGGTAATGACCTTATTTTTGATTGGTAGTGGCTTATCTATTTCAGTCTTAAAACAAGCAGGCATTAAACCTTTTATCATGGCGATGATCTTATGGATCATTGTCAGCAGTATTATTTTACTACTTATAGTAGACGGATTTATTTCATGAAAAACGCTTTATTAACTTCCTCTTTAGCCCTGGCTGTAGGTGTATTTGCTAACAATGCAGTGGCTGCAGATTTACGTGTTGCTACCTTTAACGTGAGTATGGATGCAACCAACTATGCTAAAAAAGGCGAAGCTATTGATAAAGATGCTTTAAGCAAAGCATTAGCGAGCAACCACCAGCAAATTCGCAACATTGCCGAAATAATTCAGCGAGTAAGACCTGATGTTATTTTACTCAATGAGTTTGACTATATTGATGCTGATAAAGGCATTAACGTATTTCGTAAAAACTACCTGCAGGTATCGCAAAATAAGCAGGTTGCCATCGATTACCCATACTACTTTATCGCACCAGTCAACACCGGTTTACCTACCGAATTTGACTTAGATAACGATGGTGTAAAGGGGCATTACAAAGGTGACGCACACGGCTTTGGCTTCTTTGAAGGGCATTATGCAATGGCTGTACTTTCTCGCTACCCAATTGATTTAGATAAAGCGCGAACATTACAAACATTCAAATACAAAGATATGCCAAATGCACAAATGCCTATCGACCCCAAAACAGGTAATGATTGGTATTCTACTGAAGAATGGCAAGCGATTCACCTAAGCTCTAAATCATTTTGGGACTTACCGATTGATATAAAAGGCAAAACAGTTCATTTACTTGCGTCGCACCCTACGCCGCCGGTATTCGATGGCCCAGAAGACCGCAACGGTAAGCGTAACCACGATGAAGTGCGCTTAATTGCTGATTACATCAATAATGCTAACTACATTTACGATGATAAAGGCCAAAAAGGAGGCTTAAAAGCGAACAGCCGCTTTGTAATTGTTGGTGATTTAAATGCTGCGCCAGAAGGGGGCAAGGCACGTCCAAATACTACAGACCAGATTTTAAAAAACCCATTAGTGAATACCTCTTTTACGCCAACAAGCAAAGGCGCTAAAGAATTGTATAAAGAAGATTATGCTAAAAACTATACCGCTTATTGGCAAGCCAGAGCCGATTACGTACTGCCATCTAATTATGGTATTGAAATAAATGACGGCGGAGTATTTTGGCCAACAGAAAACTCTGAGTTATTCAGATTAATTGAGGATCGCAATGCCTCTTCTGATCATCGTATGGTATGGCTTGATATCACATTGAAATAAGCTGTTATTAAACGGAAAAGTTTGGCTGTTTATCCTATAAAAATTGCTATTTCATCAGTGCTTCTGCTTAAATAAGGCGAATTATAATTACCCTAAAGAAGCACTATGAATTTCAAAACCACTGCTAATAAAACGTTAGTGGCTCTCGCAGTCGCATCTAGCTTTATGCTAGCTGGTTGTCAATCAACCGCCTCAACGCCTTCTGAAGAACAAGTTACCAATGTAGCACCCGTTGTTGTTACTCCCGCTGACACAGGTTCCGCTGAAATCACGTTAGAGCAAGCAATGGCTCACCCTGATTGGTTAGGCCGTCAGCCTGAGCGTGCTTTCTGGAACGGTGATTCTAACAGCATCGTTTATGCACAAAAGCAACAGGGCAATGAGTTACGTGATTTATACGTTCAAGCAATTAACAGCCAATCTGCATCACAATTAGCGTTAAATAAACTACACACTGTAGGCGCTAAAAATGCTGTTTATTCAGCAGATAAAAAGCAACAGGCTTATTCATTTGAAGGTAATATCTTCGTTAAAAACTTAAGCACTGGCCAAATTACTCAAATTACTCACGATAGCGCACAGCAATCAAAACCACAGTTTTTAACTGATGGTAGCCTTGCTTTTCGTCAAGGTAATGCATTTTATAAAGTTGATTTAGCAACGGGTCGTCAAGTTGAATTAGTAAACTTACACCTAGACGATGCACCTAAAGGTGTACAAGAGCCTGACACTTACATTGCAAAAGAACAGCACAAACTAATTGATTACATTGCGCTGACTCACAAAAACAAAAAAGATCGTGAAGAGCGTAAAGCACAAATCAACGAACAAAACGACAGCATTGCTAACGCGCAGTTTTACTTAGGTAAAGGCAAACGTTTAGCAGATGTTCAGCTTTCACCAAATGGCCAAGCACTCGTTGCAGTAACCACTGAGAACCGTTCATGGCGTGACGAAGGCGATATCATGCCTAATTACATTGCCGATGATGCACGTGTAAAGGCTGAGAAAGTACGTCGTCGTGTTGCTGATGAAAAACCAATCAGCTCAGATGTTATCTACATCGACCTTAAATCAGGCGAGCAAACAACCCTTGCATTCGATACCTTACCTGGCTTTGATGAAGACGTACTTGCAGCTGTTAAAAAAGAAAACTACGCCCGTGAAGGCAAAACCTACAAGTCTGAAAAAGCACCACGCGCCATCAATCTAATGATGGATTGGGGTTGGGACCAAAGTGCAATCCAATGGAACACAGATGGTTCACAAGTGGCACTTATGCTTGAAGCATGGGACAACAAAGATCGTTGGTTAGCCACTGTTGATACACAAAACAACAAACTTGTTTCACAGCACCGTCTGCATGACGATGCATGGGTTAACTATGCATACAACGATTTTGGTTGGTTAAACAATTCAGATACGCTTTACTACTTATCTGAAGAGTCTGGTTACAGCCACATTTACAAAAAGCCACTTAACGGTAAGGCGACACAGCTAACTAAAGGCCAATTTGTTGTTTCAAACTTAACGTTAACAGCTGATAACTCAGCGATTTACTACAAAGCTAACGTTGAGCATCCAGGTCTTTACGAAATCTATCGTGTAAACCCTGCAAACGGTGAATCTGAGCAAGTAACCAACCTTGATGGTATGACTGATTACCAGTTAAGCCCAGATGAAAGCAAACTACTGCTAACTCATTCAAAAATTATGTCACCGCCTGAGCTTTACGTTGCTGATGCAAAAGCAAATACCCAAGCAACGCAGTTAACGCACACGGTATCTGATGAGTTTTTAGCGAAGAAACTAATCGCACCTAAGATTGTTGCTGTGCCTTCAAGCCACACTGATCAGCCAATTTACGCAAAAGTATATTACCCAGCTGATTATAAAGAAGGCGAAACAGGTAAAAACCGTAAAGCGGTTATCTTTAACCACGGTGCTGGTTACCTACAAAACTCACACATGGGTTGGTCTGGTTACTTCCGTGAGTTTATGTTCCACTCACTACTTGCTTCAGAAGGCTACGTAGTAATGGACATGGACTACCGTGCATCGAAAGGTTACGGCCGTGATTGGCGTACAGCTATTTACCGTCAAATGGGTACACCTGAGATCCAAGATTTAGCAGACGGCGTAAGCTGGATGGCAGATAACGCAAACGTTGATACACAAGCTCTAGGCACCTATGGTGGCTCTTACGGTGGTTTCATGACGTTTATGGCGTTATTCACACAACCTGATTTATTCAAAGCAGGTGCTGCACTTCGTCCGGTAACTGATTGGGCTCACTACAATGGTCCTTATACGTCGAATATCTTAAATCATCCAGATGTTGACCCAATTGCCTATGAAAAGAGCTCACCAATTTACTTTGCTGAAGGTCTTAAGAGCCATTTATTAATTAATGCGCCTATGGTTGATGATAATGTATTCTTCCAAGATTCAGTTCGCTTAGTACAGCGCTTAATTGAACTTGAAAAAGAAAACTTTGAAACAGCGATCTTCCCAGTTGAGCCGCATGGTTTTGTACAACCATCAAGCTGGTTAGATGAATACCGTCGTATTTATAAGTTGTTTAAAGAAACGCTTTAACTTTCAGAACAATTTAGCACTGACTAATAAGCAGCCTTGATATTCAGGGTTGCTTTTTTGTTTGAATAGCAATTGATATTTACCATTAGATATAAGTATTTAACTTGTTTTTACCATAAAAAATATCTTAATGTTTATCGCTAATTAAATCCCGTAATCTACCACTTACTAAATTATGCTGCTCTTTGTAGTTCATCGAATATCACAAATACTTTTAGAAATGAGGTACAGTGATCATTAATATGACAACATAAATGTGCACACGCCCTTTGAATGGAATAAGTTTAGAGATATACCAATAAAACTTTACCTTTAGTAAATCCGTGTTGGTTTAAGTAAAAATAAGCTTTGTTCAAGTAATACGCCTACAAGTGCTCTTGATAACACTTATCCTTTTGGTAAAGGTAGTTTAGGTCACGCAACAACTAAAGCTGACACTGACATTATGACTCAAAACAATGTGATGAAATTAGAAAAGATGATACTTATGTCGAAAGTTGCATTAACGCTGAGTTTAAATCGATATGTCCAAATGGTACCGATTGTCACGAGTACAGTGATAGTTTAGCTAATAAATGTTTAAGATTATGTCAGGTGAAATAGTATGAATCTAAAAAAAATCCAGATATTGAAACTAGTATGGATAACCTGTTTTACTTGAGTCATTCTTTCTGTTTTAGAATCTGTTCAATATGTCAGCCAAACTCACGAGTTAGGTGTGTTCATACTAGTTTTACTGGGACTTTTAAGTTTTCCATTAGGTCCGTTTTTATTGTATCTAGTTACAGCTTTACTAACTATAGATTATCAAAGCAGCTTTGGTTTAGAAGTGTTTGTTATTAGTATCTGTTGCTTTATCGGTGGATATTTTCAGTGGTTTATAATTTTACCTAAGATTATTAATAAATATTGGAATTAGCTATTAATTTAAAGCCTCACAAACCGAGGCTTTTGCTAGAAATATACAAATTGAAATAGGATGAAGCTAGTCTATAACTATCTAAGTTCTAACTTGACAGATCTAAACCAATTTAGTGTACAACTAATTTAGGGATTACGCTCCTGAATTAGGACGCTATATTTAGTCTGCCCCAATTTGTTTAGCGAAAATATGTACGCGACCATTAAATGGACTAGGAAAGTTTAGAACTAATGGTGCATCTAATATGAATTTAGGTGTTTTCCACGAACAAATTTTGTATAAGGATGGTACAAATAGTGGCTTTTCTTATGCAGATCCTGATACGAGTGGATATTCATGCAAGGATAAAGAATACGATGATGCATTAATGAGAAAGCAGAGGAACGAGCAAAAATCTCATTTGATATGAAAAACTATAATGTGATAACTAACAACTGTCAGGACTATGTTGATGAGGTTATTAACCAATATTATAACGTATTAGCAGACCTAAATAGGCATGAACGATGAGATTCAAGTGGGTTTTATTAATATTGATTTTTGTTCTAGTTCTTATGCCACCATTAAATATTTATGCTAAGTGGCATTTAAAAACATTCTCAGGTGGATTTATTTATACGCTTTTAAATTTGACTTATGTTCCCGATGATTATTATCAGCAAGTAGGAGGAATTTGGGTTGATACAGGCAAAAGTAGAAGTGACAACATACACTTAGAACATCGATATAGAGGGAAATACGGAGTATATGTTATCGGTGAAACTGTTCAAAATAAAAACCACAATGTGTCAGCAATAATGAATTGTGCAGACAAAACTATAGAGTTAGAGTCTGGCTTTAGTAAAATCACTGATTTTAATAGGAAAACCGCAACTTCACTCTTAATTGGTATGTATGATGTAGAAAGTGACTTTCCTCACGAAGTAAGCTGCTCTATATCAATTGACGAAAAAACAAAAGGACAGTTTTTTATATTCGTTAAGAAATTTAGACATTATTAGCAAAGCCTAAATTTTTGAATCCAAAGTCGCGCTAGACGGGATTTTGTTTTACATCAAATCAAAATAGGCAGCGTTGGGTGTATGGAAGGGGGTACTTAGAGGTATCTACAGGGCAATGTTTTGAAATTGCAAATACATTAACCGGTAATGTTAATGTAAGAGCAAGTGACAGCAAATACTCTGAAAAAAGAGGTACAGCGCCAGAGGGCTCTTTGTGGGTGTTAGACAGTATCCACGGTAGTTGGCTTAGTTTCTGGTATGACGCTGAATTAAGTTTTGTTCATAGCAATTATACTGTTGTGGATGAAATAAATAATCGCCATGAACGTTACTATCAATATGATTCGTCAGGTATGCTGGTTGCTGAATTGGATGGCAATGGTGAAACTCTGGTAGAGTATATTTACTTAAATAGTCAACGTATCGCATTTGTCATAGCAAATGAAATTTATTTTATACATACAAATCATTTAGATGCACCCATTGCAATAACAAATAGCGCTGCAGAAGCTGTTTGGAGTGGTTACTACACACCTTTTGGTAAATTAATTGAGACTACAAATGAGCTAACAGGCGCAATGGGATTACGCTTTCCAGGCCAATATGCCGATTCTGAAACTGGTTTATACTACAACTACTTTAGGGATTACGATCCTGAATTGGGACGCTACATTCAGTCAGATCCGATTGGTTTAGCGGGTGGGATTAATACGTATGGGTATGTGCTTCAAAACCCAGTTTCATATACTGATAGACTTGGCTTACTAGTTATATTGTACTAGATACTGGTACAAATACATTAACCGCTGTAGACAGAGATACAGGCCAATCTTTAAGTATGCAAGCGTTTACGGGTGGTCAAGTATTAGGTGATGGAACAATAGAACAGCCAAATACCAGCCCTTATTTAGCAGCGCCTAAGGGGACGTATTTAATTACGGATAATCCAAATTTTAGACCTGAATACCCTGACTGGTATGGCCTACTCAAAAATGATAGCAGAATTGATGATTATTTCGATGACAACGGTAATGACAGAAGCGGTGCTAGGTTACATTATGGTTCTACTAGCTATGGATGTGCAACTGTCACTTCGAAAGATCAGTGGTCGAAATTAGATAAACTATTGAATGGCACAAAAACGCAGCAAACTCAGTTTATAAAAGGGCCTCATTTTTGGAACCCAACAGGGAATATCACGCAATACGGAACCCTAACGGTTAAATAGTATGAGTATTATGAAAAAAATAGTGTTATTAGCACTTTCAATTATCTTATTAGTTGGAACCATAGCCTATTGGCATTTGAATAATCTTGTCGCGCCTTATGCTAAGGGAGTTCATCAAAGTATCAAAGTCACATATATTGCAATGTATCGCAGCAACTTCACGGGCGCTTATTGGGAGACCGAAATGCTGGTTGAGTATAAGAGGCATGTTAAAAATAAATCTACTGTCGAAAGGCTTGATTATTTTTTAGCTGTTCTCGTTAGAGAAGATCTTGATATGTCTAGAGCAACATTATTCGTTGATATGGTTGGTGATGATTCAAGTGATTTTGGAATATTACTTCGTGATATCAAATCTCACCCTGCATATCGCTCTTTTAATGCTAAAAGTATAGAGAGAATAGATGTGTGGAAAAATAATTTTAAATGATATTTGAATTCAAAGCCTCAGCTACAGAGGCTTTCATTTAGAAAGTGTTATCGATAAAGCTGGATTCAATGGGGCATTAATGAGTAACATTAAGTATTTATAAGTTGCCAAGAGCTTCAGGCTAAAGAGTGGCTCTGGTAAGGCATTTGATTACTATTTCCAAGCAGTGGAGAGCCAAGAAAGTTTAGAATTTTATAATTATATAATTATATCAATTTTCTGTTTTGGCTTTTTTATTTCAAGATTATGGCTTTTCAAACTTCAAAAAAATTTCAAAAGTACAAGTTGATTTAGCACGGTCATATATGAATAAATCACTTGATTTATGTGAAGAATAGTTTGGTGCATCTCCTGTTATTAATTTTTGGAAAAAGTACTACTCCATGATCATACTAGGTGAAGACATTTGTAAGAGTGAAGTGCTGTTTTTTCAATTCAGGCGTTAAAGATGCAGCTTTTTGAATGACTTCTACTCCAGAAAAGAAAATTGCCATAGAATCAATTCGCACTAATATTGTAAACCCCAGACATTTAAAGAGAGGTACATAGTATCAATGCTTTAAAAGTGACTATATTAGAGCAATTGTTAACATTAAAGGTTCAGCTTCAAGTAAGGCTTATTGGATTTGATAAAATAAGTGGATTGATAGTCGTCTTCTAGAATGCGGTGAAAATGATCCATAACTAATAATCTTGGCAAACGCGAGCATAGCAAAGGTTTGGAAATGAGGAGAAAGTTGTGAAGTTGATAATGCGGGTCTGAAAATAAGCCCTGCGGCAAATAACATTGAACCTCCCGGTCAATGCTCCCCATCTGAACAGCAAAAACTACAGCAAAACGTAAACCAAGAATGCAAACGACCAAGAAGATGTTCCCAATCCATGTCTAGAGGCGATTTATTCCTTCGGGAGGTCGCCAACCAGAGGTGTGCAATAGCGAGAGACACAATAAATAAAAAGTGTTTCATGGGAGGAGGTGCAAATCAAAGAAGCCAAGCTATTGATGCTTGGAAAAGTATGGTAAATGTCAATCATTACAAAAATAAATGAGAAGTTAGTTCAATGAATAAATTAGCGCTATTAGATAGTTTGTCATATGCATTTGGCAGTACAAAGCAACCCAATTGCCCCTTAATAGATAGGCCTAATTTAGATTGGGAAGACAAAGAGGTTATAAGAATTTTGAGTGGTAAATCTTGGGAAGACTTTGGAATAGATGTGATCAAATGTTGTCAAGTAGATTTGACAGCAATAGTCTACCGACTAGCTCCAGCTTATTTCGTTTATTATTTACCTTCATTCATGACTCTTTGTTTATCTAATTTTGATGAGATTGATGTTTTATCAGATTCCATCTTTTCTGTCTTGAGCCTCAATATACAAGGTGGCTCAGAGTATGAGTCTTTATTTGTAAAGTTATCTTTGAATCAAAAAAATACTATACGTTCATTCATAAAGTATTTTCTACATGAGTCTCAATTTGACCTAGAGAAAGAAGCTAAGGTAGCTGATTTAGTTTGGGAACGATTGAGTTGATTTTGAATCCAAAGCCTCGTTAGCCGGGGCTTTGTAATATCTGATATAGAAGATAAATCATAACCAATTTTTTATGAAACATATTAAATAGCAAAATAATAACCAGATAAAATTAGCAGAAACTTTAAGATAGTTTGAAGTAAGCGACATTATTTTCACTGCTGATATGATGGTTGGACAAACAATATATAGCAAAAACTCGATTAATAAATGTATTAATGAAAAGCTTTTAGATAAGTATGTTTTTCACGCTGGTTCCCGCAACAAATATAGGTGTGAAGGAGTTAGTGCACTTTCAAATGAAGCGTTTCAGGCTATTATGAGCTAGTCATCAAAAGCTGAGAAAATGCTACTTGAAGAACAATTCTACGAAAAATTGGTAGGTCGAAGTCTTGATGCGTTTACGTTAGCGTGGGAGTTTATAATAGCCCAAGTATGAAAAACAGAGTTGAAGCTTTCACGATAATGATGTTTAGTGCTTGGGAGTTGGTACTGAAGGCACTGGTATTAAAAGTCCATGGGTATGAACAGTACGCAGGGTTAACTGTTTAAACAATGATCGGCCCTTAAATCGCGAGTAAGGTTACTCGCGATTTTTTATTATTTTTATAAAGACAGGCAAAGCGAGTAGAGTGCCACCAATCGCGCCGCTAAGGTGGGCGTCAATGGCAACATTAGAGGCGATTAGCTGACTCACCGATTCACTCGGGCCGGCAATTTGCTCCCAAATCACTTTAGCCCACGTACCAGCAAACAATAACCAGCCTGAAAACATGCCTGCTTGTACATCTTTTACTGCTCCCCAAATAATCACACCATGCAGTAGGGCACTTAATCCGGTGTAAATATGGATATCTGGGCAAAATAGCCACACACCTAACCCACACCATAATGCAAGAATGGCAATATTAAACGCATAGCGAGCAGGGCTTGTATGCTCAGCGTGTAGAGCCCAAATTAATAAAATTCCGGCACAATTTAAGCCTAAATGAGGCCAATTGGCGTGTACGAATTGACTGGTGAAAATACGCCAAAACTCACCATTTGCAACTAACTCACGGTTAAATTCAAGATATTCATTTAAGTTGAAAAGTGCAAACAAAGAACTTAGTAGTACTAAACACAAAGGAGGCAGAATATATTCTAGTTTCAGGGGCAGGTTTATCATGTTATTTTTGTTGTATCTGAGATTGTCGCCTATTGTGCACGTTTAATTTTAAGATGCCAAATACACTACGGGATTAAGTTTATTTATGTTATTCAAAACCAAAGCGCTATTAGCTCTATCCACCTCATTAATTTATTCAACCGCTATTTTCGCGACTCCTGCAAAAGTTGAAACCCGCGAACCTGAAGCCGCAACCGGCTTTGCCCATAAACAGGTTGTTGAAGGCGATAAATACATGGTCGCTGCAGCAAACCCTTATGCAGTAAAAGCGGGTCAAAAAATGCTTGAGCTAGGTGGCTCAGCGGTTGACGCTGCCATTGCAACCCAATTAGTACTGACACTGGTAGAGCCACAATCGTCGGGGATCGGTGGGGGTACATTTATGATGTACTTCGACAACAAAACAAAAAACCTAACCAGCTTTGATGGCCGCGAAACAGCACCAAGCCATGCTGACGAAACGTTGTTTTTAGATAAACACGGTAAAGCAGTGAAATGGATTGAAGCTGTAGTAGGTGGTCGCTCAGTTGGTGTACCGGGTATTTTAGATGCCTTTGCCACTGCCCATAAGCGTTATGGTAAGTTAGATTGGCAAACTTTGTTTGGCCCTGCTATTGAGTTAGCTGAGCAAGGCTTTGTAGTATCGCCGCGTTTACATCAATTACTGGTTAAAGAATTAAACCCTGGGGTTACCAAGCTGCCTGTTATTCATGATTACTTCTTTCCAGATGGCAAAGCACTAGCTGTTGGTACTGTGAAAAAGAACCCTGAACTTGCCGCGCTTTATAAAGATATTGCGAAACAAGGCATTGATGCTTTCTATAAAGGTGAAAACGCCAAAGAACTTGTGCATGCAGTGCAAAACTCAGCGGTAGCACCGGGGACTTTATCTGTTGAAGACTTAGCGAATTATAAAAGCAAAGAGCGTGCTCCAGTATGTGTTGATTATCGCCAATACGAGGTTTGTTCAATGGCTCCGCCAAGTAGTGGTGGTGTTGCTGTATTACAGATTTTAGCCTTACTCGAACATAAAGATATGGCTAAACTAAAACCAAATTCAGTACAAGCGTTGCATTACTTTACCCAAGCATCACGTTTAGCTTTTGCTGATCGTAACGTGTATATGGGCGACCCTGATTTTATGCCAATCCCGACACAAGGATTACTTGATAAAGACTACCTTGCAGGTCGTGCAAAGCTTATCTCTGAAAAAGATGCTCACGCAGAAGCAGGTACTCCGCCAAACTCACTTGCTTATGCACAAGATGATGCTTACGAGCTACCTTCAACAACCCATGTATC
Source organism: Pseudoalteromonas sp. MEBiC 03607 (assembly GCF_004792295.1). Taxonomy (NCBI): domain Bacteria; kingdom Pseudomonadati; phylum Pseudomonadota; class Gammaproteobacteria; order Alteromonadales; family Pseudoalteromonadaceae; genus Pseudoalteromonas; species Pseudoalteromonas sp. MEBiC 03607. The sequence continues at coordinate 2,363,041 of NZ_SRRY01000001.1, forward strand.
GATTGTCGATAGCCAAGGTAATGCGGTTTCGATGACCAGCTCTATTGAAATGGCGTTTGGTTCAACAGTAATGGTGAACGGGTATATTTTAAACAATCAGCTTACAGACTTTGCTTTATCACCAACAAAAGATGGCAAACCTTTAGCTAATCGCGTTGAAGCAGGTAAACGTCCGCGTAGTTCAATGTCGCCAGTGATGGTGTTTAACAAAGACGGCAGTTTACGTTTAGTGGTCGGTTCACCGGGTGGTAGTCGTATCATTGATTACGTTGCTCAAGTAGTAGTAGGTGTGCTTGATTGGAACTTAGATGCGCAAACTGCCATTAATTTACCGCGTATTACTAATCGCAACAATTATACAAGCCTTGAAAAGGGCACTGAACTTGCGAACTTGGAAGCTGATTTTGTTAACCGCGGGCACACAGTTCGTATCCTAGATTTAAACTCTGGTTTACATGCTGTTGAAGTAAAAGACGGTAAACTTTATGGCGCAGCCGATCCGCGCCGCGAAGGTATCGCTTTAAGTGATAAAAGCCACTAAAAACAAGCTCAGCAGCCTTAAAGCTGCTGAGTTTTCATGTATACTATTCGTTGTGCCGTTTAGGGCATAAAATTCATTTTCTTCAATGGTCTGACAAGGTGAATTGTCATTGCAATTTCGCCTTTAAGAGTAATAATGTCAGGTCATAATTATGACGCATCAAAGCTTGGAAATATGACTACAAATACCGATCCAAATTATCTTTATATTCCTTATTCAGGCCCAGGTCTGATCGAAACGCCACTATTAAACAAAGGCAGTGCTTTTTCACAAAAAGAAAGGGAAAGTTTCAACTTAGCCGGTTTACTGCCACCGCGTTATGAAACAATTGAAGAACAAGTTGAGCGTTGTTACCAACAGTATTCAAGCTTTAGTGATAATTTAAACAAGCACATTTATCTTCGTGCAATTCAAGATAACAACGAAACACTTTACTACCGTTTAGTGCGTGATCATCTTGAAGAAATGATGCCAATTATCTACACACCAACAGTAGGTGATGCCTGTGAAAAGTTTTCAGACATTTACCGCAGTGCCCGTGGTCTATTTATTTCTTACGAAGATCGTTTCCAAATTGATGATATTTTACGTAACGCTACTAAAGGCAAAGTAAAAGTTATCGTTGTGACTGACGGTGAGCGTATTCTTGGTTTGGGTGACCAAGGTATTGGTGGTATGGGTATTCCAATTGGTAAATTGTCACTTTACACAGCGTGTGGTGGTATTAGCCCAGCTTATACATTACCAGTGATGATTGATGTTGGTACAAATAACGAAAAACTGCTTAACGACCCTATGTATATGGGGGCTCGTCATAAGCGTATTTCGCAAGAAGAGTACGATGAATTCTTAGACCTATTCATCAAGGCTGTTAAACGTCGTTGGCCAAGTGTTTTACTTCAGTTCGAAGACTTTGCACAACCAAATGCAATGCCATTATTAAAACGCTACCGTGATGAAATTTGTAGCTTTAACGATGATATTCAAGGTACTGCTGCGGTAACTGTAGGGTCTTTATTGGCTGCATGTCGTGTTAAAGGTGCGAAGCTTTCAGAGCAAAAAGTGGTATTTGTTGGTGCAGGTTCAGCAGGCTGTGGTATTGCTGAGCAAATTATCAGTACTATGGTTGCTGAAGGCATTAGCGATGAGCAAGCTCGCTCACAAATCTTCATGGTTGACCGTTTTGGTCTACTAACTGATGGTATGGAAGGTTTACGTGATTTCCAACAAGCGCTTTGCCAATCTAAAGAAGGTTTAAGTGAATGGACGTATAGCGGTGAGTACGCATCATTATTAGATGTAATGCACTGTGCACAACCAGATATCTTAATTGGTGTATCTGGACAACCTGGTTTATTCACAGAGCAAGTTATTCGTGCAATGCATGCATCTTGCCCACAACCGATTATCTTCCCGCTAAGTAATCCGTCTAAGCAAGTAGAAGCACTTCCTTCAGATGTTATTGAGTGGACAGAGGGTCAAGCGATTGTAGCTTCGGGTAGCCCATTTGATCCGGTTGAGTATAACGGCCAAATTTTCCCAATCCCACAATGTAACAATAGCTACATTTTCCCGGGTATTGGTTTAGGCGTTATCGCAGCTAAAGCTACTCGTATCACTGATGCAATGCTGATTGTATCAAGTGAAACATTGGCAGAGTCTTCACCTCGTGCAAACACTGGTAAAGGCAGCTTGCTACCAGCGTTAACCGAAATCCAAGCGTTAAGTAAACGTATTGCCTTTGCAGTAGCGAAAAAAGCGATGGAAGAAGGTGTGGCACTTGAGTTAAGTGATGAGGCTTTATGGGCTGCAATCGAGAAAAACTACTGGCTTCCAGAATACCGTAACTATAAGCGCCGTAGTATCTAAACTATATCGCTTTGAGTGGTTAAAAAAAACAGGCTTTTAATGCCTGTTTTTTTATATCTGAATAATAGGGGTTGTTCATATTGAATTAACCCTTTAAGGTGATAATGAACGGAGTTTTTAATTAAGGAACAGTATTATGCGTAAGTTAGTTTTTACCGCTATGGCCGCCGCACTTAGTTTTAATGTGTTAGCACAAGCAACACCAGATGCGCCGCATATTTATATCCAAGGTAATGCAACGGTTAAAGCAATCCCTGATAACGTTAAGTTAACTGTAGGTATTGTTGAAGTAGATAAAGATTTAATTGCCGCTAAAAACAAAGCTGATGCAACCATGGCCAAAGCCATTAAGCTTGCTAAAAGCCAAGGCGTAGAAGAAAAGGGCATTTATGCGTCTAATATCTCAATTCAACGCCAAACAGAATACAACCGTGAAACAGGCAAACAGGAATTTGTAGGGTACAGAGTATCGCGTAGTCTGTCTGTTACTCTGACTGATATTAAAAAGTACCCAGTTATGCTTCAGCAACTAGTGAATGCGGGTATCAACGAAATTAATCAAACGCAATTTGTATCGAGTCGCTATGAAGAGCTACAAAAGCAAGCGCAAAAGCTAGCCATTAAAGATGCGCGTGCAGCTGCGAAAGAGTTTGCCAGTGATTATGGGGTTGAACTCAAAGGCCTTTATACAGCGTCAAGCAGCCCACTCGATACAGGAAGCCAACCTTACATGCGCGCTAGCAAAATGGTAATGGCAGATGCTGCACCAGAAAACTATGTACCTGATGCATACAATGGTGGTGAGCTTACTATTAGCGCAAGCAGTTATGCAGTTTATTTTATCGAAAATTAGTCTATTGATTGTTGCTGGTAAAGCGCGCCAGTAACTTTTCACCTTGTTGCTCTGAAATACGGGCAATCGCTTTTAGCATATTAGTAATTTGTTCACGGTCGTACTCATTACTAATATGCGTATCTATATCTTCAATAATCGCCCCTAAGTAAATAAACAAACTCTTAGTCGCTTTTTCGTTATCAGATGCTCTAAACAATATGTTTTTAAACGCCTCAAGTACGTTAACCATTACATAAGCGTCATTTTTTGCATAGTTGCGAATAGGTGTGAAGTTATCATGCAGCAGCTCATCAAATGATGTTTCATGTAAAAACAACTTAGGATGGTTATCATCACATTGTTTAAGCGAATAATTCACATCATAAATGTCTAATCGCAAAATGAGTAAAATACTCAGCATATCAATAGCTTTTACTGCAGTACCTGGATCATTAATGCCCGGACTCATTGCCTTAACAGCAATCTCAGATATTTGCGTCATTCCATATCGGTAATGATCGCTAACATATTCTTCAATGTAAAAAATAAAGCATGCAAGTAGCTCATCAATGAGCTCTGGTTTGTCAGTTAAATCAGTATCGCACTTTAAAAAAGGGTAACCTTTTACAGTAAAAAAACCTTGTTTAACAGAGATATAAATTTTAATGTCGTGCTCTTTACAGATAGCGCACAATTTATCGCTATGAGCGCCTTTAAAATAACCTTCCGTTTTACTTTTTATGCTGTACCAGTCGTCAAAGTTCGGAAAATCATCAACAGGATGTTCATGCTGCATAGCTTTAATGCTATTAAGTTCACTTTTAGTATTTTTGAATAAGTCATTCAGTACATTATCAACTTGGATAGCTCTGGATATAGAGTGAATAAAATAAACAAAGAAACCCAGTGAAATTAAGCCAAGTACCAGTGATATAAATATACCCAGTGAAGGGATGCCCATATTGCCATTTCCTATGGTACGAATATTGATGAGCATTAGAATGGTGTAAATTATACTGCCTAAATAAAAGCCTAAAACTAGTTGATGAGATTTACGAGTTATAAGTCCGGGTAATACCCGAGGAGAAAGGCTGGCGCTGGCGCTATTTAACACGACCATAACCATAGAGAAGCTAAATACAGTTAACGAAATAATGCTTCCGGCTAAAGTACTGAGGATGGTACGTGCATTTTCTTCACTGTCTACTAGCAATACACTTAAGACTTTCTTAACACTCATTGCTGGATCAGAATACTCAACAGCTGTTGTAATTAAAGCAAAAGTCAAAAATAAAACAGACAGCATAGACGGATAAAATCCTATGCTGCTGATCATTTCACGGTAATTATCGGCTATTTTTCTTGGCGTAATCATGCACTTCCTTAAGAACTGTTAGACTTTAATTAGGATTTTGAGCTAACCTAGCAAATTATATGTCAGCCTAGCAATAAACAGTGCTAGGCGTCTAACTTTAAATAATAAATGGAATAAATTGTGATAGTTTCAACTTTTGCTGCTATTTTGGCTATTTTGTATATTCAACTTAGCTTTCGCGTTATTAAAATCCGTAAAGCTAAGCGTATTTCTTTAGGAGACGGTGGTGATGCAAGTTTACAAGCCGCGATCCGCACCCATGCTAATTTTATAGAATATGTGCCATTTTCTTTAATTCTGCTATTTTTATTAGAGTATCAAGGGTTACCCAGCCATTTTACTTATATTTTAGGTGCGATGTTATTAGTAGGTCGTTTTTGTCATAGTTATGCATTAGCAGATGAAAAAATGCAGCTACGCGTCGTTGGCATGGTTTTAACGTTTTTAATGATCTTCATAAGTTCGGTTATGTTATTAATAACACAGGTTTTTTAATATGATAAGAGTTGTATTTACGATTGCATTCGTATTTGTTTCGAATCAAGTTGCCGGCAGTACAGAAGATACAGCTCATGTCAAAAAATCAACTATTCCACCAAAAGTTTTAAATATAATTTATCCTAAAACCTTGCCCAGTTTAGTTGAAGAAGTTTATTACCCACTTATTTTGTTGGATACAGCACTAAAACGCAGTGGCTACAAATACAAATTAACTGCTGCACCAAAGTTATTAGGTCAAAATAGGGTATTAAAAGAAATTGAACATGGCGGTGATATTGATGTCACCTGGACTATGACTAACAAAGTAAGAGAAGACAAGTTACTGCCGGTTCGTGTTCCTATATTTAAAGGCTTGTTTGGTTGGCGTTTAATGTTCACAACAGAGCCGAAACTACCTTATTTAAGCCGACTAAAAACCCTCGACGATTTAAAGAAAGTTTACTTTGTACAAGGACAAGATTGGCCCGATACCCAAATATTGCGTGACAATGGCTTGGTTATATCAACGTCAGGAAACTTTGATTCGTTGTTTGTTATGCTCGACAGAGGCCGGGGCGACTTATTCCCACGCTCTGTGCTTGAAATTGAAGATGAACTAGCAGTTTTTAAGCAACAAATGCCTCTGGTTGTATTGCCTCATTTAATGTTGAAATACACCAGCCCAATCTATTTCTTCTTCAACAAAGACAACACCGAAGTTGCAAAAGCAGTCAATAAAGGCTTACGCATAATGATAGAAAGCGGTGAGTTCGATGAAATCTTTTTTAAATACAATGGTAAATTAATAGAAAACGCCCATATTCATGACAAGATTATTGTAGAATTAGAAAACAAAGAACTACCACCGCTAACCCCTGTAGGCGATAAGTCCTTATGGTTACCGATCCAAAAAGTTAAATGAACAACAAAATATTTATTATTGGCCTACCTCGCACAGGCACTACCAGTCTGTGCCATAGTTTTTTACAATTGGGCTATAAAACGGCCCACACAGCGTATACCGAATCAGCCTTAAAAGAAGCAGACGTTATTGCTGATACTCCTGTTTTTAGCGAATTCCCGTTATTAGATGCGCACTTTGCTAATAGCCGCTTTATTAACCTTGAACGAGACTTGTCTAAATGGGTACCTTCGATCCGTCAACTGCTGGCCCGAATGCACACCAATTTATTGCGAAGTGACGGAGGCTTTAACACGCATTTAAAGCGTTGCTACTTTGAGACATTTGGTAAATATTCGTTAGCAGATATTCAGTCTGATCAGTATTTGATTAACTGCTATGAGCAACATCAACAACGTGTTTTTAATTTTTTTAAAGACAAAAAAGCCAACCTATTAACGTTAAATGTTGCACAGCCACACAGCGCTAAAGCGTTACAGACATTTTTAGGTACAGATGCAGATATACAGTTCGAGCAGCTAAATATGGGTGGTAAAGTAACGGCTTGGAATGATATTAAACACCCCGATAAAATTGCCTCCACCAGAAACGGCAAAATTGATAAGTCACTTGGTTACAATCACAAGATTTTATAACAGAAATACGCTAAAATCGCCGCCATTGTTAGTTAAGTAGTTCGTTATCATGTTTGAATTAAAATATCACACTCCATTTGAGTGGACAGAAGGTGTCTTGGCAGATTTTGATACCTTTTTACAAGATCATGCCGCTGCTGAGAAGAAAGCCTCAGGTATGGCAATGTCAATGCTATCGCATTATCCTGACCGTCGTAAGCTTGTAAAAGCAATGACAGACTTAGCTCTTGAAGAAATGATACATTTTAAACAAGTACTTAAGTTATTAATGGAACGTGATGTTTCACTTGGTAATGACCAAAAAGATCCCTATATCAAACAAATTCGTGCGGTATTTAGAAACGGTCGTGATGAGTTTTTAATGGACCGCTTACTCGTTGCAGGTGTAATTGAAGCTCGAGGGCATGAACGCTTTTCATTGGTCGCTGAAGCATTGCCACCGGGCAAAGAAAAAGAGTTTTATGTTGCAATTGCAAAGTCTGAAGAAAAGCACAAAAACCTATTTGTAGAGTTAGCGTACGAGTATTTTGATAAACATGAAGTGGATGCCCGATTAGAAGAAATTCTTGTAGCCGAAGCTGAAATTTGTAAAAAAATTCCGTTTACCGCGGCACTACATTAATTTAAATACTTATGTATTAGGTTGTAAAACCTAATACATAAAATAGGTACTTATAAAACAATAATTAAGTATTTTGTAAATACTTACAACCAGCCCAATTGATTAAATAAACGGTAAATCATTCATATTATCTCCTATAGTTAAAATAGAGCTTTTAACAGGGATAGAAGTATGAAATGGATGATGACTCTTACAACCCTTTCATTAATTGGGATTGTTTTTACAGGTAACTCGATTTATACAGAGCTAAAACTATATAAGTCGAATAAAAAACCGACTGAAATCAGTGCTAGTATGTATCGTTCGCTAATTTGGCACAGTGATGTATATAAAGATAATGTGTTTTTATATACCGCTGAACAGTATTTTAGTGATGGTATCATTGACACCAGTGAATATATTAAATTAAACCGCTTAGCAAAAGAAACCTCAGGGCCACTTATATTTATTCAGCAAGATAATGAGCAATTATGGCATGCTCGTTTGGCCTATAAACAATATCTTGAAGTACATGCATTAACACAGGTTGCAACCTTAGACTGAATTTAGCTGCATAAATGCTTTAATGAGTGGTTTAAGTTCAACAATGGTAGGCTTGCCACTCAAATAATGAGTATCTATATGATAAGTGTTGCCAAGCCAATAAGGTTCAGCAGTGGTGTTATGGCCATGCACAGAAAAGTCTATGCTGGCATTTTTCTTTGTTATCGTTTGTTTCACAATTGTGCGATCCCACAACAACGATGCCGCGGCATATGGTTTATGCTCACTAGGAGCTTGCCAATTCCAATCTGCAGATACTGTGTGCGACAACCCTATTCGCATACCAGCATAGTCAAGCAAATAAGAAAGAGGGCACTGTAAAAGCTGCTCAGTTATCGCTTTTAATTCATCATCGGTTGCTTGAGTATGCCAACGCCCACCATTTTCAACCCATAGTGAATAGTAGCTATGATCATCGGCAAGTAGCGACTCAAGCATCATGTGCTCATGATTACCCAGTGTCATATAAACACCCAGCTCTTTAAAACGTGATAACAACGCAAAATTGTCGTTGCCTCTATCTATTGCATCACCAAGTGAAAATAAAACATCGTTGCTTTCATCAAAATCGACAGCGACTAAAGCTTGCTCAAACTTAGCTAAATTAGCATCGAGATCGCTGATAATAAATACACGTTTATTTTCGTTTATCTTAAGTTTTATTTGCGTTGGGTTATTGGCTATCGCTTGACAGTTAACGTGCTTCAAAATCCTTTCCTTTAATGCAATATCAAACAAACCCTAACATAAATTGTTGCCAATTTAATACTAACTGGCTAGTATGAAGGGCATAATTTTAGGAGTAATAGCCAACATGAACAACTAAACCTGTTATCCATTTTTACATTTTTCTTTGGAACAACAGGGCTAGTAGGCGTTGCTCACTCTTGTCAGTAGTATAAATCAATTACCATTTTGGTGGTCATACGCTTAGTTCAATTCGCTTTATAATTAAACGAATTGTATCACTGTCCCTGTATAGCAGGAGGCAGTATGCCAAAATTACAAGCAGCCAACTTATCATATCAACACGCCAATGGCGGCCAAGTTCTGAATAATATTTCAGTGTCATTAAATGCTAAAACAACAGCTTTAGTAGGGCGAAATGGTGTAGGGAAGTCAGTATTAGCATCGCTACTTTGTAATCGCCTTATTCCGTCGTCGAGTAATGTTGTTTGCAATGGTCAACTTGGTTTTTATGAGCAACTAGTTGATAGTCACACATTAAAAAATAAAACGATTATAGACGTACTAGGGCTTAACCACTATTTCAAAGCATTACAGCAAATACATAACGGTCATTTTACAGAGCACGAACTTAACTTACTTGATGGATTTTGGGATCTGCCCGAGCGATTTTATGCTGAGTTAACTCGTTTAGGCATTTATGGTATTAATGAGAACAGTTGTGCAACAGCATTAAGTGGCGGTCAACTAAGCCAACTCAGATTATGGTCGCTATTTACCATACACCACGACATTTTAATACTTGATGAACCTTCTAATCATTTAGATAAACAAGGTAAAAGCTGGCTTTTAAATCACATAGCACGATTCACTGGGCAGCTACTTTTAATAAGTCATGACCGTCAAATACTGCAAGTAGCCGATGAAATATGGGAACTCACATCTATGGGGTTATCAGTGTTTGGCACCGGTTTTAGTGATTACGAGACCCAAAAAAAATACCAACTAGCAGCGCTTGAAAATAAGCTATCTCATACTACAAAGGAGCAAAATAAACTGCTATTAGAGCAGCAGCGCAGCAAACAAAAAGCAGCAAAAAGAGCCGCTAAAGGTCTAGGAACAAGAAAATCTGGTAGCCAACCTAAAGTGCTTATGGATGCTAAAAAAGATAAAGCGAGCGCTAATTTATCTTCGCAAAATAAAAATACCGCAAAACGAGAAGAGCTACTTAATAGTAATAAGAAGCAGATACTTAACCAGCTCGAACAAGTAAAACAACAGCAGTTTTATTTTAATAATTCTGACACTAAACAACGCAACGCACTAAATCTTGAAAACGTAATTTTACAATATGGGTCGCAAACCCCCATTAACCTACAAATATTCAATAATGAAAAAATACACTTAATTGGTGTAAATGGCGCAGGAAAATCGACGCTACTAAAAACCTTAACAGGTGAGTTAAAAGTGAGAGCAGGGCACATACATAGGAATAGCCCGTTGTTGTATTTAGATCAGTACTTTACTTTAATAAAGGCAGAGCTAACTTTGCTTGATAACTTAAAATACTACTGTAAGACCCTTGATGAAAGCATCGCACGTACATTATTAGCAAGCTTAGGCTTTAGAAAACATGACGTATTCAAGCAAGCGACACATTTAAGTGGCGGCGAAAAAATGAAGCTCGCCATGTGTATCGTCAGTAATATTGAAAGTACAGCATTTTTGTTATTGGATGAGCCCGATAATCATCTAGACCTTGAATCAAAACAGCTCTTGGCTCAATCATTAGAAAACTTTAAAGGCGGATTTATCCTAGTAAGTCATGATAATTACTTTGTAGAAAGCATCGGCTGTAATAAGCAAATTGTTCTATAAAATAGTCATTTAAAAATATGCGTACTAGGGTGGTTGTAGGTAGATTACAAGGAATGACAATGAAATTTAAAGCCACTTACAGCATTTTTAATGCTGAACCTAACAATTAGTTTAGGCATGATTCTCAATGATTTTACCTCGGTGATCTTCGTATTGGTGCCGTAATTACTCATGCAAGGTACGTCATTTATTCCATTCTTTAAACTGTCGTGTTGCATTAAATAGCTCTAGGTGTTGTAAGAGCTTTTAGTTAGGGAAAATGAAAGTTTATTAGCCTGAGGTCAGTGAAATATAATTCTGTATATTGTCATAAAGTTTAAATAAAAGTGAAAAAGAGAGGGCAAAAAGCTCACCACACTAACTAGTTTTTATCTAATATTACATATAAACCTAATTTCAAAATGTTTGGCGAGTTTCTAACACCGATGTATAGTTAGAAATTAGAGGCTGGTTCAACAGGCGAGTAGAACAAATCCCTCCTCTTAGGAAGGTGGTGAAAATTACTGAACATTATCAAGAGATTTATAGGGACAAGTTAGTTTGTTAACTTAAACCAACTACTGGTTTTTTATCAAAATATATCTCAGACGAAATAACAATAAATAAGGAAGTTGAATAATGAGTCGTTGGCAAGAGCAATTTGAAACACACCCGTTTCAAAAAATATGGGCCCAACTTAATGATGTTTTAGTTGATTTAAAAGTAGACGACGATAGCGTTCTCACCGATGTTGAAGAAGTTGCCAGATTAAAAAAGGTAGTTAAATTTATTAATGAATTGCTTGAAGCAATTGATCCGGAACTAGTTCCTGTGTCCACATGGCAAAACTTTCAGAAACAGTGCCAACCATGCTTTAATGAAGTTAATGCTTATTTAAGTGATAGGAATATAAGTCATATAACTAACGCTAATGCAAATGTTGACAACCTTTTGACTTATGTAAGGCCGTATGTGGTTGAGTCAAATAAGAGAGCTAGAGCGACACAATTGGCTTATCGAAGCTATTCAGAAGCAATATCTGATGGTCTAAAATCCTTTAAAAATGAAACAATAGAGTACTACAACGAGTTTAAAGAATACTCAGGTGAACTTCGAGATTTAAAAATTAAATTTGTACAAAAGTTTAAAGATATTGAGTCAACTCACAAAGAAATATCAACTTTAAGGAATAAATATTTTGAAGGTTCTGATTCTGAGAAATCCATAGAGGCTCGGATGAATGAGATGGTCAATGAACTAGAAGAAAATTTAATTAAAATTCGTGACTACCAAGAAGAGCTATTAGAAAGTGGCAGTGATTCAATCAAAACTCAGATCTCTGCTGCTAAAGAAGAGGCTCAAAATGATAGTGAAGCAATTACTGAGTTACTTCATGGAACAGAAGAGCAACTCAAACAATTAAAGCTATTTTATACAGATGTAATGGGCAATAAGGACGAAGATGGCAATTTAAAAGGAGGGTTAAAGCAAGAAATCGTTGATAGAAAGAAGCATCTTGATGATTTCAAGATTAAACAGGAAGAAAGGTATGAAGCCTTGAATAGCCAAATTGAAGAGCTTTTGCCTGCTGCTACGAGTGCTGGGTTAGCGGCAGCATACAGAGCAATGAGGAAGTCATTCGCTAAACCTATCAAACAATACTCAATTCTCTTCTATATCTCTGTATTTGTATTGTCTTTTACAGCCTTTATTTCAACTATTGACGGCATCTGGACGGTTGATTCTGTAATTAAATTTATTGATGTATCAGATTATAAGAACTTGCTCAGTAATCTTACATATAAACTACCAGTTATCTTGCCTGTACTATGGTTAGCATTATTTGCATCTAAAAGAAGAAGTGAAGCCTTAAGACTGCAACAAGAGTATTCGCATAAAGAAGCTTTAGCAAAGTCATACCAAAACTTTAAAAATCAAGTGGACAGCCTTCACGCGGGTAAAAAAGAAGAATTATTAGAAAAATTATTAGGTGCTGCTATTGATGCTGTTGCATCTAATGCATCTGACACATTAGATAAAAAGCACGGAGATAAAACTCCTGCGCATGAAGGGCTTGATAAAACAGTTATTTCCTTAGAAAAGCTAAAAGGAATTTTTAAGTAAGCATTTTACAGAAGCACAGCTATAAGCAGCTTTTAAGAAGAATAGGGCAGTTGTATGAGTAACAAAACACGCGTCGACATGATAATTGAGACATTACGAGATCATAAAGGTGAAAAATTAACTGCTCGCGAACTTGCCAAGTTGTTTCTTGAACGCTATCCAGTAGAAATGACAGAAAAAATGAAGAACCCTAATTACGCTAATGAGGAGGAGCTGATAGCACAATTAGCGGCAGAAGTTGGTGGTCAACGAACAAAAAGAGCTAAAGAAAAGTGCAAAAACATAAAAACGCGTGAGAAGCCAAGACCACGTCTGTATTACTGGGATGATAAGCCTTTAGCTATTACTGAAAGCCTTGATGAAGAGTTACATGAAGCTGACGAATTGAGACTGAGTGAACATGATTTATACCCAATTCTTATTGAATTTTTAAATAAAGACATGGGGTTATACTGTCATCGCATAGACGAAAAGACATCTAAAAACAGCCAAGGTGCTGGCGGTAATCACTGGTTACATCCTGATATCGTTGCAATGGAGCCTTTAGATAAAAGTTGGGATCAAACGGTGAAGACTTGTGTTCGCTTCGGTAATGATAAATCCGTAAGGTTGTGGTCTTTTGAAGTGAAAAAAGAGCTAACACGGTCAAACGTCCGAAAGTGTTTCTTTCAGGCAGTATCAAATTCAAGCTGGGCAAATTTCGGTTATCTTGTCGCAACTGGAATAGCTGATGGTGTTGAACCAGAACTGCAAATGTTAAGCTCATTACACGGTATTGGAATTTTGCTATTAGATGTGGGTGACTTGTACAACAGTCAAATATTAATCCCAGCTAAAGAAAAGTCTGACATTGATTGGGTTTCAGCTAATCGAATTGTAGATGAAAACCCGGACTTTAAAAATTACATCAAACAAGTTGGAATTTATCACCAAACTGGTGAGCTAATACCAAGCGTTTGGAATAAGTGACATCTTGAAAGTGCGCTACGTGAATTCTGATAATCTTTCGCGGGATAACCTTAAAGCCACGCACGTAGCGTCGCGTTATAAGCATATACAAATAATGTCAATTTTTAGCCATCAAATGGCAGAATTGTTCAAACCAAATCCCAAAAAAAGATCCAGCGTTAAAATATCAAAATTTAAATTCCTTAAATCTAATGTATGTGTAACCAGTTGAATAGTAGTGTGAATTTTTGACACACAAAACTGGACCGATCCAGAGTTAAACTGCTAATTACAGAACGGGGAATTGGCGACAAAGTGACGGGAATAACTCAATTTAACATAATATAAATTATAGGAAGTAAGACATCTATACATAACCACATCTATACTCTGCGTTTGCTAAGTCCAATACTAGACGGTATCGGACATTGCAGTGGTGTTTTATCAACTTATTCATTTAATTCGTGGCTGTTTCTTGAGCTTAGCTACTCCATAGCATATATTAAAACTATCAACTTGAGATGTAACGATAAGATGTAAACGATATGGAATTTGTGAAACCGTTAGAGCCAATTTTGATAATTGATGATATGCAAGATATCAGAGATTATTTAAATCAAATTTTAACTGGTCTGGGTTTTGACGATATTTTAGAAAGCCGAGATTTTGAATCAGCAAAAACTGTTATTGAGGAAAAGTCTCCCAATGTTATCTTTCTAGATATTGAGCTTCCTAATACAGACGGCACTGAGATCCTTGAATACTTAAATGACCATCACCCACATACTCATGTTGTTATGTGTTCTGGCCATAATAGTCTTGAGAATGTGCAAAATACTTGGGAACTTGGTGCTAAGGGTTTTATTGCAAAACCATTTAATGCCAAAAAAGTCGATACTGTCATGAAGCGCCTAGAAATGATGGAAACCATCGCAAGTTAAGTAGTTTATGAATTCAACAATCAATCTTATTATAGATGACCTATCTACTGTTATTCTTGGTAAACAACAACAAATTAAACTTGCTCTAGCTTGTTTGTTTAGCGAAGGCCATTTATTAATTGAAGATTTACCTGGGATGGGAAAAACCACTTTATCTCATGCACTTGCGGCAGTCTTAGGGTTATCTTACCAACGCATTCAATTCACCAGTGATTTACTGCCATCAGATATACTAGGAACAAATATTTTTGATGCAAAGGAACATGCGTTTTCTTTTCATCAAGGCCCTGTTTTTAGTCAGGTTGTGTTAGCAGATGAAATAAATCGCGCGGGACCTAAAACACAAAGTGCGTTACTTGAAGCCATGGAAGAAAAACAAGTTACTGTTGATTCGGTTAAACATGCCCTGCCTTCTCCATTTTTTGTTATCGCAACACAAAATCCAGTAAATCAATCAGGTACTTACCCGTTACCTGAGTCACAATTAGATCGTTTTTTCATGCGTATTAGCTTAGGCTTTCCTGATAAACAAGCAGAAAAAAGCTTAATTTTAGGTTTGAATAACCGCAATTATGATGAATTACCAGTTCGCATTACCCCTGAGCAACTTGCTGTTATTCAAAAAGAAATATCTTCAGTTACATTGAGTAACGCGGTTGTTGATTATATTTTAGAACTGGTTGATTACACACGCCAAAGCTCTCAATTTGTTAATCCTTTATCGCCAAGAGCCAGTATTGCTATTTCGCGTGCTGCGAAATCATGGGCTTATATTGAAGGACGAGACTTTGTGTTACCTGAGGATGTTCAAGCTGTATTTAGCAGTGTGACTGATCACCGCCTTGGTTTGAACAATCAAGATAGTGGCTATGCATTAAATCATGTGCCCGTAAGCTTATAAGCATGTTAAAGCGCCCTGCTTTTATTATTTCTGAAATTGGCCAATCCATTTTCAATAAATTTTTGAAGAATAAACATAACGTTAGTGAGATCTCTCTACAACATAAAAACATTTATGTATTACCTTCTAAATTAGGCATGAAGTTTTTACTCATTGCATTGCTTAACTTTGTGATGGGCATCAATTATCAAAACAATCTGATCTTGGCGATGGCCTATTTGATGGTAGTTATTTTGGTGTTTTCGATTCTCACTGGTTATAAGAATATGCGCGGTTTATCTGTTAAGTATCTTTTTGCTATAAATAGTTATGCTCCAAAATCTCCCTATGCTCGCTATCAGTTACAATCAACCTCTAGTAGCCAACAAGTAAAATTAATGATATCTGGCTCAGAGTCAGAGACTATATCGCTGGATGACTCAGACAAAAAAACCATTGAAATAGCACTTAACTGTACTAAACGTGGTGTTTACGGTCTTGAAAAAGCAAAAATAATAAGTCACTTTCCATTTGGTTTAGTGTCTGTGTGGAGTTATATTCAGCCGAGTGATGTGATCTATGTTTACCCTACTCCTAAATCAGCAGAAAACTTAGATATTGAGTTACATGAAGAGCTGAACGATGCAGGTGATAATGCACAATCTAAAACAGGTTCTGATGAATTTTATCAATTAACACCTTTTATTAAAGGCTCAGCTTTGAATAAAGTATCATGGAAACATTATGCAAAAACACAGCAATTGTTGAGCAAAGAATTTACCAGTGATACGACTCAAGAGTTAGCGCTTAATTTTAATATGCTAAGTGGTAACACAGAGTATCGCTTAAGTCAGCTATGTTTTTTAGTTAATCAACTTACAGAACAACAAATTGCTTTTTCATTAACTTTACCAAAAAAGAAAATTTCAAAAGCGTCTGGTGATGTCCATCAAACAGCTTGTTTAAAAGCCTTAGCGGAGCATTAGTTGTGAATTTATCGCTTATTAATGCCGTTTTATCATTCGTATTTATAGCAATCAGTGGCTTATTATTTAGTGAGATCCCTAGTTCGTTTTTATTCATATTAGTCGGCTTAAGTTTTTTTAATCTCGTGTTAGACCGGTTTTATAAAAAACTCACTGCACTGATGGCAAATATCCTTGCGGCACTGTGTTTAATTGCTCTGTTTGTAACTGTAGGGATTAGCGATACAGTTAAACTGTTTGTATCTATGATGTTACTCGCTAGCACTTTTAAATTGTTGCAAGCAAAAGCTGTAAAACACTATCAAACCGTATGTTTACTGGTGTTTTTTAACCTTTCCACGGTATATTTGTTCTATCAAGGCATTTTAGAGACCTTTATTGTCAGCTTGCTTTACATCATTAACTTTGCGGTTCTGGGTTATTTATCAAGCCCTAAAAGCTTTAAGGCTGCCAATAAGCAAAGTATTACAACAGTTTTACTCGCATTACCAGTATCAGTTTTTTTAATTTTATTTCTACCTAAACTCCCTGCATTTTGGCAACTTCCGGGGCCAAAGCTTGCAAAAACTGGCTTATCTGAACAAGTTGACCCTTTTGCAATTGCCAAGCTTGCAGAGTCTGATGACCTTGTGTTCAGAGTTGAAGAGCATCCGAACTCGACCTTACAAGCGCCCTATTATTGGCGCAGTTTAATTCATGATGCCTTTGATGGTCAGCAATGGTTAGTATCGGACATTTTGAAGACTCAACAATTTAACGACAATCGTAGTGTCAATATTGAAGAACCTAAGGTTGAATATAATGTTATTGCCGAGCCGTCATCATCGAACTGGCTTTTTGCGTTAGGGTTTGCCACGAGTAGTCATAATAATGTGGCAAGCACATACAACGGTTTACTAAAACGTAAAGGCAATCTAAATAAAAATATTAAATATGCTGTGCAAAGTACGCAAGTAAGTTATAGTCTAACTCCTTTTGAGCAGCGGCTTTATACACAACTTCCCGTTGAAAGTAACCCCAAGACTCGTGAGCTTGTAAATAATTTAGCCAATAAAAATACTACCGCACAATCGTATTTCAATGCTCTATTAGGCTATTTTAATACGCAACAATTTAGCTATACCCTAACTCCTACTCCTATGCTTAATAAAAACACCATTGATCAGTTTGTGTTTGAAAATAAGAGTGGGTTTTGTGGCCACTACGCCAGTACAGCAGCTTTTATGTTTCGTGCGGCAGGTTATCCAGCACGCGTTGTATCAGGCTACTTAGGTGCGGAACGACAAGGCACAACCCTTAATATTTACCAATATGATGCACATGCATGGGTTGAAGTATTTTACGATGAGCGTTGGCACGTTTTCGATGCAACTGAAGTTGTTGCACCTGAGCGTCTCAACGGTTCGTTGTCAGAGTTTCAAGCGTTGAGCGAACGGTTTAATGATAATTTAAACTTTGGCTTAAAGCGCTGGAGTCACTTAAAAGCGATTAATTGGCTTCGTATTAAATTAGAAGAGCTTGATTACAAGTGGACAAATTGGGTTTTAACTTTTGACGAGCAATCGCAACAAAACTTATTTAAAGCGCTTTTTGGTAATAATGCATTTTGGTTAACTCCATTGGTAATTATGGTAACTCTCGCACTTTGTTTTACCAGTTACTTTTTATACAGCAAGCGTTTACCTCGCAGTTCTGAACCCCTTGTTTTTGAACTGATGCAACTTTATCGCTGGGCTGAAAAACAACAAATTCACTACGATGAAACAAACACTCCTTTGCAAAATATCGCTTTGATGAAGCGCTCAAAGCCAACAGTTGCCAGCAAACTAGCTAAATTTGAACAAATATTCATCGAAGTACGTTATCAGCAACAGGCTTTTAATCAAAACCGCAAAAAGCAGGTACGACTTCTGTTAAACTCCATCAAAACAGCAAAATAGAGAAAACCATGAATGCAGTAATTATTGGCGTTATTTTGATGCTGGTACTAACACTTTGCCGAATTAACGTTATTGTCGCAATGACACTGAGTGCGATTGTTGCTGGTCTAACTGCCGGGCTTGGTCTATCAGAAACACTGAATGCATTTAATGACGGGCTCTCTGGTGGTGCAGAAATCGCATTAAGCTATGCCATGTTAGGGGCATTCGCTGTGGCTATTTCAAAATCAGGATTGACCCGAATACTTGCTTCAACCCTGTTAAAACAGGTGAATGAGCACAGCCATAAAGGCGAAACAACGCTAAGTTATTTTATTTTAGTTATTATCTTACTTTGCGCGATCTCTTCGCAAAACCTAATCCCAGTGCATATAGCCTTTATACCCATATTGATCCCACCGTTGCTAGTGATATTCAACAAACTGCGCTTAGATAGGCGTGCTATTGCGTGCATTTTAACTTTTGGTTTGGCAACCTCGTACATGGTTTTGCCCTATGGTTTTGGTGGAATATACCTATATTCAATTTTACATAAAAACTTAACCGATAATGGTTTAGAAATTGTGAATACCCAGGTGCCCATGGCAATGATCATCCCTGCACTTGGCATGGTTGTAGGTTTGTTAATCGCAGTGTTTATTAGCTATAAAAAACGCCGTGACTATGCTCCACACCCGCTTACTGAAACACCTCAAAATGTTGTTATCGAACAACCTAAAAAAGTACTTATTGTGGGAATTGCAGCTGTGCTTTGCTCGTTAGTAGCTCAAAGTGTTAGCAATTCGATGATATTAGGTGGACTAGTTGGTGTAATGATTTTCAGTTTATTTGGAGTTGTTAAGTGGGAACAAAATAGTGATGTTTTTAGTAAAGGCGTTGCTATGATGGCGATGATTGGCTTTATTATGATTTCTGCACAAGGGTTTGCTTCGGTAATGCAAGCAACAGGTGATGTCACCTCCCTTGTTAGTTCAGCAGCTGGCCTTATGGAAGGGAATAAACCACTTGCTGCTGCATTAATTTTACTTGTTGGGTTACTAATAACGATGGGCATTGGTAGCTCATTTTCGACGGTGCCTATTATTGCCACCTTATTTGTACCGCTGGCATTAGAACTAAACTTTTCAGTAATGGCCACTGCGGCGCTTGTTGGCACTGCAGGGGCATTAGGTGATGCAGGCTCCCCCGCATCAGATTCTACACTTGGGCCAACATCTGGTTTAAATGCAGATGGGCAACATGACCATATATGGGATTCTGTGGTACCGACATTTATTCATTTTAATATTCCGTTGCTGATCGCCGGTTGGATTGCAGCTATGGTATTGTAAAAGGCCCTTCGGGGCTTTGTTACTGACTAAATAGTACCCTCAAAGCCCTATTTAAATCATGAAAACGAATCGGTTTAGTTAATACTTTGTTCATTCCCGCATCTATACAGATTGCTTTATCTTGATGCGAAGCATTGGCTGTTAACGCTACTATGGGTAAGGTCATCTTTAATTCATCACGAATGTACTTTGTTGCGGTTATACCATCCATAACGGGCATCATCATGTCCATAAGAACTAAATCAAAGTGTTGTTGTTGTAACTTTTCAATAGCTTGTTGGCCATGATCAGCCAATGTGACATGGTGATTAAGCTTTTCTAAGAAAGCTTTAATCAACACTTGATTGGTCTTATTGTCTTCAGTTACCAAAATAGCGATAGGCTCTAATGTGTTTTCGTCGTCAACTACTTTGGTATCAGCACTGACAACCGTATAGGGGATCTGAATAGTAAACTTAGTACCTACATTTTGTTCACTAACAACTTTAATATCCCCTTTCATTAGATCAACAAGGCTCTTTGTTATGCTTAAGCCAAGACCAACCCCTTCAATCTGCCGGTTTACACCATAGTCATGTTGTTTAAAGGCATCGTAAATTGAATCAATATGCGAAGGAGATATTCCCTGCCCGGTATCTGATATTTCAAAGTGTAGGTATTGGTCAGTGTAATCTGCTACAAAATTAACCGTACCCACTTTGGTAAACTTAAAAGCATTATCAAGAATATTAAAAAGTATTTGCCCTACTCGCGCACTATCAATATTTATTTTATCCGGTAAGCCGTCTTTGATTTGTGTAGAAAAAACAACATTAGTGCCTTGCGTTATCTCTAAAAACTGTGACGCAATATTCTTCACCAAGGCATTGATGTCGGTTGCTTTTATGTCTAAATCTAATGAGCCACTTTCAATTTTAGAAAAATCCAGTACGTCACTAATTAAATCAAGTAATAAATCGGCACTTGAATTAGCATAATCAAGCCAGCGGCTTTGTTTGTCGCTAAGTTTTGAATCAGCAAGTAAATCTAACATTCCGACTATCGCATTCATAGGGGTGCGTATTTCATGTGACATCACGGTTAAAAATTTAGATTTAGCAAGATTCGCTTCTTCTGCCTTTTCTTTTGCTAATTGCAAAGCTTGCTCACGGTCTTTGTTTACTGTGATATCTTTTGCAATTCCGAGGTAGCCTCTAAACTGACCCTGCGCATCAAACTGTGGCTTGCCACTAAATGATACCCATGCCGATGGTGAGGAGTTAACTTCAAACTCAAAATCAAGAAACTCAGCATGCTCGGCTAAAAGGTGCTTAAAGTGAGACCATTTTTTAAGCTGTTTTTGTTCTTGCTGAGTAATGATCACATCGAAATTTTTATGTAAAAAATGACGTTTATATAAATTACTGTGGCTAGCTGTGGTCAGCACATTAATAAACCGCTCTTCTTTATTGGTGCGCCAAAACCATTCACTGGCAAAGTCTCTAAATAATTCTGACAGCTCTCCAAGGCGAGTTAATAACGAGGTTGAATGAAATTTTTGCCTATTTAAACGTGTTAATTGCGAATACTGCCATGCAACTTGCTGTAATAGCACATGGAGCGCTGTTGATGCTTTTTTAGAAAAATAGTCACTTTCTTTAACTGAAAAAAACACAAAACATTGCATGCTTTCTTCAGACAAGGCGACTTTAAATATCAAGGCATCATTAAGTGGCTCTGAGCTTAGGAAAACATGGTTAGTATTAAAAAAACACCATTCGTCGTTACTGGATTTTAGTATTTCCTTTAGTAATTGTTCATCAAATTCAAGGTGTTTTGTGGTTCTCATTTCGAAAGATGCTTTGTCATGTTCGATATTGATTAAACAAAGTTCGTTAAAAGTAAAGTACGGCGCTAATACATGTTCAAGCTGCGCTTTCAACGCTCGACTGTCATTTATACAGTGAAACTTGCGAAGTTCACTCTGTAACTGTTGTAAATTTAATTCAGCCATTGCTTTTCCACGTTGATATTGCGTCGCATATTGCAAATAAATGCCCCACTTTTAGTGTAGACACTAAACCTAGAAAATAAAGTATTTAAATTTCATTACCTTATAAAACTTAACCTTTTGGTACAGACTATGCTTTTAAATAGTATTGAACGAATAAGGGGTAAGAATCATGAAAATAGTATGCATTGGTGGTGGCCATGGTTTATCTCATATGCTCAGTGCTATAAGACCTCATTGTGCAGAGCTAACTGCGATTGTAGCAACAACCGATAATGGTGGTAGCACTGGCAAGCTAAGAAATAGTCAAGATGTTGTTGCATTGGGTGACATACGGCGCTGTTGTTTACAGCTTGCAGATAATGACTCACTTATTCATCAAGTATTTCACCACCGTTTTAATGGCGGTGAACTCGACGGCCACAGCTTGGGTAATTTAGCATTATTAAGTTTAACGCAGCAAACAAACTCTGCGACTCAAGCAGTAGCATGGTTTAACGCAATGTTAGGAAACTCTGAAACTATTTTACCCATGTCAGATGAACCTACCGATTTACTTGCGGTGTTACCTGCTGGTTTAAAAGTATTTGGCGAATGCGAAATTGATTCTCTGGCAGAATTACCCGATTACGTCACCCTTTCTCAAAATGTAAATGCCGCACCAGGTGTTATTCAAGCAATAGAAAACGCAGATATGCTTATTATTGGCCCAGGCAGTCTGATTACCAGTGTTATGCCAGCCATGTTAGTAGAAGATATTGCCAAAGCCGTACAAAACACATCGGCATGTAGAGTGTTTATTGAAAACATAGCTAAAGAAACCAGTGTTATTAAATCGCTCGATATGAAACCTGTTGACTGGCTTGAAGGCATGCTGGGCTATAGTTTTTGCGATTTAAGTATTTCTTTAGATGCACTTAGTGAAATTGTTTCGCATTTTAATGATGTGGTGAAATCGGCTAATCAACAACACGACATTGAGCAGCTAAGTAATGTATTTGGCGAAATATTAAAAATGCCGTTAAGCCTAGAAGCTGAGGAACTAGTCAGTAGCAATCAAACTTTGCGCGTGAGTTAGCGTTCGTGCAAATTGGTCTTGCAGTAAGGCTATTAAGCTTTGTAGTTCATCGTCAAATTGTGATGCCTTCGCTTTTTGCTCAATTTGTTCTGCAAGGCCGCCTACGGCTAATGCCCCGTAACTACGGCTACTGCTTTTTAAACTATGGGCATTTATTTCGATTTCAGACTGTTTCGTTGCGTCAGCAAGATCAGCAACGATTTGGCGGGACTCAGTGATATATACCTGCAAAAGTTGTTTTGCTAGGTCGTCACCAACATCCTGTTGTAATTGCGTATAGGTCGCAGTATCTATCATGGCCTCACCTTGGAGTGAATATGAAATATAGTGTTATTTTATTCGTAGATTCAAGCTTAATTGGTGGCATCGAAAGCCATTTGATTGCCATGAGTAAGCTGTTAGAACGATATAATATTATGAGCTCGGTACTATTTTATCAAGATCATAATAACCATGAATTATATGAGCGCTTAGAAAATGCAAATATCACTTTCGGTTTTGCTGGCGGAAATTTAAAAAGCTTGAACGAAATACTAAAAATGTTTCCTCGCTCAGCGTTACTCCATACCCATGGGTACAAGGCAAGTATCATGGGCAAGTTAGTGTGTCGCTGGCAAAACCGCCCTTGTATTTCAACTTATCATGCTGGAGAAGCAGGCACGGGTAAGGTTTATTTTTACAATAAGCTCGACAAATTGCTAAGTTACTTTTCACTTAACTTTGCTGTTTCTAGCAAACTCACCGAAGAGCTTTACAATGCTGAATTACTCGAAAATTTTATTCCAGTAAATGAATCTACTAAAGATTTAGGTCTAAAAAATAATGATCAATTAAACGTTGGATTTGTTGGTCGTTTATCCCATGAAAAAGGCCCTGACATTTTTATTGAAACAGCCAAACGTTTCAACACACCTAACTTAAAATTTCATATGTTTGGTGATGGCCCTATGGTCAATGAGCTTGATTTGTCAGCGGTGAGTTATCATGGCCAATGTGAGCAACAACAAATATGGCAACAACTTGATGTATTGGTGATCTGCTCTCGGGCTGAAGGTCTACCTATGGTGGCATTAGAAGCAATGGCACACGGGGTACTCGTTATTGCATCGCCTGCTGGTCAGTTACCTCAGATAATAAAACACCTATCAAATGGGTTAATGATGACTGGAAGTACAAGCGATGCTTTGCATAAACAGCTAAACAACGTACTTATGTTGAGTGTTGATCAAAGAAATTACATGCTAGGCAATGCACAAAGACTTGTTAAACAACGTTTTTCTGGAGAGCAGCAATTTAAGCAGCTAGATAGAGTCTATAACTCTAGCTTACTTGCATCTCTTCCCAACTTTTAATTTTACGATAAATCGTAGATGGACTCACATCTAATAAAGCAGCTGCTTTAGGAATGTTGTTATCACATGCTTGTATAGCTTGTTCAATGTAACGTTTTTCAACAAGCCATAATGGTTCAATGTCTGCTTGAGTGAACGTCAACAAAGTGTCATTCATGGTAGCTTGTTCAGTATGCAAGCCTGTATCTACAGCAGTAATAATGACTTCTGGTTGCGGTACTTGATGCAACGATGCTAATTGATTCTGATTAGAGGATTGAGGTAATGCGGGGATCATATCCACTTCGATATATGATTCATCATGTAACACCATAATATTACGAATCGTGTTCTCTAATTGACGAACATTACCAGGCCAACTGTAGCCCAAAAATAAGTTTTTTACGCCTTCAGACATCCCTTTATATTGACGCTTTTCTTCTTTACTTATTTTTTTAAATAACGCATCAGCAATTTCTATAACATCTTTGCCCCGTTGTTTTAGTGGCGGTAAGGCTATTGGAATAACGTGTAAACGATAATAGAGATCTTCCCGAAAGCGACCTTCTTGTACTTCTAGTAACGGGTCTCGATTGGTAGCGCAAACGAAGCGTACATCGACTTTTACTTCTTTTTCACTGCCTACTTGTTGATAACATCCCGTTTGAATAAAACGCAGTAGTTTGCTTTGTAAGTTGATATCCATCTCACAAAGTTCATCAAGAAATAACGTGCCGCCATCAGCTTGACCTGCGGCTCCTTCTCGATTTGCTATAGCACCAGTAAAAGCGCCTTTTAAGTGTCCGAATATTTCGCTTTCAATTAAGTCTTTAGGAATAGCTGCACAGTTTAGAGCAACAAAAGGCTTATTAGCTCGAGGTGATGCTAAATGCACAGCACGTGCACACAACTCTTTACCAGTACCACTTTCACCGGTGATGAACACGGTTGCTTTACTTGCCGATGCAGATTTTATGATTTGATAAACTGACTGCATCACGCTTGAGCTACCAATCAAATCAAAATATTTACCATTTTCGTATGTAGTTTGATAACTTTTTACCGTTTGCTTTAAGTCTTTTAATTTAAGCGCGTTATTTACGGTGATCCTAAAACGATCGGCTTCTATTGGTTTTTCTAAAAAGTCACTCGCGCCGAGTTTAATGGCTTTAATGGCCATTTCTTTGGTGCCATGACCTGTAAGAACAATAACTTGTGGTGCGGTGTCTGAGTCTAACGAAGATAAAATATCCAAGCCATTTATATCGGGTAGCATGACATCTAAAATTATTAAGTCAGGCTCGAATTCTTGTAATGCACACATTGCTTGCTCACCGTTATAAGCGATGCGTGTTTTCACTCCCGTTGGAATCAGATAAGACTGATACATCAAGGCGAGTGACTCAGTATCTTCAACAATGAGTATTTTAGGTGGCATTACTGGCTTCCTTTTTATAGTTTTTATGCTGAGATAAAGTGATTATTTTACAGTTCCTTACTAGTAGCTTAGTGCTTAATTGGTGACTTTGTAAACTCTATATTTAGTGTTTATTGATGACAATTAAAGATGCATCATCAACTTCGTCTGATAGTTTAACTTGGCTTGATTGCCAAAGCTTATATGCAAATTGTTCACTGTGAAGATCTTCGGCCGGTAAATTTGCTATGTGTTGACCCACCTCATTAAAATGTTGGTTGTCTAACCAGCCATCAGTAAATAGTAAAATATGCTCAACATCACTCAGGTCATATTGGTAATGTGAGTAGTGATGTTCATCACTTAAACCAAGTAAAGGGTCTGTTCCAGTTAACTGTATTAACTGCCCTTTTTTAGTAATAACACAAGGAGCAGGATGACCGGCATTGAACCAATGGAATGTGTTGTTTTCTATAAATGTTATTAATAAGGTCACTAAACTCGATTTACACAGTCGTTGTTCACAGAGTGCTGTGTTTAAGGTGCTAAGAACATTTTGTAAGGGGATCTCTGTGGCCAAACAGCCACTCAAAAAACCTTTAATGGCGAAGCTTTCTTTTAAAGCTGTAATGCCATGCCCCATCATATCTCCTAAGATAACTGGCTTTTGTGGCTGGTGGGGATATAAACAGAAATCGCCACCATTTTGTGAAATAATCGAGCCAAAATTATAGGCGGTATGATCTGTTAAGCTACGCTGTGTTTGCATTCGCTCTTCGTTAATTAAATATTTTAACGCAGAGAATCGATGAACAATTCGTTCAATACTTTGTAGTAATCTAGTTTTTGTTACGGGTTTAACTAAGTAGTCATCAACCCCTAATAAATTTATCCGTTTAATAAGTTCATCACTATCATCTCCGGTTAGCATGACTACTGATAAATTTGTTTTTATATTTGACTGATTTAATTTTTTTAATAATGGCTCACTTGTGCCATTTTTTAGTTTATGGTCAAGTAACAAAACCGTTGCGCCCGATGTAAGTAGCTCTTGCCAACCTGACTCTATATCTTCACAGCAAATTACCTGAAAGTGGTTGCAAAGATAAGCATTTAGCAAAGCTAACTGAGATTTGTCATCATCGATATAAATCAGTGTTGGTCGTTTATCAATGTTTGATAAATGAAATGAAAAGGTATTTTTGTGCTTCTCTGATGTGTACTTAGCATTTGGGAAGTAGTGCTTAATAAGCGCTACACCCATACCACCTTCTACTAACTCACCACTTTCTAGATGCCAATCAGAGCTATGATTCTCAAACAAATTATAGCTTGGCATTGCATCAGTGAACTCTATAAGCAATTTATTTTTA
Source organism: Pseudoalteromonas sp. MEBiC 03607 (assembly GCF_004792295.1). Lineage (NCBI taxonomy): Bacteria > Pseudomonadati > Pseudomonadota > Gammaproteobacteria > Alteromonadales > Pseudoalteromonadaceae > Pseudoalteromonas > Pseudoalteromonas sp. MEBiC 03607. The sequence continues at coordinate 2,389,746 of NZ_SRRY01000001.1, forward strand.
GGTAATTTATACATTGAAAACTGCAGCTTTTTATCACTTTCCTCGCTATGACGTAGCAAGTTTGTTAGGTACTCAGTAGCAACCAAGCCGGCAGCATCAATATCTTGATTTTTAACACTTATAGCTGTTAATACATGTTTTAGAATATGGCGGATCTCACTAACAATAGGCCAATCTAATTGAAATGATTTTTGATATAAACAATCCATACAAGGCCTCAGTAAGGAACAAATAACCAACGTTGTTTGATCACTTTATTAATTAAAAAATTAGTGAGTGTTGGCCACTTTTGTTGGTATTTATTGAGTGTATTTAAAATACGACTACCAAGCGGTGCAAACTGATGTTGAGCAACAACAATTTTTATATTTTTTATCCCCGCATTGTTTAAATTTGCGACCCCGTGACACAGCGCCTCTTCATTGTTGTAACCAAGTGATACTGTCAAAAAGGTTAATTCAGTACACAGACTTAATGCATGCAGCGGCACATTACCTCGGTTACGTTTCAAGGCCGGGCTCATATCTAAAAAAATAAAATCGTACTCTTGCTTTATTCGTTCAATCGCATCATTGAGTACTGTTTTATTTTTTACCGATTCCAGCTCTTTTAGGTGCTGCATGGTTAATAAATCAACATAATCAGTATTAATAATATTAAGCTGACAAGATATATCACTAAAACACCATGATTCTGCTTTTGTTTGCGAATTCAATTTAAAAGGGTTTAAAGGGTTCAAGTCGATAATTAGTACTCTTGAACCTTGTAAACTTAAACGTCTAGCAACACTTGCACACAATGACGTTGACCCTTCATTGCCTGTTAAAGAAATAAAACAAATGCAACGTGCTTTAGCATTATCTATTTCGTTACACACAGCTTCTAGTTCTTGGTATTGCGCAGGAATTAATTTCATAAGCCCACCACTAAAGCTAGCACAGTAATAAAATCTAAGAAGTTTGATTTAAATTGACTCATTAAGTCTTGCCCTTTATCAGGGACATAAAGTGTATCGCCCGCTCGAAGAACTGGTATATAGGCTGAGTTAGGGTTTTTCACAAACTCTTCTAAATCAAATACTCTTGATTGCTCTTTGCAGCAAGAGTGGTTCACAACCACGATTTTGTCGATGAGTGCTGAACTTGATGGACCGCCTGCCTCTGCTAAAACATCAAGCACTGTCATGGTATCGTCAAAGCTATAGCGTCCTGGTTTTTCAACTGCGCCCATGATTCGAACAACTTGCTCTTTAGGTGTACGTAACCAGTCTTTGTTTTTTTCTGGGATATAAATGGTGTCGCCAGGTAAAACATGGGGAAATAATGTTTCATCGCCGGTTTCAAAATACATTGCAAGGTTTAACCTGCTAACTTTAGCCGTATTACCATTACGATGAGTAATACGAATATTACGTAGGTCTGCATTATCGGTCGGGCCATCAGCTGCAGCCAAAATATCAATAAAGTGCATGTTGGTATTAAAAGCATATCGACCAGGTGAACCAACCTGCCCCATAATATAAATTGATTTTCCAGACTCTTGGCGGATCCACTGTGATTTGTTGTCTGCAGGGTCAACAGGTAACTCTTCAACTATAATGGTATCACCCGCTTGTAAACTCGGTAACGCATGCTTTTTAGCGCCACTAATTGTGTATTGCTCTAAATCAAAGCGTTTTGTCACTTCGCCATTTCTAACAATTTTAATGTCGTTTATATTGGCCCCTTTTGTTGGGCCGCCGGCATGGGCGAGTAAATCTGTAAAATCCATTTCTTGACTCCACTCATAGCGTCCTGGTGACATGATCGCACCAATGATTTTAATTGCTCGCTTAGGTGGAACCTTTAACCAGCTTTTCTCATTTTGATCGGTTTTCTCTGGTACAAAAATTACATCACCCGGATTTAAGTTAGGTACTTTTGCGTTAATAAGGCCTTCACTGTAGCCTTGTAAATCAAATAAGATGCTTTCACCTGCGGGAGTAAGAATTTTTATCTGGCGTGTTTCTGCAAAGCGTGTTGGCCCTCCAGCATTAGCAAGAATATCTAAAAAGCTTGTATTTTCTGCGGCTTCATAGGCACCAGGCTTTTGCACCTCTCCCATGATGTACACGGTTCTTGATGTGGTATTCACATCATCGACCATAATTGGTACATAGATAGTAGAGCCCGCTTTGAGCTCTGGCATGGTATCGTTGCTTGGTTTATCTAAGTATGCTTTTAGATCAAATACCACTGGGGTTTTATCAACAATGACGCGAATTTTAGTTACATCAGCATAGCGAGTTACGCCTTCTGCACGCATTAATGCATCTAGCACACTCATATTTTCTTTAAAAGAGAAACTACCCGGGTTGTGCACTTCACCCAATAAAGTAATCGCACTGTTATCGCTCGCATCGCCAGAAGCACTTAATGTTTGAGCATCAAAATCAATTTGTACATTACCTAATAGCGGAGAAACAGGCACAAATACAGTATCAGCGCTTTGTAAGCTGGGTAGTAAATCTATGTTGCCTGAGTCTAGATACGCTTTATAGTTGAACTCTATAACTTCATTTGCACGGCGGATTTGTAAGCGGTCTAGTTGGGCGCCGGGTTTTAAGCCCCCAGCTCTGGCTATTACCATTTGAATGTTACCGTCGTTTGGAATACTAACTTGTGAAGGTTCATTCACATAACCCATTACATTAATAAAGATATCGCGCGAATGTATTTCTACATAAAAATCATCCATTGCAACAAAGACTTCACTGAGTGATTTTTTGAGCTGTGCTTCAATTTCTTTAAGTTCTAAGCCCGCCACATTAAAACGACCCAGCTCAGGCAGTGTGATAGAGCCATCTTTATCTACCTCAAATGGTTGAGAAAAATCAGCTTCACCAGGTAAATAGACGAAAAGCTTATTGCCCACTTTGATTTCTTCAGCAGCCACTGTGGTTGCGAAAAAAATTAAACAAAGTAATAAAAGTAATTGTTTCATGGTATTACTCCTTAGGCCCGTTTAAGATTTTCGTCCAACTAGATAATGCAGGATGTTGCTCATTTGCTTTTTCGTCACCCTTGTCGATAATAATCGCGTTCACACGTCTATCTGAATGGCGCTTAAAACTTGAATCAGGTTGTTCGCTGTAAGGCGATAAACTTCCTTGCGTTAGGGTGGTCATAGTTGCAGGGTTTACACCATAAACACCCAGCCAATGTTTCACTGTTTCGGCGCGTTTAAAAGCCAGTTCATAATTTGTTATTTGCTGACCACTAATATCAGCATGACCGACAAGCAATAACTCAACATTTTTCACTTGTTTAATTAGATCAGCAGCTTGTGCTAAGCGTGAGAGATACTTCGGCGTTACCTGAAAGTCGTTTAACGAAAATTGATTATCGCTATTCAAAAGCTCTGTGATCTGTTCTTTTAGAGAAACACTCATTGGTTCTTCTGCTTTTGTTGCTACACCGCATTTAGTCAAAGCATTAACCGTCTCGAAGTGTTTAGTTAGTTGATTTAGTCCATGGTAATGAACGAGTAAATCATGCTCGGCATCAGCCCACATTTTAGCCGCAATGAGTCGACGAATGCGGTTTTCATATATCTGTGCTTTTAATAATTGAGCAGGCATACATTGTTGAATACCTTGTGCTTTTAGTAAATCAAGTTTGAGTACATGATGTTCAAACTCACTAAGTACAATGGTTTCCTGTGTATCGTAAATAAGCTCGTTTTGCTCATCGGTTAACGGGTAGTTCTGATATTTTTCAGCCCAGCCGCCTTGCCCTTCATCAGGCCAAGAAGCACATCCACCTAACGTGAGCAAAATTATGATAAAGAGTGTGTGCTTCATAACTCACCTCAAGCTATATCATTTTGTTCAATGAAAGGGATTGTTTTGTCTACTCTTAACAGACTCATTAACTTATGAGGCTGACCAGAGACATTAAGTAATGACAGCTTTTGGCCTTTCTTCTCAATGCGTTTATATAAAAAGACCATCGCACCTATACCTGATGAGTCGATAAAAGTTGTTTCACTAAAATCGAGTACAACGTTGGTTTGTTTACCTTGTGCTACTTCTTCGAATTGATCTTTAAAGCCGTCTACTGCAAGGCCCGAAAAATCATTTGGGAGTGTGATGTATTTACTGTCTACAGATACTTTTGTGTTGTTAGCCATGATCTTCTACCTTTGTATTTGGTTAGTCATAGTTAACAGTACAACTACAGTGCCAGTTTATAACGCATTGATTTATATATCAATAAAGGCTGGCTGATGCATAATGCAAACATTTTTGATAGCAAAAATTGCATTATGCAACGTAATTTGCAGAACCTGTTATTGTCCTTTACCTGTGAAAACAACAAGTAAGGTTCGCAGGATAATTGATAATTCTAATTTTGCCCATGCAACAGGAGAAGACATACTCAATGAATAAGCGTAATCCCAACCTATCTTACTTCTGGCGTCTTCTATTGTTTCGTCGTATCCGTTCATTACTTGTGCAAGACCTGAGATACCCGGTTTCACCCCGTAAGTACGTTGACAAAAATAGGGAATATCTTTTTCCAGTTTGCCGTAGAAAACTGGGCGTTCAGGTCGAGGGCCTATTAAAGACATCTCTCCTTTAAGAACATTAAAAAGTTGCGGAAGCTCGTCGATACGGGTTTTACGCATAAAACGGCCAACCGCTGTTATTCTTGGATCATCTTTACTTGCCCAAACAGCACCTGAGTGTGACTCAGCATCAACAACCATAGAGCGAAATTTATAAACGTAAAAAAGCGACACAAATTCATCTGAGCTTTCGCCCACTCTCAACTGTTTAAATATCACTGGGCCTTTTGAGGTAAGTTTAATTACAACAGCAGTTATTAAGCAGATTGGCCATACAAGCGTGAGAAGTGCTAGCGCGCCAACAATATCAATTGTGCGTTTTATTATTTTAACTAGCGTTTTGGTTGAGGCCTTACGAATTGACCTAACCCGTTTCCAAGGTTTGTTAAAGTAGCCAAATTCGTAGCGAATGATTCCCCACAATGCTAAGAAGTAGCTATTTAATATATAGTTGATCTTATCAATCAAAGGTATAGGTGTTGTAATTTGGCAAGTTGCTTTGACTATATGTGTAATGTGTAAAGACGCTATAGCTGTTGCAAGAGCTTGTGCCCACAATGTGTGTGCAATAAATGCCTCAAAAAAAATGCTGGCATAGATAATGGCTAGAATAATAGGCATTACACCACGCAGAACTTTATGAGAAAAATAATTAAGAAAAGTCCAACCTAAACGAGGATTTAACAAAATCATTAAGGCTTTAATTTGTTGCCAATTTCCGGCGCCTAAACGTACGCGGCGGGTGTAATCATCGCTTTGTGAATCGCAATCACGTTCGTATATCACAACGTCTTCGTCGAGTACCGCCTTGCCCCCTTTGCCCAATACTTTCATCGATAAAACAAAATCGTCATTTATGGTGTTTTGTTCAAGTTCAAACGCATCGCTTGAGCGCATAGCGAACATAGCACCAGGGACACCAATAACAGCACCAAGGTTCGATTCTGATTTCTTAATTTGATTTTGGTAATGCCAATAAACCTTTTGTGACTCAGGTGCATCGTCATCCAATGTGTACACACCGGTTAAAATACTGATAGAGGGATTAACAAAATGCTCTACAACTTTATCGAGCACATCAATGCTTAATAAGGCACTGACATCTGTAAAAAGTAGAATATCGTTTTGATATTTTGCAATGCCCATCAGGGTATTCAAGCCTTGTACTTTTCCCATATTCTCATCGCGAATATGAAAAAAGCACTGTACTCCTTGGCTATGAAGCACTTGTTGAGCTTGCATTGCCTGTTCTATCGTGTTGTCTGTACAGCCATCAAAATAAACATGGATTGAATAGCGACTGTTATCATAAATTAATGAGGCTAGGTTATGGAGCTTCTCAGCAATGTGCTGCTGTTCATTGTAAGCGCACATTAAAATCGCAATTTTTGGTTGATACTTATCAGCACACTCTTGCTGTGTAGTTGGTTTTAACTTTCTTGAGGCAATCAGTTTTAACAAAATTGGGTAACCGATATGGTGATATATAACAACACACACCAAGGTAATAAATAGAAGCGTAACAAATGTCATACTAACCTCCTACATCAGCAGTGCTGAGTATAAATTATCGTATTTACTGCTCATTGTTCGTGCATCAGCAACCTTAATAGCATGGTGACGGATACAGAGTCCCCGCGGTAAAGTACAAGCTCTTTGAATTGCAGGAGCAAGTTGATTAAAGTCATTAACACTGACAAGTTCACCTTGCTCTGGAGTAACGACTTCATGAATGCCTCCCACATCACTGGCCACAATTGGAATACCACATGCCATTGCTTCAATTATTGAAAGTGGAAGGCCTTCGCGTTGAGAGTACAAACACATCACATCAATACTTGAATAAAATGCACGCATATCATGTACATTTCCCAAAAAATGAACCCGCGAAGTTAAGTGCAAGCTTCTTACCAAATTTAATAAATACTCTTTTTGGTCTCCATCTCCTGCAAATACCATATGAAAATCATCGGGTAAGTAGCGAAGTGAATGAATCATATCTTTATGACCCTTCCCTTCTATAAGTCTTGCTGCGCAGCCGATTAACCTAACATTATTTGGTAAGTTGAATTGTTCACGAGCTGCTTTAGCATCAATAGCCATAAAGTTTTCGCAATCTATGCCATTTAAAATAGTGTGCTCGGGTATAATCGCAGTTTTGGCTCTAAATTCGTCTGCAACAATGCGTGCGTCAGCAACCCAATATATATTAGTTAACGAATCTAATAACTTTGTAAAAGTGCGTTGCTTTGTATTAGTGAGGTACCATGCGTCATGTATTGTTGAAATATGCCCTACTGAACCTTGCGATAACGAACTTGCTATACCCGCATAAATCAATGGCCCAATGTGGTGGCTATGTATTATGTCGATATCATGCTCTTTGATTAGACTTTTGATTTTAGCTATAACAGATAAACTGATCCCTGGCTTTTTATCTAAACAAATGACGCGATGACTGAAAGGCTCAAGCTCAGGCCACTGTTCAAATGCAGTATTTCTATCCCCCTCAAGCGAAACAATAATACTTGAATGCTTAAATTGACTGTTTTGAAGCAGCGTTATTGCCATTTTTTCTAAACCACCTACCTGTAAGTGCTGAACTAAATGCATAACATTCATGATTTTTCTCCTTCAATAATGCCGGTTATTTCCCCGTTATTGACGATAGGAAGTATTGTTACCACCTCAGTGTTAGTTAACTTTTCAATGGTTTGCGTGTCTTTTAAATGGCTATCACAAAGGGCTGCAACAAACACACTTGCACCACCTGTAAATATTCCTAAGATAAGACCTACAATTGCAGTCATCATAATTGAGGTATTTATTGGTTGCGTTGGGCTATATGCGCGTTCAATTGTCTTAACTTTGTCAGGGCCTTCATATTTAACGAGCTTGCCGGTCACTTTGGCCATTTCGTAACGACTGAGCATATCTTTGTATAGTGATTGTTTTACTTCATAGTCACGCTCGAGTTTACGTAATTGCTTTTCAACATCACTGGTCACTAATAAACGATCGCTCACTAGCTTCACTTGCTCTTCTAACATGGCAAACTCTTGCTCTTGCTGTAGTAAGTTGTTGCGTGCCTCTTCAAGTGCTAACAGTTGAGAAACCAATACACTTGATTCTTTGTTATCTTGAGAAGGTAAGGTGTTCACTAACTGCCAAAGCTGATCGATATTTGTTGTACTTAACTGTTCGCTTTTCTCTAGTAATGCTTGTTGACGGCTTTTTAAATTAACGAGGGTACGTTTTTTCTCGATGATTTTGCTGTGCTTATCGGTATAGCGAGTGCGCAGCAAACTGAGTTCTGATTCTGTACGGATTATTTTTTCTTCTAAGTTTCCTAAAATAGGATTTGCTTGCCCTACTTTACTTACCAGTGCGTTAAGCTTTGCTTTTGCACCAGATAGAGCAATCATTTTTTGTTGTTTTTCAGTTAGTAAGGTATCAAATGTTTGCCGGTTACTATGAAGCACGGCTGGTAAAGTATTACTGTTTTGACTTTTAAATTCTGCTAGTGCTTCTTCTGAAGCCTCTAATTCTTCACGTAGACTATCAAGTTGTATGTAGAAAAATTGCTCAGACGTATCCAGAGAAGCTTTAGTTGGAGCAAGTAAACGCTCTATAAATTTTTCAACGACCTTTTCAAGCACTGGCTTCATTTGTGCTTGGTTATGCCAAATAAAGTTGATGCGGACCAGCTCATCACCAATCAAAGATAAAGATAAAGCCTTAGACAACTGTTGATGTATTTCTTCAACCTGTTTATTGCTGGCATTTTCAGGGATTAATTGTGTTTCTTTCGCTACAGAGATAAGTACTTTGCGACTGATAACTAAGGTGCGTAACGCTGCAATACGATCTGATAATTGAAATGAGAAAGATAAGTCATCTAAATATGGGTTAAGTAGTGCAGATTCTTCGATTAAAATAGTTGCATGATTGCTGTATTGTTTTTGTGCAAATAAAGCAAGCACAATCACGACGAGTGGCACAATACAAAACGGGATTATAAAAAGCTTAATACGCGTGTATAGCGCATAAAGTCCTAAATATAGTAACCGTTTGATTTGCTCTTTTACTAACATGATTTACCTATTGCTTTGCATTTTGCAAAATGTTTGGGTTATTGATTGCAAATTGAAAATAAATAACCCTGATACATTCATTTAATTAGTAAGTTGCAGGTCTCGAGCCAAAATGCAAAAAGTTGCATGTTGTAGCTATACAAGATGCAGCTTTTAGGTTTTACGATTAAATCAGCAAAATCTTAGTTGTTTACAAACTAACGTGGCTTTTGCTTGCCAACTATGATTATTAGCTTGCTGAGATTGATTAGTTCGCCAGTTTAAGTTTTGCGATTTACTTAAGCTAACTGCATAGTCAATTCGATCGATAAAACCTTGATGGGTGTCTGCTATTAAGATGGTCTCACGATAAGGATTAACCGCAGCAAAGCGTGTTGTGACGATTGGTGTGCCTGTGGCTATGTATTCTTTTAACTTGAGTGGATCACAAGATCTTATCTGCTCATTATCAACAAACGGTAAGATCGATACTTGCCAATGCTGTGAAAATGAAGCTAAGCGATGATGCTCTACAGCCTTTATATGAGTTACATTGTCCAACTTGAGTAGCTCTGAGAAATCTTCTATGAGGTGTCCTATTAACACTAATTGATACTCAGGCCTCTCTTTAGCAAGAGTCAACAATAAGGCTTTATCAAGCCAAGCATTTAAGGAGCCATAAAAACCAATCATTGGTTTGCTTATTTGCTCAAGTTCTCTGGCTTTTGCTGTTTGCGTAGTAAAAAGTGCTAAATCAACCCCATGAGAAAGCATTTTCACTTTGGATTTTGGCATTTTGTTGGCAAGTCGCTCGCTAACAACATAGATAGTATCTGCTTTTTTGATAAGTTCTCTTTCAAATGGCGCAACCATTTTATGATCAACACCAGCCAGTGCTAAGAAGTCATCACCACAATAGTAAATTACTTTATCTTGCTCTCTTGGAGAGATTAAACTAATTGCTGTTGGCACACTTAACCAATACACAATTGGCTCATCACCTATCAAACCTTTTTTATTAAAAATCCACTTATTATATAACCTTACAATAAGGTTATCGTGCCAAGGTAAAACAGCTAATGTGTGCGCTGTTAAATCTAAATTGAGGCTATGATCAGTTGTTTTAGCATTTGGGCTTGAGCGCTTTGATAAAAAAAGACTTTTTAATTTATTAAAAACTCGTTTCACATCAATCAAGCGAAATGTTGGTTTGCGCATCCCAATCGAGTTAATCCAAATAACCTGATGCTGTTTTGCTAGTTGTTTGAATAGATGCTGTGTACTACTTGGGTGACTTTGCCAATCTTCGCCGAATACAATAAATTTCATAGCGAATCCTTAAGCTGTTTAACAACTTTTGCTGGGTTACCGGCAACGATAGTGTTTGCAGGTACATCTTTAGTTACGACAGCACTTGCAGCAACAATAGCCCCTTCACCGATTGTTACTCCTGCAAGTACAGTTGCACCAGTACCAATCCAAGCGCCTTGTTTAATAATGATATCGCCTACTTGGCACTCATCATCAGGCTCACCCTTTGCACGTCTTTGTGAATTTAATGGGTGACCAGGAAACCCTGCTAGAAACACCCTACCAGCAAGACGCACATCGTCCTCTAGAATGATATTACGCCCCACTGAAAATGCGTTTTGCCAGCCAATATCAACATTACTGCCAATTATTAGCTTAGGTGTGTATTCGCCCTGACTCCGCCCACAAAATGTTGTAATACCACTAATGCGCGTATTATCTTTACAACTAATTTCGAGTTTGCCTAATATTTGTGGCATTCCTGAATAAAGATATAAATTAGCTTTAGTGCCTTTAATTTGGCTTTTAAATAACGGTGTGTAATAAAAGATACGTGCCATCTCGCTAACCGTTGTGCTAATAAGTAAATGCAGCTTAAACAGCAAAGAATGTACACCGGGGATCACCCAAATTTGCGGATTGCGAATAGCTTTTGCAAATTGAAAAAGTGATTTTGCAAATGGGCTGTCACTTGATTTTAACCAATGTTTAAGTTGTTCACTCATGTGCGTTCTCCCGTTGTCTATCCATTACCAGCTTTTCTAAGGCAATTGTTAAAGCAAGGATTATATAAATAGGCCATGTAAATGCTTGAGTTAAAAAGGTTCCAGACACCATAAAGCCAATTAATCCGCCTTTTAACGCTTTCGCATTTACCGCTATTTTTTCATCATTTAACTGCGTATTTATCAAAAATACTCGGTTTAAACTGCGGTAAATACAGGCAATCACTAATATGAAAATGCATATGCCAACAATGCCTGTTTCACCTAAAACTTGAAACCATGTACTGTGTACTGCATGATTCTTGCCATCCCAATGGGGGCTGTAAAAATAGTAATTAACAACAAAATTATTAACCCCAACACCCGTTAATGGGTTATGAATCGCCATATTGATCGCTGCTTGCCATGCATAGATACGGCCCATAGCAGATTCATCAACTCCGCCTTCATGTGAACCACCGCTTTGCCTATCAGCAATACCAGCAAAAGCCACCATAGCAAGCATTCCAAAAGCGCCAATACAGGCTACAACTACGGGGTTCTTAACTTTTTGATAAATAAAGAAGCTAATCACTGCTGCAATACCGAGTAGTCCGCCTCGACTTTGAGTCGCAATAACGCCGCTAATAGCAATCACTAAGCAAATTAATGCAATTATTCGTCTGACTTTATGCGCACTTGTATCAAACACTTCTGCTGCTAAAAACGACACAGGGAACATCATTACCAATGATAAGTCATTGGGATCGCCTAATTGCGAACGCAGTTCACGTGAGATTGTCACGCGTGTCCCTTCTACTAAACCAATCCCATTCATTTTGTTACTCAGTGCCACTAAGGCTATGGCAGCACCAGAAATCATGATGCCAATTCTGACTGCATTAAAATGTTTAAGTGATGTCATCCACCAAGAAATTGCAAAGACCATTATGAGCACTTTAGTTAAAACGCCACTCCAGTACTCCATCGCAAGTCCACGATTAGACGCACTGAATACACACACGGTTAGCCAGACAAACCATAAAAAGAACACAAGGTGACTTGTTTGCCAGTGAGGCTTAAGTTTTTGAGAAATGAAAAGATGCCAAACAATACCAAGCAACGATGCAAGTGCTAGCAGCTTTGGTATTTTAAAAGGCATTAATATTGGAAATGCCTCATGGAGTCTAAAGTAACTAAACAGGATGAATAATATAATAAATGCAACACTGACTTTTACCGCAGTGAAGGCAGCGAATGGCAGAAGCAACAAAGCAAATACAGCAATTGGCCCTACCGTTGCGTATGTTACTGCTACAGCAAAAGTAATTAAAATGCCATTTATTAAAAGCGTATTTTGTTTATAGTAATTGAGCATAATCATGCCCCTTAACTAGCTTTTTAATGACAGGTAAAAATAGTGACTTATATTGGAAGGCTAATCCGGTAATGTAAAAGACAAGAATAAGCCCTTTAGCTGTTAGTGAACTTTCAAATTGCAGTGTTACAAAGGTTATTGATACTAATGCAATCCAACTTGGGATAACAGCAAAAAAATCTAGCTGCAAAGGCTCAAGATGTTGACTCAAAATGTAAAAACACACTAATTTAAAGCTTTGCATGATAGCTAAAGCGGCTATTACGCCTTCAACTGCAAAACGTGGCACCAGGAAATACAGTAAAGTTAACCCTAAACATGCAGTTAGCAAATTAACAACAGATACATACACACCATTTTTATGCATGTAACAACCAATATTTAAAATGTCACTATGATGTCTGATAGCAACAACTAGTATTAGCAACACAAGCCATTCGTCATGCCCATGATAGTGAGTTGGTAATACAAAATTAAGTAGTAAAGGCGCAACAATGGCCATTATAACGCACAATACAAGACCCGTATTCAGAGACAAAATAGCATACTGTTGATACTGTAATTTGTTTGTTTTGATAAGGTTAAAGCGTTTAGCAAACCACCATAGTCTAATTGGCTCAAAGGTGAATGAGGTTATAATTGCAAACTGAGCCGCGACATAATAAATAGCTAACAATTTTTCATCGAAGTAAGCAACAATGAACCAATTTTCTGCACCATTACCTGCATAAACAAACAACCCCGATGAAATTATAGAAAGTAAAAACACACCCTGAGATTTTTTGATTCGCCAACTAAACTCTGCGTAGCTAACTTTTATTGCATCAGCAATATCATGAACAGTGAAAGCTAAAATAATTAGGGTGCACACAACTCCTGAAATCATCACGCCGGTGATATTATAGCCAAGCACTAATAAAGTAATTGTTAAACAGGTTTGAATCAGTGCATGAGAAACGCTGTAAAAACAATACTTTTGCGCATGATCAAATAGTCGATAATAGGTATAAGGAATACTTAATATGGCTGCTAGCGCAAGATTTATTATTAATAACTTGAGATCTATCAGCTTGATATTGGCGGGTAATGCTTTGATGATATCTTCTGAAAAAACAAATCCAAAAAGAATGAACATTAGACAGAACAATAGAATTAAGATTAAAGCGTCACGGAACAATGCCATTTTTTCTTTAAAAGAATCATATTGTTGCTTTAGCAATAACTCAGGTAACCCTAATGAAACGACCAGAGAACATAATGCAGACAGTGTTACTAGGAAGTTTAATTGACCAAACTCCTGTTGTTCTAAAAGGCGAGTTGTAATGGGTAAAAGTATAAAACCCATTCCTTTTACCGCAAAAATTGCACATGCAAAGTAGCCTATTTGCTTTAAGTTACTCATGGTCGTTCCTTATAAAGATTCAACCCATTGTGATAACCGTTCTGCCTGTTTTATTGCGTTATAGTTTAGATTTACATGCTGTTTAGCATTTTGACCTAGCATATAACGCTGATGAGGAGAGAGTTGGTGGAATTTAAATAGCATTTTGCTAATAGCAGAAATGCTCCCAGGCATGCATTTCATTCCAACTTGGGGTGTGACAATTTCGTTTGCCCCCATTAAGGTGGTGGTGAGTACAGGTAAACCAGAGGCCATAGCTTCTTTTAACACTAACGGACCTGTATCCCTATCACCGTTTTCTGCAATACAAAATGGTGCGATAAGAGCTGAATAGTAAATTAGGTTTTCGCTGACCCAATCATGTGGTTTTTCACCTAAAAACCGGACAGACTTTCTAATTCCTAACTCTTCAGCCATAAAGATTAAATCGTTCAACATAGGGCCATCACCAACAATATCAACAGTGATCCCAAGCTCTTTCGGAATTTGCCTCAAAGCAGGTAATAAAAACTGCAAACCTTTTTTTTCGACTAACCGCCCTATAAAAATTAGCCTGACGGACTCATTAAGTGATGTGGGGCTATGATTAAATTGACTGGTATCGATACCACAATGCAGTAACTTAACGTTACTGTCAGAAAAGCGCTTAAATTGCATAGCCATTTCTTCACAGACAGCTATCGAAAAATCACAAAATGCGAGTTTAGGTTTTAGATCAGCACTGTTTACATAAACATCATGTCCGTGGCCAATTGATGATACTGTTATATCAGCAAGTTTCGCTGCGACAATGCCATAAGCAAGTGGCCCATGCATAAAATGACAATGTAGATGATCAATCTTTGCCGCTTTTATATAACGTGCAATTTGATAACCGTACGCAAGTAATGATTGAGTTGAAATTGATTTAAATTGAGCTGCAGTGTGAGCTGCTTTTGCTAACTTATAAATATTTAGCATTGAAGGAAATATTGATTTAAACGCTGGTTTAGTGATTTTTTTCACTTCAATAGCGCTGGTTAAGTTAATCAACACACTGGTTTTTTCGAAGGTTAACACCGTCACCTTGTGCCCTGCGTTTAACAGCGCTTTTATTTCTGTTACAACAAAGGTTTCTGATGCAATCGGAAAGCTTGGGACTAATATAGCAATGTGCTTCATAAAAAAACGCTCCTACAAAAACGGTTATAAGAGCTATGGCAAGTTCCATACCCGACAAAAAAGCCGCTAAATTCCCGAAATGAGATAAAAACATGCTTAGCATTTGCAAAATGCAACGCACAAAGAGAAAAGACTTAGTAATTTAACAGAAAATACAGATTTAAAGCTGGCGTCTAAATTGCGTATCCTTTAATACGTGAAGAAATGCTTTTGGAGCATATTATGAACAGCCAAGTCAGTATTATCATTCCAAACTACAACTGCTTGCAGTATTTAGATACTTGTATTAACAGCATTTATCAGCAAAAAAACGTTCAGTTCGAGATCATTATTGTCGATGATGGCTCCACTGATGGCAGTATCAACTACCTACAACGACTTGCCGCTGAAAAAAATGAAGTACGGATTTTTAGTCAACAACGAAAGGGCGTTGTTGCTGCTCGTAACCTTGCAATTACACAAGCAAAGTCAGAGTACTTAGCTTTTTTAGATGCCGATGATTATTGGTCTGCTGATAAGCTTGCTAGTCAACTTGCATTCCATCTAAAACATCCTGATTGTGTGTTAAGTTTTACTGACTATATGCATTTTAATGAACAGAACGAGGACATTATTGGTTGTTTCGACTATTGGCCTGAATTTAAATGCAATAAAGAAAGTAAAGATTTCCAATTACTTGAAAACCCAATCAGCCAAATGATCACCACCAATATTGTTGGTACATCATCAGTAATGGTTAAACGTTCAGCCATTGTTGATGTGGGTGGTTTTGACAATAAGTTAAGTAGCGCTACAGATTTAGATTGCTGGTTAAAATTAGCTAAACGAGGTTATGTTGCCTACTCAACACAGTGTGCAATGCACTATTTAATGCGCGCCAATTCTATTACAGCAAATAGAGAAAACCGTTTAGCGGCCATGGTCGAAATAATTAATCGTAACCAATCTGTTGTATCAAACAATGAACTTAAAAGAATCAAAGCGAGATTAAGTGAATGCTATGGTGAATTTTATAGGGAGCTTGGTTACTACTCAAAGGCATTAGCCTACTCTTACAAAGCGTTTTGGTTATTTCCACATAAACGAAATTTTAAACATGTTTTGTATGATTTAAGGCATTTACTTGGGGCTCAATCATGAAAACAACCATTGTAATCATTGATGATGATGAAGCTATATTACGTGCCCTATCGCGTTTACTATCACAAGACCATGTTGTTGTATGCTTTAGTGACCCATGTGCAGCGATCAAATATACAAAATTAAATAATGTAAACTTAGTTATATGTGATTTACTAATGCCAACGTTAAACGGTTTAACTGTACTTAAAGAAATTCGCCAGATCCAACCACATTGCTCGCGAATGCTACTTACAGGTTATGCTGAGTTAGAAGCAACTAAACATGCGATATATAAAAACATTGCCAATATCATCACAGCAAAGCCATGGGATAATTTTGAGTTAACAATGGTAATCAATCTTTTGATAGAAAATAGCTTTCTACGCGCTAATCAATATGTCGAAAAAGAAAGTTGATAGCTTAGTAAATGGTGATCACTACCTTTGATGACTTGCGTGTGTACTCCAGAAAGTCGCGTTCCTTGGCTAACAAAACAATTATCAATTGGTAAACCCGCTAACGAAATAGCCAATTTATTTTCAACAGCAGACCAACTTGCATAGTTACGGCCTTGCTGAGAACAACTGTTGTTATGATTTAAAAAATAACGTGACCAAGGCACAGTATTAAAATCCCCGGCTATAAACCAATGCCCTTTTAATTGAAGCATTTGTTGATCAACTTTCGATAAAAGATAATTTCTTTGCTCCCATAAAAGCTGATTTCTGGGTGATGGCGGATGCAGTAAAATTGCGCTCACGACTGTATCTTTGAACAAAAAGTTAAGTTTTACAAAACCTAATTTTGGGTTATCTAAATACTTAATTTGTTTATGGATAATTGGATGTTTTGAGATAACAATAATTCCAAATGGCGCCCCTTCAACTTCAGCATAGCCAAATAAATGATAACGTCCTTTAAGTTCACTAAGTAGGTGACGCTGTGTATCATTAAATTCAAACAAAATGAGTATATCGTTGTCGCTATTAACTAGCTGAGTATTAATTATGTCGGTTAAGTATGGATTACTATAATGGACGTTTGCTTGCGCTATTTTTATATCACCTGGTTGAGAGTCAGCTTGATTAAAATAATTGTAATGATGAAAGATCAGTACCGTACTGAATACCACGCACACAGCGCCCAATTTCTTAGCCTTATGAACACAAGCCATTGCAAACAGCAAGCTAAACGCAAGCATTTGCCCTCTTAATGAGGCGATAAGATCAAACCAATAGTTATCAACTTGGTTAAAAGCCAATATAAGTATGCAACTGTATAAAATAAAAAGTATGAAATTCATCGACTCCCCCTTGCTGAATTTATAGTTGCATAATTCATTCCTTGCTGAGCTTTTATTTACCCCAAATATTGTATGATGTGTTCTTAACCTTATAAATAATAAGTACCCATAGGTACTTATTACATTAAAAATATTTGTCGATTAGTTAATCGAAACCGTTGATCATTTTTTCGCAAACAACCGGTGTTGGTCTATGGTTATCATCAACAGCTACAAAGGTAAAGCTACCAGAAATAGCCAAGTGCTTATCATCTTTATGCATTCTTTCTAAGAAAATCTCAACGTCTACTTTAAGGCTGGTATTACCTACATGTACAACTTTTGAAATAAGCTCAGCAAATGTTCCAGCAGGAATAGCTTCTTTAAAATCCACACGGTCAGACGAAATCGTTACAAGTGGCTTTCTACAAAAACGCGTAGCAGCAATAAAAGCCACTTCATCCATCCAAGCTAATGCATCACCACCAAATAAAGTATTATGGTGATTAGTACGGCCAGGAAAAACAGTTTTTGTTACTGAAGTTGTTGAATCAGCAATACGCTTTGCAATAATAGCGTCACGATCGATTTGTTGTGTCATAGTCTCTACTTTTCATTAGCTAATGTGTCTTGCATCATTAGCGCAGGGTCAAGGCGTTCATTCTTCCAATTAAAACGCCAGTCTAAATGAGGGCCAGTTACGCGTCCGGTCGCGCCGATCTCCGCAATTTTATCGCCACGCTTAATTTCATCCCCTACTTTGACATCTAATTTGCTTAAATGAATGTAAGTAGAGGTAACGCCATGGCCATGATCAAGAATTAAGGTGCCGCCTGAGTAATATAAATCTGCATCAGCAAATACCACAGTGCCACTTACAGGGGCATATACTGGAGTGCCTGTTTTATTTGCAATGTCTAAACCAAAATGCGGTCTGCGTGGCTCACCATTAAAGTAGCGCTGGCTACCATAAACACCCGAGATACGGCCGGTTGCTGGTTTATAAACAGGGTCTAAAAAGTATCTTAAGTCAGAATTAACTTCGCGGGCTTTACGTACAGCAACAGCTTCACGGCTAATACGCTCAGACACTTCTTTAGGTGGCGAAACATATTTTTTTGCAACACCAGTTATTTTATCAATTTTATAGTCACGCTTGGTGATTGTAATTGCTTGCTCGTGGCTCACACCATTACTATCAACCCAAGAAAGATTGTGATTTGTCTCAGCATCACGACCAAAACCAAATACAAACTCACCATTTTCTGAAAGCTTAAGTTTCTCACCATTAAAACTAACGCTTTTAGCACCTTCAATTTGGCCTGTTACTAAACCGCCTTGGGTTAAATGTCCTTTTAATTCAACAGCACTTGCAGTAAGTGAGAACAGCCCTGCAAACGCTGCTACTAGTAATCCTTTACGCATAACTGATTGACCCTTTGCCAACACCTTCATAAGCAGTAATTTTTACCTCTGATTCAGGGTATTGGTTTTTAACTTGAGAACTTAAGTAGTCTGCAATGCATTCAACAGTGGTATCGCAAGGTAAAATGTCGCAGCGAGACTTATCAATTGCCATTTCAAAATAGCCTTGCTGTGATGTATACGCAAAACACACATCGTTGTCTTGTGCAGTTACATGTTTAAGGTCTGCTTTGTTAATTTCATCTTCAGCAGTGGCTAAATAAATGTCTTCCCATTTATCTGCCCACTCTTTTTGTAAGCGTGGCATAGCCATACCATCAAGGCTAATGCCAATTTGCGAACGATGACCATGAATAATACGCTGGCAATTACCATCATGCTTTTTAAGGCCATGGCTGTAATGATAGTAAAAGCTTTGGCTATGTTCTGGGTATAAATTGATTTCGATCTTTTCGATGTTACTAGGTAGCTCAGGCATTATCGTTTTAATCAAAAACTCAGTTACTGATTTTTCGTCAACAACATCCGCATCAATTAAGCAAAATGCTTGGTTAGGAGCACTCATTGCTAAGTGATAATTATCACCAAAATGGCAATCTAGCACGCTATGCTCAGCATGCTGTGTTAGTGAACCGTTTAATTTGGCAGGCACTGCAAGTTTGTGGTCGATACAGTTATCAATAATGCCCTTGATTTGCTTTTTAACTAAGCCAAAATCAAGCACCATCGACTCATCATTTAATTGGCCATGCAGAGTTAAATCCACAATCCAGCTCTCGCCAACTGCGCCGCGTTTATTACACAAGTAAGAAAAATCAATCACTGTCAGTGAGTTTACAAAAAGGATCATAAATTTCCTTTAGACTGGTTAAAGAATCACAGCAATTATAATGATTTTTACTTCACAATGCGCGGTTTTATCTCCCTTTATCGGCTACAGTTTAATTAAATGGTCATAAAACAAGCGAAAAATAGTAAATAATTAACTGCTCCGAGTTGTTTAGCGTACAAGTGTACGCTAAAGTACGTGGCAATTTCTAAGCGATGAATGAGAGTTATGGAACCTAAAAACAGCTATACAAAAGAAGAATTGGTCCTTTGTGGTCAAGGTGAAATGTTCGGTGAAGGCAACTGTCGTTTACCAAGTGACAACATGCTAATGATGGACCGCATTATCTCTATCACTGCTGACGGTGGTGAGCACGGTAAAGGTCAAATTGTTGCAGAACTAGATATCAACCCAGATCTTTGGTTCTTCGACTGTCACTTTAAAGGTGACCCTGTAATGCCAGGTTGTCTTGGCCTTGATGCTATGTGGCAATTAGTTGGTTTCTTCCTTGGTTGGTCTGGTGGTCCAGGTCTTGGTCGTGCACTTGGTGTAGGTGAAGTTAAATTCACAGGTCAAATCTTACCAACAGCTAAAAAAGTAACCTATCGATTAGACATGAAACGTGTTATTAAACGTAAATTATTCATGGGTATGGCTGATGGTACTGTTGAAGTAGATGGCCGAGTAATCTATGAAGCAAAAGATCTTAAAGTAGGTCTTTTCCAAGATACATCTGCGTTTTAATCTTTAATTTAAGATACAAAATAGTAGATACAAAAAAGCCCCTAAATGGGGCTTTTTTGCGTAAATAAGGTGCCTATATTAAGTTTTAAACATGTTTCGGTTTTCAATGGCTTCTCGCCAGCCACCTAACCACTCAGATTTAGGGTCGATTTGTTGATAAGGGCATTGTTCTTTGGAACGGCCTGCCAAGCCTGCTTTATAACCTTGAGAATGAGCTCTTTCTAAACGATCTCTTTTCTGTCTCTTCATAGGTAATATCCTCACCTTTTTATATTTATAGATATGTAGCGAAATTGACATCTACATTTAATGAATAGTTAATAAAACTGTTAAATTCAAATAGCAAAAAGCAATTAAATAAATTGACAATAACTAACGTGCTGATGCTCAAATGAATTAACATTTAAAATGACTAAGTGGTCGTACCTCTTTAACTAAAACCATCTATTAATACACTTAAATTCAGCTAAAAACGATACAGCTCTTTTAGCTTCAGTATTTGTGACCAACATCATTTGTGCAAAGTTCCCAATTTAATTGTAATCATGACAAATTTATGATGATTACAATTTAAGCAATATAGTTCTTGCATATTAAAAACTGATCGGTCTAATATAGTCGGTATGGAAACAAATAACTCTGTGCCAAGCCGTCGTGGCAGGCCACCAAAAATAGCACGTTCAAATGCAGATACTCGTGCCCTATTAATTAATACCGGGTTAGCGGTATTAACCGAAAAAGGCTTTAGTGCAACCGGCATTGATTTAATATTAAAATCAGCTCAGGTACCTAAGGGCTCTTTTTATCATTACTTCAAAAGTAAGAATGATTTTGGCTTAGCACTCATTGATGCTTACGACAGCTATTTTCAGGCAAAGTTAAAACGCCACCTAAACAACGATTCAACAACCCCTCTTGAGAGGATTGTGCTATTTGCCAATGACGCCAAACAAGGCATGGCAAAGTTTGAGTTTAAACGCGGCTGCTTAATTGGCAATTTAAACCAAGAGCTCAGCTATCTTGATGAGCCAATGATTGATCGTATTAAACAGGCTTACACCAGCTGGCAAGCTTTAATTGAGCAGTGCTTAATCGACGCCAAGCAGCAAAAACAAATACCTCAAGTTTCAGATTGTAAAATGCTTGCTGAGTTTTTCTGGATTGGCTGGGAAGGCGCAGTAATGCGCTCTAAACTTGATAAATCAAGTGAACCACTTACCCTTTATACAGCACAATTTTTACGATTAATTTTATAAAGCCGTTTTAATGCGGTTTTATTTTAACCATTAAAAGACGATCGGTCTAAAAGGAGTCACCATGACAACATCAGTAAAATCGGTAGTTATTAATAAAGATGATCAAGGCTATCGTGCCGAATACACAGACTTTCCTGTAGAGAGCATCCACCAGCATGATGTAAATATTGATGTTGACTACAGCACGTTAAATTACAAAGATGCCTTAGCAATCACAGGTAAAGGGCCAGTGGTAAGAACATTTCCTATGATCCCCGGGATCGACCTTGCAGGCACAGTAACAGAGTCTAAAAGCGATGAATTTAAAGTAGGCGATAAAGTGCTACTAAATGGCTTTGGTGTTGGCGAAAAATACCTAGGTGGCCTAAGTGAAAAGGCGTCTATGAGTGCTGATTGGCTCATCCCCCTACCCGCTAATTTAACACCAAAACAGGCAATGCAAATTGGCACTGCGGGTTATACGGCAATGCTAAGTATTATCGCATTAGAAAAACAAGGCATCACGCCACAATGTGGTGAAATACTTGTTACCGGTGCCAATGGCGGCGTGGGTAGTTTTGCTATCTACTTATTAAATAAACTTGGCTTTGATGTGGTTGCAACAACTGGCCGTATAAATGAAGCACAGCACCTTGAAAAATTAGGCGCAAAACGCGTTTTATCTCGCGAAGAATTCTCAGCACCTGGTAAACCACTCGCTAAAGAGCAATTCGCTGGCGCAATTGATTCTGTGGGTAGCCACACCCTTGCAAATGTGTGTGCATCGATTAAATACGGAGGTGTTGTAACAGCGTGTGGGTTAGCACAAGGAATGGACTTTCCAGCAACGGTAGCGCCGTTTATCCTTCGTGGCATTAGTCTAATGGGTATAGATAGTGTAATGCGCCCTAAAGCTGATCGAATTGAAGCATGGCAACGTCTAAGTGAGTTAGTTGAAACTCAGTACCTCGACACCATTTCGCAAGAAATACCACTATCTAAAGCCATAGAAAATGCAGAAGCGTTATTAAAAGGTCAAATTCGCGGCCGTGTAGTGGTTAATTGTAAAGAATAAGCTCGAATATAAACATTCTTAGCAAGTTAGCTATAAAACTAGGGTAAAGGCAATTATACTTACCCTAGTTTTGTAATACCGGACAGTCTAATGAGTAATAAAGAAATTTTCAGCAATAACCCACTGCAAGGTGTAGGTATCGAGCAAGTAGTGACAGAGCTTGTCGAGCAATATGGCTGGGAATTGCTCCACGCCTACATGCGTTTAAACTGCTTTAAAAATAATCCAGATGTTAAATCTGCGGTTAAGTTTTTACGTAAAACACAATGGGCACAAGAAAAAGTAGAAAACTTTTATTTGTACCGCCTTAAAAATTTGCCACGCCCAGACGATGTAAACTACGAGCTGCCACCTCGAGATCGCGTGATCCCTGCTGATCAAAAACCAGGTGAACCGTGTGAGTTAAGTTTTACCGACGCTAAACGCATTCACGCAAAAAAAGAAGCCAAGCAACAAGCACGAACCCGTAAACAACGTTCAAGTGCGAGTAATCCTTGGGGCAACTAATCAACAATTGCTAGTTACAAGCTGTCAATTTATAAGAGCCGCCTGTTGAGGCGGTTTTTTATGTGAGTTAGCAAGTTAATATCTTCACAACCAGTCAAACTGGTCAATATTATTTTTTATTAATTTAAGGGTAACGTGGTTATGTTAGACTGAGTGCATCATCATTAATGTCATTTAAAAAGGATGTATATGTCTAACTACAACGAATCACCTGAACAAATCGCAAATGCAACGCAAGATTTCGTGATGCAACAAACTATGTTGCGTATTAAAGATCCAAAGCCTTCTTTAGATTTCTACCAAAACGTTTTAGGCATGAAGTTACTGGGTAAATATGATTTTCCTAAAATGGAGTTTACGCTGTACTTTTTAGGTTATGAGCAAGACATGCCAAAAGGCACCGATAAAGAAAAAGCACAGTGGGTATTTCGCCGCCCTGCTCTTATCGAGCTTACGCATAATTGGGGCACAGAAAACGACGACAGCTTTGCTGGTTACCATAGTGGAAATGATGAACCAAAAGGCTTTGGTCATATCGGTATTAGCGTGCCAGACGTTTACGCTGCGTGCGAACGTTTTGCAAAATACGATGTTGAGTTTGTAAAAAAACCAGACGATGGTTCGATGAAAGGCCTAGCCTTTATTAAAGACCCAGATGGTTATTGGATAGAAATACTCTCATCTGAAGGGATCACTGAGATAATTGAAGAGCATAAGTAAGATTGCACCGTAGATAACCTGCTTTAGCAGGTTATTTTATTCTTAATTCTAAGGTTTCATTTCTAAATATGAGCTTGCTTTAGGGTAAAGTGTTCTACGAAGTGAAAAATTAGTTTGCATAAAAATAGACTGCAAAAAGCAAAGGGAGGTACAAAATAGAACTTACGGCTGCCAGCAACCGCATATTATTACGGCCGAGCATTTCACTAGCATAATCAAGCTTAGGTGACCAAAATAAAGGCAGCAAAGACCATACGATGGCGACACATAACCACCCATTCCAAAATTCTGGTGTTAGATAAACTTTATCTGTGATGAAACCATAAAATGCGAACAAGCCCAATGACATAAAGAGCGCATTCGTTATTTCTTCAAATTTAACAATCTTAGGACTGTCATCTTTACCTGATAGATATCCATATATCTTAAAAGGAAATGGCACGACAGTAATGGCGAGCAAAATAATAAAGGATATTAGCCAGAACATATATTAAATCCATTTAAAAGCATATTCGACTTTTACAATTAGGCTTATCCCTACATTTTTCAATGATTCAATTAAAACTTTTGGATAATATCAGGACTAAAGGATGTAGCTAAAATTAATTTTCAAGAAAAAGCTACGAACAAAAACAGCGTAAAAAATACATATCCAATGTGATTCACACAATGAAGGTCATTTAGCAACTTTAAATAATCTACTCAATTGTTTCTCTTTTCGGATCTCTTGGAAAAAACTCATCGGGCTGTCTGGTGCATAAATCAAATTCACGGGTATTTTTGTAAGGTAGCTTCATAAAGCCTGCTACACCTACATCTGTGATACTAACCGCGTATTGCATAAGCTTACTTAATAAACGTTTAAATTCAGGCTCTTTACTGGCATCAAGCAAACGATAGTAATGATGTATTTTCATCCTATCAGGTAAGGCTTCGAAAATGATACAGCCCGTGTGGTGTATTTGGTTAAGCTCAAATACGCACTTTATGACCTTTTTCGGGAGCTGTAATTGCTCATCTGGGTCTTTACCATCTTCAAAGTAAGAGTGCGGTCTGGTTACGTCTGAGGCTTGTACATCCATTACTTCGTAATCAAGCTCAGGTAAATGTTTAAATTTAAACGCACCGGTGCCATCACGCTCTAGCTGAATGGTCTTACGCGCATCAAACAAACAACATTTAAAGAGACCTTTTTGTTCAATCCCCTGTGCTAACATCACCGTGTTGTTAATCGCATCGGTAAACGCAGTACCGAGTGTTTCATCATGCAGGATAAGTGATGATTCAACAAACATTGAGTTTTCTTTCCAATGAAAACTCAAGCCCCCTACTACCGGATATTTTGCTAATCGGCTTATTGAGGCCAAAAATGCTTTTTCGGTGTCGCCGGTATCAAATAAAAACTCTTTGTAGTATCTATCGAGCTGAGCATCGTTTACATCAAGTAATTGTTGATTATAGTCGGCTTGTCTTAAAAATTGCTTTCGAGAACTGTAAACCACCGTGTCTGGGTGTTCATCAAACTCACTAAACCAATAAGGAATATAAGGGCGAATGACTTTACGGGGCAGCTCAGGGAGGTAAGCTTTAGCCATTGTAGGCATGTTTCGCATAAAATAATCACCAGCCCCATCGCGAGTGGCCTTATTTTTTGAAAGCATACCGTCAATTACCCGGGCAAGCTCCATAGGTAAATTTAAGCTTGTAGCCGGAATAACCGCCGCACCAAATCTACAAGATTGTGCAGAGGCTAATGCATAAAGAGTTGAGGCAACACCTTGCTCATCAAAACGTGGCGATGACTGCCCGCCCGACATTTGTTCATCACCTATAAAATACACATCCCCCATACGTGCATTGGTACTACTGATATCTGCAGACATGAGATCCATAAAGTTGCTGGCAACCGGATTACCATCAGCATCTATTTGTGCATAAACAGAGCTGCCCCAATCAACCAATGACAACTTATTGGTTTGTTCATCATAAACAATGTTAGAGGGCTTGATATCGCCATGCACAATTGGTTGCGGGCTTAAGCCATTTTTATGTTCACGTAAATCTACAAGCACATTACGTAGCCTAAGAGCCAGCGCCATAATTTTTGCTGCACTAAAACGCCCCTGTTTAATGGAAATTTTTTCTAAGTCTTCACCTAGAGCGCGCTCCATCATTAAAATGCCTTGCTTTTTAATGCGTTCAAAGGCATAAAATTTTGGCACCAGCGGATTATTAACTTGCGAGAGCATGTACGCTTCGTCTTCTAGACGGTCACGCACACTTTGTGCAAGGGTTATCCGTGAAAACTTAAATACCCAAGGTAGGTTTTCATCATCAACACCGGCAAAAACAAATCCGAATGCACCAGAGCCAATTAATTCAACGTCACTGTAACCAAGCAAAGTAAGCTGTTTAATACAAATGTTAAGCCATTGGCGGTGCTTTTTAGCATCATGGTGAGACAGTAAATAAACAGACTGTTCTTCATTGATATAAAAATTGCGGATTTGTTTGGGATTCACTGCATCTCTCAAAGTTAAGCGGCTTTTAACCGCTTAATTATTGAATGCTAAACAGTTAATTACAAGGCTTTTGCTCTTCGATGATCCAGCCTTGATCTTTCAGAACCAGTTCTGATACTGCAAAGGTTAAGCAAAAAAAGATAACCAACTCTAATAAGGTAAGAATATCAGCGGCAAAACACCAGCCTAAAACCCCTGCAAATAAAAATGGGATTGCTTTTAAATACCAAGCAATTTGTCGGGTTTTACCATATGTGAGTTCATAACTGTGAACTAGCTCACCCTCACACTCTAATGTTATGGTAGAAGAAAACTTCCTGAATAAAGTCACTGAAATTGTTAATTGGCAGGCTTTACCATCAACATTAAACTCATGAACAGATTTCGTTTTAAAGTTACGTGATTCTGCTATTAATTCACCGTCAACTTTCAGAACTTCTTTTCCAGAATAAGCAGAACCCCAGTATTCAATTAAATGTTCACCCAGATTGAAGTTAGCTTTAATTCCTTTGCTCATTGAGACTGTAATGACATCAGTGCTCATAAAAAATCTCCTTATCATTATGAATTTAAAATACTTAAAAAATAAAAAAACGGCAAGCTAGGCTTACCGTTTTGGTACTTTCAATGGGTAAAGGGTTACCATTTAAAACTAAAGGCGGATACCGCCATCAATTTCAACAACACGACCTGTAAAGAAGTCATTCTCTACAATGTATTGTGCTGTTTGGGCAATTTCTTCTGCTTCACCAAAACGACCCACTGGTGTTACCGCCATCATGCGTTGTTTTGCTTCTGGTTTCATTGCATCTGTCATTGCTGTGCGAATAACACCCGGTGCGATTGCACCAACACGGATACCAAAGCGACCTAATTCTTTCGCCCAACCCGTTGTCATCGCAACAACACCAGCTTTAGACGCAGCATAGTTTGTTTGGCCAATGTTACCAGCACGAGCAACACTCGACATATTAACGATAACGCCACCTTTGCCAGACTCAATCATGTGGCTCGCAGCTTCACGACCAGCTAAGAATACACCGGTCAGGTTCACATCAATTACAGATTGAAATTGAGCCAGCGACATTTTATCAACTACTTTGCCTTCTTTTGCTTTGATAAACATACCATCGCGTAAGATACCCGCGTTGTTAATTAACACGCCGATATGGCCAAAGTCTTTGTTAATAGTATTAAACGTTGCTACCACTGCATCTTCATCTGTGACATTAGCAGCATATGCCATGACTTTTGTGCCATGCTTGGCAAGCGCTGATACTGCCGTATCAAGTACGTCTTGTTGCATATCGATAAGGGCGATGTTCGCGCCAAGCGATGCAAATTTCTCGGCCATCGCAAAGCCTAAACCTTGCGCACCACCGGTAATTACGATGTTGTTGTTTTTAATATCCACAACAATCTCCTACTTCGAGAATAATTTAAAAATAGCGCTAAAATCATCACTACCCGCACCTTGATGCTGAAGCATAGTGTATAGATTCTTCGCCATTGACCCCATTGGGGTAGATGAATTACTTTGCTGAGCCGCTTCCATAGCAAGACCTAAGTCTTTCGCCATTAAATCAACCATAAAGCCCGGTTTATAATCATTACTTGCTGGTGCTGTTTCCATTACACCAGGGCATGGGTTATAAAGCTCAAGTGTCCAGTTACGACCAGAACTTGCAGTCATTATGTCACTTAACACTTTTGGATCGAGCCCGTTATTTATGCCCATTTGTAGTGCTTCGCTAGTACCTGCCATTAAAATGCTTAGCAGCATGTTGTTACAGATTTTTGCGACTTGGCCTGCACCAATCTCACCAGCATGAAAGATGTTTTTACCCATATCTGCTAGAGCCAGTTTGGCTTTTTCAAAGTGGCTTTGTTCACCACCGACGATAAAGGTTAAAGTACCCGCTGTTGCACCTGCAACACCACCTGATACCGGTGCATCAACAAAATCAATGCCTTTTTGAGCAAGCTCGCTACCCACTTGACGTGCTGATTCTGCATCAATGGTTGAGCAGTCAATCACTAAGGTTTTGCTATCAAGTAAGTTAATAAGACCCGTTTCACCTAAGTAAAGCGATTTAACGTGTTTACTTGCCGGTAGCATACTGATAAAAATATCAGCACCAATGGCACATTCAGCCGCATCGTTTGCAGCAATTGCACCTTTATCGGCAAGCTCATTAACCGCTGCTTTATTTAAGTCAAACACTCGAACTGTATGACCTGCATTGACAAGGTTTGCCGCCATTGGGCCACCCATGTTGCCTAAACCAATAAATCCTATTGTTAATTTAGCCATTTGTTTACCCCTTGGACTTAAGATGACGTTAATGAGTTAAGTGGATGAGATTGCTCATCCCAGCGTGCTGTAAAGAAGCTATCTACAACTGCTTCGTCGATATCGCTAAGCGATTTAAACTGCCAGTTTGGTGCACCGTCTTTGTCGATTAGTAGCGCACGAACTCCTTCTTGGAACTCACCTACTTCGCCACAGCGAACCGACATGCCTAGCTCCATTTTAAAGCACTGTGCTAACGTCATCTCTTTTGAATTAGCTAATTGACGTTCAACAAGCGCACAACTTAGCGGACAACCATGTGCTAATGACTTTTGCGCACGGGTAAGCCATTTGTCTTCTGTTTCTAAAGCTTGAATGTAGTCAATTTTGCCCTGCAGTGAGTCAAATTCAACCAGCTTTTGAATAACCTCAAGGTTATCTTTTACGTTACCTTTAGGGACACGGCCTGAAATATTATCAATAGAGATTAGAATGTTAGTTAGCTTATCGTGATTTAATGAGGCTGTTTTTCCCCACTTTTCAGCTGTGATAGCCGTTAAAATAGCGTCATATTTATCTGCTGTTGCATAGTGATCAGCAAGATTAACAAACAAGGCATCTTCAGCATTGATAGACGCCGCAGTTAACCCTAAAAATAAACCCACTTGCTCAGGCATTTTATGTAAGAAATAACTGCCGCCAACATCTGGGTATAAACCAATGGTTAGCTCAGGCATTGCGATACGCGATGTTTCGGTTACCACACGGTGACTTGCACCAGCCATTAAGCCAAGACCGCCACCCATAACAATGCCATTACCCCAAAGTAATATTGGCTTTTCATAGCAGTGAATTAGGTAGTCTAATTTATACTCAAGGGTAAAAAAGTCTTCAATGTAGTGAGCAGGCTCACCTGTGCTCATTGCTTTATGTAGGCTTACTACATCGCCACCAGCACAAAATGCTTTTTCACCAGCCCCTTTTAAAATAACCATGGCAACAGCGTCATCGTCAGCCCATTTTCTAAGCTGAGGCTCAAGCAGTTGGATCATGTCGTAATTTAAGGCATTTAACGACTTAGGCGCATTGAGTGTCGCAATTGCAATGAGGCCGCTCTCGGCCTCTGCAGTTTCAAACACCACAGGCGCATCTTGATGATTTAGTAGTGTTACGTTAGTCATTAGCCATTTACCCAATTTGCTTTACGCTTTTCTAAGAACGCATTCACGCCTTCTTTTTGGTCTTGCGTATCAAACAATTGTACAAATAACTCACGCTCTAATGGCAATGCATGGGCCATAGGTTGTGTGCGACCTTTTTGAATAAGTTCTTTACATGCAGTCACAGCAACCGGGCTTTGCTCACCAACTTGGTTAGCAAGTTTCATTGCCGCAGCTAAGCTTTCGCCAGCGCCGACCACTTCTTCAACAAGGCCAATTTCACGTGCTTTATCTGCTTTTAGGCGCTCGCCACATAAAATCATGCGTTTTGCCCAACCTTCACCGACAAGCCATGCAAGGTTTTGCGTACCGCCAGCACAAGGCAGTAAGCCAACTTTCGCTTCAGGAAGTGCCATTTGAGCTTGCTCTTCAGCAATACGAATATCACACGCAAGAGCCACTTCAAGACCACCGCCCATGGCATAACCATTAATTGCCGCGATTGATACACCTCGGAAATTTGTTAAAGCTTCAAATGCATCACCAAACACTTTAGACATGGTGGCTGCAACGCCTTTATCACCACTAGCAAATACGTTCAGATCGGCACCAGCACTAAAGAACTTTTCACCTTGGCCTGTAATCACTAATGCATAGACATTTTTGTTAGCATTTAGCTCAGTTACAGTGTCTTTAAGTGCTGTTAATGTATCTTGTGTCCAGGTATTCGCTGGCGGGTTATTCATGGTTAAAACCGCTACGTTACCTTCAATATTTAAATCAATCGATGGATTAGACATAGGTTGCTCCTTATAGAATGTCGCCAGCTGACTCAGCTAAGATACGACGTGCGATAATCACACGCATGATTTCGTTTGTGCCTTCAAGAATTTGATGCACACGTACGTCTCTAAAATGACGCTCTAATGGATATTCTTTGATGTAACCGTAACCGCCGTGAATTTGTAGTGCGTCGTCACATACTTTAAAACCAACATCTGTGGCAAAACGTTTTGCCATCGCGCAGTAAGTGGTTTTTTCGCTGTCACCTGTATCTAGTTTAAATGCGGCTAAGCGCACCATTTGACGAGCGGCAACAAGCTCAGTGTTCATGTCGGCAATTTTAAATTGCAGTGCTTGGAATGCAGCTAATGGCTTACCAAATTGCTCACGTTCTTTTAAGTATTCGCGCGCAGTATTAAGAGCAGCTTGTGCTGTACCTAATGAACAGGTAGCAATATTAATTCGGCCACCATCTAGGCCTTGCATTGC
The DNA here is from genome assembly GCF_004792295.1 of Pseudoalteromonas sp. MEBiC 03607. Taxonomy (NCBI): domain Bacteria; kingdom Pseudomonadati; phylum Pseudomonadota; class Gammaproteobacteria; order Alteromonadales; family Pseudoalteromonadaceae; genus Pseudoalteromonas; species Pseudoalteromonas sp. MEBiC 03607. The sequence continues at coordinate 2,420,569 of NZ_SRRY01000001.1, forward strand.
AAACTTAAAGCCTTCGCCTTCTTGACCTAGTAAGTTAGCCGCAGGAATTCTGACACCTTCAAAGCTAATTAAACGTGTTGGCTGTGCATTCCAGCCCATTTTTTCTTCAGCTTTACCGTATTCAATACCTGCTGCATCAGCTGGCACAACAAATGCCGAAATACCGGCTGCGCCTTCACCACCAGTGCGCGCCATAACCACAAGTAAGTCAGTTTCACCAGCACCCGAAATAAACATTTTAGAGCCTGAGATCACATACTCATCGCCCTCTTTAACCGCTTTGGTTTTTAGCGATGCGGCATCAGAGCCAGAACCTGGCTCTGTTAAACAGTAAGAAGCAAGTAACTCACCCATTACTAATTGCTCACAGTACTGAGCTTTAACGTCCTCAGTACCAAAGCTTGCAATCATCCAGGTTGCCATATTATGAATGGTCAACATAGCGGTCGTTGCTGTACAACCCATAGCAAGCTGTTCGAAAATAATGCTTGAATCTAGGCGAGATAAACCTAAGCCACCCGCTTCTTCTGGGGTATATAAACCACAAAAGCCAAGCTCACCGGCTGCTTTAATGGTGTCTTTAGGGAAAATGTGTTCTTGGTCCCACTTAGCTGCATTAGGCGCAAGTTCAGACTCTGCAAACTGACGGGCTGTTTCAGCAAACGCTTGCTGATCTTCGGTTAAATTAAAGTCCATAGTAGACCTCTATTTGTTGTCTTATTCTTGTGTGAATAACGATTGTTGTCGTTTAAATGTGTGTTCTTTGAGCGAGCGTGTGCTCGCTCAGCAGTAAATTAATTACGGCTTATTTAAGGTTGATACTCATGTTCGGACCTGAAGCGATATCATCTTCAAACCAACGTGAAGTAATTGTTTTCGTTTCTGTGTAAAAACGAATACCTTGCTTACCATAGGTGTGTTGATCGCCGTAGAAAGAACCTTTCCAACCTGTGAAAGAGAAAAACGGTAGTGGCACAGGAATTGGCACGTTAATACCAACTTGACCTACTTCGATTTCATGTTGGAATTTACGTGCAGCAGCGCCGCTTGATGTGAATAACGAAGTACCGTTACCGTAAGGCGAGTTATTGATAAGCTCAATCGCCTCATCGAGTGTATCTACAAACATACAAGCCAGTACTGGACCAAAGATCTCTTCTTTGTATAAATCCATTTCTGTTGTTACATCAGTAAATAATGTTGGGCCAACCCAGTTGCCTTGCTCGTAGCCTTCAACAGTAAAGTCAGAGCCATCAATTAAGCACGTTGCACCTTGTTCTTTACCACTTGCGATAAGTGATAAGATTCGATCTTTTGCCGCTTTTGATGTTTGTGGGCCGTAGGCCGCGTTTGCATCATCCCATACACCAGGGCGTACGTTTTCAAAGCCTGCTTTAATTTCATCAACCCAGTCTTTTGCTTGACCAACAAACACAGCAACCGAAATACCCATACAGCGCTGACCCGCAGCACCTACAGACGCACCTACTAGGTTGTTTACAACATGCGATTTACTTGCATCAGGCATAATAACCATGTGGTTTTTTGCACCTACACAAGCTTGCACGCGTTTAAGGTTTGCTGTGCCTTTTGAATAGATGTATTCACCTACACCACACGAACCAACAAATGAAATAGCGCGTACTGCTGGGTCTTCTAATAAACGGTCAACTTGTGGTTTTGTACCATGAACAACTTGTAACACCCCTTTTGGCGCACCCGCTTCAACAAATAGTTCAGCTAAACGCATTGGTGTTAATGGATCTTGTTCTGATGGTTTAAGAATAAAGGTGTTACCACACACAATAGCCAGTGGGAACATCCATAATGGGATCATCGCAGGAAAGTTAAATGGCGTAATACCTGCACAGACACCCAGCGGTTGCATGTAAGAATAGGTATCGATTTTACGCGCTACGTTTTCCATTGTTTCGCCCATCATGAGTGATGGTGCATTGGCTGCTTGCTCAACAACTTCAATACCACGCCAAACATCGCCTTTGGCATCTTCAAATGTTTTACCCAGCTCATGACAAATAATCGTCGCAAGCTCATCATGGTTTTCTTTTAGTAGTGCGGCGTATTTCATCATAATGCGCGCACGCTCAGAAATTGGCACTTCTTTCCATGTTTTAAACGTTTCTTTTGCAGAGGCAATGGCTGCATCCATTTCAGCATCCGTTGCACACGGAACTTGCGCTAACACTTCTTGGTTTGCAGGATTGATAACATCAATCAACTGCGTTGAACTTGATTGGGTAAATTCGCCGTTGATAAATAAAGGTACTTGGTGCATGAGGCACTCCTCCCCAGTGGGTATAAAGAGGCCGCAACATGATAGTTTTTAAAATACGTTGCGGCTGTGAGAGATTAAAATTCTAAAGCGATTAAATAGCTTCAACTGCCATAGCAACAGCTTCACCACCACCGATACACAGTGAGGCAACACCTTTGCTAAGACCACGATTCTTTAATGCATGAATTAAGGTAACTAAGATACGCGCACCGCTTGCACCAATTGGGTGACCAAGTGCACAGGCACCGCCGTTAACATTCACTTTGCTTTCATCAAGTTTTAACTCGTTAATTGCAAGCATAGTCACCATGGCAAACGCTTCGTTGATTTCCCATAAATCAACATCATTCACAGACCAACCGGCTTTTTCTAAAAGCGATTGCATCGCGCCAACTGGTGCTAAAGTAAATTCGCTTGGAGCTTGAGAATGTGTACTGTGAGCAACGATACGGCAAAGTGGTGTTAAACCTTGTGCTTTAGCATCTGATTCACGCATTAACACAAGCGCAGCTGCACCATCAGAAATTGATGACGAATTTGCAGCTGTAATCGTGCCGTCTTTTTTAAATGCAGGACGTAAACCTGGAATTTTATCAGGACGCGCATTGCCTGGTTGCTCATCAATCGCAACAGTCACATCACCTTTGCGTGTTGAGATAGTGTGCGCTGCAATTTCATTATCAAATGCGCCTGTTTCAATTGCGCTATTTGCTTTAGTCAGTGAGCTAAGTGCAAAGTTGTCCATTTGTTCACGACCAATTGAATATTGATCGGCAGTATCTTGTGCAAAACAACCCATTGCTTTGTTGTCGTAAGCATCTTCAAGGCCGTCACACATCATGTGATCTTTTACTTCGCCATGACCCATACGCATACCTGAACGTGCATTCGGTAACATATAAGGCGCGTTACTCATGCTTTCCATACCACCTGCAACAGCGGTGTTTATAGAGCCTGATTTAATTAAGTCATGAGCAAACATTGCAGCCTTTAAGCCAGAGCCACATACTTTGTTGATTGTTGTTGCGCCAGTACCTTGGTTAAGGCCTGCTTTTAACATTGCTTGGCGTGCCGGTGCTTGACCAAGACCAGCTGGTAATACACAGCCCATGATCACTTCGTCAATCTTATCGGCAGATAAACCAGCTTGCTCTAAGCTACTTTTAATAGCTGTAGCACCTAAATCAGTTGCGTGAGCACCACTAAGTGCGCCCATAAAACCACCCATAGGGGTACGTTTTGCGGCAACAATAACAACGGCTTCAGTAGTCATAATTGGCTCCATGTAAGTGGTTATCATCATGTGTTCAAATCATGTGTAACCAAACAGTTAATTTGTTATAGTTTAATTTCGATTTAATTCAGCATACATAATATTTACGTTTACGCCAACGTAAATCTAAAATCAACTTTTTTGCGGTCGTTAAAACTGTAAACTTATCTGTATTTTGTTGTATTAAAAATCGAACATCTGCTTACAAGGCTAGATAAATAGAGCTTTTCAACAAATCCAACCAGTTATCTTTATAAGTCTAAAGTATAACTCCTAAATCACCCTTTACCTTTACGTAAACTTCACTTATATTGGAGTTATTCGAATGAGGTAAATAAATCATGAAACAAGACAATCAAACAAACTTTGAAAGCGCAGCAGTTGAACCTGCTAGCAATGAGCAAACGTTTAGTATCAGCGAACTAGCAAAAGAATTTGATATTACCACCCGCTCTATCCGCTTTTACGAAGACCAAGGCCTGATATCACCTGAGCGCAATGGTCAAACCCGTATTTATTCAAAACGCGACAAAGTAAGACTAAAACTTATTCTACGCGGTAAACGCTTAGGTTTTACCTTAGCTGAAACGGGTCGTTTGTTTGAACTTTACGATGCTGATAAATCAAGCGCTAAACAGCTAGTGACTATGCTTGACCTTATCGCAGAGAAAAAAGCGGACCTAAGCCAACAAATGGACGACATTAAAGTTGTACTGATGGAATTGGTTACAGCAGAACGCCGCTGTCGTGAAACCCTTAATAATTTAGACGAATAACCTGACAACAATCTCGTCGACAGACTCTCACAGGAACACACATTATGAGCACTATTTCACTATACAAAGAAATGAACTTCGGACTTGGCGAAACAGCAGACATGATCCGCGATCACGTTAATAGCTTTGCTAGCCAAGAAATCGCACCACTTGCAGAACAAACAGATTTAGACAATGCCTTCCCTAATCAACTTTGGCCACAACTTGGCGAAATGGGTTTATTAGGTATGACAGTGCCTGAAGAATTTGGCGGTGCTGGCCTTGGTTACCTTGAGCACGTAATCGCAATGGAAGAAATTAGCCGTGCAAGTGCCTCGATTGGTTTAAGTTATGGTGCTCATTCAAACTTATGTGTTAACCAAATTAACCGTAATGGGTCACAAGCACAAAAAGAAAAGTACTTACCAAAACTTATCAGCGGTGAGCACATTGGTGCCCTTGCGATGAGTGAGCCAAATGCGGGTTCTGATGTTGTATCAATGAAATTAAAAGCTGAGAAAAAAGGTGATGTATTTGTACTTAACGGTAACAAAATGTGGATCACTAATGGTCCAGATGCCGATACCTTTGTTATCTATGCAAAAACAGATTTAAATGCCGGCCCTAAAGGCATCACAGCTTTCATCGTTGAACGTAACACTCCGGGATTCTCTACTGCGCAAAAGCTAGACAAACTTGGTATGCGTGGCTCTAACACCTGTGAATTAGTGTTTGAGAACTGCGAAGTACCAGCAGAAAACATTCTAGGTAACTTAAACGAAGGCGTAAAAGTACTTATGAGTGGCCTTGATTATGAGCGTGTTGTTTTAGCGGCAGGCCCGCTTGGCATTATGCAAGCATGTATGGACATTGTGGTTCCTTATATTCATGAGCGTAAACAATTTGATAGCCCAATTGGTCAGTTCCAGCTTATTCAAGGCAAAATCGCTGATATGTACACGCAAATGAATGCTGCTCGTTCATACGTTTACACGGTAGCTCGTGCATGTGACCGCGGCGAAACAACGCGTAAAGATGCCGCTGGCGCAATTTTATATGCGGCAGAGCTGGCAACTAAGATGGCCCTTGATGCTATTCAAATCTTAGGTGGTAATGGTTATATCAACGAATACGCAACAGGTCGTTTATTACGTGATGCAAAACTGTATGAAATTGGCGCAGGTACCTCTGAAATCCGCCGCATGCTAATTGGTCGCGAATTATTCACTGAAAGCCGATAGGACCTTGTTATGACGATTTTAAAATCGAGTGTAAATCCACACGATCCGCAATTTTTGCAAAATCACGACAACATGGCAGCGCTCGTAACTGACTTACGTGAAAAAGTAGCTGATATCCGTTTAGGCGGCGGCCCTGCCCTGATTGAGCGCCATCAAGGCCGTGGTAAGTTGTTTGTTCGTGACCGTATTGAAACGCTACTTGATGAAGGCTCGCCATTTTTAGAGATTTCACAATTTGCTGCCTTTGGCGTGTATGAACAAGCCATTCCTTGTGCAGGTGTTGTTGCCGGTATTGGTCGTGTGAAAGGCGTTGAATGTATGATCATCGCCAATGATGCAACCGTAAAAGGCGGTACATACTTTCCACTAACGGTAAAAAAACATCTACGTGCTCAAGATATCGCAGAACGTTGTCATTTACCGTGTATTTATTTAGTTGATTCAGGCGGTGCAAACCTGCCTGAACAAGATGATGTATTTCCCGATAAATTACACTTTGGCCGTATTTTCTATAATCAGGCTCGTATGTCTGGTAAAGGCATTCCACAAATTGCAGTCGTAATGGGTTTATGTACTGCAGGTGGTGCTTATGTACCAGCGATGGCTGATGAAAGTATTATCGTAAAAGAGCAAGGCACAATTTTCTTAGCAGGCCCGCCACTGGTTAAAGCGGCTACGGGTGAAGAAGTAAGTGCTGAAGAGCTAGGTGGTGCTGATGTTCACTGTAAAACATCTGGTGTTGCCGATCACTATGCTGAAAATGATGCCCATGCACTTTCTATCGCGCGCCAATGTATTGAACGAATCAACTATCAGCGCCCTACTGCACCGTTACTTGATGATGTTAAACCGCCGCGTTACGACATTAACGAAATTTACGGCATTGTGGGTACCGACCTTAAAAAGCCATTTGATGTACGCGAAGTAATTGCCCGTGTTGTTGATGATTCATCATTTGATGAATTTAAACGCTACTTTGGCGAAACATTAGTAACCGGCTTTGCAAAAATATTTGGTCACCCTGTCGGTATTGTTGCCAACAACGGCATTTTATTTAGTGAATCGGCGCAAAAAGGCGCGCACTTTATTCAACTATGTGCGCAACGCAAAATTCCTTTGGTGTTTTTACAAAATATTACTGGCTTTATGGTTGGTAAAAAATACGAAGCCGAAGGCATCGCCAAGCATGGTGCGAAAATGGTAACCGCTGTGTCATGTGCTGATGTACCAAAATTCACCGTATTAATTGGTGGCTCGTATGGTGCAGGTAACTACGGTATGTGTGGTCGTGCATTCGAACCAACCATGATGTGGATGTGGCCAAACGCCCGTATCTCTGTAATGGGTGGTGAACAAGCAGCTGGCGTTCTTGCACAAGTTAAACAAGACGGTTTAGCCCGTAAAGGCGAAAGCATGACTGATGAGCAAGTCAGTGAGTTTAAAAAGCCAATTATCGAGCAATACGAAAAACAAGGTCATCCATATTACGCCAGTGCCCGCCTTTGGGATGATGGCATTATCGATCCTGCTGATACCCGCAATGTATTGGGGCTTGCCTTAAGTGCAGCTAAAAATGCACCAGAGCGCGATTCGCAGTTCGGCGTATTTAGAATGTAATGGAGGCCTTATGTCAGTAACACTCGAAATAACAAAATCAAATGTGGCTGTGCTGGTACTAAGTCGCCCTGAAAAACACAATGCATTTAACGAAGAAGTCATTAGTGAGCTGATCCGTTTAATTGAACACGCAAACAGTTGCGATGTGCGCGCACTGGTTTTAAAAACCGAAGGTAAGCACTTCTCTGCAGGTGCTGATTTAAATTGGATGAAGTCGATGGCTGGCAATGACTTTGCTGAAAACTTAGCGGATTCAATGCAGCTGGCAAAGCTTATGAAAGTCCTTGCTACAAGCCCTCACCCTACAATTTGTGCCGTACAAGGTGCTGCATTTGGCGGTGCGTTAGGCTTGATTGCCTGTTGTGATATCGCGATTTGCCAAGACGATGCGCAATTTTGCTTAAGTGAAGTAAAGCTTGGTCTTATTCCTGCGGTTATCAGCCCTTATGTCATTAAAGCTATTGGTGAACGCGCTGCACGTCGTTACTTTTTAACGGCTGAGATATTCGACGCTCATACAGCCAAGCAACTGGGTTTAATTCACCAGATCACCGGCGATTTACAAACAGCGCTCGACAAACATTTACAAAACCTTGTCAACAATGGCCCTATTGCAGTTAAAGCAGCAAAGCAGCTTATAAATGATGTGGCTGGTAATGTAATTGATGATGCACTTATTGAGTTAACCGCAGAGCGCATTGCACGCATACGTGTATCTCAAGAAGGCCAAGAAGGTCTGACTGCATTTTTTGAAAAACGTGCCCCAAACTGGCAGAAATAGGAACCATTATGACAACAAAATCATTGAAAAAAATTCTCGTTGCCAACCGTGGTGAAATTGCCTGCCGAGTTATGCGTACAGCTAAACAAATGGGCTTAACAACGGTTGCAGTTTACTCAGATGCAGATAAACATGCTCAGCACGTAAAGCTTGCTGATGAGGCGTATCACATTGGTCCTGCGCCAAGTAAAGATTCGTACTTAGTGGCAGACAAAATCATCGATGTGGCAAAACAAGCTGGTGTTGATTGTATTCACCCGGGTTATGGTTTTTTATCAGAGAACTCTGACTTTGCGCTTGCGTGTGAGAAAAATGATATTGCCTTTATTGGCCCACCAGCATCTAGCATTGAAGCCATGGGCTCAAAAACCCGCGCTAAAGAAATAATGCACCAAGCGAATGTACCTTTAGTACCTGGTTATTATGGTGATAATCAAGATACTGAGTTCTTACAAGCTGAAGCTGAAAAAATTGGTTATCCCGTACTTATTAAAGCGGCCTTTGGTGGCGGTGGTAAAGGTATGCGTGTTGTTGAACACGCAAAAGACTTTATCAGTGCTCTTGAAGGCGCAAAACGTGAAGCAAAAGCCGGCTTTGGTAACGATTTAGTACTGTTAGAGCGCTACGTCACTAAACCTCGCCATGTTGAAGTACAAGTTTTTGCAGATAGCCATGGTAACTGTGTGTACTTAGGCGACCGTGACTGCTCTTTACAGCGTCGTCACCAAAAAGTAATTGAAGAAGCCCCTGCTCCGGGTTTATCTGATGCACTTCGTAAAGAAATGGGTGAAGCTGCGGTACGTTGTGCCCAAGCGATTAATTATCGCGGTGCAGGTACGGTTGAGTTTTTACTTTGTGGTGATGAATTCTTCTTCATGGAAATGAACACCCGTTTGCAGGTAGAGCACCCAGTAACAGAAATGGTTACTGGTGTTGATTTGGTGAATTGGCAAATCAACATTGCGGCAGGTGAAGCATTACCACTTAGCCAAGCAGATATTCAACTGCAAGGTCACAGCTTTGAAGCGCGTATTTATGCTGAAGATCCAAGTAATGACTTTATTCCGTGTTCTGGCCACATTGATGCTCTATTTACACCGAACGAATCTGAATTTGTACGTATAGATACAGGGATTGCAGCGGGTGATGAAATTAGCCCGTTCTACGACCCTATGATTGCTAAGTTAATTGTTCATGACGATAACCGTGAGGCAGCGCTTGGGCGCTTATCAAAAGCACTAGAGCAGTTCCATCTAGCAGGTTTTAGCTGTAACGTTAATTTCTTACATAATCTTGCTAACCACCCTACTTTTCAAGCAGGTGCACCCGATACGCACTTTATTGAAGATCAAGGTGAACGCCTTGTTGCTAAAAGCGAGCAACAATCTGTTATTGCAACTGTTGTGGCAGCCTATGCGTATGCACATCAACTAAAAGGTGAAAGCAGCAGCCCATGGCAACAATTAACAGGCTTTATGCTAAACAGTGACGCTAAAACAACAATTCCGTTTGTTGATTTAAACGTTCATGCTGTTAAGACCTCAGAAGGCTTTAAAATCAACCTAGATGGAGTTGACTATACAACTTCAGGTAGCGTTGAAAATGGCCTTGCGAACTTAGTCGTTAATGGCGAAAAAGTCGTTGCTCATATTAATCAAACAGACTCTCACATCACAGTGATGTACAAAGCTCAACAAACGGTGCTAGAGCTGATTGATAAACACTATATTAGTGAACACGAAAGTGATGCACTACCACTTGCTGCGCCACTCAATGGTACTGTTGTTAAGCATTTGGTTGAGGTGGGTAGTACGGTTGCTAAAGGTGATGCGGTCGTCATTATTGAAGCTATGAAAATGGAATACACACTCAATGCCCCGCATGATGGTGTATTAACGAGCTATTGCTTTGCTGAAGGTGAACTGGTGAGTCACGGTGATATGCTCGCGATCGTTGAAGAGCCGGAGGCGTAATGGCACTGTACCCTGATTTTGTTCGCATTGTAGAAGTTGGCGCCAGAGACGGTTTGCAAAATGAAGCAGCCGTTAGTACTCAAGATAAAGTCGCTCTTATCAACGCCCTTGCAGATGCTGGCCTTAAAGATATTGAAGCAGGCGCATTTGTGTCACCTAAATGGGTGCCACAAATGGCTGACTCTAGCGATGTAATTAGCGCGTTAAATTTGCCTAATGTTAACTTAAGTGCCCTCACCCCAAATTTACGGGGTGCAGAAGCGGCAAAACAAGTCGACATTCAAGAATTTGCTATCTTTACAGCGGCAAGTGAAGCGTTTTGTCAAAAGAACATTAACTGCTCTATTGATGAAAGTATTGATCGCTTTAAAGATGTGATGGCTTTTGCCAAAGCGAATAACATTCGTGTTAGAGGTTATGTGAGCTGCGTTATGGGTTGCCCATATCAAGGTGATGTCGACTACAATGATGTATTAAACGTCTCAAAGCGATTACTTGAGCTTGGTTGTTACGAAATTAGCCTAGGTGACACCATTGGTGTAGGTACGGCGAGAAAAGTCGATGAGTTATTAGATTTACTCTTGCAACATATTGATAAATCTAAACTCGCTGTACATTTTCACGACACCTACGGGCAAGCGCTCACAAATATTTACACCGCCCTAAGCCGCGGTATAGCAACGGTTGACAGTGCCGTTGCAGGCCTTGGGGGTTGCCCTTATGCCAAAGGGGCGTCAGGAAATGTTGCCACTGAAGATGTAGTTTACTTACTGCAAGGGCTTGGCATAGAGCATGGAATTGATTTAGAAAGACTGGCGAAAGCTGGTTGGGCTATTTGCAGTGCATTAAATAAACAACCTGTCAGCAAGGTATCACTTGCTCTAAAGAACACTCAGAATAATTAAGGAGTAGGCTCATGGCCGGTTTCGATAAAGTGGTTTCAAGTTATGAAGCTGCAATGGAAGGTTTAAAAGATGGCGATACTATCATCGCTGGTGGCTTTGGCTTGTGTGGTATTCCTGAGGGACTTATCAGTGAAATTAAGCGTAAACAGACTAAAAATCTAACCGTTGTTTCAAACAACTGCGGTGTTGATGATTTCGGCTTAGGTATTTTACTTCACGATAAGCAAATTAAAAAAATCATCGCGTCTTATGTAGGTGAAAATGCGCTTTTCGAAAAACAACTACTCGATGGCGAAATTGATGTGGTTTTAACACCACAAGGTACACTCGCAGAGAAGATGCGTGCCGGTGGTGCGGGTATTCCTGCGTTTTATACTGCAACAGGATACGGCACTCCGGTTGCAGAAGGTAAAGAAGTTAAAGAATTTGATGGTCGCCCGTATATCTTAGAAGAATCAATTACGGGTGAGTTTGCCATTGTTAAAGCATGGAAAGCCGACCGCTACGGTAATCTTGTATTTCGCCACACAGCTATGAATTTCAACCCGATGGCCGCGACAGCAGGTAAAATTACCGTTGCTGAAGTTGAAGAAATTGTTGAGCCAGGTGAACTTGAGCCAAGCCAAATTCATACCCCAGGTATTTATGTTAATCGCGTGATCAAAGGTGACTTTGAAAAACGCATTGAACGTGTAACAACTCGCGATTAAGGAGCAATAAAATGGCATTATCACGTGAACAAGTTGCAATGCGTGTTGCACAAGAACTACAAGACGGCTATTACGTAAACCTAGGTATTGGTATCCCTACTCTCGTTGCTAACTATGTACCTGAGGGTATCGAAGTTATGCTGCAGTCTGAGAATGGCCTACTAGGTATGGGGGCGTACCCAACTAAAGACCAAGTTGATGCAGATATGATCAATGCGGGTAAAGAAACCGTGACAGCAGCCACAGGTGCAGCAATATTTAATAGTGCAGATAGTTTTGCCATGATACGGGGTGGTCATGTAGACTTAACAGTATTAGGTGCATTTGAAGTTGACCAGAACGGTAACATCGCATCGTGGATGATCCCAAAGAAGCTAATTAAAGGCATGGGTGGCGCGATGGACCTCGTTGCTGGCGCGAAGAATATTATTGTTACGATGACTCATGCAAGCAAGCATGGTGACTCTAAGTTATTAGAAAGTTGCACTTTACCGCTAACTGGGGTTAACTGTGTAAAGAAAATCGTAACTGATTTGGCCGTACTAGCAGTTAAAGACGGCGCATTTCATCTAATTGAACGCGCTCCGGGCGTGTCAGTAGATGAAATTATTAGCAAAACGGCAGGCAAATTGCTTGTTGAAGGTGATGTTCCAGAGATGGTTTTTTAAACCACTCACATCCCATGTACCGACCTCATTCCCAGTGCCAATGGCGCTGAGTTACCCAAAATCCCTCGCAAGAGGGATTTTTTTTATCTCTTAGCTACAGAACTTTTGCACCAATTTGTCACACAAATGGTTTAAAATGCCCTAACTTTGTGAGGTGAAAGTCTTTGAGGCTTAGGGTGTTACCTGTTTCAGAAAAATGGTAAAATTCACAATCCACAATAAAAGTAGATTAAACAATCAATTACCGAATGTTTTTTATGCGTTTATGCAAAGATTAGCTATATTTATTTTTTACTCTCTTACTTTTTACATTTTGGGATAATAATTGCTTAGCAGTTAATTAACTAATAAGCGCTATCGAGACTTACTGAAATTAACTATGCAAACACCTATTCGTGGCTTACGCTCATTTTGTTTTGCTGCACGTACTCTTAGTTTTAAAGATGCGGCAAACCAACTTTACCTTACGCCTTCTGCCGTAAGCCATCAGATCAAACAATTAGAAGAACAATTGGGTATTGAACTGTTTGAACGTCAAACACGCTCAATTCGCCTGACAGCTGCAGGGAAGAATTTTTATGACTCTGTGTCACCGCTTATAAAAGCGCTTGAAAAAACCATCAACGAGTTTAGTCAATTACAAGAGAATGTGACTATTAGCATCACACTGCCTGAATTTTTCGCCAGTGAACTTTTAATGCCGAAGCTAAGTGAATGGACTAGTGAACACCCTAATACTAACTTACAGCTTAATACCTTAAAAACGCGTAAAGAGCTGACTAAGCAAAGTGATTTATCGATAGTATTGTCTTCGTCTAAACCGCATGAAGGCGTTGTACATGAGCTGTTTTCGCTATCGTATACACCAGCATGTAATAAAGAAAACTGGCAAGCATGGCAAGAAAACCCATTTCAGGCCTTAAACGAAGTACCTCTTATACTTCACAAAGCGCGTCCTTGGGCTTGGCACCAATGGGCAGAACATGCCGGTGTAGAAGACTTCGCACCAAAGCAAATTATTCAGGTTGATAGTATGTTTGGTGTGGCACGTGCAGCGCAACAGGGTATGGGTATTGCCCTAATCCCCTTACCTATTAGTCAGACTTGGTTTGATGAGCAATGGCTATTTAATTTCACTGATATGCCATTAAAAACCAAAGACAAATACTACTTAGTGCAACATGACCCTAGCGAAACAAATGCACAGCTAGAGCTGTTTATTAAATGGATGATTGATACTTTTAAACATCTAAAATAACAAATAATCACGACCCTCAACTTCATTGAGGGTCTTTTATTGCAAATTTAGCTTTTAGACTTGGTTACTAAAATACTTACTTTATTTTCACCAATTTCAAAAGACGCCTGTTTACCATACTCCACAATAAAAGAAGGTGTAAAATAGCTACCAGCGAGTGTGATTGATGTTTCTACAGCTGCCGTATTATTTTGTTGTGGTGTAACTTTAACTTCATAACTAAACCCCTCACCTATAGAGATGGTCGCAGGTTGTTTTTCTTCCACCAGCATTACTGGCGATGCTAGTAGCTCATTCGCTTTATAAACAGATGTTTCAACTTGAAAGCTATCAGCTGCGAAGCAACTTGTTGATGCTAAAAATACGCCTGCGACTAAACCTAACTGTTTGTACATATTTATTTCCTTATCTCATTTATAGGGTTTATCCGTAATTAATATCAGTTAGTACGTTTATTTGATACACGGAAATTTCTGAATCTATAACTATGTCTATTAAAGCTCTCGGTAATAAACATCGATAGTATGTGATATTGCTTCATAACGGTTATTTTCATGTTTAAAACAGGCTTTGCGTAGTTCCTTCTCTTCGTAGTTTTTACCTGCTACTACGACTTGATCTAAAGTTTGTGAACTTGCACAGAATTGCTGTTTTGAAATTGTTTCTATTTTAACTGATTCAGCTTTTGAGCGTGGCAATGAACTAGGCTTTGGGTTTTGCTTCATGCCCTGAAGTAACTGAGCTTTAGTAACTGGTACAGTATCTGACCCTATGCCTGGAATATGCAATGTTTGTCTAATCGTATAGTTTTTACTTAATAATGGCGTAAACAAAGATACATCGTTGCTCAAATAAGCCTGCTCAAAATTAAGATAAACAGCAACTTTATCTTCAGCTGCATTGGCAATAACAGGCCCTAAAAGTAACAACGCAAATATCAGTTTCATGGTTATACGCTTATTCTAAATAAATTAAGTCATCAACTATACATACCACCTTAAAGTACCGATTCAGTCATTAATAAACAACAATTTGTTTGTTTTGCGTACTCTGCTGCTTTATCTTTCTTTATCGTAAACATTAGCTATTTAAACCCCGTGTCTACTTTATCGGGGTCAGATCAGACGGCTTACGGCTTTAAGACTAACTCACTAAATTAGACTAAAGTCTATAGGTTAAATTTCTTCATCTATTAGGTCATATTTTATCGTTTGTTGAATTTTCGCTGTTCAATTAAAGTTCATTTGTCGGCGATTGATACCGATTTAATTAGAGGAAAAGATTATGTTTAGTACACTTATGAAACGCGTTGCACTTAGCTCTTTATTAACTTGTTCAGCTATGGCAGTGGCTGATCAGAGTGACTACAAATTGATGGTAATTGACCAATCTATCACTGCTGATATTGCAGAAAACCGTCAATACGAACAAGCATTTAATGACTGTGCTTTAAGTGTTAAAGAGAAAAAATTCTCTGAAGCTGAAACACTTTGCTCAAAAGCAATCAGCTTACTAAGTACAAGTAAAGTACCTAGCTATAAACGTCGCGAATTAACATCGTTTACGTTAAGTAACCGTGGTGTTGCTCGCATCATGTCTGAAAACGACACTGCTGCATTGTCTGACTTTTACGAAGCAGTACAAATTTCAGGTAACGAGTTAGTAGAGCACAACTTAACTCGTGCTAAAAAGAACTTAGCGTTATAAGTTCTCACAGAATTGTGTTGTCTCAAAACCCAGCTTCGGCTGGGTTTTGTCGTTTATGTACTTTGAATGCCTCCAAACACTTAAATAGCTTGTTTATAGAAGGCTTTCAAATTCAACATTGCTTTATAAAACCCAAAACAAAACAAACGCCAACATAAAACCAAATAACGCTTGCAACTATTTGCCAAATATCTAAACCTGAGGTTGTAATAAATGTTGGAATAGCAATTAGACCCCGTAAAGTACAAATTACCGCAATTGTTACTAAAGCAGGTTTGAGAAAAGGAACTTTGCGGATTAAGCCCGCCGCTGAAAAAGCAAACACAGTACAAGCAAACATTAAGCTCGCTAC
Organism: Pseudoalteromonas sp. MEBiC 03607; assembly: GCF_004792295.1. Taxonomy (NCBI): domain Bacteria; kingdom Pseudomonadati; phylum Pseudomonadota; class Gammaproteobacteria; order Alteromonadales; family Pseudoalteromonadaceae; genus Pseudoalteromonas; species Pseudoalteromonas sp. MEBiC 03607. Next base: position 2,436,105 of record NZ_SRRY01000001.1, read on the forward strand.
TATTAGTGTGCCAATGGGGGCAAGCAAAGTTCCATGTATTGAAGATTCAATAATTTGTTGAGGAGCCCTAGCAAAAACATACCAACTAGGCCCGCCAAATATACAGAGTACGTGCCAGATAGCAGAAAAAAACGCAATAATACCCGCACTAATTAATAATTTTGATTGAATACTAAGGCGCAATATTGACTCCGTTTTACTGTAATCTTAGGCCGTATTAAAGCAAATCGACTATAATCCACTTCAAACCTTTCTGATCCGAAATTTCACATCCCCAAAAGAGGTAATCCCTTTCGCTGCTTATAAGTTAAAGCTAACATCAAACAAGACTTTATTATTACTTTTGGTAACGATGTTGATAAACAAAGAACTATAGCTCTATTCCCTTGAAAATGAAGCTTTTCACCATATAGTTCACGAAATGTATCTACCAATTTAATTTGGCAGTTGAAAAACAGATAATAATTGTTAGGTGACTTTGACTTCCAGTCGATTCGAAAAGGGCTGCCTGTTTTTACACTGTAGCTAGGCTCTCCCCATTTTAGTGTCTCGTCAACTTCACCAAGGCCCAATTCAGATGCAATTTGAAAAACTAGCTCTCGAATCTCGAAGAGCTTAGCTCTGGCATTTTCAGGGTATTTATCAAATGTGTTTTTTACTTCCTTGTTCATTTGAGTCTACGGTTATTCATTTTATTCAGTAAAATAAAATGTATGGTTTGAAAAATCGATGAAGCAGTGCTGCCATACAATAAGCCTACTTGTATTTTAGACTCATTCACCACTTGCTTCAGATAATGCCTGTTTGTAGCTTAAATCAAAGTTTTTGAGTAACTGATTCAGGTAGTTCAGGTTTATCTGGTTAGGTTTAAAACTTTGCCCTTTTTCTATATTTGCTATGTGTTTTTTTAGCTTTTCTTTATCTTTATTCCAAAAAGCGATGTTTCCTAACACAAAGTCATTCCAATACATTTTTGAACCACTTAGCTCTTCATCGGGATCCAATACTTTTTTTGCGTGAAAAACCGCTTGTTGATAATCACCCGCTAACCCTTCCATTTGAGCTAAATGCCACGTTAACGAGCTTTCTTTTGAATTATTGTGAGAGATAAAACGTTTTATCAGAATTGCGGCTTCAGCATGGCAACCTGATTTTTCTAATAACCTAAACCCAGCATCGTATGTCTGATCAAATTGTTGGTATGTGAGGTTCAAATCGTCTTTTAACCTTTCTTCAAGCGCTATTTTACAATCAGCAAAAGCAAGATTTGATGAAAATAATAACCCGATAGATAAAATTCCTGTTTTCATAATTCTGTCCTTAAATTTACTAATGCCTGTATATGATAAAACTGCTATAAAACGCTAAGTTCACCACAAACTAAAAGTAGTTGGTTCCATGTAACCTTTAAATTGTTGTTACTTTTCTAGATCATGGTAAACATTTGGATTCCAAATTTGCATAAACATCTCTGGATTTTCAATTGGTAGAAAACCATATTGCGCGTACAAACCATGCGCATCTCTTGTTGGCAATACCATACGCCTTAAGCATTGAAGCTCTGGGTGAGAGACTATGCTCTCAACAAGCCACTTGCTCAAACCTTTGCCTCGATGGCTCTCTACTATGAATACATCAGCAAGATAGGCAAATGTTGCTTTGTCTGTTATGAGGCGGGCAAAACCTATTTGATAATCATGGCTATCATAGACACCAAAACAAAATGAGTTTGCAATGGCTGTTTCTAGCGTCTGCCTTGGTATTTCGGACGCCCAATAGCTTTTTGAAATAAAACCGTAAATTACTTCAAAATCGAGGTCAGTTTTATCTGTGCTGATTTTATATCCTTGCACCAGTATTCCTTAGTGATGTTAACACCTGTTATTTAAGAGGATTAGTTTTAACAAAGTTACTAACCGATTGCTACATATATAATTAAAACGCTTTTTTAACAGGATATAGCCTACTGACACAAACACTACCACAACGTAAAACCATTACATTGCTATTAAATTTATCAATAATAGATTTGCAGGTTGTTTATAAGGGGCTTTAATACGCCCCTATTTTTAATGAATTTTTACAAACGCTTTATGAGTTGATCTACTTTTGCCACAACAGGCCATGCTGAAGATTGAAAATTCCCCAAAACAACTAAAATATAGCCTTTTTCTTGATACATATTTAACCTTGCTGTCATGCCTAAATGGGACCCATTATGACCAACAGTTGTATTCCCTGCTGAACTTCTCACAGAGAAACCATATCCCCAGTTTGGTGCATTTAGTTCAGGTTTTGCTGATAAGGCTTTATTAGAGAGTTCACGGCTTACTAGTTGAGCATTTTGCATTGCCATGGCGAATTTGTGTAAATCGCCTACAGTTGAATAACCTCCGCCTGCAGGTCCCCCTTTTACCGATTGAAACATCAAATTTTCAGTTACTTGACCAGTTTCGACAGAAAACCAATAATTACGGGCAGTATTTTTGACAGGCACATCTAAGTCATAACTTCCGCTTAGTTGCATGTTAGCTTTTTTATATACATTTTCATTTATGTAATCATAGTAATTTTCACCAGTTACATTCTCAATCACCTGACCAAGTAGAACCATACCCGTGTTGCTGTAACGCCATTCAGTTCCGGGTTCAAATGTAGCATCAATTGAAGTGTATAAATGTTGGATATCTTTAAGAGACCGCACCTTATTTTGTATCTCGTCATAGCCAGAAATATTACCTACCCCTGATGTATGACTTAATAAGTGTCGAATCTTAATTTTGCTAAAATCACCTTTCCCTAAAATGCTTTTATCAATAAATTTAGTGAGCGGATCATCAAGCGATACTTTGCCAGCTTCTATTAGCTGTAAGATAGCGACGCTAGTAAACATTTTGTTCATTGAGCCAATTTGAAACTTCGTTTCTAAGTTATTTTTCACATCATAGCGACGTGAAGCAAAGCCATATGCAGCGCTGAACAAAATGTCATTATTTTTAGCAAGTAATACCGTGCCAGAGAAGCTACCTCTTTGCGCCAGTTTATCAGTATAGATTTTGATCTCTTCAATAAATTGTGACTCAGTTAAAGAGCCTTTTGAACCTTGGTTTTGTGGAGTTTCTTCAATAGACCACCCTGTTATTGCTTGTAATTGGTCATCATTAAAAAATAACACTACTTGATGCTGCATATCTGTATTCTTTGAATAAACTTTACTGATATGACGGATGCGATTAGTTGACGTATCAAGTTCTGTAGAAATAACACTCAACTCTCCATGAAAAAGCGCAACATTCATCGAATACCCAACATAACGGTCTTTACCTTTACCCTCCCAGCGTGCAAGAGAATTTGGCGAGAAGTTCTTTACTACAAACTTTTCGATCTCATCTAAATCTTTAGTGTTTAAAACCGTAATAAATTGACTTGCCAATTTGTTATAGTCTAACTCTTTCATTGCATGTGCTTTATGGCTAATAAAACACATAAAAAATATGAGCATTAGTAAATATCGCTTCACTTTACATTCCTTTTATTGTTTATTGAATAATATGGCGCTTGGCCTTTCGATACTTTTACTTTTGCGAATAACAAAAAGCGATGAAGTAATGATTAAGAAAAGCTTAAGAAAAAATTAAGCTGAAAATAACTAATAATAACAAATGGATAACTATCAACTTGAGTGAAAGTAAATTATCAAAACAATTTTTTCTTAATGACTCTTTGGTTAATTTTGAGACTGGCGAAATTCAAACAGATGGTAAAGTTGTTGTTGTAGAGCCTAAGGTGATGGCACTTCTTGAAGTATTTTCGCAAAAACCACATCAAGTGTTATCAGCCGAAATGCTTTTTGCTAATGTTTGGCCACAAGCTATTTTCAGTCCTAATTCAGTTCGCAGAAATATTGCTTTGTTAAGACAAGCGTTATCCGATGAAGAAAAGCACATTATAAAAACACACCCAAAGCGGGGCTATAGTCTCGAGGCTGAAATACGTTTTCATGATGAAAAAACGAGCACTCCATTAGCAAAAATACATCAGATAAAAAATACAAAAATAGCACTCTTAATTATCCCTGCTTTGTTTATCATTATCTTCCTTTTCAATTTCCTTAACGAAGATAAACAGATTTCTTTAGAAGATCTTAAGCCTATTACTGCAAGCAATGAAAAAGAGCGTTACCTACAAGTTAGTCCTGATGGGCGTTTTATGGCTTACATACAAAATACCAATCGTCCTAATAAGCGAAGGCTTTTAATCAAAGATTTACTATTAAATTCATATAAAGAATTAAGTACAGACTTAAAAGCGTTCACCTACCTTGCATGGGATACAGATACAAATACGCTTGTATATTCGTTTCAAGATGAAGGGAGTATTTCATTCAATCGACTGCAATTAGATACAGAAGCGAACGTGATCAGCGAAGAAAAACTCTTTTCTCGTACAGATATAACCTGGAACAGCTTGTTTTTTATAGATGAACAAGAAAACCTTTTCTATTTAGCAAATCAAAACAGTTCCGAACACAGCCGTAATGTAAGCCTATATCGACATAACTTGATTACTGGCCATTCTTACGAAATTCTTCAACCAAATGATGATTTCAAGCCCTACAAGCTCGCTTTATCACCTAACCAGAAACAATTAGCGATAATTGGCTTCAATGAAGATGCAATCTCGGAGGTAAAACTATTAAATTTATCGAGTTTTAACCTTGAATCAGTCGTTGAAATTGATCATAACTGGCACTTTATGACTTGGTTTAACGATGGTGACTCTTTGTTATTGAGTAATGGCAGTGAGTTAAAACAACTTGAATTAAACGGCCAATTAACGACTCTTAATTTTAAAAGCTATAACTTTTTGATTTATCCACAAATCGTTAAGGACAAACTGTATTTTATTGAGGCTAAGTCTGATCAAGATATTTTGATTAGCGCTTTAGATTCACTCTCTACTCCTATAAAAATCGTAAACTCTAATACCATTGATAAAGAAGCTGCACTTTCACCTGATGAAAAACTCATCGCCTACATGTCAATGAAAAATGGACTTCCACAACTTTTTATTAAACATATTGAGACTGAGGAAGAACAATTATTATTCGTTAACACTGAGCAAGAATATGCTTTATCAAAACCAATATGGGACCCCTCTGGAACACGTATCGCAAGCAGTATAAATAACAAACCATTTCTTATTAAGCTAGAGGAAGACCAGTTCGCAATCGAATGGTTAAATGGAATCATTGGGTATCCAATCGGGTGGTATAAACAGTCAGATGCTATTTTGTTTGTTGATAAGAACACTCACAATGATGAAATAGTTAAATTTGATTTAGTTACTGACGAAATAATGTCATTAAAAACGCAATTGAAAGATAAAGATATTTTTTTAAATGATAACGACGAATTACTGAGTTTTTCAATTGGCCAAGTAATCACTGCTTCTGGTACCAATCTATTTGATAATACGCATTTTATTTCAAGCATTTACCCTATTAAAAATGGCTTCTATTTTCAATACAAAGAAAACGACTCAAGGACAATGAATTTTTACGATTATGAACTAGGTGTTCAAAATTTAAGTATTGATTTTGAAAAGTTTTGTGCGGATTTATGTAGTCAAATAACTGCTATAAGCGGTAATACTATCTTACTCAAAGAACAAACTGATACAGCAGATATTTTAGTTTTGAATATTACATTAAATAAATAGCTTCAATCATAACTAGCTGATCTAGAGTATGTGTTTTCAACCAAACTGATAACATCAGTACATAAATAGCATTCACAAAACAAAGCTTATTGTGTTTGAAAGTAATTTTCAGACACTCTCCTCTCTAATTTTCCTTACTAAATCGCTGAGAACTGAGTAATTACTCTATAGATTAAATTTCTTCATCTATCAGTTCTAATTTAATCGTTTGTTTAGCTTATAGGAATATTTTAAAGTTCACTCGTTGGCAATAAACACCAACTTATTCAGAGGAAAACTATCATGTTAAAAACACTTGTAACCACTATTGCACTTAGCTCTTTATTAACTTGCTCAGCGATGGCAGTAGCCGACCAAGCTGATTATAAACTGATGGTTATTGAACAAGCTCAAACAAACGATAATGTAAGCAATGAATATGAAACTGCATTCAACCGCTGTGCATTAAGCGTAAAAGAAAAGAATTTTTCAGAAGCTGAAAACCTATGTACACAAGCGATTTCACTTCTAAACACAAGTAAAGTACCAGGTTACAAACGCCGTGAATTAACATCATTTGCGTTAAGTAATCGCGGTGTTGCACGTATCATGTCAGAAAATGATACAGCTGCAATCTCAGACTTTTATGAAGCAGTTCAAATCTCAAAAAATGAACTGGTAAATCATAACTTAAACCGCGCGAAGCAAAACTTAGCGCTGTAATAGTTAGCCCAACCAAATTGTTGTCGTAAGCCCGGTCCTTGTGTGTTCTGACTGGGCTTTTTTTTGTCTAAAATATACACTCAAGCCACCTACCCAATAAGATATTTTTTTTCATCTAATGGGTGTATTTTTGTCGTTTGTCAATCAGTAACACTGTTTCTAAATTAATAGAGTAAGTGATGTACTTACATTATTAAGGAGATAAACAATGTTCAAGTTCATACCTGTCAAAACCATCTTGATTACCTCACTTTGCATGAGTTCGAATTGGGTGTTAGCAAATGATATCGACTTTAAACTAATGGTAGTGGATGACGAAGCCTCATCCATTGCGATTATGCAAGGTGACTACAATGCTGGGTTAGTAACGTCTGCTGAAGATCCAGCAAATCAATATATAGCGCCTTTTAATCGCTGTGTTGCAAGTGTAAAGCTAAAGCAGTTTGAAAAAGCTGAAGCTGACTGTACTGAAGCAATAAGCCTATTAAAAGAGATTAAAGCATCTCGATTTAAACGTAATGAATTAACGTCGTTTGCATTAAGTAACCGAGGTGTCGCGCGATTTATGGCTAATAATGATACGGCAGCAATTGCTGACTTTTATGAAGCCTCAAGACTCGATGATAATGAATATGTATCATTTAATTTAAATCGCGCAAAACAGGAATTAAAATTGTGGTAATGACTGATTCTAATGCTGAAAAACCAGCCATAATGGCTGGTTTTTTTGTATCTACGTTAAATTTGGTCACGTGGCACAAAATCAAGCACCGTCGCATTAATGCAGTATCTATCTTTACCTCTTGGCCCTTCCCCCGGGAATAAGTGTCCTAAGTGAATACCTGAGCTTTTAGATTTAAGCTCAATGCGCTGCATGCCATAACTGTTGTCTTCATGCATGGTCACACTGTCTTTTACCGGGTGAGTAAATGAAAGCCAACCGGTTCCCGAATTAAACCTATCACGAGTATCGAATAATGGCGCACCACTTAGCTTATCAACAAAAATACCATCCGGTGTGTTTTTAAAGATATCGTATTGTTTACAAAATGGGCTATCTGTTCTGGCATGGAATGCAACTCTGAATGCTTCACTATCACCTAGTTTAAATGCGCCTAAGGCTTTATAAAACTCATCTTTACTCACATAACCTTGTCTCCCATACACTTCTTCGCCATTTTCAATAAATAAGAGTGTGGGTGTCGCCCATGTTGGGGTTTTAATTTTTAAGCCATCAAGCTGATCTGCATGGCGAAAAGTCATTGGAATTGTGCCTTGATAATTATTTGCGACCTCATTTTTAAATTTTTCACAATAAGGGCAATAGCCTTTAGCATCTATCACGACAATTTGCTTATTGGTTAATAAGGCCGTGTTATCAACTTGCTGTTTTTCTACTGGCGTAAAAACAACCCCTGTTGAGTGATCAGGACAATAGCCATTAGGGTTTTTCTTTAAATAATCTTGATGATATTCCTCTGCCGCATAAAACGAATCGAGAGGTTTTATAATAGTAACAATCTTGCCGTACCCTGCTGCGGTTAACTTACCTTGGTATTCATCTTTAAGTTTATTAGCAACCTCAATTTGCTGATTATTACTTGCCAAAATTGTTGAGCGGTATTGAGTGCCAATATCATTGCCTTGGCGATTTAACTGAGTTGGATCATGATTTTCGAAATAGTATTTTAATAATTGTTCTGTCGTTAACTGATTACTGTTGTAAGTCACTTTAACAACTTCTGCGTAGTTATTTTCATCAAATCGACGTGCGCTACGTGTTATGTTTCTATAGGTTGCTTTAAAACCGCTACCGTCAGCATAACCAGATACCGCATCTAAAACACCATCAAGTGCTTCGTATCGTTTTTCGGCTCCCCAAAAGCAACCAGAACCAAGCACAATTGTTTCAATATGTCCGGTTGCGTTGTCTGGCATCTCTTGCGCTGTTGTATGGTTCATGGTGAAAATGGCACTGCAAGTGAATAATGTCAGTAATATCGACTTAATTGTCATACTTATTTCCTCGTAAAAGCCTGTAATATAGCAGACCGAGTAATCCTATTTATTATTTCACCTTAAACGCATGCAAACGGCTGTTCACCGCTAACAATTTAACTCTTATGCCTATTTACGGTAAAACACAGCTTTTTAACATTGGGATATTAAAAATGAGAATTGCACACAGTTTGTCTGCTCTTGCTCTGGGTATAACACTTGCTACGCAAGTTAATGCAGCAGAGTTCACTTTTGCAAAATCGATTCAACCGAAAGACAACACATTAGTGTTGTTTTTAGACACAGATAGCCAAGTTGCTAACTTTAATTACTTAAAACCAGAAACTCAAAACCACTTAAATAAAGTTATCGAATTTAGTGACTTTAAAGCGGGCTATGGCAAAACATTAGAAGTTATTGCACCAAACGGCAGCGATCACCAACGTATTGTGCTTGTAGGCTTAGGTGAGCAAGCTGAACTTAATGCAGCTAAAATGGCAAAGCTTGGTGGTAATGTTCATGCCAAATTACAATCAGCAAAACAAGCAACTGTGAGCCTTGATTTTTCAGAGCTTAAAGATAGTGAAATCAATGCTAAATACGCTGCTGAATTTGCACATGGTGCTAATTTACGTGACCACCGCTTTGAACAATACAAAAAAGAACAAGATACACATGTAGTTAACTATACTGTTGATGTTGAAAATTTAGACCAAGCGGTCAAAACCCATAAGTTACTACAAAACATTGAACAAGGTGTCTTTTTAGCGCGTGACTTAACTTCAGAAGTTGCAACTGAGATGACGCCATCTGATTTTGCAAAAGCCGCACAAGAGTTAAAAAAATTAGGCGTTAAAATTACCGTTTTAGAGCCAAAACAAATTAAAAAATTAGGCATGGGTGCGTTAGAAGCTGTTGGCCGTGGCAGTGAAGAAGGTTCGCGTTTAGTTGTTGCACATTACCAAGGTAATAAAGACACCCCAATTGCATTGATTGGTAAAGGCATTACCTTCGACTCTGGTGGTTATAGTATTAAAACAGGTGCTTCGATTGCCCGCATGAAATCAGATATGGCAGGCGCAGCAGCAGTACTGGGTACGGTTAAAGCAATGGCACTTGCAAAAGCAGATACCAACGTAGTGGCTGTAATGGGTATGGCTGCAAATATGGTGTCACAATTCTCGGTAGCGCCTGGTGATGTTGTTCGCACAGCAGAAGGTTTAAGCGTTGAAATAGTTAATACAGATGCTGAAGGCCGTTTAGTGCTAAGCGATGCAATGTGGTATGCCCGCGACAAGTTTAAACCAAGTATTATGATTGATGTGGCTACATTGACTGGCTCAAAAATCGGTGCTGTAGGTAATGAATACGCAGCGGTTTTCTCTGATGATGACCAGCTTGTTGAGCAACTTACAATTGCAGGAAAGCAGGTTAACGAGAACTTATGGCGCTTACCACTTGGTTACGAAGATGCACTAAAATCGGATATCGCAGACCTTAAAAATATTGGTTCGCATGGTCCAGGTGCAACGACAGCAGCAAGTTTCTTACAAAACTTTGCCGGCGATACCCGTTGGGTTCATATCGATATTGCTGGTAATGCACTTAACAGCAAAGCTAAAGATGAGTTAGCTGAAGGTGGCACTGGTTATGGTGTTCGCTTGTTATCAAACTGGCTTTTAAACAACGCTAAGTAATAACACATAGTAATACGCCAAGCAGCTGTAATGATTTTATAACTGCTTGGCAATCATGAGTTTTTCTAATTAACATTAAACACTCATTTACATCATTAGCACTCACCCTATATGCTAAATAGTATCAAGGGATAATAATAAGATTGACCTGCAATGACGACAAAAAGCACACCAAAGATTATGGCGCTCACTACGCATTGTATCTTCTTCGATGCATATGAAAGTGCTGAGCATGGCTTAAATACACAAAAAAAGATTTGGGCGCTGGCTCAATTTTGCCAATCGACGGGAGATTTCGTTGATGTTGTTCCAGCTAATAACAACTTAACTCTGTATCTAAAAGAGTCTGAAAAGCTAGCAAGTTGGCTGCCATTATTGCTTGAGCAGTGGCAAGAGACTACGACTAAAGATTTTGCATCAACTCATCATAAGCTACCCACCGTATATGGTGGTCAACATGGCCCTGACATTGCTCATGTAGCTGCAGAGCACAACTTAACTGTTGATGAAGTCGCGCAGTTACATAGTAGTAAAACCTACCCTGTTTTATTTTTAGGTTTTCAACCTGGTTTTGCTTACTTAGATGGCTTGGATCCTAAATTATATACGCCTCGTCGAAGCGAGCCGCGCATCTCAGTGCCAAAAGGGTCTGTCGCTATTGGTGGCGAGCAAACAGGCGTATATCCTGAAACGTCACCCGGTGGCTGGCAAATAATCGGTCACACCGACTTTAAATTATTCGATATTAATGCAACCTCTCCCTGTGCTGTTAAACCCGGTGATACCTTAGAGTTTGTTATTCAGGAGGTGTTAAAATGATCACCATCGTTAAACCTGGCATGCAAATGTCTATACAAGATCAAGGCCGCGTGGGTGCTCGTCATTTGGGAATTGGCCAATCTGGCTGTATTGATCCTTATGCGCAGATCATAGTAAACCGATTAGTTGGAAACGCAGATAACAATCCAGTCATTGAGATCACACTAGGTCTTGCTGAAATTAAATTCGATAACGACTACTACATTGCCTTGCATGGAACAGATATGAAAGCCAGTGTTAATGGTAATGCGATTGAACCAGGCTGGAGTTTTTACATTAAAAAAGGTGATGTGTTAAAGCTAAATGCCGCACGGCATGGGTTTAGAAGCTACCTTGCTATAGGCGGACAATGGCAGCTACCTGACCCTATATTGGATTCCTACTCAACAGATATAACAGCTGGTTTTGGTGGTCTAACCGGACAAGCACTGAAATCTGGAGACAGCTTTGAGGTAATACCAAAATACAACACTAAAGTTGGTTTAGGTGCAATGCTACCACCTAAAAGCACCCAAATACGCATACATGCTGGCCCACATGCTGCAGTTTTGCCTAAAGACACCATAGTTAATTTTATAAATCATTCATGGCATGTATCACCTAATAGTAACCGCATGGGTACACGATTATTAAGTGATGAGTGTGGCTTAGAGCATGATGTGTCATTGCCATCGATGGCAGTAGCACCAGGCAGCATTCAGTTGCCGCCAAATGGAGAACCAATTGTGTTATTGAATGATGCGCAAACAACCGGTGGCTATCCTTTGCTAGGAACTGTGATCGACGCTGATCTTCGTCATTTTGCCCAATTAAAGCCAGGTGATTTTTTACATTTCAAGTTTGTTACTCTAGCAGATGCTTTTAAGGCGAAAGAAAAGCTAACAGCTCACCTTAATCAATTAGCCATTGCGCTAAAATACAAAAACAAATAGTTAATCTGAATAGCAAGTGGCTTGCCACTTGCTTTCTTAAAGCTCCCACTTGTCTATACATCTTCGATAAACAAATTGAACAATTAGTTTGCTTAACGCTACGCACCAAAATAGTGCAAAAAAACACTTTTAATGGCGCTATTTACCACTTCAAGCCAGCCCATTTGCTCAAATCAAGTATTTAAATTGCTCACAACTTAGGCAGCCATCCCATTTTGGTGCAAAGCAATAACACTTGGTGCATATTTTATTCTCAAATATTTAAAAAAGCTGTGTGACTTAGGTAATTATTTCTGTTAAAACAAACATTCGCAGTTATATAAATTCTGTTAACTGCGCACATATTTGGAATGAGGAGTCACTATGTGTTCAATATTTGGGGTATTAGATATCAAATCTGATCCCACCCAATTGCGAAGTCAAGCAATTGAGATGTCAAAACTTTTAAGACACCGCGGACCTGACTGGTCTGGCGTATATTCATCTGATAAAGCTATTTTAGTCCACGAGCGTCTTGCTATCGTTGGTGTATCAAGTGGTGCGCAACCTTTATATAATCCAGAGCGCACACATATCCTTGCTGTAAATGGTGAAATTTATAACCACAAAGAGCTTGCGGCAAATCTAGAAACAGACTTTAAGTTTCAAACTCAATCAGACTGTGAAGTTATCTTAGCTTTATATAAACAAAAAGGGCCTGAATTCTTAGACGACTTGAATGGTATTTTCGCTTTTTGTTTATACGATGAAGAACAAGACGCCTACCTAATAGGTCGTGACCATATTGGTATTATCCCGCTTTACACAGGTCATGATGAGCATGGTAATTTTTATGTTGCTTCAGAACTAAAAGCGCTTTCACCAATTTGTAAACACATTGAAGAGTTTCCTCCGGGTCACTTCTTGTGGAGCAAAGATGGTCAACTTCGTAAGTATTACAGCCGCGATTGGCAAAGCTATGACGCAGTAAAAGACAACGAAGCTAAATCAAGCGATGTTAAAGAAGGCTTAGAAGCTGCTGTTAAACGTCAACTAATGTGTGATGTACCTTACGGTGTTCTATTATCAGGTGGTTTAGACTCATCGGTTATTTCAGCTATCACGCAACGTTTCGCCGCAAAACGTATCGAAGATAATGACGAGTCTGATGCTTGGTGGCCAAAACTGCACTCTTTCTCAGTTGGTCTTGAGGGCTCACCAGACTTAGCAGCTGCACAAAAAGTTGCAGATATGATTGGTACGGTTCACCACCCTATCCACTTTACTATTCAAGAAGGTATTGATGCTCTTCGCGAAGTGATTTATCACATTGAAACGTACGATGTGACAACCATTCGTGCCTCAACTCCTATGTACTTAATGGCGCGTCAAATTAAAGCCATGGGTATAAAAATGGTGTTGTCTGGCGAAGGTGCTGATGAGCTTTTTGGTGGTTACCTTTATTTCCACAAAGCACCTAATGCGCAAGAGTTCCATGAAGAGCTAAACCGTAAAGTGTCTAAACTACATATGTTTGACTGTTTACGGGCTAATAAATCTATGGCTGCTTGGGGTGTAGAAGCACGCGTGCCTTTCTTAGATAAAGAATTTGTAGACGTTGCAATGCGTATCAACCCTGAAGCGAAAATGTGTAAAGACGGTAAAATCGAAAAACACATTATTCGTGAAGCGTTTGACGGCTATCTACCAGACGAAGTGTTATGGCGTCAAAAAGAGCAATTCTCTGATGGTGTAGGCTATAACTGGATTGATACTTTAAAAGAGTATGTGAGCGAGCAAGTAAGCGATCAAGACCTTGCTAACGCTAAATATAAATACCCGATTAATACGCCAGATTCTAAAGAAGCGTATTTCTATCGTAGTATTTTTGAAGAGCACTTCCCTGGTGATGCAGCGGCAAAATGTGTTCCGCATGGCAAATCAGTTGCTTGTTCAACACCTGAAGCGCTTGCTTGGGATGAGTCATTCCAAAACAATGCTGACCCTTCTGGTCGTGCTGCTGGCGTTCATAACGACGCTTATAAAAAGTAGTAATTTTGTGCTGCAAGCCCTGTGTTTGCAGCACTTTCCTCTCAATTGAAATAATTTGTTTTGAAATAATACTGTCATCAAATTATTCCTCTGCCGCATCAAATTGTTCACAATTCCAACAAAAAACGTAAAAAACCGCATTTATTCGGCTGTTTAGGGACAAAACCATTTACATTTTTTTTCGAACTCCTACACTAAAGACTAAACTTTGGTACAAATTTAGTTCGTCTACAAACTATTTTTCGGTTTCATCCGTATAAACAGTGTTAGCTGAGATGTGCCAACCGGCCGTTTAGCTTTCTGCTAGATATAACTACAACAAGAGGTATTCATGAGCGAACATCATGATAAGTACAGTATCGACAATACCGACTACACCGTCGGTCAGGACAATGTACAAAAATGGGGTTTTGATGTGCACAACCCTGTATTTGGCATTAGTGCTGGTTTAATCGCGCTATTTTTAGTGGCAACACTTGTGTCAGATGCTGAAACAGCAAAAACAACCCTGAATGGAATTAAAAACGACATTATTAATAATTTTGATGGCTTTTTTATGTGGTCAGCAAACTTATTCGTATTGTTTTGCTTGGCGTTGATTGTTTCACCATACGGCAATATCCGCCTTGGTGGTAAAGAAGCGCGCCCAACTCACTCTCGTATTTCATGGCTTGCAATGTTATTTGCTGCGGGTATGGGTATTGGCTTAATGTTTTGGGGCGTAGCAGAGCCTGTCGCTTACTTTACAGGCTGGTACGAAACACCACTCGGCGTTGAAGCAAACACACCAGAGGCTGCGAAATTAGCAATGGGTGCAACTATGTTCCATTGGGGTTTACACCCTTGGGCTATTTACGCCGTTGTTTCGCTTTCGTTAGCATTCTTTTGCTACAACAAAGGCCTGCCGTTATCAATCCGCTCTATTTTTTATCCTATTTTAGGTGACAAAGCATGGGGCTGGCCGGGCCATCTTATTGATATTCTAGCTGTACTTGCCACCTTATTTGGTCTTGCAACGTCTCTTGGTTTAGGCGCACAGCAGGCCGCAGCAGGTATAAACCATGTGTTTGGTACTGATAGCGGTATTGGTCTACAAATCGGCGTTATTGTTGGTGTTACTCTACTTGCAGTGATCTCTGTTGTTCGTGGTATCGACGGCGGTGTTAAGCTGCTTAGTAATGTAAACATGGTTATCGCATTTGTATTACTCGTATTTGTTGCTCTCGTTGGTTTTTCAGCAGCGTTTGGTAATCTTCCTAATACTGTTATGGGTTATGTTGAAAACATTATTCCGTTAAGTAACCCACATGGCCGTGAAGATGAAACCTGGATGCACGGCTGGACAGTATTCTACTGGGCTTGGTGGATTTCATGGTCACCGTTTGTAGGTATGTTCATTGCGCGTGTATCTGAAGGTCGTACAATTCGTGAATTCTTAATTGCCGTATTACTTGTGCCTACCGTTGTGACTATCTTCTGGATGTCTATTTATGGTGGTATCGCTATTGAACAAGTTATTGATAAAGTGGGTGTACTAGGTGAGAAAGGTTTAACTGATGTACCACTTGCGATGTTCCAAATGTTTGAAGCCCTGCCAATGTCGCAAGTGCTTTCATTCATTGCAATTGTGCTGGTACTCGTGTTCTTTATTACGTCATCTGACTCAGGTTCATTAGTTATCGACTCTATCACTGCCGGTGGTAAAGTTGACGCGCCAGTGCCACAACGTATTTTCTGGGCAACAATCGAGGGTGCGATTGCTGCAGCGCTTGTTTGGATTGGTGGCACACAAGCTATCGAAGCATTACAAGCCGGTGCCGTATCTACGGGCTTACCGTTTACCTTTGTATTGCTATTAATGTGTGTAAGTTTAATCCTTGGTCTACGTACAGAGCCAAGAAACTAACCACTACCTTTAAATAAAAAAACGCCGCTATATGCGGCGTTTTTTATTTATAAGCTTTGCTCAATTAATTTAAATTACTCGTCATAAAGTCTGTGCTGTTAAGCACGCTATATGAGCAATTCGCTTAGCGGTGTATCTGGGCGGTAATGATAAGCAATTTGCGCTTGTAACAGCTCTGCGGTGGCAATGGCATCGTTCAGTGCGTTATGGTTTTGATACGCAGGTAAGGAGTAACGAATACGAGAATCCGCAAGACGAACGGAATCAAGCTTAGAATTAAACAACCTACCTAGTAAACCTTGTTTTGCTCTAAGCGCCCTGCTTTCAAGCTCCAACGTGTCTATTACTGCAAACTCAAGGCCTTCACCTAATCGCGATTGCAACGCTTGATACAAAAAGTGTCGTTCAATGGGAGCAAAATGCACCACTATGACTTTACCTTTTAATGCTGCTAGTAATGGCTCCATAATAGATGAAAAATCTGGCGCGTCACTTACTTCTGAATGGGTAATACCATGAATAACGATCGACTCTTCAGCGAGCTTACGTCTTGGTTGTACAATCCAATGCTGGCTATCTTTACAAAAGATGCGCCTAGCATTAAATGGAATTAAACCAACACTGACTATATCGTCATTTTGAAAATTTAGACCGGTCGTCTCAAAATCAAGCGCCACTAAGGGTACGTCGCTAATTGGCATGTTTAAATCACAAATAGCGGCTTGATAAAACTCTTGAATTAGCGGCTGTTTGCTAGCCGCTAATAACTGCTGATACCGAGTCGGCCAATCAAGTTTAACACCTTGTTTAGCCATTACTTCATCCCTGTATTGGCAGAGTATCTGAATTTAAGGAAATTCTGCGCTTTATCTAAAATCGCAAACGCTTCTTTAAGGTTGCGCTGCTCAAAAGGCGATAGTAAATGTGGCTCAAGATCGTTATCTGGGGCTTCGTCTAACTTTTCAATTTGCCATGCTTGGTGGCGAATACGAACCATCGCAATGTATTCTAAGGCATCTCGAAGATCTTGCGCTTTCCCTGCGGGTAAAAGCTTTGCTTCGATGATATCTTCTAAACGCTCGAATGAATTTTGTTTACGACTGCCTATTGCTAAAGCATGAACACGAATTACATCTGATAATGGCGCAGTACCACGGCGTTTTAAGTTCATAGAACGCTTATGCTGACCATTATGCTCTAGCACAAAATCTTTAAAGAAACCTAAAGGCGGTGTTCTGTTACGGGCATTGGCTGCAAGGTTAGCCAAGAAACGCTTATTCTTACGCCCTTCAGTTGCAATAAATCGTTTGAGCTCATCAGCCCATTTGGTTTTACCGTAAACGCCATCTAAATCAAAAAAGATAGAGCTGTGTAATAAAGCCTGTGGTTTTGGTTCTGCCATCCAGCCTGCAAATTGCTCTTTCCACTGCTCACGAGTTAAACGCCACTTTTTAAATGACGCCATAATTTCCCCTTCGCAGTATTTATAGCCACATTCGGCTAAACCATCACAGACAAAATCAGCGAGCTTTTGAAAATATTCGTCATGTAATTCCTCGTTAAAGCTATTATCAAGAATAATGGCGTTATCTTGGTCGGTAACAATTAATTGCTCATCACGAGCCATTGAACCTAAGGCAATAAAACAATAAGGAATGGGCGGCGGGCCAAATTTTTCTTCGGCTAAATCAAGTAAACGCTGTTTAAAGGTACGCCCTATTACAGCCATTGCTGTACCAATCATATGAGAGTTAGCGTCTTCGTTAACCATGCGTACAAACACGTTAGGTAGCTGACGTGCATAATGCGCTAAATCTTCTACGGATTGCTGAGCTAAAATACCCCGCACTAACAATAAACTGCTTTGTGATTCATATCGCAAAATGTCAGATAACGAAATAACACCGATGGGCTTTTTCTTAACAACGACAGGTAGGTGATGAATGTTATCTCTGAGCATAGCAAGCACAGCCTCAAACACATAGGCGTTGCTATCGAGTAAGATAAGGTCCGTTTGCATAATTTGCTCGGCAGGTGATTCGTAACTTAAACCTTCAGCAATCACACTGGTGCGCAAATCTCGGTCTGTAATTATGCCAACTACTTGACCATCATCATCGTCAGGATCATCACTGATGGGTTTATCGGCATCTGTTACTAATACAGACGATACCGACTCTTGTGTCATCAATTGGGCAACCATTTGCACAGACGCGTCTTTTGCTACGGTTACTACATCTCTGTGCAGTAATGATTTAACTTTTGCAGTTGTTAAATCGTTACTGTCAGCCTGCTCTACAATGGCCTGATGAAGACGAACATTGCCATCTGCTTCAAAGAAGTCTGCAAAGGCTTCGTATTCATCACAATATTGATTAAATAGCTCTACATTAATGCAATACACTAAGGTGTCTTCGAGGGCCTTGGCAGGAAATCGGACTTTGCGGTTCATCAGCAAACCCATTTGTCCGAAAATACCACCGACAGTTAAACGGTTATACAAATCACCATCGCGTCGATACATTTCGACGGCTCCGGTTCTAATTACATATAAATCGGCAATGTCATCGCCGTAATTAAGGATTTGTGTTCCCGCTCTGAAGTAGGCTATCTCTACTTGTGAAGCGAGAGTGTTAACCGCTTCTTCGGGCAAATCATCAAATGGAGCATGATCACTTAAAAATTGTGCTATATCGACGTGTTCGGCTTGCATAAGCGTACCTAGTTTTGAGCTTTTCCTTGATTGTGAGTGTAATCTGCTATTTTTTCAAAGAAAAAATAGCAGATTTAAATGGATTAAGCCTTTTCTAGTTCTTCGGCCAGAAGTTTCGACTCATCACCACGAGGTTTGGTAAAGCGCGCTAAACCAAGATAAATCACAGGTGTAAGGTATAATGTGAACAGCACTGCTAATGCTAAACCACCAAATACCACCCAGCCAATCGCGTTACGCGCTTCGGCACCGGCACCGGTGGATAATATAAGTGGTAATGCACCTAGCAAAGTTGACACTAAGGTCATCGCAATTGGGCGTAACCTCACAAGAGCAGCTTCTTCAACTGCTTCTCTAACACTGCGACCTTTATCTCGTAATTGGTCAGCAAATTCCACCAGCAAAATAGCATTTTTAGCTATTAAGCCAATAAGCATGACCAAACCTATTTGTGAATAAATGTTCAATGATGTACCCGTTAGATACAAGGCCAAAATGGCCGATGTAATGCCAAATGGCACAGTGATCATCACTACAATGGCACTATTAACACTTTCAAATTGCGCAGCTAACACAAGTAATACAATCAAAAATGCCAAAATATAGGTGATCAGCACTTCATTAGCCGTTTCTTCAAAGGTGAGTGCCTCACCCTTAAAGGCTAAACTTATACCAGCTGGCAGGTTTTGCTCTGATATTTCACGGATTTTATTTACAACTTCGGCAATAGTAATGTCATCTGGCATTTCCATGCTTAATTCTATTGCTCGGCGCTGAGCATGGCGCTCTAGTTCTGCTGCAACACCTTCTTCTGTAATGGTTGCCACACTACTCAGTGGCACTAACTGACCATTTCGGCCACCAACATATAAGTTTGCTAAGTCACTTGGATTTGTAATAGTTTGGTTTTGTGCTTGCAGCATAATAGGGATTGATTGGTCGCCGATGTTTAAATCAGCAATGTCATCGCCGTTAATGGCTGCTCTAAGCGTAATAGATATATCACTGAGCGATACACCGAGCTCTTCAGCACGACGTCTATCAATATTGACCCGTAATTGCGGTTGTGACGGTTGGTACGAGATACGAACTGGCGCCACTTCTGGCAAGGCTTTTTCTATTTCTGCCGAGAAACTCTGTGCCGCTTTAAAGATCTCAAGGTAATCTTGCCCCAATAATGCAAGCTCAATACCACCGCCTTGACCACGCAAGTTCAAACTATTTGAACCGCCTGGGTAGCCAGCCGCACCTGGAATGTTTCCTAAAGGTCCACGAATTTTATTGATAATTTCTTGCTGACTAAAATTTCGTTCGTCCCAATGCTTTAACGGCACAGTGATAAATACGATATTAGGATCCCATTGCCCAACGACGGTATAAATAGACTCAATATCACCACTTTCAACATAGGGCAGTAAAATGTCTTCCATTTGCACCGCTTGCCTGTCCATAAAGTTAAGGCCTACACCATCTGGGCCACGGGCGAAAATGCGAATTTTACCGCGGTCTTCTGTCGGCAATAATTCATTATCTAAATTGAAATACAGCGCACCAGAGCCTGCTGCAACGAGTAAGCAAGCAAAAAATGTTAGCCATGCATGTTTAAGTACGCCGTGAATTGAGCGTTTGTATATATTCGCTAAAGCATGCCCAACTTTTGCAAAAGGATGAAAACCACCCTGCTTTAATTTAAGTTTTGAGGTTAGTGCAGGCACTAAAGAAAGCGCTACAAAGCTTGATATAATGACAGCTCCAGCAAGCACACCACCAAACTCTCTAAATAGTCGCCCTGCTGTTGAAGGCAAAAAGGCAATCGGCACAAACACAGCTGCTAATACAGCGGTTGTTGCCACCACAGCAAAAAATACTTCGCGGGTGCCAATTACAGCCGCAGCTCTGCGGCCAAGGCCTAAGCCACGCTGACGTTGAATATTTTCACTGACCACAATCGCATCATCTACAATAAGGCCTGTCGCTAATACCAGCGCCAACAAAGTTAAGATATTAATCGAGAAACCAAGCGCCCAAATAAGTGCTAAAGAACCAATTAACGCAACAGGTATGGCAAATGCGGGGACGAGCGTTGCTCGCCATGAGCCAATAAACACCCAAAGTGTGATCACTACTAACAACACTGTCAGTAATAGAGAGTTTATTACTTCATCCACTGAGCTTCTAATAAACTGCGCATCGTCAGAGGTTAAGGTAAATTCCATTTCAGGAAAACGTTCTCTCATACGTTCGATTAAGGTCAGCACTTCATCAGAAATTTCGATAGTATTTGATTGAGCTTGGCGTATTATCTCCATGCCAATCACTGGCGTTCCATTTAATCGCACGAATGAACGCGGATCAGCTGGGCCAAAATACACTGCAGCAACATCACCAATACGGGTATCGTCACGCACTATAATATCTGCCAATTGTTCAGCTGATATTGACGTAGCATCGGCACGAACAATCACCTGTTGATCGCTTGATTTTAAACTACCGGCAGGCACATCAAAGGGAGCTTGGCGAAGCACATTTGCAATATCTGGTACAGTAAGGTTAAAGCTGCTTAGTTTTAGCGGGTCAATTCGTACTCTTAATACCCGCTCGCGGTCTCCATTTAAGCGAACATCGGCAACCCCAGGAATAGTTAAAAACTGCGGGGCTAAGTCAACATCAACGCGTTCAGTAAGTGCTTCTAATGATAAGCTGTCGCTTGATACCGTTAGCGATACCACGGCTTCGGCATCGTTATCAGCTTTAATAATAGATACACGCTCTACTTCTTCGGGCAATTCTCGCTGTACACGGGCAACCGATTCGCGCGTTTCGTTGGCTGCATCATCTAGATTAACACCCGGGCGAAACTCAACCACAATACGGGCATTATTTTCTTCACTTTGCGCACGAATTGTTTTAACACCACTTACCCGAGCAACAGCCCCCTCAAGTTTACTGGTTACCTCGGTATCAACGGTTTCAGGCGAGCCCCCAGGAAACGATGCTGAAACAGTAATGCGTGGCCTGTCTACATCTGGTAGTTCACGTATTTCAATACCAGCAATAGCGGCAATACCCGCTATAATGATTAACAAATTCAGCACCACGATTAATACGGGGCGACGTATCGCCATTGATGGTAAATCTTCCATCATAGGTTGCTGTTTCATTATCACTCCTTGGCAAGCGTTGTTTCATTCATAAAAGTAAGCTCTTGGTTTGGGCGTAAACGTTGCACGCCTTCAGTAACCAATAAATCACCTTCTTTTAAGCCACCAGATACCAATAACCGACCGGCTAAACGCTGTTCAATTTTAACATCAACACGTGTGGCTTTTTTATCAACACTTTTCCACACGTAAGGGCCCGCGGCTCCCCACATCATGGCAGCTTCAGGAACCACTGCATGCTCTTCACCAAGTAAATTAATATGCACACGAAAACTCATACCAGGCATAAACTGATGAGATTCATTATTTAACTTTGCTTTGGTTCTTAAGGTGCGCGCTTGAGGATTAATACGAGAGTCTAACTGGGCAACTTGTGCGCTGTAAGTTTTGTCGCCTAGCCAAGGGATCACTTCAACAGCTGATTTTTCCTTTAAAACATCAATTGCTGCTTCTGGTGCATTAAAGTTAATGTACAGTGTTGATACATCATCAATCGTTGCAATCGCAGTCTGTGTTGTGATCCGGTCGCCAACTTCTACATCTGTTAGCCCCATCACACCACTAAACGGAGCACGAATTTCGCGGTCTTCACGCTCTGTTTTTGCTTGCATCAACTGAACTTTCGCAAGCTCATGCAACGTTTTTGCATCGTCTAAATCGCTTTGTGGTACAGCACCTCGAGCATGGCTTTCTTCGAGCCGCTTCATTGTTCGCTCTGTGTCATTTAAGGTTATTTGTGCTTCTAAAAGAGCAGCTTGCTGCCTGCGCGAATCAAGCTCAAGTAGCAAGTCCCCTTTTTTAACATTGTCACCGGGTTTGAAGTGAACAGCAGTCACTCTGTCCCCAACCGCAGGGTATAAGGTTACAGAACGCACAGCTTCAGCACTACCAACTGCTTTTATTTGTTGTTTTGCTTTTTCAACCGTAACTGATTCAACAACTACGTTTGCAGCCTCAGCGACTGATACGCAACTAATTAAGGCAAGAAAAGTCCATGAATGCAATTTGCCAATTATCAAAAGTGTCACCTAAATAAGAATCGTTTTAATTGTTACGAAGTGTAACAGCTTTGTGATCAATAAAAAGGATGCTTCGTTTAATAAACAAATTGATAAGTTAAAATGAATAATTAGAAATACGGCGCTGATTTTGCCGCATTTCTATCTGTAATATTGCTTATTTAAGTGGGCTATTTTCAGGCAATAAAACCTTACAGATAACTAAGTCACTTTAAACGCATGTAGCAACAGGTTTTATCCCTCAAACTGGTTTGTATGAATGCAGATTAATCTTATAAATTAATACAGTTAACTGCAGGCACGGTTTTTAAACGCGCTTCTGACGCAATGGTCACTTCTACACAACCAGAATTAAGATCAATTTCGTCCTTTTGAATAACAGAAAAACGCCCTTCTTGCTCTGATCTAAGTGCGTATTCAAAGGCATTGTTGCTGCCCTCTGCAATGGCAGTAAAAAGCCCACCAATAATTGCACCAGCTAATGCCCCAGCAACCATATCTTCATGATTGCCATCTAATTCATCGATAAGCCCTATTGCAGAGCCACCAACAATGCCTGTTTTTACATTAGATGACAGTTTTACAGGTTTAACATCTTCAACTTTGGCGTAAAACTTTTTAATCATGACCTGCTGATCGGTTCTATCAACACCTTGTGTCGCGCAGCCACCTAGTAATAATAAGCTCACTAGTAGTTTCTTCATACCCATTTAGTCCTATAAAGTATTGCTGTTAGTTAGAATAATAACTACTTAGTTCGTAAGGGACTGTGAGATATATGTAGGTAAGTGTAAAAAAGCGCACTAACTTATTACTAGGTAACTCAACTAAAAAATCCTCGGATAAATCAGAGCTTAAACACTATTGAAGCAACGATAGTATGTGTGTTGCTATCATTAATTTTTGTATTTTCATAATCAAGTGTTAAGGCCGTACCACTAGACAATGCATAACCAATACCTAGCCCGGTTAAAAGTGATACTCCAGAGTCTTTTTGATCAACAATAAAGTAATCATCAGAGAATTTTTGAAGAAAACTAAAATTACTATCCCAAAGTACACTACCTAAATGCGCCCTAACAAATACATTGCCAGTAATTGGGTATGTACCAAGTAAACGCAGATCAAGTGCATTGGTTTCAAGCCCTCCGCTGTAAACAGAATTTTTAACGACCGTACCACTTTGATTAGTTGTTTCGCTATAGACATTAAATTCGGCTTCGCCAAGCACACTAAAACCTGCTTCTATTGCTAGATATTGATTAAATTGGTAGCCGGCAAATCCTCTAAACCCAGTTCCTGTGTCACTGTAGTCATAACGTAACGGTAAAATTTCTTGCTGCTCTAACAACGGGATAAAATTAACATCGTAGTAATTTTTTTGAGCAGCAATGCCAATGTAACCAAATTTATTTTCGTTAAGCGCTGAATGAGCAAAAAATGGCATTGAACACATTGCCACCGTAAGTAGTTTGTACATTGTATATATCCTTATACTTCAAACGTTTACTTTTTAAAATTAAGAAAAGATAGTGTTGGAGATGGTATCTAAAATAAATAATCGGCAGATTGTACAGCAATAAGGAACAAATGGTAGCTTTTATAGCAATTACAGTGACTTAATAAACAAAGTAACTATATTTAAAAAGCTAACTAATAAATAATCCATAAAAAAACCCCAGACTATGCTGGGGTTTATAAGAAATTTGCTAAAGGTTACTGTTGGCGCTGTGCTTCTTTTTGCGCTTTTTTAGCTTCTTTACGCTTACGAAGAACTTCTTGCGCTTCGTTACCGATGTGACCTTCGCCACGCGCTTGTGCTAATTCGATTTGCTTTTGACGCTCAGCAAAACGGGCACGTTGCTCTTCTGTTAGGCTGTCGTGACAGTGATGACACGAAACACCTTCCATGTATTCAGGCTTTTGCTTTTCTTCTTCAGTGATAGGCATACGACAGGCATGGCATTGGTCGTAAGAGCCTTTTTGTAAGTCGTGATTTACCGCAACGCGGTTATCAAATACAAAACACTCACCTTCCCACATGGTTTCTTCTTTTGGTACTTCTTCTAAGTACTTAAGGATACCGCCTTCAAGGTGGAATACCTCGTCAAAACCTTGCTCTTTCATATACGCAGTTGATTTTTCACAGCGAATACCACCGGTGCAGAACATAGCGACTTTCTTATGCTTTGCTGGATCTAGGTTTTCTTTTGCCCACGCTGGGAATTCACGGAATGTTTTAGTGTTTGGATCAACCGCATTTTGGAAAGTACCAATCTCGATTTCGTAATCATTACGCGTATCGATAAGAATCACTTCAGGGTCTGAAATTAACGCGTTCCAATCAGCTGGTTTTACGTATGTACCCACTACCTCACGTGGGTCGATACCTTCAACACCCATAGTTACGATTTCTTTTTTAAGTTTTACCTTAGTACGGTAGAACGGGCATTCATCATCGTATGACTCTTTAGTCACAATGTTATCTAGGTTTGGTTGTGCATCTAACCATGCTAATAGGTTATCAATACCTTCGCGCTTAGCAGAAACAGTACCATTGATACCTTCAGCCGCAAGTAACAAAGTACCGCGTACTTCATTGTCTTCCATTACTTTAAGTAATGGTTGGCGAATAGCTTCAAAATCTGGAAGGGCTACAAATTTGTAGAGTGCGCACACAACAAAGTGCTCGCTGGTTACATTGTCTTTATGAACAGCAGTCATGGTTTTACCTTTTGCCTTAAATGCCCATGTGGGGCGTTAACCGAATCGTAAATCCGGCGCATTGAGGGCGCGTATTTTACGCGAATTAGCGATAATTGCAAAAACTGATGCGAAATAGCTGTGTTTTTACTGTCTCCTAGCAAGGCAAGTACGTTATAATGAACAAGATTTACTAAATTTTGCTCATCGGAGATTACGCATTGCATTTTACTGAACTTGGGATTGATACACGCCTCGAAAAACAACTTGCGCATCAAGGCATCACCCAGCCCACTGACATTCAAGCTCACGCGGTACCAACAGCTATCGCAGGCCATGATATTTTTGCACAGTCAAAAACAGGATCGGGCAAAACGCTGGCGTTTTTATTACCTGCTGTACAGCGTGTAATGAAACAAAAAGCACTCAGTAAACGCGACCCTCGCGTTTTAATCGTTGCGCCTACCCGCGAATTAGCAACCCAAGTATACAGTCAATTAAGACTATTAATTGCCGGCACTAATATTAGTGCCGTTAAAATACTCGGTGGCGAAAACTTTAATGACCAAATTAAGGCGCTACGCAAAGACCCTCATTTTGTAGTGGGCACACCGGGGCGTTTAGCTGACCATTTAAGTCAACGTTCATTACAGCTTTCAGGCTTAGAGCTTTTAATTTTTGATGAAGCTGACCGTATTCTAGATTTAGGCTTTACCGATCAAGTTAAAATGATCAACGAACTTGCTGATCACCGATTACGTCAAACGTTATTGTTTTCAGCAACCCTTGACCATGCACAAGTTGATGCCCTGTCACGTAACTTATTACGTTCACCAAAACAAATACTGTTAAGTGCTTCTAATGAGCAGCATAGTGACATTACCCAGCAGCTTTATTTAGCTGATCACCTAGATCACAAAGAAGCGCTACTTGAGCACTTTGTAAAACAAGACAATGTCGGACAATGCATTATATTTACCGCAACACGTGCCGATACTCAGCGTTTAAGCCAGTTATTAACTGATAAAGGCTTTAAAGCACAAGCACTCGCTGGTGACTTAACCCAAGCCAAACGCCTTGAAATCATGGATGCCTTTAGCCGTGAAAACTTTAAAATCTTAATCACCACCGATGTTGCATCACGTGGTCTTGATTTATTAAGCGTGACCCATGTAATTAACTTTGACCTACCAAAGCATGCTGAAGAGTATGTGCACCGTATTGGTCGTACAGGTCGCGCAGGCTTTAAGGGAACTGCTATTTCGTTAGTGGGTCCGAAAGATTGGCCAAGCTACAAAGCAATTAAAGCATTTTTAAATGATGAATTAAGCTTTTTCACCGTTGATGGCCTTGTTGGTAAATTTAAAGGCCTACGTGAGAAAAAACCACAAACGGTTTGGAATAAAGCAGAGAAAAAAGTCGCTGCAAAGCCTGCTAAACCAAAACGTAAAGCTGCCCCTAAAAAACCGAAAACGCCTATTAAACCACCTATTGATGTCGATGGTTTTTCACCTTTGCGTCGTAAGAAAAAACCAGAACAGGAATAATAATGAGCATTCTTGGAACAACCCAAACACTATTCGTTAACGAAATGTCAAACGAAGGCGCCTATTTAGATGGCCGTGACTTAGGTGAAGTATTTTTACCAAGTAAAGAAATTGAATACGAACTTGAAGCTGGTGACAGCGTGCAAGTATTTATTTATTTAGATCATGCAGGCCACCCAACCGGCACCACAAAAAAACCTTTAGCTGAAGTGGGCGAATATGCCCTACTCCGTGTTAAAGCAATTAATAGCACTGGTGCGTTTATGGATTGGGGTCTCGAAAAAGACGTACTTGCGCCATACAATGAACAAAAGCCAAAAATGAAAGAAGGCTTTTCGTATCTTGTACGCTTATATCTCGATAACGCCAGCCAACGTATTTGTGCATCAAGCAACTTTAATAAGTTTTTATCGAAAGAAGAACCAACTTACTCAACGATGGAAGAAGTTGACTTAATCGTTGCCGGTAAAACAGACCTTGGCTACAAAGTACTCGTGAACGAAGCCCACATTGGTGTGGTTTACTACAATACGGTATTTAAAAAGCTATTTGTTGGCCAGCGCTTAAAAGGCTTTATTCAAAAAGTACGTGAAGACGGTAAAATCGACGTACTACTTGAAAAGCCAGGTATGGGCAAAGTAAACGACTTAGGCGAAAAAATCTTAACTAAATTAAAAGCCGAAGGCGGTGTACTTCACCTTGGTGATAAGTCTGACCCAGAAGCAATTAAAAAGACTTTCTCAACCAGTAAAGCAAACTACAAAAAAGCCATTGGCGGCTTGTTTAAGCAAGGTTTAATCGAGATTGAAGCAACGTCGATTAGATTAAAATAAGTTGCGAGTTGCGAGTTGCGAGTTGCGAGTTGCGAGTTGCGAGTTGCGAAAGATATTTAATTATCTGAAAGAGTAAAGTGAAAGCTTTACTCTTTTTTACCTCATATCAGCAATTGAAAGTTTGAGTTGAAGAACTGCTCTAAGTATTTTCAGACATTTGTTATGCTCACCCAACAATTAGTTAATTACGAAGTCAAACTAGGCACATTTAGTGCCTTGTTATTCGAAATTTTATAGTTTTGCGAGGTCATCAATTAGTTGTGGATTTTTAGACATATATGCCACATAAGAATTCCCAATTGGGGTTAGATTGTAAGTATCACCACTATCAGTTATTAAACCACTGCTAACAGGAAATGCAATATATTTTACCCAGTCCCACTCAGCAAACGCTTCTCCTACAAATCGCTTCACTTCCTCAAAATTATTTTTAGCACTTTCTTTAGATATTTCACCATTATTCTGTCGCATGATGTTAAATAAATTATATTGAGATCTGAATAGGACTTTATTTATATCAAAATATCGTAATGCACTTTGATAAAGAGCTACTTCTTTTGCTAGGATTTCAATTTGCTCCTCTTGAGGCAAATTTAAAGCTGCTAAATGACTTTTTATGGCATTATATAGCTCAACACTAAACTCAGTTTTATAGTCTTCATGTCTTTTCTTTATCGCCTCACTGCTCATAGTATCTGGTAAATTGATAGAACTGGAAGTGGCTGATTCTTTGATCTCGGACGACTGCTTTTCAGCTACAAACTTAGCTGATAATCCAGAAGTTGTCGCAGAAAGTTCAGAGACCCTATTACGCGTAAAAAAGTTACTAATTACGTCAGAAATTCCTGATCTAAACTTTATACCGATTATTATGACTGTTAAAGGCCAAACAAGTACTGATACTAATTCAACAATTAATTTCGGAGTCCATGCATATATAGTTTCTTCCATTTAATCTCCTATTGGATTATGCCATCAAATAATTTATAAATTCTTGGTAAGAGTATTTAAACTTGCAAGCAATGGACGCTATTGATATTGCGCTATTTAAGATGCATTTTTAAAATCATTGATTAACTCATCAAATTCAAAGCTAATAACATCCGCCTCAAATGGCATATTAGATAAAAAACATTCAAGTTTTTGAATAGCCTCTTGATTAACTTCATCAGAAACTAAAACAAAAGTAACTTTAAAGCCAGCTTTTTTAGATTCAGATAAACGTTCATAAATATGCATGTATCGTGTAATTTGTTCTTCAAACCTTCTTGAATTAAAAAAGCCCCTAGTCATCCTACGGTAATATTTAACATCAAAAGCATTTAAGCTACTCTCTGTAGCTAAGGCACCATCCAGACTAAAATCAACACCGTCTAAAGTTAAACTCATTTCACGTTGTAAATTTTTCCCATAAGCCAAAGAAAGCTTTTTGAATGCTAGATCTTCTGCAATCCGACCTTCATCTCGTCTTATTCGGAAAAGCATACCTTCAATTTTTACCCTTCTCTCTCGATCAGTTTTATTGAAGTCTAATACATCATTCGATTTGAAAATCTCATTTGCATCAAAATCTAAAACTCCGATCGCTGCTTCTTCATGAACACTATCATCATCTAATTGATCGTCTATTGAAGGTTCTTTTTTATGTAATAAGTTTAGAAAGTTGTCTTCATTCTCAAAGTCAGATGGAGCATAAAGCACCTTATGATTCCAATTCAAAGTTACAAAAAACAATATTATAAGAGCAAAGGGAAACAACATTAGGAACCAAATATAAGTTTGCTGGTTAGTTTCACTTATAAAAGGTAGTACTGCACTACCTGAAACTTCAGCTATACCGGCAAAAATAGCAATCACTGTAAGGGGGTTTTTAATTGTTGATATTTGTTTTGGCACGATGCCTCCTTTGCATCTGAAAAGCCTAATAGGAAATAACTATATTATTTACTTGCTTAATTAAAGTACCAGAAAAAAACAACAAATCAATTTGTTGGATAATTGTTCAACTGAAAATAAACTTAGAGTTATGATTTAATCCATTATAGACACTTCAATTTCTTTGAGGAAATAAAAGCATTGTTAAATTGCCACAAACAAAAAGAGCATTGTATATAGCGCGATATAAATCACGCTTACAATGCTCTTAAAAGACTATTTTAAAATAACGAGGTTATTTTAGTGAGTCGTTAATTTCTTTTAGTGTTGCAACTGGATCTGCCGATTTGGTGATTGGGCGGCCTACAACTAAATAGTCGCTACCATCTTCTACGGCTTGTTTAGGTGTCATGATGCGCTTTTGATCACCTGCATCGCTGCCTGCTGGGCGAATACCTGGGGTAACCAGTTTAAAGTCTGCGCCTAATTCAGCTTTTAGCTTTTTCGCTTCTTGCGCTGAGCACACTACCCCATCAAGGCCTGACTCTTTAGCAAGTTTTGCTAGGTAAATTACTTGCTCTTCTGGCGTTTTATCTACACCTAAACGAGTAAGCTCTGCGGCATCCATACTGGTTAGTACAGTTACTGCAATCAGTAATGGAGCATCATCACCAAACTGCTCTAAAGCTTGTTTTGCTTTGGTCATCATTTCAACGCCACCAGAGGCATGCACGTTAACCATCCACACACCCATTTTTGCAGCTGCGGTTACAGCTTTAGCCACTGTGTTTGGAATATCGTGAAATTTTAGGTCTAAGAATACATCAAAACCTAAGTCGATTAGTTCCTTAACAAAGCTAGGACCAAAATACGTGAACATTTCTTTGCCTACTTTAAGGCGACACGTATCAGGCGATAATTGCTTTACAAACGCAAGAGCTGTTTGTTGATCATCGTAATCAAGGGCAATTAATACTTTTTTTGAATCTTCGACAGACATAACTTTCCTAAAAACTAATGGACTAATATGAATTAAAAACCGTCTATGCCACGGCTTGGAACAATTGTTTCCCAGTGCTTACACGATGGACATACCCAATAAATGGTATGACTGGTAAAGCCACAGTGCTGGCACTGAAAATCAGGTTTGGTTGCGATATAAGACGTTACTAGCTTATCAATTTGATCGAGTACATCTTTAATATCGTTATTTTGCTTGGCAAGTAGCTGTAATAAAAAGCTAAAGCCACGAATAGTCGGATGACGCTTTAAACTATCCGTTAAAAATTTAATTGCTTGCTCGATATGGCCTTGTTCAAGTAAAGCTTGGCAATGTTTTATTTTTATTAATACACCACCTTTATCGAGCAACTCGTTGAGTAACTCATGAAATTGATGGGTTAAGTTTAATTTTTGATAACTAACTGCAAGCTCTTCAATAAAAACCGGCGCAAAAAATGTAAATTGGCTAATAAGCTCGCGCCAATAATAAATTGCTTTTACATAATCTTCATTGGTAAAGGCACTGTGGCCAAGCTCATACAATGGGCGAATGGCTTTATGGTTTAAGCTTATGGCTTTACGCATAATTTGCGTATCGTTATCTTGTAAGGCTGCTTCGCAGTAAAAATTAGCAATGGCTTTCACATGCTGAGGTTTAGTAAATAAATCACTGTGCGCCTCGAACATGTTAATGCCCTTTTCCCATTCACGAGTTTGTGAATAAAGGTTAATAATTGGCTCTAGTGCCTCTTTATGCCCTGCCTTTACAAGCCACACTAAATGCTCTTCTGCGCCGTCTAGCAAACCTGCCATAATATAATCTTCAGCAAGTTCTAGGCGACTGGTTGCAGCTTGTTGTTCATCAAGGCTTGGATGTTTTAATAGCAGCTCATGAATTTTAATTGCGCGATCAAGCTCGCCGCGGCGGCGAAACATGGTGGCCAATGTTGAATAATGCTCAACTGAGTCAGCTGCAACTTCGAGTAGATTAATAAGGTGTTCTAAGCCTTGGTCTTCTTCTCTGTCTAAGAGAAACTTAAGGCCTTTAGAATATTCAGAGGTAATTTGGCGGTTAAGCTGATGAGCTTGGTTTTTAGCGCTGTTTTTGCCCATTATCCAACCGTAACCGGCTGCAACGGGTAAAAGTAAAAACAGAAGCTCAATCATGATTAGGTGTCTTTATTAGCAACAAGCTTTTTATTGTTTTTTTCAGGCGCTAATTTCTTCTTTAAGCGATAATTCTGCCACTTTAACTGAGAAAACAGTGTAAAGCTTATAAAACAACCAATTGCGACACCTAAAATAAAGCAGATACTTATTACAACAGCTAGGGGTAAGGTATTACTGGCGATTAAATAATTGATTTGCACCAATTGTGGATTCTGTGAACCAAGTACAAACGCAATAAATAAACACAGCGCAATTAATACAATTTTTAATACCCTAAACAAGTAACTACTCCTGTATAAAACTAGGCAATACTCGCATTTACGCGGTCACGTAATTCTTTACCTGGTTTAAAATGTGGTACGTGCTTACCGTCTAACTCAACTGTTTCGCCAGTCTTTGGATTACGACCTGTGCGAGGAGAACGATAATGCAATGAGAAACTTCCAAAGCCACGGATCTCGATGCGATCTGAGCTAGATAATGAGCCGGCCATTTGTTCAAGAATTTCTTTAACGGCATTTTCAACATCTTTCACAGGGATGTGTGCGTGTTGCTCAGCAAGTTGTTCTATCAATTCTGACTTAGTCATAGCGTTTCCTTAAAGAGTGGTAAAGGAAGGGCAAAGCTGCCCTTCCAATTTAAAAAGACTAGATATTAGTCTTTTTGAGCATTTTTGAATGCTGCAGCCATAGCGTTTTCGAACGCTGGCTCTTCTTTCTTAAGCTTCTCTAGTACTTCTTTCTCTTCTGCTTCGAAAAGAGCTTTAACAGATAAGCTTAAAGTGCGGTTCTTACGATCAACACCAACGTATTTCGCTTCGATTTCGTCGCCTACAGAAACTACAGTAGTAGCATCTTCAACGCGCTCTTGAGCGATATCAGCTACACGGATGTAACCTTCAACGCCTTCGATTAGCTCAACAGTTGCGCCTTTCGCATCAACTTCAGTCACTTTACCTTTAACAATAGCACCTTTTTTGTTTGCGTCCAGGTAGTTATTGAATGGGTCAGCTTCGATTTGTTTAACGCCTAGAGAGATACGCTCACGCTCTGGGTCAACTTGTAATACGATAGCAGTGATTTCGTCGCCTTTCTTGAATTCACGTACAGCTTCTTCGCCTGGCGTGTTCCAAGAAATGTCTGAAAGGTGAACAAGACCGTCAATACCGCCTTCAAGACCGATGAAGATACCGAAGTCAGTGATTGATTTGATCTTACCAGTAACTTGGTCGCCTTTGTTTTGTAGACGAGCAAATTCTTGCCATGGGTTAGCAATACATTGCTTAAGACCAAGAGAAATACGACGACGCTCTTCGTCGATTTCAAGAACCATAACTTCAACAGTGTCACCTAGTGAAACAACTTTTGAAGGGTGGATGTTCTTGTTAGTCCAATCCATTTCAGAAACGTGTACTAGACCTTCTACGCCTTCTTCGATTTCAACGAAACAACCGTAGTCAGTAAGGTTAGTTACACGACCAGAAAGCTTAGAACCTTCTGGGTAACGACCAGCGATAGCTGCCCATGGATCTTCGCCAAGCTGTTTAAGGCCTAGAGATACACGAGTCTTTTCTTTGTCGAATTTAAGAACTTTAACTGCGATTTCGTCGCCAACATTAACGATTTCTGAAGGGTGCTTAACACGCTTCCACGCCATGTCTGTGATGTGTAGTAGACCGTCAACACCACCAAGGTCAACGAACGCACCGTAGTCAGTAAGGTTCTTAACGATACCTTTAACTTCTTGACCTTCAACAAGGTTAGCAAGAAGCTCTTCACGCTCTTGTGAGTTTTCTGATTCGATAACTGCACGGCGAGAAACAACAACGTTGTTACGTTTTTGGTCAAGCTTGATTACTTTGAACTCAAGCTCTTTACCTTCAAGGTGAGTTGTGTCACGTACTGGACGAACATCAACAAGTGAACCAGGTAGGAAGGCACGGATTGAATCAACTTCAACAGTGAAACCGCCTTTAACTTTACCGTTGATAACACCAGTAACAGTCTCTTGCTCTTCACATGCTTTTTCTAAGCGGATCCACGCTTCGTGACGCTTCGCTTTCTCACGAGAAAGGATAGTTTCGCCGAAACCGTCTTCGATTGCGTCTA
The DNA here is from genome assembly GCF_004792295.1 of Pseudoalteromonas sp. MEBiC 03607. NCBI lineage: Bacteria > Pseudomonadati > Pseudomonadota > Gammaproteobacteria > Alteromonadales > Pseudoalteromonadaceae > Pseudoalteromonas > Pseudoalteromonas sp. MEBiC 03607. The sequence continues at coordinate 2,470,042 of NZ_SRRY01000001.1, forward strand.
AAGCAACATCTACTTCGTCGCCAACAGCAACTTCTAGTTCACCAGCAGCATTTTTGAATTGCTCAGCAGGGATTGCACTTTCAGATTTAAGACCAGCATCAACAAGTACGATGTTGTTCTCGATTGAGATAACTGTACCTTTAACGATAGAGCCTTGCTCTGCTTCAAAACCCTTTAGGCTTTCTTCAAATAACTGCGCAAAATTTTCTGACATTATACGTCTCTAAATAATTAAATAACCAATTAGCAACCATGCTGCATGGGGTTGTTAAAATCGCGCTAGCATCCTGCCGGCACCTTATAAATTTACTTTTTAGCTTTTGGAAGCTTTCCTGCAAGTACTGCTTCGTCGAGTAAAGTTACTACTTTATCAAACACTTGCATCGCATCAAAATCGCTAGTATCGATTTCAATGGCGTCTTCTGCAGGCACTAATGGCGCAACCTCACGTGTCATATCACGGTGATCTCGCGCTTTTATGTCCTCAAGTAGACCACTTAGTGTAACATCAAGACCGCGTTCATTCAACTCAGCAAAGCGACGACGTGCGCGCTCTTCAGCTGTAGCAGTTAAATATATTTTCAACGGTGCATCAGGAAACACAACAGTGCCCATATCACGACCATCAGCAATTAAGCCATTTTCTGTACGAAATGCACGCTGACGGCGTAATAATGCTTCTCTCACTCGTGGTAAAGCTGCTATTTTCGATGCAGCTGCACCCACTTCTTCATTACGAATCGTGGTTGTGACGTCTTCGCCTTCCAACACAATTTTCGATGTGTGAGTGTGGCTATCAACCAAAAACTGCACATCTAAGTTTGCTGCAAGTGGTACTAATGCATCTTCATTATCTAATTCAATCTGATGGTGAAGCGCAGCAAGTGACAGCACACGGTAAATCGCACCGCTGTCTAATACATCCCAACCTAATTTCTCGGCTAACAAGCGACATACAGTTCCCTTACCTGAACCGCTTGGACCATCGATGGTGATTACGGGCATTGATAACGCCTGCATTTATAACCTCCTGCAATGCACACCAAAATAAAACCGGAATATTATACGCCAGTTATTAAAATAGATCCGCACTTAGAGTGTAACTTTTTATATTTTCTTCTGTTTTATTGACTTGAGACAGACTCTAGAACTTTGAAAAATGTAGGAAACGTTTTATACGTACACTTAGGATCGTTAATAGTTATCGGCTTGCCGCCCACTGCAACCATCGCAAAACACATTGCTATACGGTGATCGTTATAGGTATCAATCGCAACATCATTAAATGTGTCAGGTGGAGTAATTTCGATAAAATCTTCACCTTCTACAACCTCTGCACCTACTTTTCTCAGTTCGGTTGCCATTGCATATAAACGGTCAGTTTCTTTAACACGCCAGTTATAGATGTTACGAATCGCCGTTTTACCCTTTGCAAAAAGTGCTACAGTTGCCAGTGTCATGGCCGCATCAGGTATTGCGTTAGCATCAATATCTACAGCATTCAGCTCGCCTTTGCGAACCACCAGCTTTTCATCGTACCAATCGATTTTTGCGCCCACTTGTTCCATAACTTTGGCAAAGCCAATATCACCTTGAACAGACGCCGCACCTACCCCATTAATTTCAATTTCGCCGCCCGCTATTGCAGCTGCCGCAACGAAATAAGAAGCACTTGATGCATCACCTTCAACCATAATACGCTCAAGTGCTTGATACTGCTGACAGCCTTTTACATAAAACGTTTCGTAGTTGTCATGGCTTACAGTAACACCGAAACGCTGCATCACATCAAGGGTAATATCAATGTAAGGTTTAGATACCAGCGTGCCTTTAATGTTAATTTCCGTGTCGCCATTAAATAACGGTGCTGCCATTAATAGCGCTGTTAAAAACTGGCTTGAAATACTGCCATCAATGGCTACTTTACCACCATTGATTTTACCGCCTTTAATAGCCAATGGTGGATAGTCGTTATTTTTTAAGTAAGTTACATCACCACCCAGTGCTTGCAATGCATCAACCAAATGGCCGATTGGGCGCTCTTCCATGCGTGGCTCACCAACAAGCTCATACTCACCTTCAACAGCAGCAAGTACAGCTGTTAGCGGGCGATACGCAGTTCCAGCGTTACCTAAAAATAACGGTTCAGATGGTGTATTAAATTTACCCGCTACACCTTCAACGGTCGCCACTGTTTTGTCTTCATTAAGCGTAACATTAACACCTAATAATTTTAGTGCACCAAGCATATGACGGATATCGTCGCTATCAAGCAGGTTTTCAACCACTGTTGTACCTTTAGCAAGCGCTGCTAAAAGTAAAATACGATTTGATAAGCTTTTTGAACCGGGTAAGGTTACGCTACCATTAACTTTTGCAATAGGTTCAAGACGTAGTTGTTCCATTTAACTATTCTCCTTTGCAAAGTTAGCCATAAAATCAACCAAGGCTTGCACGCCTTCAAGTGGCATTGCATTGTAAATACTTGCACGCATACCACCGACAATACGGTGACCTTCAAGGGCTAATAAGCCTGCTTCTTTTGATTCACTAATGAATTTATCATTCAGCGATTCATCATTTAACCAAAACGGAACGTTCATACGCGAACGGCAATGCTTAGCAACTTTATTGCTATAAAAATCTGAGCTATCAATATAATTGTAAAGTAGCTCGGCTTTTGCGATGTTTTGCTCTTCCATCGCTTTAACGCCACCATTTGCTTCCAGCCATTCAAACACTTCAGCGGCTAAGTACCATGCAAATGTCGGTGGTGTGTTGTACATGCTGCCTTGTTTCGCTTCTAATGCATAATCAAGAATACCCGGCTTTGCAAGACCTTCACGTTCAAGTAAGGTTTTACGGATAATTACAATAGATAAACCAGATGGGCCGATATTCTTTTGCGCACCAGCGTAAATAAGATCAAACTGATTTACATCAAATTCGCGCGATAAAATAGTCGACGACATATCAGCAACAATCGGTGCTGATGGGTGTGATGGTACGTCAAAAATTTCGATGCCATCTACGGTTTCATTCGGGCAATAGTGAATGTATGACGCATCAGCAGGTAATTCCCAGCAGCTTGCAGGCTTAATTGAAAACTGACCATTTTGCTGTTCATCATCACGTACGTTGATACTTTGAACTGTGGTGAATTTTGCCGCTTCTTCTGTTGCACCTTTCGACCACACGCCATTTTCACAGTAAATAGCTGGCTTACCATCAAGGTGAAGATTCAGTGGCACAGCACTAAATTGACCACGACCACCGCCATGCATAAATAATACTTCAAACTCATCGCTAATATTCATTAAGCGACGCAGGCTTGCTTCACATTTAGCAGTAAGCGCTAAAAAGTCGCTGCTGCGATGGCTAATTTCCATCACAGATACACCTAAACCTTGCCAATCAATAAATTCTTTTTGTGCTTTTTGCATAACTGCCGGCGGTAGCATTGCCGGTCCTGCACAAAAATTATATTTAGTCATTACTTTGCCTCATTCCAGTAATTATAGTGCGGATAAAAAAAGCGGCCGAAGCCGCTTTTTAAATCAATGTTATTCTGAAGGTGGGTTATCACCCGCTTCTTCAGGATTAGTATCGACTACTTCAACGGCCTCGCCTTCGATGGCTGCAAGCTCATCAACTTCGATTTCTTCGATACGTTGTAAACCAACTACTTGCTCTTCGTCAATAGTTCGTATCAAAATAACGCCTTGAGTATTACGACCAACCGTAGAAACCTCATTTACACGAGTACGTACAAGTGTACCGCGATTAGAGATAATCATGATTTCGTCGTTTTCATCAACCTGTACTGCACCAACCACAGCGCCGTTACGTTCGCTAACTTTGATTGATACAACACCTTGTGTTGCACGGCTCTTCGATGGGTAATCTTCAAGTGCTGTACGCTTACCGTAACCATTTTCTGTCACAGTTAGGATTGCACCATCTGATTTAGGAACGATTAACGATACAACGCGTTGATCGTCTGCCATCTTAATACCGCGAACACCTGTTGCTGTACGGCCCATTGGACGTACGCCTTTAAAGCGGATTTCCGGGTTACCGTTTTCATCAAGTACTGGGTTGCCGTTTTCGTCTAATACTTCAGACTCTTCAGCTTCTTTAAAGCGTACAACTTTACCAGCATCAGTAAATAGCATGATTTCATTCGTGCCATCTGTGATATCAACCCCAATTAGGCTATCGCCTTCATTAAGGTTAACGGCAATGATACCGCTCGCACGTTGGCGGCTATAAGCTGTTAATGGTGTTTTCTTAACTGTACCAAACGCAGTAGCCATGAAGATATATTTATCTTCTTCGTATTCACGTACCGGTAAGATAGCAGTAATACGCTCATCTGCTTCAAGTGGTAATAGGTTAACAATTGGCTTACCACGCGCTGCACGGCTTGCTAATGGTAACTGATATACTTTCAACCAGTATAAGCGCCCTGCAGTTGAGAAGCACAGAATTGTATCGTGTGTATTAGCAACCAATAGACGCTCGATGAAGTCTTCATCTTTCATCTTCGTAGCTGACTTACCTTTACCACCACGACGCTGTGCTTCGTAGTCAGATAATGGTTGATACTTAACGTAACCTTCGTGAGAAAGCGTTACTACAACGTCTTCTTCATTGATTAGGTCTTCAAGGCTAATATCGTGAGCAGCAGCGCTGATTTCAGTACGACGCTCATCACCATATTGTTCTTTAATTTCTACTAGCTCGTCACGGATAACTTCCATTAGACGATCAGGGCTTGAAAGAATGTGTAAAAGCTCGGCAATTAGATCAAGTAACGTTTGGTACTCGTCTAAGATCTTCTCATGCTCAAGACCCGTTAGTTTGTGTAAACGTAGGTCAAGAATTGCTTGTGCTTGTTGCTCAGATAAATAGTATTGACCATCACGAATACCTAAGTCTGCAGCTAACCAATCAGGGCGAGCAACGTTATCTTCACCTGCTTTTTCAAGCATAGCTTTAACAGTGCCTAGCTCCCAAGGGCGAGCTGTTAGTGCCACTTTAGCTTCAGCTGGTGTTGGTGACTTACGAATTAGTTCGATAATTGGGTCGATGTTCGCAAGAGCAATTGCTAAGCCTTCAAGCGTGTGAGCACGGTCACGGGCTTTACGTAAATCGAATACAGTACGACGTGTAACAACTTCACGACGGTGAATGATAAACGCTTCAAGCATTTCTTTAAGGTTAAAGCACTTAGGTTGGTTGTTATCAAGTGCAACCATGTTCATACCAAACACAGTTTGTAACTGAGTTTGTGCATATAGGTTGTTTAAGATTACTTCACCAACATCACCACGTTTGATTTCGATAACGATACGCATACCGTCTTTATCTGATTCGTCACGTAGTGCACTAATACCTTCAATTTTCTTATCTTTAACTAACTCAGCGATTTTTTCGATAAGACGCGCTTTGTTAACTTGATAAGGGATTTCGTGAACGATGATTGTTTCACGACCGGTTTTTTCGTCAACTTCGATTTCAGCACGAGCGCGGATATATACTTTACCACGACCTGTTAGGTACGCTTGCTCAATGCCTTTTTTACCGTTGATAATCGCCGCAGTCGGGAAATCTGGACCCGGGATATATTCAATTAGATCAGCAATTGACATATCTGGGTTTTGAATAAGCGCTAAACAGCCGTTAATAACTTCTGTTAAGTTATGCGGAGGAATGTTCGTTGCCATACCAACCGCAATACCTGATGAACCATTTACTAGTAAGTTAGGTACTTTAGTAGGTAATACGTCAGGAATTTGCTCAGTACCATCATAGTTAGGTACATAATCAACGGTTTCTTTTTCTAAGTCAGCTAATAATTCATGTGACATTTTCGCCATACGAACTTCCGTATAACGCATTGCTGCCGCAGAGTCACCGTCAACAGAACCGAAGTTACCTTGGCCGTCAACAAGCATATAGCGTAATGAGAAAGGCTGCGCCATACGAACGATGGTGTCATATACCGCGCTGTCGCCATGTGGGTGGTACTTACCGATTACATCACCAACAACACGTGCTGATTTCTTGTAAGGTTTATTCCAATCATTATTGAGTTCGTTCATTGCAAATAAAACACGACGGTGAACTGGCTTTAAGCCGTCACGTACGTCTGGCAATGCACGTCCAACGATTACACTCATTGCGTAATCAAGGTACGAATTTTTTAATTCATCTTCAATATTGACTGGCAGAATTTCATTGGCGAGATCAGTCATTTGATTTCACATTCCTTCAGTATTGACTCATAAAGAGGCACAATGCCGTCTTAAGAGCTTTAGTTATTATTTCCAGACCATGCTATCACAATTTATTTAGATTTACAGGCGCTAAATCTTTGCGATTTAGTAATTTCCCCCTATATAATGGCCTCAGATTGACGAGGAAGTTTTTTATGACCGAACATCAAAATGTAGATAATACAGAAATTGCAAAGTTTGAAGCCATCGCAGAACGTTGGTGGGACCGCGACGGAGAGTTCAAACCTCTTCATGAAATAAATCCTCTTCGCTTGGATTTTGTCGCCGATAAAGTAGGCGGCTTATTTGATAAGGAAACCTTAGATGTTGGCTGTGGTGGCGGCATCTTAAGTGAAAGCATGGCGCGCATGGGCGCTAAAGTAACCGGCATCGATATGGGCCAAGAGCCACTTACCGTTGCTAAGTTACACAGTTTAGAAACAGGTGTCCCTGTTGACTATATAAAAGTACCAGCAGAACAGTTTGCGGCTGAGCACCCTGCTCGCTTTGACGTTATTACTTGTATGGAAATGCTTGAGCATGTTCCAGATCCTGCGTCTATTATTCGTGCTGTAGCAGAACTTGCTAAACCGGGCGCCGATGTCTTCTTTTCAACACTAAACAAAACACCAAAGGCCTACTTGTTTGCCATTGTGGGTGCAGAAAAGCTTTTAAAAATGGTGCCTGAAGGTACCCATGACCATAAAAAGTTTATCAAACCTGCACAACTTATTGCCTGGGCTGAAGAAGCGGGATTAAAAGTAAGAGCCAGCACAGGCCTGAACTATAACCCGTTCTCTAAGCAGTACAGTTTAAATGATGATGTAAGTGTTAATTACATCCTGCACTTTGAGAAATTAGCCTAATGAGTGGTGTAAACGCACCCTCTATCGATTTTGATGCTTTTATTTTTGATCTCGATGGTACGCTCCTTGATACCGCCGATGATCTGGGTCATGCATTAAATCGCGTATTAGCCGATGCAGATATCGCCCCAGTCGCTGAGCATATTTATCGTCCCGCAGCTTCAAACGGAGCCAATGCACTTTTAGAGGTTGGTTTTGGTGATAAGTGGCCTGATGTAGAACAACTGGCTTTACGACAACAGTTACTCGATTATTACGCTGATGATATTGCCGTTCACAGTAAATGCTTCAACGGCATCGAGCAGCTTTTAATTGCACTTGAGCAAAACAATATTAAGTGGGGCATTATGACCAATAAGCCCGGCTTTTTAACTGAGCCCTTAGTACAAGCGATCCCATCTTTAAGTAATGCTCAAGCCGTTGTCAGTGGCGATACATTAGCTGTTTCGAAACCATCACCGGATCCACTGTTACATACAGCTGAGATCTTAGATGTTGATCCAACTCGTTGTTTGTATATCGGTGATGCTGAGCGAGATATTCAAGCTGCAAAAGCAGCTAATATGTACAGTGCAACGGCGCTTTGGGGTTACATACCGAGTGTTGACGCTGCGCTTGGCTGGCAGGCAGATTTTAATTGGCATTCGCCAATTGATGGCTTTAACCATATATAGTGTTATTTATTATCTAAAACACCATATATTGTGATCTGATTCACTTTTGAACATTCTTTGATGATAAAAAAATCAGTCGAAATTTATTTTTTAAAACGGTAAATTTTCTGGATCTTGAGTTGATTTCTACAAATTTCGTCGTCTATGAATGTTCAAAGGTTAATGGTCACTAACACAATGCGCTTATCCAATAGTTATCCACAAAATGGGGCAATTCTATCCCTTGCAAAACAGCGCAGACCACACTATCTTGTGATCTGCAATTTAAACAACACCAGATATTGTGGCTAAATGTTATTCAATTAGCTGCATATAGTGTTTAATAATAATAATTACATAAAGAATACCTTTGTCTTTACAACTAAAATTTCCCAAGGAATACAGGCAAAACTATGAACCAACAGCTATCTGTAAGCAAACGTGACGGCCGTAAAGAGTCACTCGATCTAGATAAGATCCATCGCGTAATCGCTTGGGCCGCAGAAGGTCTGAATAATGTGTCTGTCTCACAAGTTGAATTAAAATCACATATTCAATTTTATGATGGCATTCGCACCGACGACATTCATGAAACAATCATCAAAGCGGCAGCGGATCAAATCTCAAAAGATACGCCTGATTATCAATACCTAGCTGCTCGCTTAGCTGTATTCCACTTGCGTAAAAAAGCGTATGGCCAATTTGAGCCACCACGTTTATATGATCACATTACAAAATTAGTTGAAGACAAACGTTACGATCAGCATTTACTTGTCGACTACACAGAACAAGAAATCGATGAGTTAGACTCATATATTGATCATAATCGTGATTTAAACTTCAGCTACGCTGCTGTAAAGCAACTTGAAGGTAAATATCTAGTTCAAAACCGTGTTACTGGCGAAATTTACGAAAGTGCACAGTTTTTATATATTTTAGTTGCTGCAAGCTTATTCTCTGATTATCCAAAAGAGACACGTCTTGATTACATCAAGCGTTTTTATGATGCAGTGTCTACATTTAAGATTTCATTACCTACACCAATTATGGCCGGTGTTCGTACACCAACACGTCAATTCAGCTCATGTGTATTGATTGAATGTGGTGATAGCCTTGATTCTATTAATGCGACATCGTCTGCGATTGTTAAATATGTTTCGCAACGTGCTGGCATTGGTATTAACGCGGGCCGTATTCGTGCTCTTGGTAGCCCTATTCGTAACGGCGAAGCGTACCACACAGGTTGTATTCCGTTTTATAAACACTTCCAAACAGCGGTTAAAAGCTGTTCACAAGGTGGTGTTCGTGGCGGTGCAGCAACGTTGTTCTACCCACTTTGGCACTTAGAAGTTGAAAATCTTCTTGTCCTTAAGAACAACCGTGGTGTTGAAGACAACCGTGTACGTCATCTTGACTACGGTGTCCAGTTCAACAAATTAATGTATAGCCGTTTAATCAAAGACGATTACATCACATTGTTCAGCCCGTCAGATGTACCGGGTCTATATGATGCATTCTTTGAAGATCAAGCGAAGTTTGATGAGCTATATGTTAAGTACGAACAAGACGAGTCAATTCGTAAAAAGCGTATTAAAGCAATTGAGTTATTCTCAATGTTTGCTCAAGAGCGTGCAAGCACTGGTCGTATTTACTTACAAAACGTTGACCACTGTAATACACACAGCCCGTTTATCTCGACTGTGGCGCCAATTCGTCAATCTAACCTATGTTTAGAAATCGCATTACCAACTAAGCCACTTAGCAATGTAATGGATGAAGAAGGTGAAATTGCACTTTGTACGCTATCTGCATTTAACTTAGGTGCGATTGAGTCGCTTGATGAGTTAGAAGAGCTTGCTGAACTTGCAGTACGTGCCCTTGATAACTTACTTGATTTCCAAGACTACCCTGTTCCTGCGGCTAAAAACGCAACGATGGGTCGTCGTACGCTGGGTATAGGTGTAATTAACTTCGCATACTACCTTGCTAAAAACGGTAAACGTTATTCTGATGGTAGTGCTAATGCCTTAACTCACAAAACGTTTGAAGCAATTCAATATTACCTAATGAAAGCATCAAACGAGTTGGCGAAAGAACGCGGTGCGTGTCCTAAATTTAACGAGACAACGTATTCTCAAGGCATCATGCCGACAGATACTTACAAGCGTGACCTAGATCAGTTCTGTAATGAGCCACTTCATTTAGATTGGGATTCATTACGTGCGAGCATTAAAGAGCACGGTATGCGTAACTCTACGCTATCTGCATTGATGCCATCAGAGACATCATCACAAATCTCTAACGCAACAAATGGTATTGAGCCACCACGTGGTCATATCAGCGTTAAAGCAAGTAAAGATGGTATCTTAAAGCAAGTAGTTCCAGATTATGAAAACCTGAAAGACAACTATGAGCTACTGTGGGATATTCCATCAAACGATGGTTACCTACAGCTTGTTGGTATTATGCAAAAATTCGTTGACCAAACGATTTCTGCAAACACTAATTATGATCCATCTAAGTACGAAGGCGGTAAAGTACCTATGAAGGTGCTATTAAAAGACCTACTGACTGCTTATAAACTTGGTGTGAAGACCTTGTACTACCACAACACACGTGACGGTGCATCGGATGCTCAAGATGAGCTAACACCAGAGGTAGAAGATGACGGTTGTGCAGGCGGCGCTTGTAAAATCTAATTAAATTAATAACATAACAAAAGCGGGCTCATTTGCCCGCTTTGTCCTGACTGTTTTTTGAGAAATCACTATGTCATATACAACTTTTAGCCGAAACCATAATAACCAATTACAAGAACCGATGTTTTTCGGCCAAACTGTAAACGTGTCACGTTACGACCAACAAAAGTACCCTATCTTCGAAAAGCTAATTGAAAAACAATTATCGTTCTTTTGGCGTCCTGAAGAAGTTGACGTAAGTAAAGACCGTCTTGACTTCCAAGCGTTACCGGACCACGAAAAACACATCTTTTTAAGCAACTTGAAATATCAAACCTTGCTAGATAGTGTGCAAGGTCGTTCACCTAACGTTGCGTTACTACCCATTGTGTCTATTCCTGAGCTTGAAACTTGGATTGAAACATGGGCGTTTAGTGAAACAATTCACAGCCGTTCATACACGCATATTATTCGTAACGTTACGCAGTCTCCCGAGCTTATCTTTGATGATATCGTCAGTAACGAGAAGATCAGTGAACGTGCTGATGCGGTTACCAAATACTACGATGATTTAATCAATATGATTTCTGTTTACAATCTATATGGTGAAGGTAAACATGTGATCAACGGTGAAGAAGTAAAAGTCAGCTTATTTGACCTTAAAAAGCAACTTTACCTAGCTATGATGTCGGTTAACATTCTAGAAGCTATTCGTTTCTATGTAAGCTTTGCCTGTTCATTCGCGTTCGCAGAGCGTGAACTAATGGAAGGTAATGCGAAAATCATCAAGCTTATTGCCCGTGATGAAGCGCTCCACTTATCTGGCACGCAACACATTCTAAATATTATGCAAGAAGGCAAAGACGATCCTGAAATGGCAATCGTTGCTGCACAATGCCGTGAAGAAGCGATTCAGATGTTTGTTGAAGCTGCTGAGCAAGAAAAAGATTGGGCTGAATACTTGTTTAAAGATGGTTCTATGATTGGCTTAAATAAAGATATCTTATGTCAATATGTTGAATACATCACAAATGCGCGTATGACAGCGGTTGGCTTACCGGCACAGTTCGAAAGTAAGAGTAACCCTATTCCATGGATCAACTCTTGGTTAGTATCAGACAACGTTCAAGTTGCTCCACAAGAAGCTGAAATTAGCTCTTATCTTGTAGGCCAAATTGATTCTCAGGTTGATGCATCAGATTTTGGTGACTTCGATCTGTAATGAGCACTAACACTACTGCAGAGGTTATCCTTGCAGGAACAGACAGCCAGAGTCTCGAATTTGATTCTGGCTGTTCATCTCTCCTTGAATGCCTAGAACAACACAAAATAGACGTCCCCTACCAATGCCGTGAAGGTTATTGTGGTGCATGCCGCGCTAAATTAGTCGAAGGTGATGTAAATTATAACCAAGAACCACTTGCGTTTGTACGCTCAGGTGAAGTGTTGCTGTGTTGTAGTAAACCCAACGGTAAGGTAAAAATTGAGCTTTAATGCCACACAAGATCGTTTGTTTGGTAGAAGTTTTCTTTGTCTGAGACACTCACTGTTTGTTGATCTATCGTTACATCCCACTGTAAGTTTTTAGTCAAATGGCTCGCCAATTGCTCAATAAAGTTTCCATCAAAGGCAATTAAATGGCTATTATTTATCAGCTCTAATTGATGCTCATATTCTTGTAACCACTCATTGTTTAGCGTAGTTACAACCCATAGTTCGTCAACACGTTTAGCAATTTTACTCAATATTGTAAAATCAGGTTCTCCAACTGCTAGCCACATTTCATAATGCTCATCAAGGGCTTTAATTGACACATCTGGCTCACTACTTTTAAGCCGTGCGTTCATGGTTGCCATTTTATTATGAGAAAATAAGCAGTAGCTTAAAAGCTTTAACACAAAATGTTCATAGCTTTCTTGCCTATCACATGCCGTGGTGAAAACCTCTTGGTGATTTCGCTGTTCGCGCAAATCTGCGATAGTAAAATTGGCTTTAAAAACACGATTCTTATCAGACATAACGAATGTCCATCTAACTGAAACATTCTAAGTATAGTTTACGGTGTAAAATTCGCGACTTAGTTAAAAGTTATATTATAACGTTATTGCAGATAAAAAATTGCAGTGTTATATTATATCACAACACTCAACAACAAACTTAGAAGTAGTAATAATGAAGCAAATTTCAATTCTTTCTAGTGCTGTTGCCGCTGCGCTGATCTCTCAATCAACAATGGCTGCTGTGATCACAGGTCAAGTATTAGATAAAAATCAGCAACCTATCAGTAACGCTGAAGTTCATGTTCATGGTAAGTCACAAAGCGTTGTGACCAATAAACAAGGCCAGTTTAAAATCGATGTAGATAACAAAGGCCAATTACACATCAGCAAAGATGATTTTATCGATAAACGTGTTGAAATTAATGGTGATAATCAAAATCTAGTTATTACTCTCACGCCAACATCTGTAGAAACAGTTGTTGTCTATGCTTCTGCGCTTCATAAAAATAGCCTTGAAATGATCTCACCCGTTAACGTATTGGCTGGTGATAATCTTAAAAATAAGGCTAAGCCGACCTTAGGAGAAACACTAAAAGGCCTACCTGGTGTGAATGCTAGTTATTTTGGCCCAGTTTCATCAAGCCCAATCATTCGCGGCTTAGATGGTCCGCGTGTGAAAATCACTCAAAATGGCCTTGATAGCAGTGATGCATCACGTATTGGCCCAGATCACGCAACATCAAATGACAGCCTAGCCGCTGAACAAATTGAAGTGTTACGAGGCCCTGCTACCCTACTTTACGGCTCAGGTGCGATAGGGGGTGTGGTAAATGTTGTTGATAATCGTATTCCTACCGACAATATCGACACTTTAACAGGCGCTGCGCAATACACCCATGACACAGTATCAAACACCAATACTTATGCCGCAAAACTTGAAACCGGTAATGAAGGCTTCAACTTCCATTTTGATGGCACAAAGCGCAAAGGTCATGATTACAAAACACCAACATTCGAGCTTCCTGAAGAGCATGACGAACATGAGGGTGAAGATCATGAAGAACACGAAACCGCTAACCGCGTAGAAAACACCTTTATCGATAGCCAAAATGTTAATTTTGGCACGAGTTATGTTGGCGATCACCTAACACTAGGTGTGTCATATGGTCGTATTGAAACAGATTACGGTATTCCCGCTCATGAACACCATCATCACGAAGAGCATGAAGAAGGTGAGCATCATGATGAACACGAAGGTGAAGAAGAACACGAAGAGTCTGTCTTCGCGCAATTAGAGCAAGATCGCTGGCAAGGTTACATGAGCTATGCGCTACATGATAACTGGATTGAAAATATCTCACTACGTGTGGGTTACACAGACTATAAACATGCCGAAATTGAAGATGGTGCAGTTGGCACTGTGTTTTCTAACAAAACCACTGAAGCACGTGCAACCGTTGAACATAAATTAGGCCTTTGGCACGGTATGGCTGGCTACCACTACACAGAATCAGACTACGATGCTGATGGTGAAGAAGCCTTTACACCAGCAAGTGTAACTAAAACCAATGCACTATTCATGCTTGAAGAGCGTCAATTTGGTGATGTAACCGTTGAATTAGGCGCACGTATTGAGGATTACCAAATTGACTCGGCTGTTAGTATGGCAGAGCACCATCATGACCACGCCCATGAAGAGGAAGAAGAGCACCATGACGAAGAAGAAGCTGAAATCATTAACTACAGTGAAGATTTCACAAATCTAAGTTTTTCTGCAGGTGCAATCTGGCAATATCAAGAAGGCCAAAGTGTTGCGCTTAGCGTATCTCGTTCAGAGCGCGCGCCTCTTAGTGCTGAACTACTTTCAAATGGTGTACATATTGCAACTGGTACATATGAGTTAGGCCTTGGTTATCATATCGAAGACGGCGAAATACACTTTGAGCCTGAAGATATCGATCAAGAAACTGCAACCAACTTTGATTTAAGTTTCCGCCGCTTTATTGGTGACTTTGGTTACACCGTTAACTTTTTCTACAACGACATTGAAAACTACTATTACCAGCAAAGTACTGGGCTCGTATTCGATGAAGAACACGGTCTAGAGTCAGCAGCAGAGGCTGACGAAGACGCAATGGCGGTGTATCAATTTGCAAGTAAAGATGCAAAACTTTACGGTATTGAGTTTGACGTCCACTACCAAGTGTCACCAAGCACATTGGTTAAAGTGTTTGGTGATTCAACAACTGCTAAATTAAAAGATGGCGAAGGTTACCTACCACGTATTCCAGCAAACAAACTTGGTTCTGAACTACAGTATACTGTTGGCGGTTGGCAATTTAGCCTAGCAGGCACTCATTATTTTGAGCAGTCAGATATTACCGCTTATGAAACAAAAACTGACGATTATACCCTGTTTGACGCATCGGCAAATTACCAACTTGATTTAGGCCCTGTCGATACGCAGCTGTACATTAATGCTGATAACTTAACGGATGAATTAGGTTTCGTTCACAGTTCATTTATTAAAGAAAAAGCACCACTACCTGGTCGCAACTTTAGCTTAGGTATTCGCGGCTATTTTTAATCACTTTTAATAGTTATAAAAAAACCCTTTCATTTTTAAAATGAAAGGGTTTTTTATTAAGCTTAGAAACTTAAACAATTAGTTAAAAGTTTAGCCCTTTTGTTCAATCTTTGCCCATGAATCACGAAGACCCACAGTTTGATTAAATACTAGTGAGTCGGCTTTGTTATCACGACAGAAATAGCCCATGCGTTCAAACTGGAAGCCCTGCTCTGCTTGTGCATTAGCAAGAGACGGTTCAAGTTTCGCGTTAGCAAGCACCACGAGTGATTCTGGATTTAGCGTTGCATTGAAGTCTTCAGCAGCAGCTGGGTTTGGTACGTTAAATAAACGGTCGTATAAACGTACTTCAGCAGTGATTGACTCACTGGCTGATACCCAATGGATTACACCTTTAACTTTACGGCCATCGCTTGGGTTTTTACCTAGCGTTTCTGGATCGTAAGAACAGAAAATAGTGGTGATTTCACCGTTCTCGTCTTTTTCAACACGCTCAGCTTTAATTACATAAGCACCACGTAAACGTACTTCTTTATCAAGTACCAAACGTTTGAACTTGTTATTTGCTTCTTCACGGAAGTCTTCACGTTCGATATAAATCTCACGCGTGAAAGGCACATCACGACGGCCCATCTCTTCTTTATTCGGGTGATTGGCAACTGATAAAGTCTCTACTTTATCTGCATCATAGTTTTCGATAACAATCTTCACCGGATCAAGAACAGCCATTGCACGTGGTGCATGTTCATTTAGGTCTTCACGGATACATGCTTCTAGCATACCCATTTCAACCATGTTTTCTTGTTTAGTGATACCAATACGCGAGCAGAACTCACGCACTGACGCAGGTGTGTATCCACGACGACGTAAACCAGCAATCGTTGGCATACGTGGGTCGTCCCAACCTTCAACATGACCATTAACCACTAAGTCGTTTAATTTACGCTTAGACATAATGGTGTATTCAAGGTTTAATCGTGAAAACTCGATTTGCTGTGGGTGACACTCAAGGCTGATGTTATCTAATACCCAATCGTATAAACGACGGTTATCTTGGAACTCAAGCGTACATAATGAATGCGTGATACCTTCTAGCGCATCTGAAATACAGTGCGTGAAGTCGTACATTGGGTAAATACACCACTTATCACCTGTTTGGTGGTGGTGAGCAAAACGTACACGGTATAAAATCGGATCACGCAATACCATGAATGAACTTGCCATATCGATTTTAGCACGCAGTACACACTCGCCTTCTTTGAATTCGCCATTACGCATTTTTTCAAATAGCGCTAGGTTTTCTTCAACTGGCGTATCACGGTACG
Source organism: Pseudoalteromonas sp. MEBiC 03607 (assembly GCF_004792295.1). Taxonomy (NCBI): domain Bacteria; kingdom Pseudomonadati; phylum Pseudomonadota; class Gammaproteobacteria; order Alteromonadales; family Pseudoalteromonadaceae; genus Pseudoalteromonas; species Pseudoalteromonas sp. MEBiC 03607. Next base: position 2,486,432 of record NZ_SRRY01000001.1, read on the forward strand.
GGCTATTTTTACCTGGCTCTTTTAAAGTACCACGGTATTCACGTGCTTGATCTGGCGATAAGAAACACACATACGCAAGGCCTTTTTCGATAAGCTCAACAGCATAGCCGTATAACGCATCGAAATAGTTAGATGAATACTTAATTTCACCATCCCACTGAAAACCTAACCACTGCACATCTTCTTTAATTGAATTTACGTAATTGATGTCTTCTTTTTCTGGATTCGTATCATCAAAACGTAAGTTACAAAGACCTTGATAATCTTGGGCAATACCAAAATTTAAACAGATAGACTTTGCATGACCAATGTGTAAAAAACCGTTTGGTTCAGGTGGAAAACGCGTGTGTGTAGTCGCATGCTTACCGCTTGCGAGATCTTCGTCGATACGCGTTCTAATAAAGTTACTTGGGCGATTCTCAATTTCCGCCATAGGAGCATAATCCTCAAAATATTGCATGGTGACAAAACTAATGCATTATTACAAAAACAAACCCTAACATACAGTAGTTGAGCCATGTTTATTGAAGATAATAAGCCGATTATTGAATACATTGTTTACAGACGCTGCAAAATCGGTAAAAAAATTGTTCTAACGCAATAAAATGATCATTGACTAGCGATATAGTGCCGTCAGTTTCACTACCAATAAGGAAAAAAGATGGCTTCGCTCAATCAACATAGAGTCTATATTCCAAGCTCTGCGCGTGCTAACCAGTATGTGCTAGTTGAGTTTAAACCTACTGATGAGTTTTTTGCACAGTTTAGTAATGTAAGCTGTGCTTATAAGCGTCTTGCAAGGGAGTTATTTGCACTATGTGATGAATATGAACTGCACAATGTACATCTGATCGCTAACGATAAGTTACCTGTCGTTCGTTACCATGATGAGGCATATAGTTTAGAAACCGCTAAGCAGATTTTGTTTTTCTATAACCCACAATACCACGAAGCACATAATGTGTTTGCCGCTAATGATGTAAAATGCAAAAAAATTCGTTTATTATTTTTGGCTACAGGTGAAGATATTCGTGCTAATGCAGCAAGTTTTCACCATAACGTACAGCGCGTAATAAACTCATTACAAGAAAAGCTATTAAGCGGCCAACCTCCACTTAAAATTCGCGATCACCAGCATCTTACTTATGATTTATTTGCTAAAGCAAAAGGTCACAAAGAAAGCTATGGCTATAAATTGCGTAGCTTATATCCACGCTATCAATCTCGCCAATGTCATTTACCAACACAGCACAGTGAAATGACTTATGCTGGGTTTTCTATTCCAGTAACCCGCGCGATTAAAACGCAATTTCAACATATGTTGAATGAAGAGAATTACACGCAATTTTATCAATATATTTTTGATGCATTTAAACGAGCTTGCGAAAAACGAGCGCTAACCCTTGGTGCTTTTATCGCTAATGGTACCCGCCCTATTGTTCGTAATAGCAATATTGATAACGCACAAAGTAACAGTGAACTGCAAAAGCTAACCTTTGATTGCAGCTCAGAGCAAGTGCAATTACAACATTATTGGGATGCAAATCAACTTGTTGATTCTCTACATTTTGTGATTGCCGCAGCCGATAAAGACAAGCATGACATTGGTTATGGTAAGTTTATGAATCAAGTGCAAAGCGCAATTAATGAAGTAACTGACGAGCTGGCCTTTAATCCAACGCGCCAAGATTTACGTGTGCGCTTTTATCAGCACATTAACTATGAGTATTAATTAAATACAATATATAGAATTAGAGGTGACGCACATGCGTCACCTTTTTTATAGCAATCCACTCAGTTGTCCTATCAACGGTTTTTACTTAGTTTAGTAAGGTCCAGTCGCAGCACTTTAGAACGGCGCTCATAGTTATACAGTGCCTTTTTCTTCGCCGGTAACTCATCAACGGTCACTAATTCAAAGCTTTGTTCTAAAAACCAATGAATACTGCGTGTGGTTAAAGCGAATAAATGCGAGTAACCCGCACGTTTGGCTTTATTAATAATAAAACGCAGTAGGTAACTCCCTCTATCTGCATCTCGGTACTGTGGATGAACAGCCAGACTTGCAAACTCCCCCACTTGTTCTTCAGCAAATGGGTATAAAGCGGCACAGGCGATAATTAAACCATCACGCTCAATGACAGTAAATTGCTCTATTTCTATCTCAAGCTGCTCTCTAGAACGCCTAACTAAATAGCCCTGCTCTTCAAGCGGTCTGATCAGATTAATAATCCCGGTAATATCAGATATTGTTGCACTACGTAACTGTTCAGAGCTTTGCGGCGCGATTTGCGTACCAATGCCATCTAATGAGAAAAGCTCTTGTAATAATGCGCCATCTTCTTTGTAACTAACTAAATGACAACGATGTACGCCGCCACGACATGCATCAATGGCCGCTTGTAAGAATACCGTTGCACTTAAACATGAATCAGGTTGATTACGGTAGTTTGCTAAGACAGATTCTGCCTCATTTGGCATAAGCTCGGCAATTGCTTCACCGTTTTCATCCAAGATACCGGCCTCTTTACAAAAACCGAGCATTTTGTCAGCGCGCAGTTTTAATGCAACCTGAGTGGCAATTTCTTCAGCAGTTAAATTAAAACTTTCACCTGTCACTGAGGCGGCAATCGGACCAAGTAGTACGATACTGTTATTGTTTAATTGATGACGAATCCCTTCAACATCAATACGTCTTACACGGCCTGAGTGATGATAATCAATGCCTTCGTCAACTCCTAAAGGCTGAGCAATAACAAAATTACCGCTGACCACATTCAAGTATGAACCAGTCATAGGAGTACTACTTAAAGACGTAGATAAACGCGCGGTTATATCGAACTGCATTGCACCCGCAACTTTCTTTATTACATCAAAAGTCGCGTTATCAGTAACACGTATTTCATTATGAAACTGACTAGTTATGCCAAATTCTTGCAGTGCCGCATTGAACTGTGGCCTTGCACCAAACACTAAAACAATTTTGATACCTAAGCTCGTTAATAATGCAACATCATTAATGATGCTACGACAACCTGGCTGATCAATTGCTTCTCCGCCGAGCATTACAACGAAAGTTTTACCTCGGTGAGCATTAACATAAGGAGTTGACTGGCGAAATCCATCTACCAATTCTGTGGTACGCACGTGATATTTACCTTTTTTAATAACAGCGTTTTATATAAAAACAAATAAACAAGGTATCAGTGTATGGAATTTTTATTCACAAATAAAGCATTATTATTCTTAATTTAAAGCTAGAATTTTCGTGCACAAACTAGGAAACTCTCAGATACAAAAAAGGCCCGCATAAGCGAGCCTTTTTTAAGAGATTAAAACTGATTACCAGCCTGTTTTCTCTTTAAGTGCAGCACCGATGTCAGCTAGTGAACGTACAGTTTTTACGCCAGCAGCTTCTAATGCAGCAAATTTCTCATCAGCAGTACCTTTACCACCTGCGATGATTGCACCTGCGTGACCCATGCGCTTACCTGGAGGAGCTGTAACACCTGCAATGTAAGAAACAACTGGTTTAGTCACGTTGTGCTTGATGTATTCTGCAGCTTCTTCTTCTGCAGTACCACCGATTTCACCGATCATTACGATTGCTTCAGTTTGCTCGTCTTTTTCGAACATTTCTAAAACGTCGATGAAGTTAGTGCCAGGGATTGGGTCACCACCGATACCAACACATGTTGATTGGCCGAAACCAGCGTCAGTAGTTTGTTTAACCGCTTCGTAAGTTAAAGTACCAGAACGTGATACGATACCTACTTTACCAGGCTTGTGGATGTGACCAGGCATGATACCGATCTTCGTTTCACCCGGAGTGATAACACCTGGGCAGTTAGGACCGATCATACGAACACCAGTTTGCTCAAGCTTAACTTTAACGTCAACCATGTCTAGTGTTGGGATACCTTCAGTGATACAAACGATAAGCTCGATGCCAGCATCGATAGCTTCTAAGATTGCATCTTTACAGAAAGGTGCTGGTACATAGATAACTGATGCAGTTGCGCCAGTTGCTTCAACAGCGTCACGTACTGTGTTGAATACTGGAAGACCAAGGTGCGTTTGACCGCCTTTACCTGGGCTTACACCACCAACCATTTGTGTACCGTACTCAAGCGCTTGCTCAGAGTGGAAAGTACCTTGGCCACCTGTGAAACCTTGACAGATAACTTTTGTATCTTTATTGATTAATACAGACATTATTTGCCCTCCGCAGCAGCAACAACTTTTTCAGCTGCGTCTGTTAGTGATTCAGCAGCGATGATGTTAAGGTCAGAATTAGCAAGTACTTCACGACCTAGTTCAGCGTTAGTACCTTCTAAACGTACTACTACAGGAACGTTTACGCCTACTTCTTTAACTGCGCCAATGATACCTTCAGCGATCATGTCACAACGTACGATACCACCAAAGATGTTAACTAAAACAGCTTTAACGTTGTCGTCAGATAAGATGATCTTGAATGCTTCAGATACACGCTCTTTAGTAGCACCACCACCAACATCTAGGAAGTTAGCTGGCTTACCACCGTGTAGGTTTACGATGTCCATAGTACCCATTGCAAGGCCTGCACCGTTAACCATACAACCAACGTTACCGTCTAGTGCAACGTAGTTAAGCTCGAAGCTTGCAGCGTGAGCTTCACGTGCATCTTCTTGTGAAGGATCGTGCATTTCACGGATTTTAGGTTGACGGTAAAGCGCGTTACCATCTACACCGATTTTACCGTCTAGACAGTGAAGGTTACCTTCGTCTGTAATTACTAGCGGGTTGATTTCTAAAAGTGCGAAATCGAAATCGTTGAACATGTTAGCAAGACCCATGAAGATCTTAACGAACTGTTTCATTTGAGTAGGGTTTAAACCTAGTTTGAAGCCTAATTCACGAGCTTGGTATGCTTGTGGACCAACTAGTGGATCGATCTCAGCTTTGTGAATTAGTTCTGGAGTTTCTTCTGCAACTTGCTCGATTTCAACACCACCTTCAGTAGATGCCATGAAAACAACTTTACGAGAAGCACGATCTACTACAGCGCCAAGGTATAATTCGTTAGCGATGTCAGTGCAGCTTTCAACAAGGATTTTAGCTACTGGCTGACCATTTTCGTCTGTTTGGTAAGTAACTAAGTTTTTACCTAACCAGTTCGCAGCGAACTCTTTTACTTCGTCGATTGTTTTAACTAGCTTAACACCGCCAGCTTTACCACGGCCACCTGCGTGAACCTGTGTTTTAACAACCCACATATCACCGCCGATTTTCTCAGCAGCTGCTGCAGCTTCTTCAGGTGTATCGCAAGCGAAACCTTGAGAAACTGGTAAACCATATTCGGCAAAAAGTTGTTTTGCCTGATACTCATGCAAATTCATGATGCTTTATCCAATTTTTTATACTAAAAGAGCTGAATATTTATGCAAAATAAACAGCTATCCCAAATTGCGCACTTAGTATAAATCCCAAGGCTCCACATGAAAACCCCAGTTAGACCAAAGGCGCAAAAAAAAAGCTGTGAACAGGGTTCACAGCTTAGTTTTTATACAACCAGATTAAACATCTAGTAGTAAACGAGTTGGATCTTCAAGTAACTCTTTAATTGTTACTAGGAAGCCTACTGATTCTTTACCATCGATTTGGCGGTGATCGTAAGATAACGCTAAATACATCATTGGTAAGATTTCAACTTTACCATTAACAGCCATTGGGCGATCTTGGATTTTATGCATACCCAAGATTGAAGACTGTGGCAAGTTGATGATAGGTGTAGAAAGTAATGAACCGAATACACCACCGTTAGTAATTGTGAAGTTACCACCAGTCATATCTTCGATAGATAGTTTACCGTCACGACCTTTAAGTGCTAATTCACGGATACCTTTTTCGATTTCTGCCACTGATAGCTTGTCACAGTCTTTAAGAACTGGTGTAACAAGACCACGTGGAGTTGAAACCGCAATGCTGATGTCGAAGTAGTTATGATAAACGATATCATCACCATCGATAGATGCATTCACCTCAGGGAAACGCTTAAGTGCTTCAGTAACTGCTTTCACGTAGAAA